>JAQWVA010000096.1:0-94976 GCA_029250205.1 Tateyamaria sp.
TCTGACATCCAACAGACAATCCGCATTCGCACCGGTGAAACCGGTTCGGACGCTCTCTAATCAACCTACAAAGACACGAAGGAATTTCTGCAAAATGGCAAACCCCGTTCTTGACCTCATCAAGGAAGAAGACGCCGAGTACGTCGATATCCGGTTCACAGACCCGCGCGGCAAACTGCAGCACGTTACCGTTATGGCCGATCAGGTCGACGAAGACTTTCTTGAAGAAGGATTTATGTTCGACGGATCGTCCATCGCCGGATGGAAGTCGATCGAAGCTTCCGACATGAAGCTAATGCCGGATCAGTCAAGCGCGTATATCGACCCTTTCTATGCAGAGAAAACGATATGCGTCCATTGCTCGGTCGTCGAACCAGACACTGGCGAAGCGTATGATCGCGATCCGCGCGGAACCGCTGAAAAGGCAGAAGCGTATTTGAAATCGTCCGGTATAGGCGATGTATCTTACTGGGGGCCTGAAGCAGAGTTTTTCTTGTTCGACGACGTTCGTTTTTCTAATAGTATCAATAAAGTATCCTATGAGGTCGATGCGACCGACGCGTCATGGAACACAGATACCGAATACGAGATGGGCAACATGGGCCACCGCCCAGGCGTCAAGGGCGGCTATTTTCCAGTCAACCCTACTGACGAATCTCAAGATCTGCGTTCCGAGATGCTTTCGACAATGAAGCGCCTCGGTATGAAAGTTGACAAGCATCACCACGAGGTCGCGTCCTGCCAACACGAGTTGGGCCTGATTTTTGGGAGCTTGACCAAACAAGCCGATGAATTGCAAAAATACAAATATGTCATCCACAACGTTGCCGCCGCCTATGGCAAGTCGGCAACGTTCATGCCCAAACCGCTGTATGGCGACAACGGCACTGGTATGCATTGCAACATGTCGATTTGGAAAGATGGCAAACCAGTATTTGCAGGTGATAAATACGCCGATCTGTCGGACGAAGCTTTGTGGTTCATTGGCGGCATTCTAAAGCACGCTAAAACCCTTAATGCGTTCACCAACCCATCGACGAACAGCTATAAACGGCTGATCCCCGGCTTCGAAGCCCCAGTGCTGCGTGCCTATTCGGCCCGTAACCGTTCGGGCTGTGTACGGATCCCATGGACCGAGTCGCCCAAGGCCAAGCGCGTCGAAGCGCGTTTCCCCGACCCAAGCGCCAACCCATACCTGTGCTTTGCAGCATTGTTGATGGCGGGCCTTGACGGGATCAAAAACAAGATTGATCCGGGCGAAGCAATGGACAAAAACCTTTATGATCTGCCCGCCGAAGAGCTGGCTGACATACCCACCGTGTGCGGTTCACTGCGCGAAGCGATGGAGTGCCTGCAGGCCGACCACGAATTCCTGCTGGCAGGCGACGTGTTTACCAAGGATCAGATCGATGGCTACATCGAACTGAAGATGGAAGAAATAGAAACATACGAGCACACGCCGCATCCGGTTGAGTTCGGAATGTACTACAGCTGCTGATCCTCCCCAGCAGTTGAACATGAAAGGGCGTCCGAAAGCGGGCGCCCTTTTTTGCATTCTTTTTCTTGTGCCAGTCTCATTATTTTATCTCCGCACCAAGTCAGATGCTCAATCTCAAGGCGAAGATTTGATGGGTGCGCGTCCAATCCACACTTTTGTTTTGATTGGCTTGCACGATGCTCTATGTGTTAAATGTCACGTAATCTGTTAACAAAGATGGGAGATAATAGGTGAAAATCAAGATTATTGCGGCCACACTGGTTCTCACGTTTGGCCCCACACTCAGCCTTGCTATGGGCTGTGGCACCAAGCACGAACAACAGGCGATGAATTGTGAAGCGGGCACCGTCTATGATGCACAGACCAATACTTGTACTGCGACAACTGGCTGAAAATCACACCTCGTTGACAACCAATTGCATGTATGCGGCAGGCCGATAGCCCGTTAAGTGATCTATAACCGAACCATTAGGAGATATATAATTGCTGCGTAATCTTTCCCTATTTGCCGTTATGGCACTGTGGTGTTCTATGCCAAATGCATCTGTCGCAGCTGGAAGTGGCAGCGAAACAGCGCCAAAGCCCACGCAAACCACAAAAGATTGCTTTGCTGTTCGTCAGTGGGATCCAGAGACTAAGAAATATGTCCGGTTTTCGGAAAAAGTGAACGGAGTATGGGACGCAAATATTCAAAAATGCGTGCGTCCTGACAAAACATCGCATCTGGATGACGACACGCTTTACAAGGCAGTCCGAGAGCTGGCTCATGCCGGGCGTTATAACGCTGCGACCCAGGTGCTGGATAGCATGGCTGACCAAGCCTCTGACAGAGTTTTAACCTATCGCGGGTTCACCGCGCGCAAATTGGGCAACCTTGCGCTTGCAAACCTCTATTATAAGCGGGCGATCGACACCAACCCCGATAATATCCTTGCGCGATCTTACATGGCACAAGGTTTCGTTATTGCTGGACAAAAAGTCGCGGCTATTGCTCAATTGCGCGAAATCCAGGCACGCGGTGGCGCTGGCACATGGGCCGAAACTTCGCTGCGCAAATCTATCGCAGACGGAACGGTATACAACTACTAAGATCCCCACTGAGGTTGAGAGATTATCAACCTTTGTCTGCCACACCCAATGAAACATTGGATTGAGGCAAGATATGACAGACTTGGTTCCTTTTGCAGCCGCTCCCTTGCCAGCACAACGGGGCGGGGCATCTTCAATGAACGGGGAACCACCGATGCTCAGCCGCCGTGCCAAGGCGGCCATAGTTGTGCGCCTGCTCTTGAATGACGGCGCAGACCTGCCGCTCGAAGATCTACCCGAGGATTTGCAGGCGCACCTGACCAAAGCGATGGGCCACATGCGATCCATAGACCGGGACACATTGCATCAGGTGGTTGAGGAATTCGCAAGCCAAGTTGAAAATGTCGGGCTGTCGTTTCCTGGTGGTATGGCCGGGGCGCTCAGCGCGCTTGATGGACGCATAAGCCCCCACACCTCAGCCCGTCTGCGCAAAGAAGCCGGGGTGCGTGAAGCAGGCGACCCATGGGCGCGCATTCGCGAAATGGGAACTGACATGCTGCTTCCCATCCTCGAAGACGAAAGCATCGAGATTGCCGCAGTTATGCTGTCTAAACTTGACGTCAGCAAGGCAGCCGAACTTTTGGGAAAATTGCCTGGGCCCCGCGCGCGCCAAATAACATATGCTGTATCGATGACTGGCGCGGTGACACCGGATGCAGTTGATCGGATAGGTTTGTCGCTGGCCAGTCAACTGGACGCGCGCCCTGTAAGTGCCTTTGATGACGGGCCTGTTGAACGGGTAGGCGCGATACTTAACTCGTCTACATCTATCACGCGCGAGGATATGCTCGCTGGTCTTGATGAAACCGACGAAGGATTCGCAGAAGCCGTTCGTAAAGCGATCTTTACCTTTGGCAACATTCCCGTCCGCATCGCACCGCGCGACGTTCCCCGCATTCTGCGTGAAATCGATCAGGATGCTCTGATAACGGCGCTGGCGGGCGCGGAGGCAATGGGCGTGAAAGACAGCGCCGAGTTCTTGCTCAGCAACATGTCGGCGCGCTTGTCTGACCAATTGCGTGACGAGATGAGCGAAGCTGGTGAACCAACAGCAGCGGAAGCCGATGCCGCAATGGCAGCGATCGTAACCACAATCCGTCAGATGGAAACAGCAGGTGACCTGATGCTTGTGGTTGAAAATAGTTCAGACTGATATAAAAAGGCACAAACAAAAAGTGTGCATTCTCGCAGCATAGGGAAATAGAAAACCAATCGCTTACTATGCTCGCACCACCGCTATCACGGTGTCCGGAACGATTGCAAAATCTAGAAATTCGACTCAGTTTGTATATGTCCCCTCGACACGGCAGCAATGTAAGCCTATCGGCGCCTCATGACCCCAGCCAACCCTGCACCCGTCCGCGCAATCGTTCTTACCATCGCCGCGATAGTTTGTTTTGGCCTCATGGACGTCTGCGTTAAGGCAGTCGTTCCCATGACCGGCACCCTACCCGCCCTCTGGGCGCGATACGCAGGCCAGATGCTAATCGTGCTCATCTTAGTGGCCCCACGCCTGCGCCAAGTCTCGCGCAGCGCCTATCCTGCTCTTCAGATCACCCGCTCTGTATTGCTGATGATGGCGACATTCTTCTTTTTTCTTGCCTTGGGGCGCATCGGTTTAGCCGAGGCCACGGCTGTGATATCGATGAACCCATTGCTCATCACCTTGGGCGGCGCCCTGTTTTTAGGTGAATCTCTTGGGCCCCGCCGCATCGGTGCTATCGTGGTCGCCCTCGTTGGCGCGATGATCGTCATCCGGCCGGGTGCAGACGTATTCCAGCCCGCCGCCCTTTTGCCACTGATCGCCGCCTTTTGCTTTGCCACATACACGCTGATCACCCGTCGCCTCGGCCCCAGCGAAGACGTCTGGACCTCGCTTTTTTATACCGGATTGGTAGGTTCGATTTTGCTGACCGTCATTGTGCCGTTTTACATGACGCCACTTAGCGCGCAGGCCATCGGGTTTCTGGTCCTGATCGGCGGTTTCGGAACGGCAGGCCAATTAATGCTGATCCGCGCACTGTCTATGGCCGAGGCAGGTCTGCTCGCACCGTTCAACTACACCGGTCTTGTCTTTGCAGTATTTTGGGGCTTTTTGCTTTTTGATGAAATGCCTGATGGCTGGACGTTAC
This sequence comes from Tateyamaria sp., assembly GCA_029250205.1. GTDB lineage: Bacteria > Pseudomonadota > Alphaproteobacteria > Rhodobacterales > Rhodobacteraceae > Tateyamaria. The sequence continues at coordinate 4,720 of JAQWVA010000096.1, forward strand.
TCGGTGCGCTTGTGATTGCAAGCGCAGGAATTTATGTCTGGTACCGAGAAACGCGCACCAGCTAGGGTGCGAGGAAATGACCCCGAGGACTCATATGCGTCACGCGCCAGAAGACATACCATTTCGGATAAAAGTCAAGCACCGGGTGGTCAATGCCGTGGCTGAAGGACTGATCCGAACGCTACTGTTGCTGCCCTACGCATGGCGGGTTCCCACGATGGGCAGGATCATGTCAAATTTGGTTGGGCCAGCCGCCGGATATCTGCGCCGCGCCGAAGCAAATGTCCGTTTCATAATGCCTCATCTGCCCGATGCTGAAATCAAGCGCATTGCACGTGGCAGTCTCGATAATGCAGGGCGCTCCCTAATCGAAATCTATTCTACCAAACGATTTCAGGCCCGGCAAAAAGGCGTTGCATATGGCGGTGCGGGATTTGCCGCCTTTGAAAAAGCGGCACAAGATAAACGTCCTGTAATTCTTGTGGGTGGGCATTTTGGAAACTACGAAGCCAGCCGCGCCAATCTTGTGCATCGGGGCTACGATGTGAGCGGCCTCTATCGTGATTTGTCCAACCCATATTTCAATAAACACTACGTACAGGCGTTGGAATCTTTGAATGGGCCAGGGTTTCCGCAGGGTCGCAAAGGTACCGCAGGCTTTGTCCGCCACCTGAAAGACGGGGGTCAGTTGGTCTTACTTTTTGATCAGCACGTACACGGTGCGCCTATTCTCGACTTTCTTGGCAAACCCGCGTGCACAGCCATTTCTGCAGCAGAGCTGGCGCTACGATATAAAGCACTCTTGGTGCCGTATTTTGCGATCCGCAATCCAGACGGGCTGACTTTCAGATTTGAAATGGACAGCCCGGTTCCGCATTCCGATCCGCTTACCATGACCCGAACGATGAATGATCTCATGAGTGCGCGGATACGCGCCCATCCCGAACAATGGATGTGGATCTCTCGGCGTTGGCGCCCGGGTAAAATTACCTGAGCCGGACTGCCGCGAGTATCGGCCCGTGTTGGTCTTGTTGAACCAGCACGACAACTGGTTTGTCGCCTTCGACCACGGACGTGAGCGCCAAAGCGGTCGTACCATCCCACTCAGCCAAGACTGTCCAGTTCTCAGTAACATTCGCATACGGCATCGTGTGACCCGCATTTTCGCCACGCGTTATATGAGCGCTGCGTTGCGGGGTGTAGCGCAACATGCGAACGATCAACGGACCATCCACGTTGGTCGGTTGCGCGTTAATCAAAATTTCTGACCCAGATCGATTGACTGACAGTTCAACACGGGAGGGTAGATCCGCATGGTGGGCAATAGCCTTGCTCAGCTCCATGCGTCGTGCGCCGACAATATCCGTAACTCCGTTAACAATCATCTGCGGCGTATAAACAGATCGCCGCTTTGCTTGAACCGCATAGCCACGCTGACGCTTGGCATAGTCAGGATGCGAAAACTCATCTTTCCAACCAATATAGTCCCAGTAATCCACATGCAGTGCCAGCGGGATAACATCGTCCCGTTGGGCAAGCTCATGCAGCAGCTTGTCAGCTGGCGGACATGAAGGGCAGCCCTGAGAGGTAAACAACTCAACCACCACTGGCGATTGCGCCACCACTGGTAGCCCAAGAGACGAAAGCATGAAAAATACAAATGGAATCAGGTGCTTCATTAGAAAACTAAACCTTCAGTTGTCGTCTGTCTAGAGTAATGCAACTTACTAAAACCTGCGCAAGCAAATATCCAATCAAGCTTTGTTGAGCTTTTATGTCACTCGTAACGCAAATCAGTATGCGACAGTATACAAAATCGTCGCACGACCCTGAAACGGGTTGATCACCGACCGCGCTTGAGGCAATACCCACACAATTCTTTTGCCACCTATCGCATTCCGAAAAGGGAGCTCTCATGCCCATCACTGTTGGTCACGACACCGCCAAAACCCGCAAGACTCTGACCGTTGGCGATCAGTCCATTGCTTATTACTCAATTCCAGCTGCAACTGATGCCGGATTGGGTGACTTCTCTAACTTGCCGGCCGCACTTAAAGTCGTGTTAGAAAACATGTTGCGGTTCGAAGACAATAAGACAGTCACTGTCGAAGACATCAAAGCCTTTGCTGAGTGGGGTGCCAAGGGTGGTAAAAACCCCCGCGAAATCGCTTATCGGCCAGCCCGCGTTTTGATGCAGGACTTTACCGGCGTGCCAGCGGTCGTTGACCTTGCTGCGATGCGCGATGGCCTTGTTGCCTTGGGCGGTGATCCGGAAAAGATTAATCCGCTGAACCCCGTTGATCTTGTAATCGACCACTCGGTCATGATCGACGAGTTCGGCAACCCACGTGCGTTCCAAATGAATGTCGACCGCGAATACGAACGCAACATGGAACGGTATACTTTCCTCAAGTGGGGCCAGTCCGCGTTCAATAACTTTCGGGTTGTGCCACCCGGCACCGGCATCTGCCACCAGGTAAACCTGGAGTACCTCGCCCAAACTGTCTGGACCGATGCAGACCAAAATGGTGAGCAAGTCGCATACCCTGACACATTAGTTGGCACCGACAGCCACACCACAATGGTCAACGGCGCGGCCGTTCTGGGATGGGGCGTTGGCGGGATCGAAGCCGAGGCTGCGATGCTAGGCCAGCCCATTTCAATGCTGATCCCAGAGGTCATCGGTTTTGAGCTTACAGGTTCCATGGTCGAAGGCACCACCGGTACCGACCTTGTCCTAAAAGTGGTCGAGATGCTGCGCGCCAAGGGTGTTGTCAGCAAATTCGTAGAGTTTTACGGCGAAGGGCTCAATCGGCTACCGCTGGCCGACCGCGCGACTATCGCCAACATGGCCCCAGAATATGGTGCCACCTGTGGCTTTTTCCCAATCGACGACGAAACGCTGCGCTATCTGCGTAACACTGGACGTGACGAAGACCGCGTTGCTCTGGTGGAAGCTTACGCCAAGGAAAATGGATTCTGGCGCGGCGATGACTATGCTCCGATCTACACCGATACGCTACACCTGGACATGGGTACCATCGTGCCTGCGATCTCGGGGCCAAAACGCCCCCAAGACTATGTGGCGCTGACCGACGGCCAATCATCATTCCACCGCGAAATGGAAGAGACGTTCAAACGCCCCATGGGCAAGCAGGTCGTCGTCGAAGGCGAAGACTACACCATGGAGAGCGGCAAGGTCGTTATTGCCTCGATCACCTCATGCACAAACACCTCTAACCCCTACGTCATGATCGGCGCAGGCCTTGTTGCGCGCAAGGCTGCAGCGCTCGGACTGAACCGTAAACCTTGGGTCAAGACATCGCTGGCCCCGGGAAGCCAGGTGGTTTCTGCCTATCTTGAGGCCGCAGGCCTTCAGGAAGACCTCGATAAGGTCGGGTTCAACCTTGTGGGTTATGGTTGCACCACCTGTATCGGAAACTCTGGCCCGATCCAGCCCGAACTAAGCAAAGCCATCGCCGAAGGCGATCTTGTCGCAACCTCGGTCCTGTCGGGCAACCGCAACTTTGAGGGCCGTATTTCACCCGATGTGCGCGCCAACTATCTGGCCTCGCCCCCCCTTGTGGTGGCGTACGCGCTAGCAGGCACGCTTGACATCAATCTGGCCGAGGACGCGATTGGCACCGACAAGGACGGCAACGAGGTTTTCCTTAAGGATATCTGGCCCACCAGCCAAGAAGTAGCCGAACTGGTAGAAGCCACAGTCACGCGCGAAGCCTTCCTGACGAAATACGCTGACGTCTTTAAGGGCGACGAAAAATGGCAGGATGTCGAAACAACCAACCAGAAAACCTATGACTGGCCGCCGACCTCGACCTATGTGCAGAATCCACCCTATTTCCAAGGCATGTCGCCAGAGCCCGGCGTAATCACCAATCTTGAAAACGCCAAGGTGCTGGCAATTCTTGGGGACATGATCACCACCGATCACATCTCGCCCGCAGGCGCATTCAAGGAAAGCACACCAGCAGGCCAGTACCTGACAGAACGCCAGGTCGCCCCGCGCGAATTCAACTCCTATGGCAGCCGCCGCGGCAACCATGAGATTATGATGCGCGGCACATTCGCAAACATTCGCATCAAGAATGAAATGCTGGACAGCGTCGAAGGTGGCTACACCAAGGGCCCTGACGGCGCACAGGCTTCGATCTTTGATGCGGCTATGGCGCATCAGGGAAACGGCACGCCGCTGGTTATTTTTGGGGGCGAACAATACGGTGCCGGATCATCGCGTGACTGGGCTGCCAAGGGAACGGCGCTGCTAGGCGTCAAGGCGGTCATCGCGGAAAGCTTTGAGCGTATTCACCGTTCTAACCTTGTTGGCATGGGCGTCATCCCCTTTGAATTCACCAACGGAGATACCCGTAAATCCTTGGGTCTGACGGGCGACGAGACCGTGTCGATTTCAGGCCTCGACACCATTCAACCACTGCAAGAGGTGCCTTGCACCATAACGTTCCCTAACGGGGCCGCGAAAGTCATCCAGCTGAAATGTCGGATCGATACGGCAATCGAAATCGAATACATCGAACACGGTGGCGTTTTGCACTACGTGCTACGCAACCTTGCCTCAGCTGCGTGATTGCTGCGCTGATACACAAGAGCCAGCAGGCGTAAATCCAACCCATGCGGCAGGTGATAAAACACACCCGTCCGTCAATCCGTTGACGGGCGGTTTTTTTGGCTCAACGCTCTGACGATGAATACCCGCGCCTTGCCTGTGGAATAGTGCGACACACGCGGAGTGGTCTGAAAAGGCCACTCTGCAAATGATCAAGTCATGCCGACAGGCATGACAATTCTACAGTGGCAATGAAAACCGGCCGCGCGAATTATTGCGCAGCCGGGCTGTTTGATATGGTTACACAAAGAAAGACCTATTCCGCCTTCATAGCCTCAATCGAAATCTGCAAAGCCACTTCGTCACTGACAAACGGAGCAAATGCACCTAAGCCAAAGTCAGACCGCAAAAGCGTGGTACTAGCGTCAAAACCTGTCCATGGAACATTGGCCATCGGGTTAATGTCAGCTTTGTTCAAAACCGCATCCAAGACTACCGACTGCGTCACGTCGTTCATGGTCAAATCACCAGTGATTTTGGCCGTGGTGTCCCCAGTGACTTCGATGCTGGTAGACGTGAAAGAGATAACATCCTCATCGGTTGCGCCAAAAAAATCCTCTGACATAAAATGATCATAGCGCTGTTCCCAACCAGTAAATATGCTTTTGGTTGGCATGGAAACGCTCACACTTGAAGCAGCGGGGTTGTCTTGATCAAACATGATCTCTCCCTCAAAGCCAGAAAACATGCCCCATGTCGTGGAAAACCCTAGGTGGCTATACGAAAACAGGATCTGTGAGTGGCTTGCATCCAGCGTGTATTTATCTGCGGCCAGTGCGAATGTCGCCGAAGTTGTGAGGGCGGCGGCCAGAAGAAGAGATTTCATTTTGTGCTCCAAGGTTCGTTGTAGATGTCAATAAACTGGGCCAAATCTACGATCAAGCAATCCTGCAACGTTCAACAGGTTGTGCGCGCATCTGCACGTCGAACGTGTCGGTGCAGCGATCTCCGATCTGGAAACACGGACTTTTGCAAGCTGTGCTTTCTGGGCATACAACAAGCGCCCCTAAACCATTTGTCTGTTCTGATCCTTGCTACACGACAGTCGTCACATACCAACCGTGCAGCACAAGAAATCTAGACCCGAACTTGATATCTTGGAAAATACCCGCTGCATGCGCCCTGAACACGCCAATGGCATGACACCTGCACCATGTGTTCACGACCAAAACACGCTGCCCATAACCGCGCTTGCCTTCCACGCTCAGCCATGTATACGGACGCGTCCCTGCAAATACATTTTGCCGCGCAGTCTCTCGTGACCATCCGCAGGGTTTGATAGATCGGTCTATGAAATGCGCCTTGATAGAAGTGGAGCACTCTCATGCCTCTTTATGAGCATGTGATGATCGCCCGTCAGGACCTGTCTAACACACAGGCAGAAGGGCTCATCGAACATTTCGGTACTGTCGTATCCGACAATGGCGGCAAACTCGTGAGCAACGAGTATTGGGGCGTCAAGACCATGGCCTACAAGATCAACAAGAACCGCAAAGGCCACTATGCCTTTATGCGCACCGATGCACCCGCACCTGCGATTCAAGAGATGGAGCGGCTTATGCGCTTGCATGATGACGTCATGCGCGTGCTGACCATCAAGGTCGACGAACATGCGGAAGGCCCTTCGGTCCAGATGCAGAAACGCGACGAACGTGGTGACCGTGGCGAACGCCGCGAGCGCCGTTGATCAGAGAATAGGAGCTAACCCATGGCTGCAAAACCATTTTTCCGTCGTCGCAAGGTCTGCCCGTTCTCTGGTGAGAACGCGCCCGCCATCGACTACAAAGACACACGCCTGCTACAGCGCTACATCTCTGAGCGTGGCAAGATCGTACCGTCTCGTATCACTGCCGTTTCGGCCAAAAAGCAACGCGAGCTTTCCCGTGCAATCAAACGTGCCCGGTTCCTCGCCCTGCTGCCCTACGCAGTTAAGTAAGGAGTAAACACATGCAAGTTATCCTTCTAGAGCGTGTTGCAAGACTTGGCCAGATGGGTGACGTCGTTGACGTCAAATCTGGCTACGCACGTAACTTTCTGCTGCCGCAGAAAAAAGCGTTGAGCGCGTCCAAGCAGAACATCGCCAGCTTCGAAGCACAAAAAGTGCAGCTCGAAGCGCAAAACCTCGAAACACGCGAAGAGGCCGAAGCGCTTGGCGCGAAACTTGATGGACAACAGTTCATTGTGATTCGGCAAGCGTCGGACGGTGGTAACCTCTATGGTTCGGTCACCCCTCGTGATGCGGCCGATGCGGCCACCGCCGAGGGCTTTACCGTAGATCGCAAGCAGATCGTGATCGCCAGACCGATCAAGGAACTGGGAATGCACGACGTGCACGTGGTCCTGCACCCAGAGGTCGAAGTAACTATCCACCTGAACGTCGCACGCTCCGAGGAAGAAGCCGAGCTTCAGGCCTCTGGTAAATCAATTCAGGAATTGGCTGCCGAAGAAGAAGCAGCCGCCGATTTCGAGATTGCAGAACTCTTTGACGATATAGGCGCAGCTGCGTCCGATGACGACGAGCTGGGTGGCAGCACAGCTGTCTCAGCCGAGGACGAAGAGCCCAAAGCCTGATCGTTTGGCGCACAACGCAATTCAACCAAAAGGCCGTGTCATCCGACACGGCCTTTTTTGTGGGCTGTCCCGGCAGCATGGTCAAAGGTATCTCAGTGCAAACCGTGCGTCACCGGTTTAATACTCATTTTCATCATTCTGCAAAAACTTGGATTGCCAATCGCAGCAGTAATTCAACAAATTCAATGCGTTGTGATGGTTGATGTCTCAGGTATTTCGTCAAACGCTATATAACGTCATGGATAGTCCGTCACGCCCTTGAAAAATAATCACTAAATCAAATTGAAAAAGGGCCGGTCTAAGCAGACCGGCCCTTTCCCGCAATAAACGAAAATATATTTATTCTTCCTCAAGCGCGTCCACAGCAGCCTTAAGATCGTCCTTGTTGACTTCCTTTTCGGTGACTTTCGCTTTTTCGACGATGTGGTCGACGACCTTGTCCTCAAAAAGCGGCGCACGCAGCTGTTGCTGCATCTGTTGGTTCTGCTGGACGAATTCAAAGAACTGGCGTTCTTGGCCTGGATACTGACGGGCTTGTGCCATTATTGCTTGGCTCATCTCGGCGTCTGTGACTTCAACCTCGGCCTTCTGGCCCAGCTCGGCCAACAACAGACCAAGACGTACGCGCCGCTGGGCCAGTTCAGTATGTTCAGCCGTCGGTTCGACCTCAGGGTGATCATGACCTTCGACTTCGGGGTTGTCTTCATGCATCAACTGATGCGCTATTTGCTTGGCTTCGGCGTCCACCAGTGACGGGGGCAACTCAAAGCTGACAGCGGTGTCCAACTGATCCAGCAGGGCGCGTTTCATCACCGCGCGGGCCGCGCCGGCATATTCACCTTCCAACTGCTCAGCGATACGGGCTTTTAGCCCTACTAGGTCTTCGGCGCCATATTTAGTGGCAAGATCATCATTGATCTCGGCAGCGATCGGCTCTTTAACCTCTTTGATGGTGCAATCGAATACAGCTTCTTTACCCGCCAAATGCTCAGCCTGATAATCATCGGGGAATGAAACCGTCACTGCCATTTCATCGCCGCCTTTGACACCGACCAGTTGTTCTTCGAAACCAGGAATGAACTGACCCGAACCCAAAACAAGTGCATGGTCTTCGGCGGCGCCACCTTCAAAGGCTTCACCATCGACCTTGCCCAGAAAATCAAACACAACCTGATCGCCGTCTTTGGCCTTGGCAGCCTTTTTGCGGGGCTTAAAGTCCTGAGCGTTTTCGGCCAGTGACGCGAGCGTTTCATCGATGGCGGCCTCGTCCGCCTTAACCACCAAACGCTCCAGCGTCAGCTTGGCCATGTCAACTTCGGGTATCTCGGGCAGCGCTTCGTAGGCCAATGTGACCTCGACATCGTCGCCTTCCTTCCAGTCCTCGTTGGTCATTTTGACCTCGGGCTGCATCGATGGCCGGTCACCCGATGCTTCGAAATGATCCGACATCGCCCCGTCGATGCTTTCCTGCATCGCTTCGCCCATCAGGCGCTGACCAAACTGTTTTTTCAGCAGTGCCATAGGCACTTTTCCTTTACGAAAACCCTTCATCTCAACTTCGGGCTGCGCTTCAACCAGTTTTTCGTTAACCTTGGCGTCCAGTTCTGCGGCGGTCACGGTGATGGCATAACCGCGTTTCAGACCGTCGTTTAGCGTCTCAGTGACCTGCATGTGTGCTCCCATAGCAATTGACCCCGTCTGGGGTGGGTGTCTTTAAATTCGCGCCCTTCTATTCAGCGCGCGGACCATGTGCAAGCCGATAGGCACCCAAAGAGCGAAAACCATGCTCATGTAAGTCCTCTAGGGCATCCCCCGCAAACATTAGATTAGCAATATGGTTTGAATTTCAGATTGCTTTTCGCGCAGGTTTCTAAATTCAAAGCTGACCCGCGACATAAGACATTGCGCCTAGGGTCAGGATCCATAAATCCTGTACCGTCAGTTTGCCAGATTTTGCCTTTGGCAAGAAGCGTCTACGCAGAAATAGTGATTATATTTCAATTAGATGCGACGTAGACAAAGGAAAAATCCGGCAAACCTAAAGGGCGGCAAATTCACTTCATTTCAGCGTCTTTGGCCGCTTGCAAATAAAAACACTATTGGCCGTACGTCCCAAGTCTCTGAAATATCGTGAAATTGTCGCTGACGGCACGGGATTAATGGGTCCTGACCCTAATCTACACGTGGGCCGCTGTGCACCCATTCAAAGATGTTTCATCGGGGGTACCCAAATAAGCCAACCAAAAAACCTCAGGACGTGGCCAAGCGGTTCAAAATAGGCGTTCGCCTGATCAGATTGCCTGCTGCTGCTTGACGGGAGCGGCCAGCACAGGCATCACGACCGCATGACTAAAACCGCACTTATTACTGGGGCCTCTCGGGGGCTGGGCGCTGCACTTGCACTTGAACTGGCTCCAACGCACCACATCATCGCTGTCGCCAAGACGTCCGGCGCGCTTGAGGAACTGGACGATCAGGTCAAGGCGCGCGGTGGTACCGCAACGTTGGCCCCAATGGACATCACCAACGATGCCGCTATGGCAACGCTCTGCCGCGGTATCTATGATCGTTGGGGGTCACTGAACCTGTGGATGCACGCGGCTGTTCACGCAGCCCCGCTGGCCCCCGCCAGCATGATCGACGCCAAAGACATGAGCAAATCCGTCGCGGCCAACATCACAGCCACAGCTACGCTTATCACCTATATCGCCCCCCTGCTCGGTTCAAAAGGCGTGGCATTGTTCTTTGACGACCCCAGAGCTGGGCAACCATTTTTTGGCAGCTACGGTGCCACCAAGGCGGCCCAAATTGCTTTGGCGCAAAGCTGGCAAACCGAAACAGCCAAGACAGGACCAAAGGTGCATATCGTCACGCCAGACCCAATGCTGACAGCCACCCGTGCACGTTTTTTCCCCGGCGAGGACCGCAAGCCGCTCGCTGCACCTGAAACTCAAGCCAAACGGATTTTGTCAGAGCTTAGTATCTGAGCGAGCCAGTCGCGGACTGCGTTTCTACCGCAACGGTCACGCTTGCGTCTGCGAAAAAAACATCTGCCAAGGGCACGGCCGGTTGCCCCACCCGGCATCACTCACCTAATAAGGGCCCAAAGGAAGCATCACATGCGCATTCTAATCACCAATGACGACGGCATTTCTGCACCGGGCCTAAAGGTCTTGGACATGATCGCAAACAAGATCGCAGGCGCCAATGGTGAGGTCTGGACGGTCGCGCCTGCATTTGAGCAGTCTGGCGTTGGCCACTGCATCAGCTACACTCGTCCAATGATGATCCAGCAGTTGGGTCCGCGCCGCTTTGCAGTCGAGGGCAGCCCTGCGGATTGCATTTTAGCTGGCTTGCACGAGGTGCTGCACGACACAAAGCCCGACTTGATCTTGTCAGGCGTCAACCGGGGCAATAACTCTGCCGAAAACGCGCTGTATTCAGGGACCCTGGGGGCCGCAATCGAAGGGGCGCTTCAAGGTGTTCTGTCCATCGCAGTCTCGCAATACTATGGGCCAGCAAACCGAGATCTGGAAAATACGTTCGAAGCCTCACAGGCGCATCTCGCGGGAGTAATTGAGCGGATTATCGCCGCCACCCCCAAGAACGATTCAGGCTACCAATTGTTCTACAACGTCAATGTCCCACCGGTACCAGCCGATGAAGTCAAGGGAACAGTGATCACACCTCAGGGGCTGCGACCCGGCACCGGCTTTCATACAGAGGCAGCAGCGTCACCCACGGGCCGCCAGTTCCTTTGGATCCGTGGTGGCAACCAGCAGATCGCGACCGAACCAGGCACTGATGCGGCCGTCAACCTCGACGGCTACATCTCAGTCACCCCAATGCGGGCAGATTTCACAGCACATGACATGCTGGGCAAGTTGGATTCAATCGCCACATGACCAACGATGACGAAACGCTAGCCACGCGCAAGATGCAGTTTCTGTATGCGCTACGCTCAAAGGGCGTGACGGACAAAAACGTTCTGGAAGCGATGGAAAAAATCGATCGTGGTCCGTTTGTACGTGGGCTACATGCCAAGCGCGCCTACGAAGATATCCCTCTTTCCATTGCTTGTGGCCAGACAATCAGCCAGCCCTCTATCGTGGGGTTGATGACTCAGGCATTGAACGTGACGCCGCGCCATAAGGTGCTCGAAGTGGGCACGGGATCAGGATATCAGGCAGCCATACTGGCGAAACTCTCGCGTCGCATTTATACGGTTGAGCGGTATCGCCGACTGGTTCACGAGGCTCGCGCGATCTTTGCACAACTCGATTTACACAACATCACGGCAATCACTGGTGATGGCTCTTTTGGGTTACCCGACCAAGCACCGTTCGACCGCATTATCGTGACCGCAGCCGCAGAAGACCCCCCCGGCCCGCTGTTGGCGCAACTCAAAGTGGGTGGTATTATGGTGTTGCCTGTCGGTCAGTCAGACACAGTACAAAGCCTGATACGCGTGCGCAAAACCGAATCCGGTCATGACTATGATGAAATGCGCGATGTGCGATTTGTCCCCCTGCTCGAAGGCTTGGGTAAAGAGTAAAAATAGTGTACTACAAGCCCAACCGGCAATGCCCCCACCTCAGAGGGGTTCGGCAGAGGACGATGCAGATGATCCCGATACAGCACATGCGACGTCGGTCGCTTTCTCTGGCCATCTGTGGCCTATTGGCGCTTGGCGCCTGCGACCAGCCTCTTGATTTTGATTTGCGCGGATTGAGCGGTGGCTTTTCCACATCAAATGCGGCGCAAAACGTACCAGCCGACCGGCCAGACCCTGACAGCCGCGGTGTGATCTCTTATCCCAGCTACCAAGTGGCCGTGGCCCAGCTAGGCGATACGCTGCAAGATTTGGCCGACCGCGTCGGACTGCCAGTCGACGATCTGGCCCGTTACAATGGACTAGAGCCAGAAATTAAACTTCGTCGTGGCGAAGTCATCGCCCTGCCCCGACGTGTCGCCGAACCCTCGCCAGAGAGCGGCGAAATTGCGGCAGTACCAATCCAAACCGGCAGGGTGGACGTCAGCACGCTCGCAGGCAATGCGATCAATACATCTGACCCGACACCAGCCATAGAGCCAACTAAAAAACCGCTCCTGCCTGAGACCGGCCAGGAGCCAATTCGTCACCAGGTGGAACGGGGTGAGACCGCCTTTACCATTGCCCGCCTCTACCGAGTGCCGGTCAAGTCGCTCGCAGAATGGAACGGACTGGGTACCGACTTTGCCTTGCGCGAAGGCCAGTTCCTGCTGATCCCCATTGCCCGTGTAGCCGCACCTGCACAGTCGACCGCACCAGATATCGCTACTCTTCCGGGATCGGGTACGCCCACCCCCACTCCGCCAAGCGCCACCAAACCGCTTCCACCAGATGACACCGCCAATCCGTCCAACCCGCCATCGACTGACGTGCCAGCGGTGGACGTGGGCACTCCAACGCAAGAGCCTGCCGCAACGCAAATGTCTATGCCAGTCGAAGGCAGCATCATCCGAGACTACAACAAAGGTAAAAACGAGGGCATCGATATCAAAGCGGCCCCAGGCAGCCCTGTTAAAGCCGCCATTGCTGGCACTATAGCGGCGATAACCAAAAGCGCCGAAGGTATTCCGATAATCGTCATTCGCCATCCTAAAAATATTTTGACTGTTTATGCGAACGTGGATCAGGTTCAGGTTGCCAAAGGCGACACTGTCAATCGCGACCAGTCAATCGCCCGTCTGCGCGCCGATGAAAGCGATGCTTATGTCCACTTCGAGGTACGCGACGGCTTTGACAGCGTGAACCCTGCTCTTTATCTTGACTAGACGACTGACGAATACTTGACTGCAATCGAACGCAAAAGCGCCATGCTTGCGGATAAGTTCATTGGTTTAAACCAACATAGTCACTTTTGTACCGCTGCATAGCCAACCCTAATCTTCCACTTTTAGATAAACACAAATACCGCGCAGCTGCGGGCAATGCATGACCAATGTCTTATTGCAACAGGCAGATTGATAACCATCAATAACGATGGGCCACTTTACTGTCGGAATGTCCCGCCTGTTCTTTCGCAGACTTACAGCCGTACGCCGCGCCGCCCAGCCAGATCACAAAAAAACTGCCATGCCACGCGGCCCGATCGGGACCCACGCGTCGCCTGCCATTCTATCGCCTCGGCCCACAACGTATCGTCATCAATCTCTACGCCATAGGCGTCGCAGTAACCTCGGATCATGTCTAAGTATTGATCTTGATTGCAGGCATGGAACCCCAACCAAAGGCCAAACCGATCCGACAATGATACCTTTTCCTCGACCGCTTCACTTGGGTTGATGGCCGAACCTCGTTCATTCTCGATCATGTCCCGCGGCATCAGATGGCGCCGGTTTGACGTCGCGTACAAAATCACGTTGTCAGGCCGTCCTTCGATCCCGCCATCCAGCACCGCCTTGAGTGATTTATAGTGCTCGTCATCATGGCCAAACGACAGATCGTCGCAAAACAAAATAAAACGTGCATGTTCCGCATACCGCAGAATATTTAGTAACCGGCCAACCGATGGAAGGTCTTCGCGGTGCAGTTCGACAATCTTTAATTGCGGGAATTCTGCCGCGAGCGTTCCATGTATCGCTTTGACAAGGCTAGATTTACCCATGCCCCGCGCACCCCACAACAGCGCATTGTTCGCGGCAAGACCCGCTGCGAACTGGCGTGTGTTTGCAAGAAGCGTCTCTCGTGATCGATCCAAACCCAACAGCAGATTTAACGGAACTTGCGCCACGTTTTGCACAGGCGCCAAATGGTCAGGCCCTGTTCGCCACACAAAGGCATACGCAGCGCTAAAATCCGGTTCTGCCACAGGCGGCGGCGACATACGCTCAAGTGCTGCGGCGATGCGGTCCATAGGATCGTCTATCATGCTTCGCGCCCCATTGATGTCCTTACGTGTCGTCATTGTCCGGCAAGTCACCAAAGTCGTCTTCGTCATCAAAGTATCCTTCGGCGCGCAATTTGGCATAGCGCTTTTTCTCGACACGCTTCACCAAAAAGATAGACACTTCGTAAAGCCCATAAACCACCACAAACAGGATTCCTTGGGTGATCACATCAGGCGGCGTGACGAGTGCTGCCAGCACCAGAATACCAACAACGGCATATTTTCGCACGTTGCCCAAACCTTCTGCGCTAACCAACCCTGCCTTGCCCATGAGCGTCAACAAAACGGGCAACTGAAAACACAGCCCAAAAGCCATGATGAATTTCAAAGTGATATCAAGGCTCTCATTAACCTTGCCAAAAAAAGTGATTCGAATTCCCTCACTGGCTGTCGTGGCCGCAGGCCCCGCGCCAACAGATACATCAGTGTTCACGAATGTGCCCATGAGGTCAGCAATGATGGACGGAACGTCAGCAAACCCTAAGAAAAAGGCCATAGCCAATGGTGTTACCACGAAATGCGCAAAAGAAGCCCCCAACAAAAACATCACAGGCGACGCAATCAAGAATGGCAAAAATGCGTTCTTCTCCTGTCGATACAGACCGGGTGCCACGAACCTCCAGAGCTGATAGCCAATGACTGGGAATGTCAGCGCAAATCCGAACACCATAGAGATGCGGAACAAAGTGAACAGATATTCTTGCGGGCTGGTGTACTGCATTGTTGGCGACGGATCACCCAACTCACGCAGTGTTTCCTCGATTGGAACCAGCAGGAATTGCAAGATCGGTTCAGCCACGATGAATGCTAGGATGATACCTACCAAAAACGCCAGCACAGCTCGGATCAGGCGGGTCCGCAACTCTGCCAAATGTTCGATCAATGGCGCAGTGCTGTCTTCCATGTCGTCTGTTTGGCTCATGTCAGCTTTCTTTTGCAGATTTGGCAGCCAAATCGGCCTCCGCCGCCTTGGCCTTGTCCAAGGCCTCTTGCGCGTCACTCGCACGACGCTCGGCTTCTACCCGAGCGGTCGCCGCCTGAAACTTTTTGGCGTTGGCGGCACGTTCTTCAGTCTTTTGTGCAGCAAGCCTGCCAGTTTCGCTGTCAGCATCAAGATCACTCAAACTCGAAGTGATGTCCTTGGCGGCGCCCTTAATCCCATCCATCGCCGAGCCAACTGGATTGGTCGCCGTTTTCAAGCCCCGTTGAATGTCCTTGACCCCAGCCTCGTCAGCAGCCTGGTTCATCGCAGAGGAAAACTCACGCGCCATGCCTTTGGCCTTACCGACATACTTGCCGACATTCCGAAAAAGTACTGGAAGATCCTTAGGGCCGACAACGATCAGCGCCACGATTCCAATAACCAGAAGCTCGGTCCAGCCGAGATCCAACATCTATTAGACCTTGTCTTTTTCTGTCTCAGGCGTGACGTCTTTGACGTCTTCGACAGCCGCGTCTTCCAGCTCTTGCTGGCCTTCGCTCACACCTTTTTTAAAGCTGGTAATGCCCTTGCCAACTTCACCCATTAGGCTTGAAATCTTACCGCGCCCAAAAAGGACAAGAACGACTACGGCGATCAGCAGGATGCCGGGTAGGCCAATATTGTTCAACATACGAAACTCTCCCAATCGATGGTGCGCAGATGCACACCCTTCGTAAAGACCTGTACGCTTTTGGCACACCGGCGGAAAGGGCCTCAAACCACATCATAGCAGCCTTTCTTTTAACTTAACAAATTTTCTTGGCTGGCCGCACAGAAACTGACAGTTTAATGTCAGTTGTACGGCCCAGCTCTTTGGCTTGCCAACCAGAAAGGAAATCCCGATATGATACCGATTGCAGAAATTTCTGCACTTTTCCGGACATCAACGTAACATGCGACGCACCGATCGCCTGTTCGAGATAATTCAAACCCTGCGCGACGGTCGCTTGCATCGCGCACAAGACATGGCTGATGCTCTTAAGGTATCCGTGCGCACTATTTATCGAGATATGGACACGCTAGTGGCCTCAGGAATACCGGTACAAGGCGCACGCGGTGTGGGCTACATAATGACCCAACAGATCAGCCTGCCCCCACTCACTCTCAGCGATACTGAACTTGAAGCGCTGAACCTTGGCATAGCCATCGTCGCCGAAGCCGCAGACGAGACCTTGAAATTTGCAGCACAAAGCCTTGCCAATAAAATCGACGCAGTCCTTTCTGAACGCACAATTGTCGACGCCGATACGTGGAAATTTGCAACCTACCCCTTTGCCGACACAGTCCGCGGCTTTGCCCAGATGCCCACTTTGCGCGCAGCAATCAAAGCACGACAAAAATTGCGATTGACCTACCACTCCAAAGGAGACCGGATAACAACCCGCAAAATAAGGCCACTTCATATGGAGTATTGGGGCCGTATTTGGACACTTACTGCGTGGTGTGAACTGCGCGGCGCGTTCCGATGCTTCCGCATGGACCTGATCCAATCCGCCGAAGCATTGCCTGAAATGTTCGTTGACGAGCCTGGCAAGCAGCTGTCCGACTACGACCCCAACCTATAACCAGATCAGCGCGAGGGTCGGCAGGCGGGCGCATTTGCGCAGCAAACAGAGCCGACAGGCGACTATCGCTTGCTCAGAAAAACCTCCAGCGCAGCTACCGCCATAACATGTACCTCATCGTCCACCGGCACATCCATCCCACCACGCTCTACCGATACCTCCACAGATCCATAAGGCAGCAAGCCCGCGATCACAGCCACATCCACGGCGTCAGGCCGAGGCACACCAATATGGACCACGACCCGCATCTCGTCACGGTGCAAACCCAGCGTCCCGAAGATCGGCAATGACACCCCTTGCAATGCCTGCTCAACCGCGCGGCGCGCCGCCTTAGTATCGTCTCGCCCATGCAGATCAACACCCTGCGCCATCTCGATGATCAGCCGCTGTTCGGTCATTGAGGCACCTCCACGGAAACGATCAGAGCAGCCTGCGCCATTACCGTTGGCTTACCCACACCTTCGGGGCGTTCAACGTCAAGTCCACCCTTTTCGACTGCAAATGTAATTTGGCCGTAGGGAAAAATGCCCGCTAGTTCTGCGACATCCACAGCCTCTGGCTTGGCACAACCAATGCGGACCTCAATGCGCATATCACCCTTTTCAACGCCCATATATTCGGCCAGATTGATTGAATTACGCCAAAGAGCCGCCCGAACTGCACGCGCGGCAGCTTCGGTATAATCACCTCGACGCAGCGACGTACCCATGCCGAACTCTACAATCATCGGTCCGCTCATGGGTTCGCTCCCGCTGGAAAAACAAAACACTTATCGCGCCGAATGCGAAGCCACATCACCGTTTCGGGTTGCGGCAGAAATACGCCAGGCACCGTTACCTTCATCACAGATCCATCACCGTCCAAGCGATAATCCAAGAGACTCTCCCTTCCCATAAAACGTGACCGCAACACCTGTGCGCGCGCCGCAGTGCCCTCAGCCGCCGTAGGCCCCGGCCCCACACCCGCCCGATCAAAATCGATACGCACATGCTGAGGGCGGAACACAATTTCAACGGGCGTGCCATCCTGTACCCCCGGCGCAAGGAACCGACCAAAAGGCGTCATCGCCAAAGCCCCTTCTACAGTTGCCCGCAACCGATTGGCATCGCTGAAAAACGCAACGGCATCGCGATCCAAGGGCCGCGTATAAACATTGTAGGGCGCGCCGCGTTGCACGATCTTACCATCGCGCATCAGCGCTATTTCATCTGCCATGCGCATCGCTTCGTCCGGCTCATGGGTCACCAGCAAGACCGCAGTGTCCTCCTGCTTGAGGATCGACAGCGTCTCGTCCCGGATCCCATCACGCAACCGATTGTCCAGACCCGAAAATGGCTCGTCCATAAGCATGATGCGCGGTCGCGGCGCAAGTGCACGCGCCAAAGCAACACGCTGCTGTTCACCACCTGACAATTGATGCGGATACATATCGATGAAGCGTCCCATATGTACCCGATCAAGCATTTCCTCGACACGCATGCGCTTTGCATCACGAGGCCCGGACAAACCATACGCCACATTGCCTGCAACGCTCAAATGCGGAAAAAGCGCAAAATCCTGAAACATCAAACCAATTTCGCGTCGCTCTGGCGGCACTCGAAACACGGTGTCGCAAATAAGCGCACCGTCCACATAGATTTCCCCGGAGTCTTGCATTTCTACGCCCGCGATCATTCGCAGCGTCGTGGATTTGCCACAGCCAGATGGCCCAAGCAAACAGGTCACCTGCCCGGGCAAAATGCTCAAGCTTACGCAATCCACGACCGTCCGGCCGTCAAAGCTGCGCACAAGATTTCGAATTTCCAGCCGAGGTGCCGTCACCGCGCCCATTCCCGATTAAAACAGTCGGCAGTTATCAGGCCAGAGAACAACCCGCAAGCACGACCTAAAGCACAATGGAAAAAACCCAAATCATGTTACGCTGCCTGAAGTCAAAGATTTCAAAGCGTTAGATGATGCGCAATATTTCAAGTATTTCACATGATACTTTATCTGAGGCAAACAAAGTACCGCGCATCAAATTTTAGAATACGCGCACAGTTTGGGTCGGTGGGCGGGCGCCTTTTGGACCGCCAGGGCCAAAACAGTCCCAACCAACGACCAAATGCTTTGGAAATAACCAGCCGCCGGATCAAAAAAACCTTAAAAACCATTTCAACCACATCGAAACGTCTTTGAAACATAATCAGTCCAAATCGTGAGACACATCACAAGCGCCATTAGATGGTTGCGACCGTTGCCCCGCCGTCCAGCAAAAGATTTTGGCCTACGATAAAGCCCGCATGTCGCGAACACAAGAACGCACAAGCCGCACCGAATTCTTCACGTGTCCCATAACGACCTGCGGGGATTGTCGCAGCCCGTCGCGCCCGCGCCTCGTCCAGAGTAATGCCCTGAGCCTTTACCACATTGCCGTCCAGCGCATTTGCACGGTCGGTCGCATGAATACCCGGCAAAAGGTTGTTGATAGTCACACCTGATCCTGCGACCTGGCGCGATGTGCCAGCCACATATCCTGTCAGACCCGTACGTGCAGAATTCGACAGCCCTAAAACCGGGATTGGCGCCTTGACCGATTGTGACGTGATGTTCACCACTCGGCCCCAACCCCTCTCCATCATACCAGGAACCAAAGCCGTGATCAGAGCAATCGGCGCCAGCATGTTGGCATCCAACGCCTTGATGAAATCGTCGCGATCCCAATCCGTCCACATTCCCGGAGGCGGGCCACCCGCGTTGTTCACGAGGATATCAGAATCATCCGCAGCCGCGATCAGCTTTGCCTGTCCTTCGGTCGTGGAAACATCAGCAACCACTGTGACCACATCCACACCGTAGGCTGCTCGAATCGCATCCGCCGCAGCCTCAAGCGCCTCGGCGCCGCGCGCGTTCATCACCAGATCACAGCCCTCTGCGGCCAACGCTTCCGCACAGCCCAAACCGAGCCCTTTGGATGATGCACACACAACCGCTCGTTTACCTGTAATTCCTAGATCCATTTTGCAACTCCTGCGTTTTCTCACATCAAGACCTAGCGGCCTGTTCCGGAATGTGCCAGCAAAAGGCTGAACCATAGCCGAACAGGTGAAACATTTTTACCAGATTCAAGCGACTTTCATTTTGACAAACCATGACAAGCGCCAGCCTTGACACCCTTCGCCCCTGAACGACGCACTTTAGCCAGATCATTCATAACGACTGGTGCCTTAAGAAATCGTCTGGCATTTCATCGCACCACAAGCCTAGTGGTCACGAATACCGCACTAACACTATACGATCGGTACGATCCCCCGAGATTGCACAACCGCGCTGCGATATACCCAAGCATGAGCACGCAAACGTTTCAAACTTTGATAAAGTGAACTGCCCGCGTGGTTGCATGCCTAACGTTACCGCGCATGTAAGACAGATAATGCCAGTCATCGGATCAGCCCTACACTAGCACACAGCGACCGCGCCTTGCGCCATCGCGGGGGGGGCTCTATATGCGGCGCTATGTTGAATTCCTCGCAAAACCGCCCCGAACTCCCTTTTGAAATCGCGCGGCGAAGGACCTTTGCGATCATCTCGCATCCCGATGCCGGCAAGACCACGTTGACCGAAAAATTCCTGCTTTTTGGCGGCGCGATCCAAATGGCCGGCCAAGTCCGCGCCAAGGGCGAAGCGCGGCGCACACGCTCGGACTTCATGGCAATGGAAAAAGACCGCGGCATTTCTGTTTCGGCTTCTGCAATGTCGTTTGATTACAAGGAATTTCGGTTCAATCTGGTAGACACGCCGGGCCACTCAGACTTTTCCGAAGACACCTATCGCACGCTAACGGCCGTGGATGCTGCAATCATGGTGATTGACGGTGCCAAAGGCGTCGAAAGCCAGACGCAAAAACTGTTCGAGGTCTGCCGCCTGCGCGACCTTCCGATCCTGACTTTTTGTAACAAAATGGATCGGGAAAGCAGAGATATTTTCGAAATTATCGATGAAATACAAGAAAACCTGGCAATCGACGTTACACCCGCCAGCTGGCCCATTGGCACCGGGCGCGATTTTATCGGTTGTTATGACATTCTGCGCGATCGGCTTGAACTGATGGACCGCGCTGACCGAAACAAGGTCGCAACTTCGATCGAGATTAATGGCCTAGATGATCCGAATCTGGCAGAGCATGTTCCCCAAGATCAGCTGGTAAAGCTTCGCGAAGAGCTTGAAATGGCGCGTGAATTGCTGCCCCCACTTGATCCCGTTGCGATGCTCGAAGGGTCGTTGACCCCAATCTGGTTTGGATCTGCCATCAACTCGTTCGGTGTCAAAGAGTTGATGGAAGGCATCGCGCGTTATGGTCCGCAACCACAGATCCAGAACGCGCTGCCCCGCCAGATCTTACCCGAGGAAAAAAAGGTGTCGGGCTTTGTTTTCAAGGTGCAGGCCAACATGGACCCAAAGCATCGCGACCGCGTCGCCTTTGTTCGCATGGCGTCGGGACATTTCAAGCGCGGCATGAAGCTGACCCATGTGCGTTCCAAAAAGCAGATGGCGATCTCAAACCCGGTGATGTTTCTGGCGTCTGATCGCGAACTGGCCGAAGAGGCGTGGGCCGGCGACATTATCGGCATCCCAAACCACGGGCAATTGCGGATTGGTGACACACTGACCGAAGGAGAGGCCCTGCGCGTTAGCGGCATCCCCTCCTTTGCTCCGGAATTGCTGCAAGGGGTTCGAGCGGGCGATCCACTTAAGGCTAAGCACCTGGAAAAAGCGCTGATGCAATTTGCCGAAGAGGGCGCAGCAAAAGTGTTCAAGCCCGATATCGGCTCTGGTTTTATTGTGGGCGTCGTGGGCGCGTTACAATTTGAAGTGCTGGCCAGCCGGATCGAACTTGAGTACGGTTTGCCAGTGCGGTTTGGAGCCTCACAGTTTACCTCCGCAAGATGGGTCAGCGGTGACAAGCTCGCTGTTGAAAAGTTCAGTGATTCAAACAAGCAGCACATTGCACACGATAACGATGGACATGTTGTTTATCTAACCAGATTGCAATGGGATATAGACCGCGTCGCACGCGATTACCCCGACATTACGCTGACCGCGACCAAGGAAATGATGGTCTGAGCCAAGGCGCGAGACATGTTCCTGCCTGCGGTGACCCGGACCGGCCCGCGCCGCGCTGGGGGTGTTGGGCCAGTCTTGCGCCCGCAAGCGTTCAGAGTGCCGCCGACAGGGTCGAAATGACAGGTCGACCGGGCCCATCAATTCTCTGGCATAGCAGCCATGCGTAAGCGCAGCGCGGCACGCTCCAGTCATGATGTCCCTGCAAGGCACCGAACAGCTTGACCTGCCCGCCGTCCCTGACATGCTACGCCCAAAAGGAGCCGGATTTTGATGAGACAGTCGAACGACATTTTGATCCACTGGGGACCTGATCCTTGAACATCTGGGGTCTTTCTGCCACGATCCGTGCGCCCGCGCCCGACATCCTGCGTTTTGCGGCCTATCATCTGGAACAAGGTGCGCACAGGCTGTACCTGTACATCGACGCGGCCAATCCGGTCGCCTATGCGCATCTGAAGGCGCATCCGAAAGTCCGGGTGCAGATCTGCGACTAGGCGCATTGGAAAAAGCTTGGCAAAAAACGGCCGAACCGGCACCAGGTTCGTCAAAGCTATAACGCAGCCCATGCCTATAACCGTCGCGCAGAGGTTGATTGGCTGATCCACATGGACGTCGATGAATTCCTGGTCTCAGAGCGCAGCGTCGCAAAGTGTCTGGGCGCTCTGGGGCCCTGTCAGATGTCCGCCCGTGTGCGTCCGATGGAAAAGCTGGGCGACAGTGAAAACGCGTTCAAAGCATTTATCCCAGCGGATGCCACGCGACGCGCGACGGTCGAACAAATATACCCGACGTTCGGAAGATATATCCGCGGTGGGTTTCTCAGCCATCTTGCGGGGAAGCTTTTTGTTCGCACAGGATTGCCCAACATTAAGCTGCAAATACACAATGCGTTCCAGAACGATGCGACATTGCAAGAGGCTGTTGAACTGGGGTCGATGGATCTTGCGCATTGCCATGCACCTTCCTGGGACGCGTGGCGTGCCGCATTTTACGATCGGTTTAAGCACGGATCATACCGGGCCGAATTGCCGGCTGCAGCGCCTGCGCAACAGGGCGGCATGTCCTTGCATGATCTGTTATCCCTTCTCCATTCGGTTGCGGGGGATGCGGGTCTGCGGCAGTTCTATGATGAGGTGGTCCGCGACAGTCCCACAATGCGTGCGCGGCTGGACGCGCACGGTCTTTTGCGCATCGTTGACTTAGACCTTGCGACTATTGCGCGCAAACACTTCCCTGATGCTGACGTTTGACGCGGTGACGCGCCTTTGGTATGCACGCGCAGCATGTTGGGGCCTTGTCCCCCGTTAGGGCCAATCGGGCCGACATCAACATACGCCACGGGCCAAGTTAGTGTCCGTAACTTACGGACATACATGACAAAATTTTCTGATCTAAATCTAAACACCAAGGTTCTCAAAGCCATTGACGAAGCCGGCTACGAGACGCCCACTCCAATTCAGGCTGGTGCGATTCCTCCGGCACTTGAGGGTCGTGACGTTTTGGGGATCGCCCAGACGGGCACCGGCAAGACCGCCAGCTTTACCCTTCCCCTCATCACCATGCTCGCCAGAGGCCGGGCGCGCGCGCGGATGCCGCGCAGCCTCGTGCTGTGCCCAACCCGGGAATTGGCCGCACAGGTGGCCGAGAATTTTGACACCTATGCCAAGCATGTGAAGCTCAGCAAGGCGCTTTTGATCGGCGGCGTCTCTTTCAAAGAGCAGGATATTTTGATCGACAAAGGCGTCGACGTGCTGATTGCGACACCCGGTCGCCTGCTTGATCACTTCGAACGCGGCAAATTAATCCTAAATGACGTCAAAGTTATGGTCGTAGACGAGGCGGACCGAATGCTCGATATGGGCTTTATTCCTGATATCGAACGTATTTTCGGCCTGACACCCTTTACCCGCCAAACACTGTTCTTTTCCGCGACCATGGCACCAGAAATTGAACGGATCACCAACACATTCCTGAGCAACCCCGAACGGATAGAAGTTGCCCGTCAGGCAACTGCTTCAGAGACAATCGAACAGTGCGTAGTCATGTTCAAAGGATCGCGCAAAGATCGCGAAGCATCGGAAAAGCGCAAAGCGCTGCGCATGCTGATCGACGCTGAAGGTGAGACATGTTCAAACGCCATTATCTTTTGTAACCGAAAGACCGACGTTGATATCGTTGCAAAATCGCTGACAAAATATGGATATGACGCCGCACCGATACATGGCGACCTAGACCAAAGTCACAGGACCCGCACGCTTGATGGTTTCCGCGCAGGCAGTCTGCGTTTCCTAGTCGCGTCGGATGTGGCCGCACGCGGGCTGGATGTGCCGGCTGTAAGTCATGTGTTTAACTTTGACGTACCGGGTCACGCCGAAGACTATGTGCACCGGATTGGCCGAACTGGACGTGCGGGCCGGAATGGCAAAGCGATAATGATATGCGTGCCCCGGGACGAGCGCAATTTTGACGACATCGAAAAGCTCATTCAAAAAGAAATCCCTCGTATAGAAAACCCACTTGGGACAGTAAAATCAGAAAACAAAAACGGCCCTAAGGATGCCGCCGAAGACACGCCAAAAGCAAAGCGCGCGCCACGCACAACTCGCTCAACTAAAACAGGCAGCGCTCCAGTTGAAACCGTCGAACAACCGGTGGACACCATTGCTGAGCAGCCCAAGCCCACACTGGCACAAAACAGATCATCGTCCAGTCGCGGCCGATCATCGAACCGCGATGACCGCACTGGCAATCGGGTTGTGGGTCTTGGCGATCATACACCTAGCTTTATTGAACTGAGCTTTGATGAACGACGCGCCGGTTAAGGCTGGCATAGAGCGAAAAAAAGGCGGGTTGCAATAAAAGCCCGCCTTTTTTTGTGTCAGTGCATCCGACTAATTACAACTGACACCTCAGGTTTCTTGCCGATTTCATCCTGACCCGTCTTGCGCACAATCCGACGCAGCGCCTCTTCTAAGACGCTGTCATCACGCAAAGTTTTGGCATCCGCGCGGCCTAAGAACTGACTCAAATCCTCTTCCAAAATCTCAACCAGTGCACCCTTCGAACGTCCTGTTTCGGCCAGACCCATAATTTCACACCATGGTTCGCCAAGCGGTTCGTCCTGTTCATCAAGGATCAGTGTCACAAGCACATGACCATTCAGCGCCATGCGAATCCGGTCGCGCACGATGCCGTCTAGCGCACCAATCTGCACAGATCCGTCAAGGTAAGTGCGACCTGTCTCGACATATTCGATCACTTTTGGCGCATTACCAGACAAATCGATCATCATGCCATTAACCGCGAGCACCCCGGCACGACCCCGCATTTCTGCCAGTTTGACATGCGCGCGCAAATGCCTGTGTTCGCCGTGCATGGGCACGACGATCTGCGGGTCAACAATGTCTTGCAGTCGTTCAATATCAGGACGGTTTGCGTGGCCCGACACGTGGTAAAGCCCACTGGAATCGTCCACGACATCAACGCCCTTTTCACTAAGCTGATTCATGATGCGGATGACGCCGCGTTCATTGCCTGGAATCGTCTTGGAAGAGAACAAAAACAGGTCCCCTTCTTTCAGCTCAAGCCCCATGTATTTCCCATTTGCCAACTGCGCAGAGGCCGCACGACGTTCGCCTTGACTGCCAGTAACGAGCAACATCAGGTTTTCACGCGGAATACTGCGGGCGTCTTCAGGGCTGACCACAGTGGGAAAATCCTTGAGAACGCCTGTCTCAATCGACGCCTCAATCATCCGCCGCATCGCTCGTCCCAGCAAAACGATAGAGCGCCCTGCCCGCGTGCCTGCCTCGGCCAATGTTTTGACCCGTGCCACGTTCGATGCAAAAGTTGTCGCCACCACGATGCCATCAGCATGCCCGCGCACCAGCTTTTCGATCTCTGGCCCCACGCTAGCCTCTGACTTACCAGCACTCGGAGAGAAAATATTTGTGCTGTCACAAACCAAAGCCCGAACGCCATCTTTGCTCACCTCAGCCCAAAGATTTGGATCAAAAGGCTCTCCAACCAATGGCGTCTCGTCCAATTTGAAGTCGCCCGAATGGATCACACGACCGGCGGGGCTGTCGATGATCAAGGCGGCACTTTCGGGGATAGAATGCGACATGGGCAAAAACCCCACGGTAAATGGCCCAACCGCGACGGTTTCAGGCCACGTGCCTGCAATGGTCACAGCATCTGGCCCATGCCCATATTCATCCAGCTTGCGCCGCGCGATATTGGCAGTAAAGGGGCGCGCAAAAACCGGCGCACCCAGCTGTTCATAGGTGTGGGAAACGGCGCCTACATGATCTTCGTGTGCGTGAGTGATGAACACCCCGTCAATTCGATCCTTGCGTTCGGCCAACCACGTGATGTCGGGCAGGATCAAGTCAACGCCCGGGCTGCCATCCATGTCGGGGAAGGTCACACCAAGATCCACAACGATCAGCCGCTCGTTTTCAGGTTCACCATAGCCATAAACATATGCGTTCATGCCGATTTCGCCCGCTCCCCCAAGGGGCAGGTAGATCAATCGTTCACTGCTCATTTTATCAGTTATTTTCCTTGTTAAAGCGATGAATGACCGTCAGGCCGTGCATCGTCAAATCTTCTTTGTAATCGTCAAAAAGTCTCTCGGCCTGCTGAAACAAAGGTGCCAGCCCACCCGTAGAGATTACGCGCATGTCGCGGTCGCGCTCCGCCTTAATTCGGGCACATATCTCACGGACAAGGCCCACGTAACCCCAAAAGACGCCAGATTGCATACATGCAACCGTGTTGGTGCCAACAACAGACTGTGGTTTTGAGATGTCCACATGCGGCAGAGCGGCTGCGGCACTGTGCAGTGCCTCAAGACTCAGATTAACGCCCGGCGCGATGACACCGCCGATATAGGCCCCGTCATGGTCCACAACATCAAAGGTCGTGGCTGTCCCAAAATCGACAACTACTAAATCCCCTCCCCAAAGGTCATAAGCTCCGGCCGTGTTGACCAATCGGTCAGGCCCGATCTGCGTGCCCACATCAACACGCGGCAGTTTAGGCAAAAGGCAATCTGCTTTGCCAACCACATAGGGACGGCAATCAAAATATCGGTCACATAGAACCCGAAGGTTAAAAACCACACGCGGGACGGTCGACGATACGATCACGTCTGTTATCTTGACCTGAATATTCTGGAACCGCATCAGCGTGGACAGCCAAACGTAATACTGATCCGCTGTGCGCTGCCACTCGGTCGACGTGCGCCAAGTACCGACGAACTGCTCGTCGTCCCAGATAGAGAATACCGTGTTCGTGTTGCCGCAGTCGATGGCTAGGAGCATATGCGCGCCCTCCTTAGAAATAGACGTCGCCTGCCGGGATAGATATCCGGCCCTGGGATGTCTCTAGAACAAGTTGGCCGTCGCCGTCCACCTCAGCAAAGGTTCCGTAGTATGTCTCGCGCGTCGTTCGGGCTTTAATGGGCTGCCCCAGCCGTGCAGCATGGGCTAACCATTCGGTGCGGATGGGGGCAAAGCCATAGACGCGAAATTGCTCTTCGAGCCGTGCATAGGCGCGGGCCAAGTGACCCAGGAAGGCTTCTGGCGTGACATCAACGCCCAGGGCAGCCTTTAGCGCGACAGGGCGTACGGCATCCGGCTCGACCATCGCAGGCTTTGGGGCTTTAGCAAGGTTTACACCGATGCCTATGGACAAATGCGTCACGCCTGCTCCTGCACTGACGCTCTCCAGCAATATCCCGGCAACCTTGTCCCCGCGCAGCAGAACGTCATTGGGCCACTTGAGCGCAAAGGCGGCCTCTCTGCCAGAAACCGCGACAAAAGCGTCCCGCAATGCAAGCGATGCCACAAAAGATCGTAAGGCCGCTTGCCCCGGCTGTTCGTCCAATGGCATCACCAGAGTTGCGGCAAAATTGCCCTCGGGCATGGCCCACCCGCGCCCCCGGCGACCTCGCGCTGCCGTTTGCCGATGCGCTAATATCCATTCCGGTCCTGCTAGAGCCGATGCAATGCGAGCAGCTTCGCTAAGGGTAGAATCGACCTCTGCCAATATCCGACGACCGTAACCCGAGGGCCAATCAGATATCATCTTTGATGTTCCAAAGGGGTCGCCATAAACTATCAGTTCACAAGCGTCGCTGCCGCCATTGCGGCCATACCCTCAACTCCGAACATGTTCACAACGCCAACAACCATGATCACCGCCGAAGCCATCAGGAACGTCCAGAGCACAGGTGACTTGCCACCGTTCAACCCTTCTTTGGACGGATCACCGAAATACATAAGGAACACAATGCGCAGATAATAGTATGCACCGATCACCGAGGCGATGACACCAGCAACGGCGAGCCATGCCAATCCACCCTCAAACGCCGCTCGCAACACATAAAGCTTGCCAAAAAAGCCCAAAAAGGGCGGTACACCCGCGAGCGAAAAAAGCAGCACCAACATTGCCAGAGCTTTGCCCGGCTCAGATTTGGAAAACATGTTCAACGAAGCAATTTCTGTGACCGGCTGGCCATCTTTCTCCATCATCAGAATAAACGCAAAGGTTCCGACATTCATTGTGACGTAAATCGCCATGTAGATCAGCATCGCCTGAACACCCAGAACAGTGCCCGCAGCAAGACCCATCAAAGCATATCCCATATGCGCAATCGATGAAAACGCCATCAGCCGCTTGATATTGCTTTGGCCGATCGCAGCAAATGCGCCAAGAAACATCGACAACACCGACAAAAGGGCCATGATCTGCTGCCAATCTGCGACCACTCCACCAAAGGCGTCATGCATTACGCGGGCAAAAAGCCCCATCGCGGCGACCTTGGGGGCCGTCGCGAAAAATGCTGTCACAGGGGTTGGCGACCCTTCGTAGACATCCGGTGTCCACATGTGGAACGGAACAGCCGAGACTTTGAAAGCAAAGCCAGACATCAGGAACACGAGACCAAAGAGCAGCCCCAGCGACATGTCGTCTTGCGCAACTTGTACGATGCCGGAAAACAGGGTTGTGCCTGTAGACCCATAGACCAGCGATGCGCCGTACAGCAGCAAGCCCGACGAAAGTGCCCCCAGAACGAAATATTTCAAGCCCGCTTCGGTTGATTTTACACTGTCGCGGCGCAGCGAAGCCACCACGTAAAGCGCCAGAGACTGCAGCTCCAACCCCATGTACAGCGCCATCAGGTCGCCTGCCGATACCATCATCATCATGCCAACGACGCTCAACACAACAAGCATCGGGTATTCAAATCGTAAAAGACACTTGGCCCGCATGTAGCCTTCGCTCATCAGCAGGACGCTCGCAGCAGACAGCAGAATAACCACTTTGGCAAAGCGCGAAAATCCATCATCCACAAACATACCACCAAAGGCTACATTTGTGCCTGACCCCGTTACGCCAATCCACGCGGCGAGCGCTATGAACACGGCAGCCGTCGCCCAAAGAATAGCAGAGGCCAAACCGTCTTTGACGGTATAGACGGCACCCAGCAGCCCAAGCATCGCAAAGACCGCAAGCAGAATTTCGGGCAGAATGATTATCAGATCAGCAGCCATAACTCAGGTCCTCAGTTTGAAACCAGCTTGGTCGCGGCCTCTGCCGCGGCCAAAGCCGTATCATATTGCGTCACAAGGGCGGCCACGGATGGCCCGATCATGTCAAGGATCAGCGCAGGGTAAACGCCTAAGAGGATCGTCATCACCACCAGCGGCGCAAAGATGGCACGCTCTCGACTGCTCATGTCGGTGATGGACTTCAGGCTTTCCTTGATTAGATCGCCCATAACAACCCGGCGGTACAGCCACAGCGCATACCCAGCGGACAGGATCACGCCAGTCGTGGCCACCGCCGCCACCCATGTGTTAACTTGAAATACCGCCATCAGCGTCAGGAATTCACCAACAAAACCAGACGTGCCCGGCAGCCCAACATTGGCCATGGTGAACAGCATAAAGATCAGCGCATAAGCCGGCATACGGTTCACGAGGCCGCCATAAGCGTCGATATCCCGTGTGTGCATCCGGTCGTAAATCACACCCACGCATAAAAAAAGCGCCCCTGAGATAAACCCATGCGAGAGCATCTGAAAGATTGCCCCGTCGATGCCCTGCTGATTAGCCGCAAATATGCCCATGGTCACAAATCCCATATGCGCGACCGATGAATAGGCGATCAGCTTTTTCATATCCTCCTGCACCAGCGCCACCAGCGAGGTGTATACAATGGCAATTGCCGACATCCAAAGCACCATTGGTGTCAGCACCTCAGATCCAACCGGGAACATCGGGATCGAAAAGCGCAAAAAGCCATAGCCACCCATCTTGAGCAGGATAGCGGCCAGAACCACCGAACCGGCCGTGGGGGCCTGTACGTGCGCATCAGGCAACCAAGTATGAACAGGCCACATTGGCATCTTGACCGCAAAGCTTGCAAAGAACGCCACGAATAGCATCGTTTGCATGCCTCCGATAATCTGTACGCCCAACACGCTAAACGTCTCTGACGCAAAGTTGTGGGTCAACAACCGTTCAATATCCGTGGTACCCGCATCTGCGAACATGCCCACCATGGCGACCAGCATCAGCACCGAGCCAAGGAAGGTATAAAGAAAGAACTTGAAACTGGCATAGATGCGGTTTGCCCCGCCCCAGATCCCGATAATCAGAAACATCGGTATCAATCCTGCCTCAAAAAACAGGTAAAAGAGCACCAGATCCAATGCCATGAAAACGCCCAGCATCAGCGTTTCAAGCAGCAGGAAAGCAATCATATATTCCTTGACCCGGGTCTCAACATTCCACGAGACCGCGATAACCAGCGGCATCATGAACGTGGTCAGCATGACAAACAGAACCGAAATTCCGTCAACGCCCATCTTGTATTGCAGGCCAAGAAGCCACTCGGCTTCCTCGACAAACTGGAATCCGGTGTTGCCGGGATCAAACTCAAACAGAATAAAGAGCGACACCAAGAACGTTGCGCTGGTGGCAAACATCGCCACCCACTTGGCATTGCGCTGCGCTGCCGCATCTTCCCCACGCAAAAAAACGCCAAGGATCAAGGCCGCCAATGCCGGAACAAAAGTGACGATGGAAAGAAGGTTGTCCATCAGTTTGCTCCTCCGCTCAGCGACATCCATGTGACCAAAACAGCGATCCCGATCACCATAGCGAAGGCATAGGTGAAGATATATCCAGACTGTGCCCGCCCCGCGAGGCGCGTGACGAACGGCACAAAGCCCATAGCAACGCCGTTCAATGAGCCATCAATCACGTTGCCATCGCCGCGCTTCCACAGCTGTTTCCCGACCCAAAGCGCCGGACGCACAAAGACGGCGTTGTAAAGTTCGTCAAAATACCACTTGTTTTTTAGAAAGAGGTAAAGGGGGCGCTGGTTTTCGGCCAGACGTGCGGGCAACGAAGGATTCCAGATATAGAACCACACCGCCATCACGAAACCAAAAAGCATGGCAACAAAAGGAGAAACTTTGACCCATTTCGGAACAGCATGTGCGTCGTCAAGCAGCGTATTATCCGGCGCGATATAGAGCGCACCTTCGCCCGGCTTGCCAGTGAACACATAGTGATGATCGCCGCCATAATCCTTGTCTTTGGCGTGAACCTTGTCTTCGGCATGGTCGTCGCCATGTGCTTCATTGGCTTCACCATGGGCTTCGCCCGCTTCGGCATATGGGATGCCGTAGAACTTAGCGACCTTGTCGGTATGACCAAAGAATGAATTGTACCAGACCATGCCCGCCAGAACCGCGCCAACCGCCAGCACACCCAGCGGGATCAACATGGTCAGGGGGCTTTCATGGGCGTGATCATGGGTATGTTTGTCGCCACGCGCCTCGCCATAAAAGGTCAGGAACATCAGGCGCCAAGAATAGAACGACGTCATCGCTGCAGCCAGTACCAAAAGCCAGAAACCATAGTTTGATCCTCCGGCAAAAGCGCTTTCGATGATTGCATCCTTGGACAGAAAGCCGGCAAAACCGATATGTGTCAGCGGAATGCCAACCCCCGTGATCGCCAAAGTGCCAATCATCATTGCGGCAAATGTGTAGGGGATCTTTTTGCGCAAACCACCGTAATTGGTCATGTCCTGTTCATGGTGCATTGCGTGAATAACAGATCCCGCGCCCAAAAACAGCATCGCCTTAAAAAACGCATGGGTGAACAGATGAAACATGGCGGCTGAGTACATGCCAACACCGGCAGCAACGAACATATAACCAAGCTGCGAACAGGTCGAATAGGCGATCACACGCTTGATGTCGGTCTGCACCAACCCCACGGTCGCCGCAAAAAACGCGGTTGTGGCCCCAAGCACGGTGATAAAGGCTGTGGCCTGTGGTGCAACTTCCATCAAGGGCGACATCCGGCACACCAGAAAAACACCGGCCGTCACCATGGTTGCGGCATGAATGAGCGCCGACACCGGTGTTGGGCCTTCCATCGCATCGGGCAGCCAAGTGTGCAAGATCAACTGCGCTGACTTCCCCATTGCGCCGACAAACAACAAGATGGCAATCAGGTTGGCTGCGTTCCACTCGCCCCATAAAAAGATCAACTGGGTTTCGGCTATCGTTGGAACAGCGGCAAAGATATCATCGAACCGGATACTGTCGGTCAGGAAAAACAGACCGAAAATGCCAAGCGCAAAACCAAAATCACCCACACGGTTGACCACAAAGGCTTTGATGGCCGCCGCATTGGCGGATGGCTTGCGGTAATAAAAGCCGATCAACAGATATGACGCAACGCCAACGCCTTCCCAGCCAAAAAACATTTGAACGAGGTTATCAGACGTCACCAGCATCAACATCGCAAAGGTAAAAAACGACAGATAGGCAAAAAAGCGCGGCTTATACGTCTCGCCGTCTTCCCACTGCGGATCATGGTTCATATAGCCGAACGAATACAGGTGCACGAGGCTGGACACAGTGGTGATCACGATCAGCATGATCGCCGTCAAGCGGTCCATGCGAATGGCCCAGTCTGTGCTCAGGCTGCCCGACTCAATCCAACGCAGGATATGAATGCCCTCAGTGACCCCGTCGAAGGTCAGAAATACAACCCACGACAGTGCAGCAGACAAAAACAACAACCCCGTCGCAATCCACATCGCGGCAGCCTCGCCAAAAATGCGCCAACCAAAGCCGCAAAGGATCGCGCCGACGAGCGGAGCAAAGAGGATTGTGGTTTCCATAGCGCTCAGCCCTTCATCACGTTGACGTCTTCGACGGCAATGGTGCCGCGATTACGGAAGAAACATACCAGAATAGCCAGGCCAATCGCCGCTTCGGCGGCTGCAACGGTCAGCACAAAAAGTGTAAAGACCTGTCCCACCAAATCGCCAAGGAATGACGAAAATGCCACAAGGTTGATGTTTACTGCCAGCAGCATCAGTTCGATGCTCATCAGCAGGATGATTACGTTCTTGCGGTTGAGAAAAAGGCCAAAAATGCCAATGACAAACAGCGTCGCCGCCACTGTCAGATAATGCTCAAGTCCAATCATGTCGTCCCTCCGGAGGTATGCCTCCGCTTGTTAGTCAGTTCCGCTGAGTGTCAATCAGTCGCTCAGCATCAATTCCATCGTCTCTACCCGAGCAACCTTCACACCCTACGCCAATGCAATGGCCGGATATCCCGTATGCCGTTGCACGGTCACAGCCCCTGCCCCGGTTTAACGTCCTTCAGTTCCATCGCTGTTGCCGGATCGCGCATCATTTGGGCAATAACATCCTGTCGCTTGACGTCCGAGCGATGGCGCAGCGTCAAAACAATAGCGCCAATCATCGCAACAAGCAGGATCAAGCCCGCAAGCTGAAACAGCAAGAAATATTGGTCATATAGGATTAGGCCCAGAGCCTCGGTGTTGTGCCGGTCTGTCGGTGTCACCTGCGCCCTAAGAGCTTCGGCCGCCGCATTTGTGTCCCACGCACCAAAGGCCATCACGAACTGCATCAAGATCACGACCGCAATCAGCAGCGCCAGCGGCATGTAGCGCGCCATCTCGGCCTTGAGTTCGGTAAAATCAACATCAAGCATCATCACGACGAACAGGAACAAAACCGCGACCGCGCCAACGTAAACAATGATCAACAGCATGGCCACGAATTCAGCACCAAGCAAAACGAACAACCCAGCCGCTGACAAAAACGACAGGATCAGCCACAAGACTGAATGCACCGGGTTGCGGCTGACCACTGTAAACAGCCCCCCCGCGATCACCGAGATCGCAAAAAGATAAAAGGCAAATACGGTCATGTCTTGTCCTCATCATCAGCGCCCATGACCTGCTGGGCCAGCTCCATAGCGCGGGTCATCGCAGGCACTCCGGCGAACATCGCCATCATGCCAATCGTTTCGGAAATTTGTTGATCGGTCGCGCCGGCCTCGCGGGCGTGGCGCACGGTTTGGCGCACGGCGCTGTCGGCTTGCGCGCCCTGCATTGTCAGACCCGCAAGCGTGATCAAAAGCCGCGTGCTGGCATCAAGCCCATTTTCGTTTAGCGTGTTGCCAAACCAGACCTCCATCACCTCTTTGGGCATAGTGGGCCACATCGCCTCGAGCGCCTTAGGGTCGAACCCCTTGGCCGGATCAAACGCCCCCATTTGCGGAAGGGCCTTCGCCATTTCCTGCATTTGCGCCATCATACTGGCAAAAGGATTTTTCGATGTGTCGGTCATCTGTAGGGCGCGTCAATCTCGAGGTTGCGAGCAATCTCGGCTTCCCACCGCTCGCCATTGGCCAGCAATTTGTCCTTGTCATAGTATAATTCTTCACGCGTTTCCGTGCTGAATTCAAAGTTGGGGCCTTCAACGATTGCATCCACTGGGCACGCTTCTTGGCAGAAGCCGCAATAGATACACTTGGTCATGTCAATGTCGTACCGCGTGGTGCGACGGCTGCCATCTTCGCGCGGTTCGGCATCAATGGTAATGGCCTGCGCAGGACAGACTGCCTCACAGAGCTTGCAAGCAATGCAGCGTTCTTCGCCATTAGTATAGCGGCGCAATGCGTGTTCACCCCGGAACCGAGGCGACAAGGGACCCTTTTCATGCGGGTAGTTCAAGGTCGCCTTTGGTGCAAAAAAATATTTCAGCCCCAGCTTCATTCCGACCCAAAAGTCTTGCAGCAGGAAGTACTTGGCAGCGCGTCCGTAATCGATCTGGCTCATATTAGTCTCCCTGTTTGGGCTCATTGAGGTGCATATAGGCCCAAGCCTTGATCGCTCGGATAACGTCATCGTTCTTGATATCAATCATCTTTCCGTCCGGGTCCTGCGTCACCATCTCGCACTCAGCGACAACAAACGCTGTCAGATCCGCCAGATCATGGTCGCTTGCCGTATTGATCATGTCGGCCAGTTTCATATCAACCACCTATGGCCCAGCGGCCATAAATGCCCCAAAACCAGTCAAACTTGGCTGCAAAGGCCACGAACACCACCCAAGCAAGGCTAAATGGCAGGAACACTTTCCACCCCAGACGCATTAGCTGATCGTAGCGGTAGCGCGGCGTGATCGCTTTGACCATGGCGAAGAGAAAAAAGAAGAACGCCATTTTTGCCACCATCCACAGCACGCCATCGGGCAGTCCAGGAATGGGCGACAACCATCCGCCAAAGAACAGCAGCGTAGTCAGCGCACACATCAAAAAGATAGCAATGTATTCACCCGCCATGAACAGCAAAAACGGCGTGGAAGAGTATTCGACCTGATACCCTGCTACCAGTTCCGATTCCGCTTCTGGAAGGTCAAACGGGGGACGATTTGTTTCAGCCAAGGCACTGATGAAGAATAGAAAAACCATCGGGAAATGAGGCAGCCAGTACCAGCCAAAAAATCCATACCCGGTATCCTGCGCATTGACGATCGCGCCGAAATTCAATGAGCCGGTCGACAAGATAACACCAATGATGATCAAGCCGATGCTCACCTCATATGAAATCATCTGCGCTGCGGACCGCAAAGAGCCAAGGAATGGATATTTGGAGTTCGAAGCCCATCCGCCCATGATAACCCCATAGACTTCAAGCGATGAGATGGCGAAAACATAAAGAATTGCGACGTTGATATCTGACAAGACCCAGCCATCGTTGAACGGGATCACTGCCCAAGCCACCATCGCGAGAACAAAGCTTGTCATGGGTGCAAGCATAAATACCGTCTTGTCAGCGCCAGCAGGCACTACGACCTCTTTGACTACATATTTCAGCGCATCGGCCACGGTTTGCAGCAGACCAAAGGTGCCCACAACGTTCGGGCCACGCCGCATCTGGACCGCAGCCCAGATCTTGCGGTCACCGTAGACAAGAAACAGAAGCGAAATCATGACAAAAGCCACGACCGCAAGCACCTGCGCGAGGATTAGGACGGCAATTCCGCCCGGAGTGGTAAAGAAATCAGCCATGTGTCCTCAAACCGTCGGTATTCCCTTTTCCGCACAGGCCAATGCCACGACTTCGGCGTCGATGGTCCGCAATCCGCGCGGCAAAGCTGGCGAGATGGTGTAAATAGCATCCGCACTCCACACACCA
Source organism: Tateyamaria sp. (assembly GCA_029250205.1). Lineage (GTDB taxonomy): Bacteria > Pseudomonadota > Alphaproteobacteria > Rhodobacterales > Rhodobacteraceae > Tateyamaria. The sequence goes on from JAQWVA010000096.1 coordinate 41,073, forward strand.
GCCTCTTCGTCCACATTTGTGCGCAAATGACGCGCAAATCCCCAACCGCGTATCAGGGTATAGCCTGCAGCAGCGCATTCCGCGTAGTTTAACACGTCCTGAGCGGTGATCGCGTTGGTCATGGACACGTTGAACTGCACCAAATCATCAGACAATAATTGAGTCTGTACACCCCTATAATCGGGAATAAAACGCTCTGCCGTAGGCATGGCATCACATGCCATAAGTGGAGTCAAAGACATGAGCCATGCAAACTTCATTCAGCGGCCATAGCCTCTGAATTTCGCGCTTTGGCATTTGCACTCAGCTCAGCCATTAACTGGCTGGCGCGGGCTATCGGGTTGCTCAGATAAAAATCGGTAACCGTGCTGACCAGAGTGCCGCCCTCCATCTGGTCTTGGGCAAGAGCTTCGCCCGCATTTTCAGCCACCACGTCAATGTCGCCGAGATGCGGATGTCCCGCGACGATGGCATCGCGCAAAGCGCCGATGCTGTCATAGGGCAGTGCCGCGTCCATCTCGCCTGACAGCGCACGCAGGATAGCCCAGTTTTCCTTGGCATCACCAGGCGCAAAGCTGGCGCGGGCGGCAAGCTGCGGACGGCCCTCGGTGTTGACGAACAGACCCGGTTCCTCGGTATAGGCCGCGCCCGGCAGGATCACATCAGCGCGGTGGGCGCCACGGTCACCATGACTACCCTGATAAATCACAAAAGCATCGTCGGCGATTTCGATCTCGTCCGCGCCAAGGTTATAGATCACATCGGCGGTATTCACGCCCATCATCGCATCAGGGTTTGTGGCGCCGACATCCATCGCACCGACGCGGCCCGCTGCAGTATGCAGTACCAACAGCCCCGATTGTGTACGAGCAGCAAGCGCCTGCGCCGCTGCCAGAACCGCAGCCCCATCGCCGCGCGTAAGTGCCCCTTGACCCAAAATGATCAGCGATGGCTGTGCCATAACCACCGAATGGTCTTGGCCCAAAAGTTCAGTGATCGCATCAGTACCTGTGCCCACATGGCTATAATCATAGGTCAGATCGACCGCTTCACCGATAAGGCTCACATTGGCGCCACGGGTCCACGCCTTGCGCAGTCGTGCGTTCAACACCGGAGCCTCAAGACGCGGGTTGGAACCAATCAACGTGATAGATGCAGCGCCATCAATATCTTCGATGCTTGCGGTGCCCACATAGGCGGCACGGTTGCCACTGGGAAGTTTTGCACCATCCGTGCGGCATTCCACGATCCCGCCCTGCCCTTCGATCAAACCCTTGAGGGCAAATGCTGCCTCGACAGAGGCCAAGTCACCAACCAGCCCCGCAGGTTTTACCGCCCCTTTCAGAGCTGTAGCGGCCTTATTCAATGCCTCAGGCCATGTGGATGGGCGCAGCTTGCCGTTTTCACGGATATAGGGTCGATCCAGCCGTTGGCGACGCAGTCCGTCCCACACAAAGCGCGTTTTATCCGAGATCCATTCCTCATTAGTGCCATCGTGGTTCAATGGCAAAAAGCGCATAACTTCGCGCCCTTTTGTATCCACTCGGATGGACGCGCCAAGCGCATCCATCACATCGATACTTTCGGTCTTGGTCAATTCCCACGGGCGCGCAGTAAAGGCATAGGGCTTGGACACAAGCGCACCCACCGGGCACAGATCAATGATGTTGCCCTGCAAATTCGAATCGAGGGTTTCACCAAGATACGATGTGATCTCGCTGTCTTCACCCCGGCCCGTCTGGCCCATCTGCGTGATCCCTGCCACTTCGGTTGTGAACCGCACGCAGCGCGTGCAGGAAATGCAACGGGTCATGTGGGTTTCAACCAGCGGGCCCAGATCCAGATCATCTACCGCGCGCTTGGGTTCGCGGAAACGGCTGAAATCGACCCCATACGCCATCGCCTGATCCTGCAGATCACACTCACCGCCCTGATCGCAAATGGGACAGTCCAGCGGATGGTTTATCAGCAGAAATTCCATCACACCCTCTCGGGCCTTTTTCACCATGGGTGAATTGGTTTTGACGACGGGTGGCGCTCCTTCGGGACCGGGGCGTAAATCCCTAACCTGCATCGCACACGAGGCTGCAGGTTTTGGCGGACCGCCAACAACTTCGACCAGACACATGCGGCAGTTACCCGCTATCGACAGACGCTCATGATAGCAAAAACGCGGAATTTCTATGCCCGCTTCCTCGCAGGCTTGAATCAGGGTCATTGCCCCGTCCACTTCCACTTCGGTTCCATCGATGATGATCTTGCGGAGGTTGGTCATGCGCCTCACGTCTCCTTCAAAAAAATGCGGTCGGCTGCATCAAGACACCCAAGTGCAGCGCCCTGATGGGTTGGTGTTGCGCAGCTAAGTGCTTCAAGCGAAAGTGCAGCGCAAGGGGCAGATGTGAGTTTGGCCGACACCATTACTTAATCCATTCTTAAAAGGGTGCCTATCCGGCCCCCTTTTTCTATCTCTGCCCGACCCAGATCGCAAAACGTCTGAGGCTGGTCAGCTTCAACCCCGGCACCCGCTAAGTATTTCGCGCGTAAAGCTTTTAGTCGGGTTTTTTCCACGTCTGAATTGCGATATGCGTCAATCTCTTCCTCGGTATAGCCCAAATCACGAGCCTGTTTCTTGACGCCAAAGATTACACGCGTCGCCCGAAGGATCCGAGCCGAAATATCCGGACAATTCTTGCGAATGGAATTGGCTATGCCAATGTGCAGCAAAGTGCCGTCAATTTCGGGCACATCGCGCAAATGTGGCTTTGCCGAAGCCCCCGCCGTTGTAATACAAACCATCAAAGCCATAGTCATCGCGCGCATCACGTCTCTCCACTTGTTACGCCGTAGCAACGCCATGTTGGAAAGCACTGTTTGGATATGCAATAGCAACCCATTGCACAAGCTGCCAGCATGAAATGCAGCGTTGTGCGTACAGCAGGCGATCAAGGTGCGCAGGTACCACGCATAACAAGACGATCGTTGTTAATTATCAACGCTTCGTCTGGAGCATCCGGGCCGTCTTGCCAGTCCACTCTCGATGTTCCTTGGTTCTCGATGCAGAACCGCGTCGCCTCGTAACGCCCTGCCTCGCGCGCTCCCGCGATCGAGGATGAGGCCGGCGCGACCGAAACCTCAAATCGATAACGCTTTTTGTCAAGTTTGTTGGCCGTCGATCGGAAGTAAACGCCATCAAAGGCGATTTTGTCCGCCTTGCGTTGCTCGCAAGCTGTCAACATCAACGCCGCGAGCAAAACTGTGACAACCAAAAGCGTCGAGCGCATGTCAGTCAGGGTAAGGGTTTTGATCTTGATCATTTTCTTGTTATCTCCGCCAATGCGTGCGCCTTGGATGCGTAAACCTTGCACATCTTACAAATGTATCCAACCAAAGACGTGATCTGTTCTGCCGCCGGATTGCAAAAGCAAAAGCTGCCCCCTCATGTCTTGGCTAAAGGATATAGCAGCACATAAACCCGCAAAAGCCCTAGCAATTAACCTCATTTTGCAATGCTCGTCTGTTCGACAGGCTTCAATTCGATACACCCGAGCTAATGCAACACAAACGCCTGGATAAGATTATGGCGGCTTGCGACCCAATAAAAGGCCAAACGCAAAATCTATTCCGCAGCTATGCGCTTGTGTTTGATCCGGTCCTCAATTTCGCCCCGGAAGTTTTTGATCAATCCTTGAATCGGCCAGGCCGCCGCATCCCCAAGCGCGCAAATGGTGTGCCCTTCGACCTGTTTGGTCACATCAAGCAGCATATCGATCTCTTCCACTTCCGCTTCGCCGCGGACCAAACGATCCATCACACGCATCATCCATCCAGTGCCTTCGCGGCAGGGTGTGCACTGGCCGCAGCTTTCGTGTTTATAGAACTTTGACAACCGCCATATCGCTTTGATGATATCGGTGCTTTCGTCCATCACGATAATGGCGGCGGTACCCAGCGACGAACCTTTTTCCTTGAGTGCATCAAAATCCATGATCGCGTCGCGCATGTTTTCGCCGCGCACACAAGGCACGGACGAGCCGCCGGGAATAACCGCCTTGAGGTTGTCCCACCCACCGCGAATGCCGCCGCAATGTTTGTCGATCAGTTCTTCGAATGAGATGCTCATCGCCTCTTCGACGACACAAGGGTTGTTTACGTGCCCCGAGATCGCGAAAAGCTTGGTGCCAGCATTGTTGGGACGGCCAAATCCCGAAAACCAAGACGCACCTCGACGCAAGATTGTTGGCACGACCGCGATCGATTCCACATTGTTCACAGTGGTCGGACACCCATAAAGCCCAGCACCCGCAGGAAACGGTGGCTTCATCCTTGGCATACCTTTTTTGCCCTCTAGAGATTCCAGCAAAGCAGTTTCTTCACCACAAATATACGCCCCGGCGCCGTGGTGCAGATAAATGTCAAAATCCCAGCCCGACCCGGCAGCGTTCGGGCCAACAAGACCTGCGTCATAAGCCTCGTCAATGGCGGCTTGAAGCGCCTCTTTCTCGCGGATGTATTCGCCGCGAATGTAGATGTAGCACGCATGCGCATTCATCGCGAACGACGCAATCAGACAACCTTCGATCAGGGTGTGCGGATCATGGCGCATGATCTCGCGATCCTTACAGGTGCCCGGCTCAGATTCGTCTGCGTTCACAACAAGATACGCAGGACGCCCATCACTTTCCTTTGGCATGAAAGACCACTTCAGTCCAGTCGGGAAACCAGCGCCGCCACGACCGCGCAAGCCACTGTCCTTCATCTCTTGAACGACCCAGTCGCGGCCGTTCTGGATCAACTTGTCGGTTCCATCCCAATGCCCCCGCGACTGCGCGCCCTTTAGCGTTCTGTCGTGCATTCCATAAAGGTTGGTAAAGATCCGATCCTTGTCAGCAAGCATGCGCACTTAATCCTTGTCATTCTGGCGGCTGCGCCAGATCCCGATTGCAATCCAAAATGCCCAGCCAAACCCGGCCAAAGCGGCAAGGTCAAACAAGGCACGGGTCCGATTGGACCAGCCCAGATACGACCCCGCAAAATTCGAGCAGACCCAAAGCACACCCATGCCCGCAATGACCAGCGCCAAACGCCGGCTTGCTTTGTTGGATGGCCTCTGGCCCTGCCCCATAATATTCCGACGTTCGTAAACGCCCCTCTGTTTGGCTTAGCCTTTGGCTAAGGCTTTGGCCTGTTCGACCCAGTTGTCACGGGTTGCACGGCCCTTGAACCCTTTGAGGCTTTCATCAGCCCATTTCACATCATCCGCACCCCAACGTGCGATCTGATCAAAACGTTCGATGCCGTTTTCATTCAGCACCGCCGCGAGCTTGGGGCCAACACCCTTCATCTTCGTCAGATTGTCTGACCCACCTTCGCCTACAGCATTTGATGCCGCGGGCGCGACACTCGCTGCTTGGCTCGGTGCACCAGTTGCGCCGCTGTCAGCGTGATATTTCCACTCGCCCTTACGGGAAGCGAGGTCTTGCTGCCCAAGCAACTGTTTAGACGGCGTCACAGCTGGCGCTGGCGCTGACGCTTCCTGTTCCGATGCAGCAGCATCAGCCGCAGAGCCGGTTGCAACGCTGGCTGATGTATCATCTACAGATGTTTTTACGGTTGTCGCGCCAATGGCAGGCAACGGACGGCACATCATAACGCTGAGCAGCAAACCGCCCAAACCAAACACCACAAAACCGATGAATATGCCTTGGGTAAAGCTCCAGCTTCCCAATGCAATCAAAAGGCCGGCCGCCAAAATACCACCGAGAAGTGCCACAAGCCAACAGCCTACCGCGCAGCTTATCATACCTTGATTTTTGTCCATCACTGTCCCCTTCACGTTGTCAGGATTTATCAAACATCATTGTTAGCGTCTTTTTTTGCATTGTTGGGAATTTCTTTTCAGCCTCATTCAGTCAAGCCTTTGGCCTGCGTGACCCATTTGTCACGGGTGGCACGGTCCTTGAAACCCTTCAGGTTCTGATCGATCCAAGCAACCTCGTGCGTTGTCCAAGCAGCAATCTGGTCAAAATGATAAACGCCCATTTCATTCAGCAGGAGCGCAAGCTTTGGTCCGACACCTTTGATATCCGTTAATGTGTCCGCACCACTTGCGCGCGCGGCGCGCAGCATTGCAGGTTTTTTGCCCGCGACTTTAGGTGCCGTCTTTGCCTTGCCTGCTGTTTTTGTGGATTTCGCTCCTGCGGGCTTTGCAACCATATTGGCGGATTTGCCCTGCCATGGGGCCAACAAGGGCACTTCGGTGCCGTCGATGCGTTTGACAGTATCACCTATATCCGTTGCCAACTGAACCGAGGCGTTGTACTTGGTTTGCCCGCTGTCAAATTCCTTGAGCGTTGTCAGTCCGTGCAAAGGCTCTGCCGCATAGCGGCCATTTTGAGGGCCGGGTGTGGGTACATCACCTGCGGCCAAAGTATCGATCAGCGCGCTCATCTTTTCCGCTGTCAGGTCTTCGTAGTAGTCTTTGCCGATCTGGGCCATTGGAGCGTTGGTACACGACCCAAGGCACTCTACCTCTTCCCAGCTGAACTTGCCATCGGCGCTCAGTTGATGTGGTTTTGGCGCAATCTTTTTCTTGCACAGGCCAACCAGATCTTCGGCGCCGCAGATCATACAGGACGTAGTACCGCAAACTTGTATATGTGCCACAGAACCTACGGGTTGCAACTGAAACATAAAGTAGAAGGACGCAACCTCAAGCCCTCGGATAAAGGCCAAGTCGAGCATGGTGCACACCGCCTCGATCGCTGGGCGGGTCAACCACCCTTCCTGCTCTTGTGCCCGCCACAGCAGCGGAATGATCGCGCTGGCCTGCCGGCCCTCAGGATATTTGGTGATCTGCGCTTCGGCCCAAGCCTTGTTGGCGGGCGTAAAGGCAAAGGTTTCGGGTTGATCGTGGTGGAGACGGCGGAGCATTCTTATGAACCCTTAGTGTGGCTGAGGCGTCGGAGCCTCCGGCGGGAGTTTACTTAGCAAGATGAAGTTAGATCACCGGTCAATTTCTCCAAAGACGACATCCATTGTACCGATGATTGCGGCAACGTCTGCCAGTTGGTGCCCGGTACTGATATAGTCCATCGCCTGCAAATGCAGAAAACCGGGCGCACGGATTTTGCATCGGTAGGGTTTATTGGACCCATCGGCCACCAGATAGACACCGAACTCTCCCTTGGGAGCTTCGACGGCGCAGTACACTTCGCCAGCGGGGACGTGGAACCCCTCGGTGTAGAGCTTGAAGTGGTGGATCAAGCTTTCCATTGAGGTTTTCATGTCCGAGCGCGCGGGCGGCGTGATCTTGCCCCGCGCGAGTACGTCACCGGGGGCCTCACGCAGTTTGGCGATGGCTTGTTTGATAATACTGACCGATTGGCGCATCTCTTCCATGCGGCACAGGTAACGGTCGTAGCAATCACCGTTCTTACCCACCGGGATCTGAAAAACAAATTCGTCATAGCATTCATAAGGTTGTGACCGGCGCAAATCCCACGCTAGTCCCGACCCGCGCACCATGACACCGGAGAAGCCATAGGTCTGGATGTCTTCTTCGGTAACGATGCCAATGTCGGCATTGCGCTGTTTGAAGATGCGGTTTTCAGTCAGCAAAGCATCGATATCGTCAAGGCGCGCTGGGAATTCATGCGCCCATTCTTCAATATCGTTCAGCAGGTCGTCGGGCAGGTCCTGATGCACACCGCCGGGTCGGAAATACGCAGCATGCAGCCGCGCACCGCAAGCCCGTTCGTAAAAGAACATCAACTTTTCACGCTCTTCAAAGCCCCAAAGCGGCGGCGTCAGGGCGCCCACATCCATCGCTTGTGTTGTAACGTTCAGCAGGTGATTTAGCACGCGACCGATCTCGGAATAAAGAACTCGGATCAGTGACGCACGACGCGGCACTTCAACACCCGTCAGCTTTTCGATTGCAAGACACCACGCATGTTCCTGATTCATCGGAGCGACATAATCGAGGCGGTCAAAATAGGGAAGGTTTTGCAGGTATGTCCGCGACTCCATAAGCTTTTCGGTGCCCCGGTGAAGCAGACCGATGTGCGGATCACAGCGTTCGACAACTTCACCATCCAGCTCAAGCACCAGCCTCAGAACCCCGTGTGCTGCGGGGTGTTGGGGGCCAAAGTTGATGTTGAAATTCCGAATTTTTTGTTCGCCCGTGAGAGCATCGTCAAATTTCGAACCGTCCATCATATCGATACCCCTTTACCGCTGTTTCGGTGCTGTAAAATAATATTTCCTCGCCACCGACCGGTACAAGTGCTGAGGGCGAATAGCGCGACAGGGGCGCTCTGTGAGCTGTGAGAACACAACCATCAGCTTTTCTCCAGTTCTTGCAGCTTCATCGCCATCAGCCATAGCAACACGATGGTGCCAACAGGCAAAATGCAGAACAGCGCCCAATATTGGTTGATCCCAAAATGTGGAAGCAGCTTGAACATCGGGATGATGCTTGCCGCTGCAATCAAAAGCCACCAAAGCATGCCCACTATTTCGCCTCCGCTTCTTTTTCATCTCCGGGCAGGATATATTCGGCTCCTTCCCAGGGTGACATGAAATCGAATTGGCGGTATTCCTGCACAAGGCTTACAGGTTCATAGACCACCCGTTTTTCAACTTCGTCATAGCGCACCTCGGTGTAGCCGGTCGTGGGGAAATCCTTGCGCAATGGATACCCGCGAAAACCATAATCCGTCAGGATGCGGCGCAGATCGGGGTGGCCGGAAAACAAGATGCCGAACATGTCAAAAACTTCTCGTTCAAACCAGTTGGCGGAGGGGTGCACATCCACGATGGACTGCACCATCTGATCCTCGCGGATCGATACGCGCAAGCGGATGCGCTGATTTTGGTACATCGACAGAAAGTGATAGACGACATCGTACCGTTTGGCCCGACCAGCATAATCCACCGCGGTGATATCAACCAATGACGAAAACCGGCATGTGGCGTCGGCTTTGAGAAACTCAACCATTCCGTTGATGCTGGACGGGGCTACATCAACGTTCAGCTCGCCTTGAGATACATTCCAAGACAGAACGCAGTCGGGGCGTTTGGCTTCGATGTAAGCGCCAAGCTCTTTCAGTGCTTCTGACATTGTCACTCCTTACTTTGGCGAACCCGACCCCGGATTACCTGACGATGGTGCCCGTGCGGCGGATTTTACGTTGCAACTGCATGATGCCATACAGCAGCGCCTCGGCCGTGGGCGGGCAGCCCGGCACATAGATGTCCACCGGTACGATCCGGTCACAACCACGCACAACCGAATAGCTATAGTGGTAATAGCCACCGCCGTTGGCGCAGGACCCCATCGAAATGACATAGCGCGGCTCTGGCATCTGGTCGTAGACTTTGCGTAGGGCGGGTGCCATCTTGTTGGTGAGGGTGCCCGCGACGATCATCAAATCCGACTGACGGGGCGATGCGCGCGGTGCCGTGCCGAAGCGTTCCAGATCATAACGCGGCATTGACGTGTGCATCATCTCGACAGCACAACATGCCAGCCCGAACGTCATCCAGTGCAACGAACCGGTGCGCGCCCAGTTAATGATGTCATCCGTCGAGGTGAGCAAAAAGCCTTTATCTTGAAGCTCGGCATTAAGCGCTTGGGTTGCATGATCCTTGTCACCACCGGCATGGGCGGGCGCAAGCGATCCGGTGTCCGTTATTGCCATTCCAGCGCCCCTTTCTTCCACTCGTAAGCAAAACCAATAGTCAGCACGCCAAGGAACACCATCATCGACCAGAAGCCGACCATGCTCACGTCTTGGAATGCGACGGCCCACGGGAACAAAAAGGCTATTTCCAGATCAAAAATGATGAACAGAATCGACACAAGATAGAACCGAACATCAAACTTCATCCGTGCATCATCAAAGGCGTTGAAACCGCATTCATACGCACTCACTTTTTCTGGGTCCGGGTTGCGCACCGCAATGATGACAGCAGCCAGAATCAGAACAAGACCTAGGCCGATGGCGACCGCCAGAAAAACGAGAATTGGGAGGTACTCCCGCAGCATCTCTTCCAAGTGTGGCTCCTTTTCTGCGCGCAGTAACGCGCGCCCATGGTCAAGCGGCAAAGTTGACTGAAGCAGGGTGTACGCCCCACGCTCGGCAGGGTCAATAAAGGCAAGGTGCCGCAGCGGTGAAAAACTGGAGGCGTTTTGATTGAAATGCCCCGCGATGGTCAGCTTTTAACCATTCACTAATCTGACGCGATCAAATCTGTACCATCTTTTAATTTCAGGGCGTGCGGTAGAATTGATAAGCAAAGGGCAAGTGCACAAAACACAGCAGGGCAGCCAATCAAAACCACTTGGATCACTCTGATTACTATAAGTCGTATGGCTTTGCGGTCTTTGCGCTAGTTTAAAGCGTTTCTACTCTACCGCGGGCTGTTCAATCCCGCCCTTGATCGCAGCTTATTACTTCACAGCCGTTTGCAGGGCTGATCTGCCTGCGGCAAGTGACAGTTTTTCGTTGAAAAATATAAGATTACACCACCCATGCCGCTTTGCGTTTTGCAAAGAACGCGTCGATGCCTTCTGCTGCTTCAGCGGTTTCCCACTGGGTTTTCAGCGCCTCAATGGTCATGTCAATTGTCTGCGGATCAATACGTGGCCCAAGGCTTCGCGCCAATGCCTTGGCCGCAGCAACCGCACCGGGCGCACAGGACAGATAGGGTGTAACCTCGGCCTCGATAGCCGCTGCAAGCGCATTGGCCGGGACAACGTTGGCCAACAAGCCCAGATTTTGTGCCTCCGCGGCGTCGAACAGGCGCGACGACATGAATACCCGTCGCGCGCGACCTTCGCCCACCCGCGCAAGCACATAGGGGCCGATGGTTGCCGGAATAATGCCGAGCCGAGTCTCGGTTAGACCCATTTTGAGATGATCCACACCAATCGCCACATCACAAACAGCCGCCATACCCACGCCACCACCAAATGCGTTGCCCTGAAGTGCCCCAATCAGGGGCTTGGGCATTGTGTTTAAAGCCTGCAGCATATGTGCGAGTTTGGCCGCCTCGCGACCGCGCGTTTCAGGATCTGCACGCATCTGCTCTTGCATCCAGGCCAGATCACCGCCTGCACAAAAGCTTTTACCAGCCCCGGTCAAGACGACCACGCGCACATCACTTGACGCGCCAAGATCGGCAGCGGCCCGGGTTAATTCAGCAATCATTTGGGCGCTTAGAGCATTGTGCTTGTCAGGCCTGTTCAGTGTCAGCAGTGCAACGCCGCGCGCGTCTCTAGAGATAGAGAGTGTCTCGGTCATGTGGTGCTCCTTTTGCTCAGCGCGGCAACGATTTCCGACCGGGAACCAATTGAAAGTCCGTTAAGTTTTCGATGCGCTAGCGGCCCATTGCGCGCGCCATATCTGCCGCCTGTTCAATCTTGTCCAGTGAAAGGCCGGTGTCATATCCAAGCCGGGCCAGATGCGCGGCAACCGCTTCGGTCGCAACATTTCCAGCGGCACCCGGCGCAAAGGGACACCCGCCCAAACCACCGACGGCCGCATCAAATATCCGCATGCCCAAGCTGAGAGAGGCGTCGATGTTGTCAATCGCACGCCCTTCGGTGTCGTGATAATGCCCTGCCAAACGCCCCACAGGCACCACGTCACGCACCGCAAGCAACATCCGCGCAATCGCGTCTGGATGACCGCGACCGATTGTATCGCCAAGGCTGATTTCATGGCATCCCATGGCAAAAAGCTGGTCGGCAACACGCGCCACGTCACCGGGATCAACGGCGCCATCATAGGGGCATTCCACCACGCAAGACACATACCCACGCACCGGTAAATCAATGGCACGTGCCGCATCAATCACGGAGCCGAACCGTTCCAACGATTCAGCAATCGATGCGTTGATATTGGCCCGCGAGAATCCTTCACTCGCAGAGCCAAACACAGCAATCTCATTTGCTCCAGCAGCACGCGCTGCATCAAATCCTTGCATGTTTGGGGTCAGGGCTGCATAGCGCACGCCCTTGGCGCGGGTGATACCGGCCAGAACGTCGGCACTGCCCGCCATTTGCGGCACATGTTTCGGACTTACAAAGCTTGCGCATTCGATCCGACGAAACCCGGCCTCGCTGAGCCGGTTCACCAAAGCAACTTTGTCTGCAACCGTGATCTCACCGGGTTCGCTCTGCAGACCGTCGCGCGGCCCAACTTCATATATTTCGACCGCACCAACCATTTATGCCTCCCAAGCTGGATAGAAGCTCTGACCATAGAGCCGTTCATCATCCGTTGGCAAACTGACTTTAAAGGACGCTGTTTTTGTTATGTTTGCATACCATTTTGCCACCGCAGGGTGATCATCCAAAGGCGTAAAGTGCTGCGCCATATAGACTGCCTGCCCCACCGAAATATCTGCAGCCGAAAACCCTGAGCTTAACAGGTACTCGCGATGCTCTTCCGGGTCCGTCAGACATGCCTCAAGGGCGTCATAACATTTAGCGATTCGCGCGGCTTCGATCTTCATCACAATTGGGCTGCGCATGTGATCTTGGTAAAGCACAACATGTTGCTGCGTCAGCGCAGCCGCGTGTTGGCTGATTGTTTCGGCAAAATGGACCCAAATCAGCCAGTCCATACGATCCGGGCTGCCGGCAGGGCGCCCCAAGCCCTCGGGGCTGAACCTTTCGCACAAGTATTCTGTAATAGCGCCAGTTTCGAACATCCGCTGCCCCCCGATCTCAAGCGCGGGCACCCGTCCAGCGGGGCTGACGCTTAAGTATTCCGGCCGGCGCAGCGATTTATCAAAAGGGTGCACAACCACCTTAAATTCAACAGGCAACTCGTTCAGCAACCACAAAGTTCGCATCGATCGCGACTGCGGGCAGTGGTGCAATGTGATCATGTTTGTTCCTCCAAACGAACGAGCGCTGCACCCGCCGTGACCTGATCGCCTGTCTCGGCAAGAACCTCGGTCACGATACCATCGCGCGCCGCCAACAATGCATGTTCCATTTTCATTGCCTCTAGAACAGCGAGACGGTCACCTTTGCATACCATGTCACCTGATCTTACGAACATTTCTTTCAAAAGCCCCGGCATCGGAGCCTCGATCACCGAACCGTCACCAACAGCGCTTGTCACTACATCTAACAGGTCGACCTCCCGAAACCCAAAGGCTGCGCCATCGAACACGGTCACATCCGCGCCTGAAACAACGACCTGCGCCGCCCAATGACCATCGATTTTCCATCGCCCATCGTGGCATTCGGCGGTGATCTGGGCCCCATCCACGTGCCACAGTTGCCAATCCGGCGCACGTACTTCTACTTGTAGATCAAGACGACTTTCGCCCGCATCAAGGGCGACTGCACTACGCAAAGGTTGCCACAAACAGAACCCAGCCGCTGCCTGAGGCTTGTCCAAACAGGTCAGTGCCATTGCTGCCGCTACGATGTGATGTGCCTGCGGTTGCGTTTGTTGCGTCAGCGCAGCGATATCTCTGGCAATCAGGCCAGTATCTACCTCTCCTCGGGCAAAGCCTTTGTGATTGGCCAGTGCCCCAAGGAACCCCAGATTGGTGACCGTTCCAGCCACTTCGGTTTGCGCCAAAGCACGTGACAACCGCCTGAGCGCGATTGCACGGGTTGGCCCATGCACGATTACTTTGGCGATCATCGGATCATAGAACGGGCTGATGGCATCGCCCGCGCGCACGCCGCTGTCGGCGCGTGCCATATCTGGGAATGACAGGTGGCTCAGGGTGCCTGTTGCGGGCAGGAAACCGGCTGGCACGTCCTCTGCATACAAGCGCGCCTCGAATGCATGTCCGGTAATGGTCAGATCCTTTTGCTGGGCGGGCAAACCCTCACCGGCGGCAACGCGCAATTGCCACTCGACAAGGTCAACGCCTGTGATGGCTTCGGTGACCGGGTGTTCGACCTGAAGCCGCGTGTTCATTTCCATGAAGTAAAACCCGTCCGTGCGCAGTGGGCCGGACCCGTCAACGATAAACTCGACCGTGCCAGCCCCAGCATAACCGATGGCCACGGCCGCCTTGACCGCGGCCTGCCCCATGGCATCGCGCATGTCACGCGTCATGCCCGGTGCGGGTGCTTCCTCGATCACCTTCTGGTGGCGTCGTTGCAGCGAACAGTCACGTTCAAACAAGTGGACGGCCGTGTTGCCATCTCCAAAAATCTGAACTTCGATATGGCGGGGCTGATTCACGAATTTTTCAACCAGAACATCTGCGTTGGCAAACGCTGTGCGCGCCTCGCTGCGGGCACTGTCGAGCGCTGATGCGAAATCTGCGGGATGCGCCACCAGACGCATGCCTTTGCCGCCCCCCCCTGCAACCGCTTTGATCAGAACCGGGAAGCCTATCTTATCCGCTTGCGTGGCCAAAACATCGTCTGACTGGTCCGAACCATGATAACCCGGCACGACCGGTATCCCGGCATTGATCATCAAGGCCTTGGCCGCATCCTTGAGCCCCATGGCGCGGATGGCCTGCGCCGAAGGGCCAATGAAGGTCAGGCCTGCAGCCTCAACCGCTTCAACGAAATCCGGATTTTCTGAAAGAAACCCATAGCCCGGATGGATCGCATGTGCCCCGGTGTCCAATGCCGCCTGAATGATGGCATCGCCACACAAATAGCTGTCAGCCGGAGCTGAGCCGCCGATATGCATCGCAACATCCGCCATCGCCACATGTTTGGCCCGTGCATCCGCATCCGAATAAACGGCCACGCACCTCACCCCCATGGCCTGCGCCGATTTCATCACCCGACAGGCAATTTCGCCCCGGTTGGCAATCAGGATCGTGTCAAACATAAGAACCTCTTGCGGTTGGATACGGCTTTTTTGCGGTCTTTAGCCGAATGCGCATGATCACATCCGGAACACGCCAAAGCGTGTTTCCTCTATCGGGGCATTAAGGGCAGCATTCAGCGATAAATGCAGAACATCTCTGGCTTTGCGCGGATCGATGATGCCATCATCCCAAAGCCGCGCGGACGCATAAAGCGGATGGGCCTGTTCTTCGAACATATCGATGGTTGGCTGTTTGAAGGCCGCTTCTTCTGCGTCTGACCACGACCCGCCGCCGCGCTCGATTGCATCGCGCTTCACGGTGGCAAGCACGCCCGCAGCCTGCGCCCCCCCCATGACGCTGATCCGCGAATTGGGCCATGACCACAAAAAACGCGGAGAATAGGCGCGCCCGGCCATGCCGTAATTGCCCGCGCCAAAGGATCCGCCCACAAGCATAGTCACCTTGGGAACTGACGTGGTGGCCACTGCTGTCACCATCTTGGCACCATGGCGCGCGATACCTTCGTTCTCGTATTTCCGGCCCACCATGAACCCCGTGATATTTTGCAAAAACACCAGCGGAATGCGACGTTGCGAACACAATTCGATGAAATGCGCACCCTTTTGGGCCGCTTCGGAAAAAAGCACGCCGTTGTTTGCAATGAGACCAACAGGACAGCCTTTGATATGCGCAAAGCCGCACACCAGCGTCTCTCCAAACCGCGCCTTGAACGCATCAAAGCGCGACCCGTCGACAATGCGCGCGATAACCTCGTGGATGTCATAGGGCGTGCGCAGATCCGCAGGCACCACGCCTAACATCTCGTCCGGGTCATAAGCGGGGTCTTCAGGGCTTTGCAGGGTGACGCCGGCGGGCCGGTAAAAATTGAGGTTGGCGACGCTGCGCCGGGCCAGTGCCAGTGCGTGCGCGTCGTCTTCGGCCAGATAGTCTGCAACACCCGACAAGCGTGTGTGCACATCGCCACCGCCCAGATCTTCGGCGCTGACGATCTCGCCGGTTGCTGCCTTGACCAAGGGCGGACCGGCAAGAAATACGGTGCCCTGATCCTTAACGATGATTGTCACGTCAGACATTGCGGGCACATAGGCCCCACCCGCCGTGCACGACCCCATGACAACTGCGATCTGCGGAATGCCCTTGGCGCTCATCTGCGCCTGATTGAAAAAGATACGGCCAAAATGATCGCGGTCGGGAAAGACTTCGTCTTGATTGGGCAGGTTCGCCCCGCCGCTGTCCACCAGATAAATGCAGGGCAGGTGGTTTTGCTCGGCAATCTCTTGAGCGCGCAGATGTTTTTTGACACTCATCGGGTAATACGTACCGCCTTTTACGGTGGCATCGTTGCACACCACCATGACCTCGCGCCCCATGACCTGTCCGACCCCAGCAATAACTCCTGCACATGGGGCCGCGCCGTCATAAAGACCGTGAGCTGCCGTCGCCCCTACCTCAAGAAAGGGCGAGCCCGGATCAAGAAGGTTTGCCACCCGCTCACGCGGCAGCATCTTGCCACGACTGACGTGACGCGCCCGCGATCTTTCGCCACCACCCTGTGCGGCTGCTTCCGCAGCTGCCTGCACCTCTTTGAGCGCGGCAAGATGCGCATGCGTGTTGGCACGAAAGGTCTCTGAGCCGGTCAAAGCCTGCGAGTTCAGTTTCATGACGTCTCTCCAATCTCTTTTGCTGCACGCGCCTTAAGCGCCCGGCGGATCACCTTGCCCGTCACTGTCATCGGCAGCGCATCAAGAAAATCAATTTCTCTTGGGTATAAATAGGTTGCAAGCCGTTCTTTTACAAAATCCTGCAGCTCTTTTACTGTCACCTCCGCCCCAGGTTTGCGCACAACATAGGCTTTTACGATCTCGTTGCGTGTCACATCAGGCTTGCCGACAACACCAACCGTCGCCACGCTCGCATGGGTCAGAAGGCAATCCTCAATCTCTGCCGGGCCGATCCGGTAACCGGCACTTGTGATTACGTCATCCTCGCGTCCGACAAATTGTATTTCGGGCCCGTCTCGCCGCCCACGATCCCCCGTGAGCATCCAGTCACCACGAAACTTGGCTGCAGTTTCGCGTGGCCTATTCCAGTATTCGAGCATCATTGAGGGTGCCCCCCGGCGCACGGCAATGTCGCCTTCTTGACCTGTTGGCCTGCCATGCGCATCAATCACATCCACGTCGAACCCGGGAACGGGTCGCCCCATGAAACCAGGGCGTGGCGCAAAGCGCGCAGCACAGCTTGACACCACCATGTTGCATTCGGTCTGGCCATAAAATTCGTTTATTGTAACACCAAATGCCGCGCGGCCCCATGCCAACATCTCGGCCCCGAGCGGCTCGCCACCGCTCGCAATAGATCGCAAACCTTTGATACAGCAGCCGGCCGCTTTCATTATGCGCAAAGCTGTTGGAGGAAAAAATATATTTCGAACAGAGGCTTCAGAAATGATATTCAAGCAATCGTCTACATTAAATTTTGGCATCCGTGCGGCAACCACAGGAACCCCAAATGCAAGCCCGGGCATCAAAACATCAAACAGCCCGCCGATCCAGGCCCAGTCAGCAGGTGTCCACAAACAGTCATCTGGCGCACCCAGATCATCGTGGCTAAGCGAAACGCCCAGCAAATGGCCCGCCAGTATGCCGTGGCCATGCAACGCCCCTTTGGGCGCACCCGTTGTGCCAGATGTATAAATCAACACCGCAGGCGTTTGTGCTGTGACGTTCGCGAATGGCACGGGCTGGCCACCTGTACCAATCTCGTGCGCCAGCAACGGTTCCGCAAGATCACCAAGCAGTTGCGCGCCACCAGCATCAGTCAACACCAAACGAACATCAGCATCCTGAACCCGAGATGCCAACGCATCGTGCTTGAAGAGCTTAAACAAAGGCACTGATATTGAACCAATTTTCCAGATCGCAAGATGGGCCGCAGCACACCACGGGGTCTGAGAAAAAAGCACGCCCACCCGATCGCCCGGTCGCACCCGTTCCATTAACATCTGGGCAATACCGTCAGTCATTTCAGCCAGATCACCATACGTAACGTAGCGTCGTCCGCCCGTCAGATCGACAATAGCCACCCGATTATTCGGATGCGCAAGGCACTGTGCCGCCATATTTTGACAAGACGGCTCAGTCGCAGATTCTTCACTGACCGGTGACGTTTCCATCATGTTTCAGGTGCCCCCCGCGTCCGCGGTTTTATACCTGCTGAACTTGGGCTCCATCCGCGAATAAATTGTCCAATGCGGTTCACTTCGTATTTGTAGTGGCGGGACGAGTCAAAAGGCGTTGGGCCGCATGAAATATGCAGCCATATCCCTGATTCTTGGCCGGGATATGCAACACAGTCTAAAAGGCTTGCGCCTTCAATTGTTCCATCATTCAAACGGTCGTCTAAGTATTTCTCAGCATATCGCGATATTACTTCAGCCTCTGTCGTCGTCATCGCCAACCATCCATATCGCAGGCCAAGACCTGCCGAAAAAACTATGAAAAGGGCTAGGGGCAACCACCAAAGCAACCGCTGCATTAATCCATCGCCGTGACCAGTTCACGGCCGACCAACATACGCCGGATTTCTGACGTGCCTGCACCGATTTCCATCAGCTTTGCGTCGCGAAAAATACGAGCCACTGGGGCATCGCTTAAAAACCCTGCCCCACCCATGGCCTGAACGGCCTGATGCGCCTGTTTCATTGCCTCTTCCGAAGCATACAGGCAACACGCCGCCGCATCCTGCCGGGTCACATCGCCCCGGTCACAAGCCTTAGCAACCTCGTAGACGTAGGCACGCGCCGAATTCATCGCAGTGTACATATCAGCAATCTTACCCTGCATCAGCTGAAACGATCCAATGGGTTGGCCGAATTGTTTGCGCTCTGCCATGTATGGCATGATCTCATCGAGACAGGCGGCCATGATCCCAAGCCCGATTCCGGCCAGCACGACGCGTTCGTAATCCAGCCCCGACATCAGCACGGCCACGCCACGCCCTTCATCGCCAAGGACGTTTTCAAAGGGCACTTCAACATCATCAAAGATCAGTTCAGCGGTGTTTGACCCGCGCATCCCAAGCTTGTCAAAATGCGGCGATGTGGTGAAACCAGTCATCGATTTTTCAATCAAAAAGGCCGTAATCCCGCGCGATCCTGCATCCATGTCGGTTTTGGCATAGACCACCAGCGTGTCGGCGTCGGGCCCGTTGGTGATCCAGTATTTATTGCCGTTCAGAACGTAGCGGTCGTTGCGTTTCTGAGCGCTCAACTTCATCGATACGACGTCTGATCCTGCACCAGCCTCAGACATGGCAAGCGCGCCCACATGTTGGCCACTGATCAGGCCCGGCAGGTATTTTGCCTTTTGTTCCAGCGTCCCATTCAATTTGATCTGGTTCACGCAAAGATTTGAATGCGCCCCGTAACTTAGCGAAACTGACGCACTCGCGCGCGCGATCTCTTCAACTGCAACGGTGTGTGCAAGATACGACATCCCCGAGCCGCCAAATTCTTCTTCGACAGTGATTCCCAGAAGACCAAGATCGCCCATTTCCGTCCACAGTTCAGGCGGAAAACTGTTGCTGGCGTCAATCTGGGCCGCCATCGGCTTGACCCGCTCCTGTGCCCAACGATGTACCATATCGCGCAGCGCATTGACGTCTTCGCCCAGGTCAAATTGCATGGAATGAGTGAACATTGCGCGCCTCTCAAATTTAATGAACGATTGTTCATTAATAGGATAGATGAAGTTAACTGTCCAGCTTTGTAAACGCGCCAAAGATCAAGAGTTTGGAAAATGGAAAAATCGAAACCAGCAATCAATTTCAACAATATATTCGTAGACGAAAAACTTGCCCAATCGACCAAAGCAATGCTCAGGTCATTCGGCGCATCCGTTTTGGGTATCAGTACCGTGCAGCGACCTACGCCTGTGCCTGATAGACAGCAGAAACTTCGCTCCGGATGATCCGAGCGATGAGCGCACAGTCATCCAGACTGAAGGTCAATGGCACCCTCATGTCGACGATGCCTGCCAAAATTCGGTCGCTATTCGGCATCGGCGCAGATGGTGCATAGCGCCAACTGTCGTATCGGCTGGTAAAGGCTGTGGGTTCCGCAGCACCGAACCACTTCATTTCTACACCGCGCACTAAGCACCGTTTAATCACATCCTGCACGGCATCTGCATTCCAATCCAACAACAGGAACTGGATGGATGAACCTACGATGGTTTCTTGCGGCGGGCGCTCAATCACGGTCAGACCAGGCGTGTTGCGCAGCCCTGTTTCCAGCGCGCAATACCGAGCGTTCCATCGGGTACACTGAGTGTCCAGATCGGCCACCTGCGGGCGCAGAATCGCAGCGCGCAGATTATCCATTCGGCCCGAAATATTTGGCGTGGTGTATTTCAAATCGGCAAAGGCCTCGACCGGCGGCGCTGCGAGGTGACGTTCAAAAAGCATGTAACTGCCCGATAACATCACCGAAGTCGCAGCCAAATGCGGATCATCCGTGACCAGCAATCCCCCCTCGCCCGCGTTTACATGTTTATAGGTTTGGCAAGAATAGCATCCAATGGCCCCATGGCGACCGGACGGAACACCATTCCATGCGGCCCCCATGGTGTGTGCGCAATCCTCGATCACAATCACACCCGCGGCATCGCAAATCGCTATAAGACGATCCATATCTGCAATATGACCGCGCATATGGCTGAGCAAAAGAACACGCGCCTGACCCGCCTTGGCCTCAAGATCCTCAAGATCGATCGTAAGGCTTTCGGTGACACCAACAAAAATCGGCACTGCCCCCACCGACGCTATGGCACCTGGCACAGGGGCCAATGTAAACGCGTTGCTTAAAACCGGATCTCCCGGTTTGACCCCGACAGCGCGTAGGGCCGTGCCCATGGCGTAACCACCCGACGCCACAGCAAGGCAGTATCTCGCCCCGACACGCGCGGCGAACTCCTGTTCCAGCTGTGCCGTTTCCGAAATTTCATCGGGTGCTGTGTTGTAACGGTGCAATCTGCCATGGCGCAGTATCGCCACAGCGGCCTCAATTCCGGCCTCGGGGATCGGCTCTTGCTGGGTGAAGCTTCCAGTAAAAAACTCTGTCATTGCGACTGTGTGAAGCGTACCTCTAACTTCGTCAAGGTGCACGGACGCGATTCCAAATTCGGAAGTTCACAACACAACATCAGCGCGGCATGAGTGCGGCAGTCACCGCAGGCAAGGCGGAATAATCGTCCAGCAACGCCTCGGGTTCCAGCGCGACCATATCACCACCCGCTGGTCCAAAGGTAACCAGTACCGATGGCACCGCTGCTGCGCGGGCCGTATTGCGGTCTGTATCACTGTCGCCGATCAGAATACAGGCGCGTGGATCGCCCCCCAACCGACGCGCAGCTTCTAACAACGGCGCGGGATCGGGTTTGCGCACGGGCAAGGTATCTGCCCCCACAAGGCTGCCAAACACGTCACGCACGCCCAAATCACGCAACAGCTGATCTGCCAACCCAGCGGGCTTGTTGGTGCAGATGCCCACGCCATAGCCTTGTGATTTCAGAACTTTTATAGCTTCCATTGCACCCGGATAGATGTAGGTATGCACCGATATCGCAGCGCCGTAAGCATCCAAAAGAATTGGGTAATATCGATCAACCACAGCATCATCCAGATGATCAACGCGGGTCAGACCAGCACGCAGCATCGCCCGTCCACCACGCAGGGCAATGCCCGCATCTTGCGGCCCAAGCACGTCACCCAACCCCATATCGCGGAAACAATGGTTCGCTGCAGCCAGCAAGTCACCACTTGTATCCGCCAAGGTCCCATCCAGATCAAAAATCACCGCCGCCATGCCAGCCCCCGCTTCATGAGTGCAGCACAGGCGATGAATCGCCAATCCGTGTTGCAACCCGCAATTATGTTTGATGTCGTCCGCGCTTGCACGTGGCCTTCAAGCGGATAAACAGGACTCACGAAAAAACAAAGAGAATTCGTATGAACGTTGCAATGATCATCCTCGCCGCGGGTAAAGGCACACGGATGAATTCGGATATTCCCAAGGTCCTGCACCCCATTGCAGGTGCGCCGATGCTGCATCACGCGATGCGCGCAGGCACCATTTTAGATCCTGCTCACACCGTCGTTGTGGCGGGGTTTGGTGCCGATCAGGTGACGGCATCTGTATCGAATATCGATCCTTCAGCACGTGTCGTTCTGCAAGCGGAACAACTGGGCACCGGCCATGCAACGGCTCAAGCCCGCGACACATTAGACGGCTTCGAGGGCCGCGTGATCGTTTTATTCGGCGATACACCTTTTGTGCGCCCAGAAACCCTCGAGGCGCTCGCACAAAGCTCCGCCGATGTAACCGTGCTTGGGTTCGAAGCGGACGACCCAGGCCGCTATGGCCGCCTTGTAATGAATGGCGGCCAACTTGAACGGATCGTAGAATACAAAGACGCCACTAAGAGTGAGCGTTCGATCACGCTATGCAACTCGGGTGTCTTGTGTGCGCCTGCACCGATGCTGTTTGACCTGATTGGCGCGCTCGACAACACAAACGCGCAAAACGAGTATTATCTAACCGACCTACCCCGGCTGGCACGAACAAGAGGCCTTGCAGTAGCCGTTGTCACTTGTGACGAAGACGAAACTCTTGGCATCAACACGCGGGCCGAACTTGCCGCAGCCGATCAAAAATTCCAGATACGCGCCCGGCAGGCGTTGATGGACAGCGGTGTCACATTGATGGCACCTGACACTGTCTATCTTGCGCTGGACACTGTTATCGGTCGCGATGCTGTCGTGGAACCCAACGTCGTATTTGGCCCCGGCGTCACAGTCGAAACTGGTGCCACAATCCGCGCCTTTTCGCACCTTGAAGGGTGCCATGTCGCGCGCGGGTCCATCGTAGGACCCTATGCCAGACTGCGTCCTGGGGCGGAATTGGCCGAGAACGTGCGCGTGGGTAACTTTGTCGAGATAAAAAATACGACACTCGATACCGGTGCCAAGGTCAATCACCTGAGTTACATCGGCGACGCCAGCGTAGGCGAGGCCAGCAACATTGGGGCGGGCACGATCACCTGCAACTATGACGGCGTCATGAAGCATCGAACCGAGATCGGCGCACGTGCATTCATCGGCTCCAACACAATGCTTGTCGCACCCGTTTCAATTGGCGAAGAGGCGATGACAGGGGCGGGTTCGGTAATCACCTCAGATGTCGAGGACGGTGCACTTGCGCTCGCCCGGGCACCTCAAATTGAAAAGTCGGGCATGGCACGCAAATTATTTCAAATATTAACGGCCAAAAAGGCCAAGCAGCAAAGAGGCAGTTGAAATGTGTGGAATTGTGGGAATTCTCGGCAATCATGAAGCCGCCCCGATCCTTGTTGAAGCGCTCAAGCGGCTCGAATATCGCGGCTACGATAGCGCTGGCATCGCCACTGTAAATGCAGGAAACTTGGCCCGCAGGCGTGCCATTGGCAAACTTGTAAATCTCAATGACCTGTTGGTGCACAAACCGTTGGCTGGCAAGGCAGGCATTGGGCACACCCGGTGGGCAACCCATGGCGCGCCCACCAAAGACAATGCCCACCCCCACCAGGCAGGTTCAGTGGCAGTTGTCCATAACGGCATTATTGAAAACTTTCGTAATCTGCGCGCCGAGCTTGCGCTATTAGGCATTGATTTCAAGACCGAGACAGACACCGAAACAGTCGCTCTTTTAACGCAGCATCACCTGACACAAGGCAAGAGCCCCGTAGATGCGGCCTTTGCCACGCTTGACCGGCTGCAGGGCGCTTTTGCGCTGGCCTTTCTGTTTGACGGCGAGGACGATCTAATCGTGGCTGCACGCAAAGGCTCTCCTCTGGCCATTGGGCACGGTAATGGAGAAATGTTTGTTGGTTCGGACGCCATTGCGCTGGCACCGTTGACGGATCAGATCACCTATTTGGAAGAAGGTGATCGGGCGGTTGTGACCCGTGCAGGCGCTGTTATCAGCGACGCACACGGCATCGTTGTGCACCGACAGGTCCAGCAAATCCAAATCGAAGCCACCCGCGTTGACAAAGCCGGCCACAAACATTTCATGGCCAAAGAAATCGCCGAACAACCTGCGGTGCTGGCCAATACTCTGGCCAACTATCTGGCCAACGATGACACCATGATTATTCCTGAACCCGGCATCGATTTCACAGCCTTCGACCGTGTGACAATGGTGGCTTGTGGGACTGCTTACCTGGCTTGCATGACCGCGAAATATTGGTTCGAACAGATTGCCCGCCTGCCGGTTGAAATCGATGTGGCCTCTGAATTTCGCTACCGCGAGCCGCCAGTGCCGGCGCGTACGCTTGCCGTCTTTGTAAGCCAGTCGGGCGAAACCGCAGATACGTTCGCGGCTTTGCGCTACTGCAAAGGCAAGGCGGACGGAATTGTCGCGGTGGTGAACGTTCCCGAAAGTTCGATTGCCCGCGAAAGTGACATCGTGCTTCCAATCCATGCAGGCGTTGAGGTCGGCGTAGCTTCGACCAAGGCATTCACCTGCCAATTGACCGTCTTATTGATGCTCGCGCTGAAGGCCGCGCAGGTCCGTAGCACGCTAGAAGCAAACGCTCTGGCCGACCACATTTCCGCATTGCGCAGCTTACCGGCGCTGATTGCTCAAGGGATCGATTGTAGCAGCGCAATGCAGAACACAGCCCGAAAGCTGGCCGAAGCGCGTGACATCCTTTTTCTGGGCCGCGGAGTTATGTATCCAATCGCACATGAGGGCGCTTTAAAGCTAAAAGAAATCAGCTATATACACGCTGAAGCGTATGCATCTGGCGAATTGAAGCACGGGCCAATTGCGCTGATCGACAAACATGTACCTGTTGTTGTCATGGCCCCACGAGACACATTATTCGACAAGACCGTTTCAAACATGCAAGAGGTCATGGCGCGCAAAGGAAAAGTGGTGTTGATATCCGACGCGCAGGGCTTGTCTGAAGCCGCCGACGGCGTTTGGGAGACAATCGAAATGCCCGCCTGCCCTGATGTTGTAGCGCCCATCCTTTATGCTGTGCCCGCACAACTTTTAGCCTATCACACAGCCGTTGCCAAAGGGACCGATGTCGATCAACCGCGCAACCTCGCTAAATCGGTAACCGTGGAGTAGCCTCCAACGGACGACATTTTCTTCAGGGTTTCCTTTGTTTTACAGTGACTTTAAGGGCGTCTCACCTTTGGTATTCACACTATTCTGAATATCAAGAATTGCTCTATCAAATCATTAAACAAAAACATGAATCAAGCATGGGTTATCGGAAGATTGCACAATGGTTGAATGAAAATGGATACACCACACATAGAGGACATGAGTTCAAAAACACTCATGTCTTTTCTGTTTTGAAAAAGAAGAAATTGCGTGATAAAAGGTTGAATAATAGACATGAATTTGAAATTAAGAATACAAGTCTAATTGTTCTTAAAACACCCATGATGTTGGAAGGTGAAAATGAAGACATATGAAACCATGCCAAGTGATCTTCCCAGACCAATTGACGATGGCGCTTGCGACCATTTGATAGGCATGAAACTGCCTGATATTGGTCTAATTGCAACAGATGGTTCAATTGTGAACTTATCAGGGCAAACTAGGAAAACAGTGGTTTATTGTTATCCCATGACAGGAAAACCAGGCGTTCCATTGCCAGAAGGTTGGGATGAAATTCCAGGCGCTAGAGGTTGCACCCCTCAGAGTTGTTCATTCAGAGATCACCATGCTGAATTGTCTCTGCTTGGTGCTGATGTATTTGGGATGAGCACACAGAATAACGAATATCAGAAAGAAATGGCGGGGCGACTTCACTTACCATTTTTAGTGCTGAGTGATGCAAATTTCAAATTCTGTGAGGCAATGAAACTTCCAACTTTTGAGGTAAAGGGTATGCGTTTGCTAAAACGAGTTACAATGATTGCTGAGAACAATACTGTTATCAAAGTGCATTATCCTATTTTTCCAAGTGACTCAGGCGCTCCTTGGGTCATTGAACAACTGTCATGTTAAGAATAATTGTTGACCAGCGTCGCAACTTGAATATCGCGGTTACGGTGGAATAGACCGAAGCGCAAAGTTCGAACAGTTTCACCATAATTTCCAAGTCCATCACGGGGTTTGAAGATACCCAACGAAGCCTGATATTCTCGCAAGCAATTCAGCGATAGCAATCCTAGAGCAATCCTAGATTTCAACATCAAACACGGTTCAATCAGTATGTTATGCCTGATCGTTTGATACGTAATGCCCCTTGCGGCCGTGCATGTCCATGCTTACCACTATGTGTTATGACAACCCCTTTGATCGACCCATTTCAGCGCGCCATAACCTATTTGCGGGTGTCGGTCACTGACCGTTGTGACTTTAGGTGTGTCTATTGCATGTCGGAAAACATGACCTTTCTGCCAAAGAAAGAGTTGCTCACCCTCGAAGAACTTGATCGACTTTGTTCGACTTTTGTTGATCTTGGTGTGCAAAAATTGCGGATCACCGGCGGTGAGCCTTTGGTCCGGCGCGATATTATTACTTTTTTCCAGTCGATAGGGCGCCATCTTGACAGTGGAGCGCTCAAAGAGCTGACATTGACAACCAATGGCAGCCAGCTTGAGCGTTTTGCGACTGATCTGTACGCTGCAGGCGTACGCCGCGTTAATATCTCACTGGATACGCTGGATGAGAAAAAATTTGCAGACATTACCCGCTGGGGCCGCTTACCCCAGGTGCTGCGCGGGGTCGATGCAGCACTAGCGGCCGGTCTAAAAGTCAAGATCAATGCTGTTGCGCTCAAGGGCTTCAACGAAGACGAGCTGCCCACCATTACCCAGTGGTGCGCTGAGCGTGATATGGATTTGACCTGGATTGAGGTTATGCCCATGGGTGACATTGGCAACGAGGATCGTCTTGGCCAGTATTGGTCGCTCAAGGACGTTCAGGCGCGCTATGACGACGATTACAACGTTACTGAGCTGGCAGAACGCAGCGGTGGCCCAGCCCGCTATGTCAGGCTGGAAGAAACAGGTCAGAAAATAGGATTTATCACCCCGCTCAGTCATAACTTCTGCGAAAGCTGCAACCGGGTCCGTGTGACCTGCACCGGCGAGATCTACCTGTGCCTTGGTCAGGAAGACATGGCTGACTTGCGTGCGCCCCTGCGCGACTATTCTTCCGACGCTCCGCTCGAAGACGCCATTCGGGCGGCGATCAGACTAAAGCCCAAAGGTCATGATTTTGATTACTCCCGACAGAGGCTCGACGGGCAAATGCCCCGCCACATGAGCCACACAGGCGGCTGAACCCATGCGGCCAACGGCCCTCTTCCGCGTTTACAGAATACTGTCGGTCATTGCTATGCCCTTTGCCGCGCGCCGCGCAGTGTCCAAGCTGCGCAAAGCCGGAGTCACGCCATACCGCGCCCATGAACGACTGGGGCACGCAACCCAAAGCCGCCCCCTGGGAAAGCTGATCTGGCTACATGGAGCCAGCGTGGGCGAAGCAAAGTCAGTGCTGCCTTTGATGGCGCATCTCGCCCGTACTGCGCCAGACCTGCATTTGCTGCTAACGTCTGGGACAGCCACTTCTGCCGAGGCAGTGGCGCACAGCATTCCCAGATCCGCCATTCACCAGTTTGGACCGCTCGACGGGGTCGGGCCAGTTGGGCGGTTTCTTACCCATTGGCGCCCCGACCTTTGCGTGTTGATCGAATCTGAACTCTGGCCTAACCTACTGGATGCCTGTGCGCGGCGCGATGTTCCCGTGGCACTCGTTAACGCGCGACTTTCTGCCAAGAGCGCACAAGGCTGGCAGAAATTTCCAGCCACCGCACGCTATGTACTGCGTGCAATCCGAATGGCCCATTGTCAAGATCGCCCCACCCGTGATCGACTGCACGCCATGGGGCTTAAGATGGCGCAGCAGGGGCAAAACCTAAAATCGATTATCGCCCCGGCAAGGCTGGACGCGGCAGCCATCGATACCGCCCATACCGCGCTGAATGGACGCCCGATCTGGGTCGCTTCTTCGACCCACCCCGGTGAAGAAGAGGGCGTGCTAAGTGCACACAAGGTCCTTCTAAGCGCGCATCCAAATCTATGTCTGATTCTCGTTCCACGACACCCTGAACGCGCGGAAGAGTTGTCGCGCCTGACACGGGATGCGGACCTGAGTCTGTCGCAACGCAGTACCGGCGGCACACTTTCAGATGGTGCACAGGTCTATCTTGCAGATACTATTGGCGAAACCGATCTGTGGTATGCGATTAGCCCGATCGTCTTTCTGGGCGGAAGTTGGACCGATGTCGGAGGGCACACACCGTTTGAACCTGCTGCCGCTCACACGGCCATCTTACATGGGCCAAATTATACCAACTTTTCCGAAGCATATGCCGCCTTCCAACGCCAAGACGCCAGCATCGAAGTGTCGGATGGCACAGACCTAGTAAATGCCGTCGCGACCCTTCTCACGCATCCCAGCCGCGCAGCGCAACTTGCAAAAAATGCTCTTCCGCTCGTGCAATCAAGCGATGCAGTTCTGAACGAAACCGCAGCGCAACTGCTGTCATTTTCTAAAACAAAAAAAACAGGTTTTCATGGTTGACCTCAACACAATCGATGTGATCGCACCAAATTTTAAACAGCGCCTGTCTGGGGTCACCTCCACGGTCATTAGGCTAGTGCCGTTACAGGCCAAACAGATCTCGATCACGGCTTGTGCACCACAGATGCCCGATCATGTCCCAAATATCCCTTGGGTATCGCTGATCACAATGTCACGCAAAGGACCTGCAGTCAGCCGTGTCTGGCACGCCCGCCGCAATGTAGAAATGATAGCTGGGCTGGCTTTGAAATACGGCCTTAGAAAACGGCTCAAGATGCTGTTCACCTCAGCCAGCCAGCGGCAGCATTCGTGGCTGACAAAGGCGCTAATTAGCCAAATGGACGACGTTATATCAACGTCAGAAAAAACAGCTCATTATCTTGAACATCCTTCGATCGTAATCCACCATGGCATCGACATCGAGACGTTCGCCCCACATCCCGACAAAGCATCACTGCGCGCGGAACTTGGGTTGCCTAATGGGCCAATTTTAGGCTGCTTTGGCCGCATCCGGGCGCAAAAGGGTACGGATGTCTTTGTTGATGCAATGATCGACTTGCTGCCCCGGCACCCGAACGCAGCAGCAATCGTGATGGGACGCGCCGTCGACAAAGATCACGCATTCTTCAAAGATCTGAAAGACCGCGCAAAGATCGCAGGCCTCGCTGATCGGCTTTTGTTTTTGCCCGAGGTTCCAGTATGGCAAACCTCCCAATTCTACCAAGCCCTCGACGTGTACATCGCACCGCAAAGATGGGAAGGATTCGGCCTCACCCCTCTCGAAGCAATGGCCTGCGGCGCACCCTGTATTGCCACGCGTGTCGGTGCATTCGAAGAGTTGATCAAAGACGGAGAAACTGGGACACTGATTGAACCCAGCAATGCGCATGAAATGTTTGTCGCTGCTGACGCGCTGATATCAGACCCAATTAAACTTGCGGACTGGTCACAAAACGCACGCGCGCACATGGAGCTTAACTTTCGCCTACAAAAAGAGGCAGATGCGCTCATCGCGGTTTATCGCCAACTTCTCAGCAACTAGAGGGTGCACTTCTTAATTGGAAAGTAAGACTGCTGTAAGGGACGGTGGGTGGGGCGACCTGCACCCCGCACAGGGGCCAGGAGCGTCACCCACCGGTCCACATCAGATCATGAAGAAATGGGCAAGCGCTGTTCAATAATCCCGGCCCACCAAGAACAACCCGCCGGAATTGCCTCGTCGTTAAAGTTATACTCGGGATGGTGCACATTCGCTGTATCGCCATTGCCGACCAAAATATAGGCACCAGGCCGCTCTTCGAGCATAAAGGCGAAATCTTCACCACCCATTACAAGCGGCGCTTCCTCGCACTGTCCCGAGATAGAACGAGCCACGTCTGCCGCAAATTCGGTCTGCTCATCATGGTTCGCCATCACAGGGTAATTGCGATTATAGCTGACCCGCGCCACGCCGCCAAAAGTCGTGGCGATGCCAGAACAGATTTCGTTCACCCGCTTTTCAGCCAGATCACGCATCTCGGCCGACATGGTGCGCACGGTGCCCATGATTTGCACCTTTTGGGGGATCACGTTGAACGCATTCGATGACGTCTCAAACGAAGTGATTGATACAACCGCGCGGTCAATCGGGTCGGCATTGCGGCTAACAATACTTTGCAGCGCAGTTATTGCGTGCGAAGCCATCACCACGGTATCCACCGTTTCCTGCGGTTTGGCGGCATGACCACCAAGACCTTCGAATTCGATTTCCAACAGGTCGGTCGCAGCAAAGAACGCTCCGGATCGTATGGAGAATTCACCTACGGGCCGGCCTGGCCAGTTGTGCATGCCATAGACTTCCTGAATGCCCCAACGCTCCATCATGCCGTCTTCGCACATCTCGCGGCCACCGCCGCCGCCCTCTTCGGCAGGCTGGAAAATCACCACCGTGGTACCATCAAAATTGCGGGTTTCCGCCAGATAACGGGCAGCCCCCAAGAGCATGGCTGTGTGTCCATCATGGCCACACGCATGCATTGCCCCATCGGTCTTGGACGCGTATTCAACACCTGTTTGTTCGTGTATCGGCAGCGCATCCATGTCCGCACGCAGCCCAATCACCTTGCCCGCAGTATCACTTCGGCCTTTGATCACACCAACAACGCCGGTGCGTCCAATACCTTCGACGACCTCATCACAGCCAAACTCCCGCAGTTTTTCTGCCACCAATGCACTGGTGCGGTGGGTTTCGAACAGAATCTCTGGATTTTGGTGGATATCGCGCCGCCATGCTGTGATGTCGGCGTGCATTTCAGCAAAACTGTTTTTGATCGGCATGACTGATGTCCTCTGTTTTGGTTAGCTCATACTTAGTGCGCGGGCATGCGTTGTTCCACCAATTCCACGAACCAACT
Organism: Tateyamaria sp.; assembly: GCA_029250205.1. Classification (GTDB taxonomy): domain Bacteria; phylum Pseudomonadota; class Alphaproteobacteria; order Rhodobacterales; family Rhodobacteraceae; genus Tateyamaria. The sequence continues at coordinate 71,949 of JAQWVA010000096.1, forward strand.
GCACCCTGCCGGGATAGCCTCGTCATCAAATTGATACTCTGGGTGATGCACCACCGCTCCGTCCCCATTGCCCAGCATGATATAAGCGCCAGGCCGTTCATTCAGCATGAACGAAAAATCTTCGGCTGCCATGATCGGTGGCATGTCGGTGATCACGTCTCCGGCCACGGCACGGGCGGCGGAAATCGCGTATTCTGTGTGTAGATCGTGATTTACAGTGACCGGGTAACCAATTTGATAATCGACTTCTGCAGTGCAGTCGTAAGCCTCTGCTGTGGCCATCGCAATCTTTTTCACCCGCGCTTCGACCTGATCGCGAACCGCTGGATCCAAGGCCCGAACAGTACCGGTCATGCGGGTAAGTTGCGGGATTACATTGTGCGTATCCACATCTGAATGCAGCGCACAGATCGATACAACCGAAGATGCCAGCGGGTCTACATTTCGGCTGATGATACTTTGCAAACCCAAAATGATATGCGCTGCGGTGACATTTGGATCGATGGTTTCATGCGGGGCTGCTGCGTGGCCACCCTTGCCTTTTACAACGATTTGAAATTCGTCTGCACCGGCCATAATCGCGCCCGGTCGGATCGCGAATTGCCCTGTCGGCAAGCCCGGTGCGTTGTGCAGGCCGTAGACTTCTTGAATGTTCCAACGGTCCAACATGCCGTCATTGACCATCTCACGGCCGCCGCCACCGCCTTCTTCAGCAGGTTGAAAGATCAGAACGGCAGTTCCATCGAAATTGCGGGTCTCTGCCAGATACTGTGCCGCCCCCAGCAAGATCGAAGTATGCCCGTCGTGACCGCAGGCGTGCATCTTGCCCGGCACAGTCGAGGCATAGTCAAGCCCTGTCGCCTCGTTGATTGGCAATGCGTCCATATCCGCGCGCAGTCCGATCACGCGGCCCTTGGTGTCAGTGCGCCCCTGTATCACCGCAACAACACCAGTTTTTCCAATGCCGGTTGTAATCTCATCCACACCAAACGCGCGTAACTTTTCCGCCACGAAAGCCGCAGTTTCATGCACATCGAAATCCAACTCAGGGTGCGCATGCAGGTGGCGACGCCACTTGGTGATCTCGGCATGGGTCTCGGCAAGACGGTTTTTGATCGGCATGGACAATCCTTTCTTTATTCAAACAGAGGTGCCAAGACGTGTCGCGCTATCATCGGCAAAGCGGGTTCAGACAGAACCGTCGCAGAGCATGGCCCACATCCTCGCCAGTGACCAGAGCCGATAAGACACAACCCATCCCCGGGGCTCATCCTAAAGTCATGGCCGGACATTGCCGCGCTTACCGTCCCGCCGCAGATTATTGATGCGCGATCCACCACTGACACCACATCGGGCGTGATATCGATCATGCTTACTCTGCCCCTAAAACCTTTCGCGTTTGCAACGAGGTGATCCAGATATGCGCGCAAAGCTTGCACCGGGCATCAGCGTATTCCGTTGGAGCATTGGTCAGAGAAATCGTGGAGTTCAACGAAAAAATATCTGGTTTTCATCTGGCGGCAGGCATCAGCGCCACTCCGCTGCCTCCAAGATCCCGACCCAACGCGACCGGAAAACGGATGATTACCCAAGCCATCTTCAGAGATACAAAACGCCGACCTACGCAAGTCGCGCGACCAATTTCTGCATAAATGCGTGCCCCGCCTCGAATTGCGCAACGGTGATAAATTCGTTGGGTTGATGCGCTTGTGCAATGTCGCCCGGACCACACACGACCGCCGAATAGCCCACCGCCTGGAATTGACCCGCTTCCGTGCCGTAGCTCACCACATGATTGCCATTGTCTCCGGTGATCTGACGCACCAGAGCCTCAGCTATGCCGTCCTTTTCAGGCGTTAGCGGGGGCACATAAAACCTGGTTTCGATTTCGACGCGTGCGTCGGGGTGCACGGCTTGCATGCCCGCCTCGATTTTCGCAACATGATCAAGGTAGTCGCGTTTCAGCGCTGCGACGTCATCGCCCGGCACGGCGCGGAAATCCATCGAAAACCAGCAATCCTTGGCGGTGATGTTATGGGCCGTCCCGCCTGACACTTGACCAACGTGCCATGTCGTGACCGGAGGATCAAACATTGCACCCAACGCTGTTGGTTCTGACGCAAAGGCCTTTGCATTGCGCTGATTTGCAAAGTCGATGATCTTTACCCCCTCAAGGATCGCGCTGACACCAACATTCAGGATGGATGAATGGACTTCGAAGCCAATCACATGCGTATCAAACCCCTGCCCGCCTTTGTGGCCTGTTACGGTCTGCATCATTGATGGTTCACCAACGATCACAGGGCCACCCTTGGGAACAACACCCTGCATCGCCTGTATCATCGGCGGCGCGCCAAGACACCCTACCTCCTCATCAAAGCTCAGCGCCAACTGCATCGGCCGCGCCACGCCTGAATAATGTGCCTCGACCAGAGCCCACAGTGCCAGAGCATCAAAGCCTTTCATGTCGCAGGTGCCACGTCCGAAATACCGACCATCCCTCTCGGTCACGACAAACGGATCCGATTCCCACGGCTGGCCATCGACCGGCACCACATCAGTGTGACCCGACAACACGACAGCGCCCTCAATCTCGGGGCCCACATGCGCAAAAAGCGCGGCTTTTGACTGATCTGGATGGGTGTAGCGGTGCGCGGTGATGCCGTGGCTGTTCAGATACTCCTCTACCCATTCCACCAGCGGCAGGTTGGTGTCTCGGCTCACGGTGGGAAAGCTGATCAGCTTGGTCATCAGCTCCAGCGGGGTCAGTCGGGCAGTCACAATCGGTATCCTCCAGAAACGGTGAGCACCTCACCAGTGATGAATGCAGCCTGATCGCTGATCAGAAACCGCACCGCTGCTGCAATGTCGCCGGGCGTGCCCAGTTGGTCAAGCGCAGTTGGATCCAAAAACCTCCGGGGGCAGCGCGTCGCCGATATCGATATCGATATCGATGGCGTACAGAGCCACAGCGTTGACGCGGATGCTGCGCGGGCCAAGCTGTTTGGCCATCCCACAGGTCCAAAGCGCTAGCGCGGCCTTGCTTGCCCCAAAGAGGCTGGCCCCGCCCGGCGGCAGAACCGCGTTGACGGACGAGATATTCACAACGACAGATCCTGCCTGCAGGTACGGCAATGCAGCGAACAGCACACCGTGGGGTGCCAAAACATTTACGTCCAGCATCGCGCGACAGGCGGCCGGATCAAAATCATCAACGGGCGAAGATGACCCAAACCCCGCATTATTGATGACCACATCAAGCCGCCCAAATCGATCAATCACCGCGGCAATCAATGCCTTGTGGTGGGCTGGATCAGCCAGATCGCCCGCAACTGTCAATATGGCGTCGGGCAGCCCCTCGGCCGCTGTTGAGCGATGAGCGATCGCCACAGCATGATCGAGCGACAGGTTCAGTGCAATGGCGCGTCCTATGCCGCGTAGCACCTGTGACCAAAGCCACCTTTTGCCCGATCGCAGGCGTCATGTCGGATTATGTCTCAATACCCGCTGTCTGTTGTTAGAATAAAGTGTCCCGGTTCGACCTCTTTGTACGCGGACGGGGCCGGATCGTAGTCCAGATTGTGGATCGGCGATGGGATCGGCTTGAAGTTGAGATCTTTTTCAGCTTTGCGCTTACGCGGGTCGGCAATCGGCACCGCTCTCATCAGCGCTTGGGTATAGGGATGCTGCGGGTTCTCGAAAACGCGGGCCCGCGGGCCCAGTTCGACGATTCGGCCTAGGTACATCACCCCAACCTGGTGGCTCACACGTTCAACCACCGCCATGTCATGGCTTATGAACAAAAACGACAGGCCAAGCTCTGCCTGCAATTCCATCATCAGATTCAGCACTTGCGCCTGCACTGACACATCAAGCGCCGACACGGCTTCGTCAGCAATAATCAGTTTAGGATTGAGTGCGATGGCCCGGGCAATGGCCACCCGCTGGCGCTGACCGCCCGACAATTCATGCGGAAAACGCCGCATGAAACTGCGGGGCAATTCCACCCTGTCGAACAACATTTCGACACGCTTGCGGCCTTCATCGCCTTTAAACATGCCAAAGTTCTGCATTGGTTCGGCCACCTGATCCGCCAGCTGCATCTGCGGGTTGAGAGACGCGAAAGGATCCTGAAAGATCATCTGCATGTCGCGCCGCGCGTCGCGAAGTTCGGCTGGGTTCAGGCCCATAACATCCTTGCCATCCAGCAGGATTTGCCCGGCTTGCGGTTCTACCAGTCGCAGGATTGACCGACCAGCTGAGGACTTGCCACAACCGCTCTCACCAACAAGGCTAAGGGTCTGGCCTTTGTTTATGGTGAAAGAAACGTCTTCGACCGCATGGACATTGGCCACCAGTCGGCGAAAGAAACCACCCTTGACCGGAAAGCGCGTGGTCAGCCCCTTAATTTGCAACAAAGGGTCTTCGGTCCCGACGATGGGCGCGATCTCATCCGGGGAAGCGCCCATCAGTTTCATCGGTTCGGGGTATGATTTACCCGTCATTTCGCCTAATTTTGGAACAGCTGCGAGCAGCGACTTGGTATAAGGGTGCTGAGGATTTTCGAAAATCTGTTCAACAGGGCCTTCTTCGACCTTGATGCCGCGGAACATTACGACCACGCGGTCGGCCATCTGGGCCACGACTGCCATGTCATGCGTAATAAACATAACGGCGGTCCCGGTCTCACGCTTTAGCCGGTCCATCAGTGCCAATATTTCGGCCTGAATTGTCACGTCCAACGCTGTGGTCGGTTCATCCGCGATCAACAGCCGCGGTTTGCACGCCAACGCCATTGAAATCACAACACGCTGCCGCATGCCGCCAGACAGTTCGTGCGGATACTGCCTGAGACGCCGTTCGGGTTCTGGGATCCGAACCTGCTTCATCAATTCCAGCGCACGTTCTTCGGCTTGCGCCTTCGACATGCCACGATGCAGCCGCAGGCCTTCGGTTAATTGGCGCCCAACGGTGAACACAGGGTTTAGCGCTGTCATCGGCTCTTGAAAGATCATCCCAATCTCATTGCCGCGGATCGTGCGCATGAGGTCTTGATCGGTATCCGCCAAATCGATTGAACCGGCGTCCTTGCGATTAAAGATCAGGCGACCGGCAGCAATTTCGCCACCTCCGAACTCAACCAAGCGCATCAACGACAATGAGGATACTGATTTTCCAGACCCGGACTCGCCGACAACACAGACGGTTTCACCAGGATTGATAGAAAACGATACATCCTCGACACCGACGACCGGGCCGTCCTTGGTCTGGAACTCGACCCTAAGGCCTTGAATTTCAGCAATGGGCGTGTTGCCGGTCTCATCAAGCATTGTAATTCCTCAATTGGATGCGCAGGAAACGCAGATCAACGCTATGGTCAAGATTGCGGCACTGTCAAACCCCGGAAGCAAATTAATCAATAATTTGATCCTGCAAGGCTTGCATTTTCAGCAGGTTGTGTTTCGATAGGCGCATCCGCATGGGGGGCTGGAGAAACTGTGACGAAACCGCAGGTTACGTTATGGTCCGCAAACATCTCATCCTTGCAGTAAACCGCGATCGCAGTAAATGCGACGCACGACCGGCATCGGGACTTGGGCCTGCTGTCAAACAAGGAGTATTATTATGACATTAAAAACCCTTCTTATGGGTGCTGTGGCTTCGGTCGCACTGGCGCCGGCAGCATTTGCCGAACGCGGTGCCGACGGCGAGGTCAGCATCATCTATTGGCAGGCCCCATCGATCCTGAACCCATACCTTTCGGGTGGAACCAAGGATATCGAAGCGGCCTCATTGGTGGTTGAACCTCTGGCGCGCTACGACGAGACCGGTGCGCTGACAGCCTGGCTTGCCGAGGAAATCCCGACAGTGGGCAATGGCGGCGTGAGCGAAGATCTGACGTCGATCACATGGAAAATTGCGCCAGGCATGTTGTGGTCTGACGGATCGCCTGTCACATCGGCGGACGTGAAGTTCACCGCTGAATACTGCATGAACCCCGAAGGTGGCTGTGCTCAGGCCGCATTTTTTGATGGCGTTGAAAGCGTTGATGCTTTGGACGACCTAACAGTCAAAGTGACGTTCAACTCACCCAAGCCGAACCCATACGGCCCGTTTGTTGGTGGTCAGTCTCCGATCATTCAGGCGGCTCAGTTTGCCGATTGCCTTGGCGCCAAAGCGCCCGAGTGCACCGAGGCCAACTTTAACCCGATTGGCACCGGCCCCTTCGTTGTGGACGACTTCCGCCCCAATGACGTGATCCAGTACTCGGCCAACCCAAACTATCGTGATCCGGCCAAGCCCGCGTTTGCAAAAGTGACGTTCAAAGGTGGTGGTGATGCGACGGCGGCTGGCCGTTCGGTTCTGGAAACAGGCGAGTTCGATTACGCGTGGAACCTGCAGCTGGCACCCGACGTGATCGCGCGCATGCAAGAAGCAGGCAAAGGCGTGGCAATTGCAGGCTTTGGCCCGCTCGTGGAACGTCTGGAAATGAACCTGACGAACCCATCGCCAGACCTGCCGCCAGAAACACGTGCAACAGTTGCCGAGCCGCACCCGTTCCTGTCGGATATCGCTGTCCGCAAGGCCCTTTCGATGGCCATTGACCGCGCGTTGCTGGTGGAAATTGGCTATGGCCAGGCTGGTAAAGTAACTTGTGATCTGGTCCCGTCACCCGATGCGTTCTCGGCCAAGAACGATTTCTGCAAAACGCAGGATATCGCAGGCGCAAATGCACTGCTGGATGAAGCAGGCTGGGTTGACAGCGATGGCAACGGCATTCGCGACAAAGATGGCGTTGAGCTCAACATCCTCTACCAGACCTCGACAAACGCCGTCCGTCAGGACTTCCAAGCGCTAATCAAGCAGTGGTGGGGCGAAATCGGCGTTGAAACCGAGCTGCGCAACCTGAACGCGTCGGTCTTCTTTGGTGGTGATCCGGGCTCGCCCGACACGTTCCAGAAGTTCTATGCAGACGTCGAGATGTATGCCAACACCTTTAACGGCACAGACCCCCAGCAGTACCTGGCGGCCTACCGTTGTGGCGGAGAGCCAAAGCCCTCCAGCCAATGGCAGGGTGAGAACATCAACCGCTTCTGTGATCCGGAGTATGATGCTCTGATCGACGAACTGGCCCGGACGGGCGACATCGCCCAACGTGCCGATATCGCGATCAAGATGAACAACATGCTCACCAAAGACAGCTATACCATCGTGCCACTTGTGCACCGTGGCCGCGTCTCTGCCCATGCCAATAACCTGGGTGGCGTCAAACTGAACGTTTGGGATAGCGAATTGTGGAATGTTGCCGACTGGCATCGCATGAAATAAGCCGGTAGGCGGGGTATAACCCGCCTTAGCTTGTGGGCGGCACGGATTCCGTGCCGCCCTTTTCTCTAAATCAACAAGACAAGACCTGCTTATAAGGACTAGGCTTTCATGCTGACCTTCACAATCCGCCGGTTGATCCTTTCGGTCCCGACGCTTTTGTTCATCAGCCTGGTGATCTTTGGGCTGCTTCAACTTGCCCCGGGCGACCCCATGGCACAGGTACCTCTGACAGTTCCCCCCGAAGTTAAAGAACGCATGCGCGAAGCACTTGGCCTTGGGCAAGCTTGGTATATCCAGTATTGGAAATGGCTGGTTCAGTTTTTCTGGGTCGAACCGCAAGTGCTGTTTGACCACTTGTTCGGCACCAGCTTTGCCGAAGGCAAACAACGCGTGCTCAGCTGGCAGACCCGCAGCCCGGTAATGGACACAGTGGTGCAGCGGATCCCCCAAACTCTCTGGGTTGTTGGTCTTGCTTACATCGTGGGCATCGTAATCTCGATACCGATCGGGATCTATTCAGCTTACCGACACTATTCGATCTTTGACCAAACTGGCACATTCGTGACAATGATCGGCTTTTCAATCCCGCCGTTCTTTACAGGCCCACTGCTTATCGTGGTCTTTTCCGTATATCTGGGCTGGCTCCCATCGATATATGACACCACTCACGTCGTCACCGACTGGGCCAGCTTCAAAGTTCAATTCTTCCAGATGATCATGCCCGTGATGGTGCTCGCACTGCAAACAACAGCGCAAATCAGCCGTTACATGCGCGGCTCTATGCTGGACAACCTCAACCAGGATTACGTCCGCACCGCACGCGCCAAGGGCCTGCGTGAAAGCGTCGTTGTCATGGTTCACGTCCTGCGCAATTCCATGATCCCAGTCGTAACCGTCATTGCACTCGGCGTGCCGTCCATCTTTGGCGGCGCAATTATTACCGAGAACGTGTTCAAGGTGAACGGGATTGGGCAGTTGCTGCTCACCTGGCTTTTTGCGAATGACATGCCCGGCGTGATGACATTGACGTTCATCTTTGCCATCCTGATCGTGTTCTTCAACCTGATCGCTGACATTCTTTATGGCGTGCTAGACCCGAGGATCCGCTATGACTGAGCCCGCTGCACCCATGCCCCCGAACGAAACCGATTTCACCTCAGCACTGCAGGACAAGATCCCCACAACCGATCCGTCCAGCCAGTGGAGGGACGTGTGGCATCAGTTCCGCAAACACAAAGGCGCGCTGTTTGGCGGTGGCTTCCTGATTTTTATCACGCTTGCAGTCATCATCGGTCCCTATCTTTGGACGCTTGACCCACAAAAAATCAATATCCGCAGCAAGGATTGGCGCCCAGTTTGGGTTCTGCTGTGGAGTTCAGAGGCCCGAGCAGGCTGGGCACACCCGTTCGGCACCGACAATCTGGGGCGCGACATCTTTGCTACCATCCTCGCAGGCGGCCGCGTCAGCATGGCCGTTGGATGGGCGGCAATGCTGCTGGCACTGGTGATCGGCACACTTGTGGGCGTTCTGTCAGGGTACTTCCGCAAGCTGGACTTTTGGTTGATGCGCTTCACCGACCTCGTGCTTAGCTTGCCCATCCTGCCTCTGGTCCTGTTGGCGGTCACACTGTTTCGGCAGCCGCTGAACTCTGCTTTTGGCAGCCCAGAAGCAGGCATGTTCGTCCTCATTGTCGGAGTGATCGGTCTGACCAACTGGATGCCAACCGCACGAATCGTACGCGGTGATATTCTGGCCCTGAAGGAACGCGAGTTCATACTTGCCGCCCGCTCGATCGGGACGTCCTCTAGCGCCATTATCCGACGGCACCTTTTGCCCAACGTCATCTCGCCAATCATGGTCTCGGCCACACTCGGTCTGGCCACCGCCATCATCACAGAAAGTGCTCTTAGCTTCCTTGGCGTAGGCTTCCCTTCCGACTTCCCAACTTGGGGCAAGCTATTGTCGGACGCCGTGCCGCGCATGCAGGAATACCCCGAGCGTGTCATGCTTCCCGGCATTATGATCTCACTGACAGTTTTGGGTGTAAACTACCTTGGTGACGGCCTGCGCGACGCACTTGACCCTCGAATTCGAGGGCGATGACAAGGCTGATAAACTTGTTACCGGCACGCGTTTGCCCACGGGTCGGTGGGCGGGCGCATTTTGGCGCAAGCCAAAACAGAGCCGCCCAACGGCACTACCTATCAACCGCTTGCCGTAACCGCCGAACCATCCACCACACACCCAAGACAACTGGCACCGTTGCAGCGGCCGTAAGTGAACCCTTGGTAAAGCCCGTCGCTTCGGTCAGCGGGTAAAGCATGTACGACGCCAACGAGACCGCATAATAGCTAATTGCAACAACTGACAGCCCCTCAACCGTACGCTGCAAACGCAATTGCAGGTCTGACCGGCGGTCCATACTCTCCAACAATGCCTGATTCTGCGCCGAACGTTCCACATCCACACGCGTCCGCAGGAGGTTTGCTGCGCGTACTCCCCTGCTTGACATTGCATCCAATCGTTCCTGCGCAGATTTGACCGTACGCATCGCCGGCTGATAGCGCCGCATCATAAACTCGCCAAAGCTCTGCCGCCCATCATATCGGGTCTCACGCAGTGCCTCGATGCGCTGGTTCACCAATGCCTCATACGCCCAGGTTGCCCCAAACCGAAACGATGACTGCGCCGAAAGCGTTTCCAACTCAGCTGAGATCGCCAGCAGCGCTTGCAACGTCTCTTCCGCCTTCGACCCAACAGCTGACATCGCTTCTACCAATTCGGTCAGGCGAGTGTCTAATGCTCCCAACTGCGCGCCCATGTCCCTTACCCGGGCAAAGCCTAACATAGACATCGACTTGTATGTCTCTATCTCGCACAGCCGCTGTACGATGCGGCCAACCCGACGCTCACCGATCGCGTCAGACGCGAAGACGGCAAATCGCATGTGACCGTTTTGATCGATTCGGAAATCCCCAGCCATTATGGCAGCATCATCCAGCACAGTACTTACGGCCAGACTTTCCGGCACGAACCAATCACCCAGCTTAGCCCGGATGGTGTCACCATCGGGTCGCTCCTCAACCCGTAACAGGATTGACGTGATACGTTGCCCTGGTGCGGCCGCAAGCCAATCTTCAGGAAACGGTTCAAAGGCACGAGGATCGAAGGGCCGTTCTTCTATGCCTTGAGAAAAGATTGTATATGTGACGAATTCTGTGTGCTGTTCCCACTTCAACCAATGCCGCCCCATTTGCCCGTAATAATGCGTGGCACCAGGTTGCGGATGCGGCGCTGCGTGGCGATCCAGCAGCTTTTGGAGATGCGCAATGTCCTGCGACCGATCGCGATTTGCTGCCATTTCGGCTTGCTTGAATGCGACATAGGCCACCGCACAAGGCGCGCGCATCGAAGGAAACGGGCGCGCATGCAGCTCATTAGCCAGTTTGTAACGCAGCGGATGATCTTCGATGGGGGTCATACTCAGTTCCAATTACCTTAGGGATAAATAACCCAACGCACGAGGAAATCAAATATATTAATATTGTATTTCAATTAGTTAAATGAATGCAACGGTATGCAATAAGATCAACTACCTTGTCATTTGTACATCAAACAGCTCAAAGACGCTGCAATTTCAGCAACTTCCATCCGGGCACGCGTTACTGGACCTGCTTGAATGAAAAAGGGCGAGCCACTGGCCCGCCCCTGAATGTGATACCTATTGAACCACTCAATCGATCAAAGGCATCAACTTGTCGATCGATGCTTTTGCATCGCCGTAGAACATCCGCGTATTTTCCTTGAAGAAAAGCGGGTTCTCGATGCCCGAATAACCGGTGCCCTGACCACGCTTGGAAACAAAGACCTGCTTTGCCTTCCAGCATTCCAGAACCGGCATCCCCGCAATCGGCGAGTTCGGATCATCCTGCGCGGCCGGGTTCACAATGTCGTTTGACCCAATGACTATGGCGACATCCGTATCGGGAAAGTCATCGTTGATCTCATCCATCTCCATGACAATGTCATAGGGCACCTTGGCCTCGGCCAAAAGGACGTTCATATGCCCCGGCAAACGCCCGGCAACAGGGTGAATAGCAAACCGTACGTTCTTACCCTTAGCACGCAGCTTTCGTGTCAATTCAGCCACGCCTTGCTGCGCCTGTGCAACCGCCATGCCATAGCCGGGGATAATAACTACACTGTCTGCATCATTCAGAGCCGCAGCCACGCCGTCTGCTTCGATTGCGATCTGTTCGCCCTCGACGGCCATCTGTTCGCCAGCAGGTCCGCCAAAGCCGCCCAGAATGACCGATACAAACGAACGGTTCATAGCTTTGCACATAATGTAAGACAGGATCGCACCAGACGACCCAACGAGAGCGCCCACAACGATCAAAAGGTCATTTCCCAGACTAAAGCCGATCGCGGCAGCGGCCCACCCAGAGTACGAATTCAGCATAGACACGACCACCGGCATGTCCGCGCCCCCGATCCCCATGATCAAGTGGTAACCAATAAAGAGCGCTAAAACCGTCAGCAAGACAAGCGTAAAGCTACCAGATCCGGCAAGGTACATCGCAGCAAACACAACGGACAGCACAGCCGCGCCAGCGTTCAAAAAATGCCCGCCAGGCAGTTTTTTGGCCACTGAGTCAACACGGCCGGCAAGCTTGCCGTAAGCGATGATCGACCCGGTAAAGGTAACTGCACCGATCCAGATGCCAAGTAAGAGTTCGACCTGCAAAATCGTAATCTCTACAGATGTTTTCTTGGCAATAAGTTGTCCAAAGGAAGATAGGCCTTCGTTAATCTCTTTGGGCAGGCCAATCGCCGAATATCCGTCTGCGGCCAACACACCCAGAACCTGACCCTGCTGCGCATATATCGCGGCGATGTCGTTAATCATAATGTCAGCGTTAAAGCCGACAAACACGGCCGCCAACCCCACCAACGAGTGCATGATCGCAACCAGTTCCGGCATCTGTGTCATTTGCACCTTGGTCGCCAGCTGATAACCGACGGCCGCACCGCCCGCGATCAGCACAAGAGAAGCAAACCAAAGCCCCTGTCCTGGTCCTGTCAATGTTGCAATCACAGCGATTGTCATGCCCGCGATCCCGTACCAGACCGCGCGTTTGGCGCTTTCTTGTCCGCTTAGACCGCCAAGCGACAGGATGAAAAGAACGGCGGCCACTGCATAGGCCGCGATCGTAAATCCGAATTCCATGTGCCCGGTCCCCTTACGATTTCTGGAACATGGCGAGCATGCGCCGTGTCACAAGGAAGCCACCAAAAATATTCACAGCGGCCATGAAAGTACCCAGCGCTGCAAGCAGCGTGATGAGCGTTGAAGACGAACCGATCTGGATCAGCGCCCCAAGGATGATGATCGACGAAATCGCGTTGGTGACTGCCATCAAAGGCGTGTGCAAACTATGTGCCACACCCCAGATTACTTGGAAGCCAATGAACACCGACAATACAAATACGACAAAGTGCTGCATGAACGACGCAGGCGCAACCAATCCAACCGCCAGAACCAGCACTGCCCCAACAGCCAGCAAAGTTACCTGCTGCTTGGTCTCACTTTTGAAGGCTGCGGCCTCGTTGGCGCGCTTTTCTTCGGCGGTCAGCTCTTTAGGTGCTTCTTTCTTTGGCGCTGCAGCGATTGCCGCCACCTTGGGCTGTGGTGGCGGGAAGGTAACGTCGCCCGCGTGTGCGATGGTCGCACCTCGGATCACGTCGTCTTCCATGTTATGATCCACAATACCGTCTTTTTCCGGCGTCAGATCTGTCATCAAGTGGCGGATATTCGTCGCGTAAAGGGTCGAAGATTGTGTCGCCATACGGCTTGGAAAGTCGGTATAGCCTATGATGGTCACACCGTTTTCAGTCACGATCTTTTCGTCAGCCACCGTGAGCTTGCAGTTGCCGCCCTTTTCTGCCGCGAGGTCGACAATGACCGAACCCGGCTTCATCGCCGCAACCATATCTTCGGTCCACAATTCTGGCGCTTCGCGGTTGGGGATCAGGGCTGTTGTGATAACAATATCAATGTCGGGGGCCAGCTCGCGGAATTTGGCAAGCTGAGCCTCGCGGAATTCCGGGGAAGATACTGCAGCGTACCCACCTGTCGCTGCGCCATCTGTCTGTTCTTCTTCGAAGTCAAGATAGACGAATTCAGCACCCATCGATTCGACCTGTTCAGCCACTTCTGGCCGCACGTCAAACGCATATGTGATCGCCCCCAGGCTGGTTGACGTGCCAATCGCTGCGAGGCCCGCAACGCCTGCGCCGACAACCAGAACCTTTGCCGGAGGAACCTTGCCCGCAGCTGTGATCTGACCCGTAAAGAAACGGCCAAAGTTGTTTCCGGCCTCAATCACCGACCGGTAACCGGCGATGTTTGCCATCGACGACAGCGCGTCCATCTTTTGTGCACGGCTAATCCGGGGGATCATCTCCATTGCTACGACGGTGGCGCCTTTGGTGGCGGCCTGACCCATTTTTTCTTCGTCTGCGACCGGACTGAAGAACGAAATTAGCGTCTGATCCTTGCGCAGCCGTTTCATTTCGGCGTCGTTGGGGGCCCGCACCTTGGCAACCACTTCCGCTGCCTTCCAAAGTGCCGCAGCGGTCTTGACCACCGTGACCCCCGCAGCCTTGTAGGCCGCATCGTCAAACCCAGCCTCAAGGCCCGCGCCCGTCTCGATGACACATTCGTGGCCGAGTTTTTTCAACGCCTGAGCACTGTCAGGCGTCATAGCAACGCGCCGCTCTCCGGCATATATTTCTTTTGGTGTTCCGATCTTCATAGGAACAGATCCCCCGTCTTAAACAGTCTTGAATAGCTGATCAGTCATTCAACAAAGCGCTTCACGCGCTGCCGCCGTTTAACTTTGTGAGACCCAAGATACAAGCGGGCCTGCGCCTTGCGGGTCGAAATAAATGCAAAGATTTTCGCCCCGTCGCGCACTTTTGTTCACATCGCTGAAATTCTGTGCCGAATAAACTTCGAATCCGACCGTGAAAAAAATTAAAGCTAGGCGTGTGTATTGCTGACTCAAAACCTTTGCATGTGGCGCGACTGCTTCAGATAAGGTCGCAGAGAACGTCCCTGATGAGCTGCACATCTCGCTATGGCATCAGTTAGCGCCCAGACTGGAATGTGTCTGACAAGGCCACTTCGCCAAGAGTTTGGTAGAACGCAACCGGTTTATATCCCACGTAAAATGCTATAACAACGCGAATAATCTATGCCCTTCCCTACCAATACGAACAGTCATGAAGCACCCTACACAATAAGACGTCTGGCCAACCGTATCGATGCAATCTACGCCAAAGTTTAGACTGGCAGGATCGCGCAAACCGCCTACTTTTTGATGCGTTATCCTGCCTTTGGCAACGATACTGATCTCACCGATCAAAAATTTTCAAAGACAGGGCGTGGCGCAGTGACGCGCATAGGCGCTTGATCCCGCCCCGCAAGCAGCCCATTCTGTTATTAGCACATATTAAGGGTAAGCAAATGACATCCGATAACTCACTCTCAGGCAAACACGCTTTGGTTACGGGCGGCGGCACCGGCATTGGTCTTGCCATAGCACAGGGGCTAGCCGATCAGGGCGCACAGGTCACCATCACCGGCCGCAGGCAAGAGGTGCTGGATGCTGTCGCGGGTCCTAGTCTTTTTGGCGCAGCTATGGACGTGCGAAACGAAGCTTCCGTTTGTGACGTGATCGCAGCAGCTGTCGATGCGCGCGGACCGGTGCAGATCTGCGTACCCAATGCTGGCATTGCCGTTGGCCGCAGCCTGCACAAGACCGACATGGATTTTTGGCGCGACATGATGGCCACTAACCTTGACGGTGCCTTTCTTACAATCCGAGAGTGTCTGACTGGTATGCGACAAACCGATTGGGGCCGCGTGATCGCAGTATCGTCGATCGCCGGCCTTCGCGGGTTGCCGGGCGGTGCCGCCTATGCAGCGTCCAAGCACGGGCTGATTGGCCTGATCCGGTCACTCAGCGAAGATTACATGGGCCAGCCTTTTACCTTTAACGCGCTCTGCCCCGGCTATGTGGACACGCCTATTGTTACCCGCAATCAGGATTCCATCGCCGCCCGCACCGGTATGAGCAGTGATGAGGCCCGACAGATGATGATCGATGCCAACCGGCACAAACGGCTGCTTGATGTGGAGGAAGTTGCCGCCGCAGCCCTTTGGCTGACTGGTCCCGGTTCGCAAAGTATGAATGGTCAGTGCATCCAGATTTCGGGCGGTCAAACCGTCTGATTACAGTCCGACCGGTCGAACGTCGGCACGAGCCAGCACATAGGTGTGGATTGCAAACACGACCGCGCGGCTTTCCGGCAAGCGCAGCAGCGTTTGCCGCTCGCTTCGATAATAGGGCCCACGCGCGGACCCACCAGTCACACGGCGCGGTTCCAAGGCTGAACGTGGCTGGAACAGCTCGGGGTCATCGTACCAAAGCTGATTGAACCGCCACAACGGTCGCCCTACTTGGATTCCGTCAAACAAGCGCTGCACACGGCGCGCGAGATCATTGTCATATTCGGCCACAGGCACGTGAATATTCGTCAAGGGCTGCCCCGCCTTTTCGCGCAAACGCCACGAGGCTGGAAAACACAGCACAGCCGCGCTTAGCACATGTTCGGCACCGCGTTTTTCCATCAGCACAAAATCATTTTGCAACAACCTGCCCAGCAGGTGCATCGGATTGGCATCATCGGACAGATCAACCATCCGGCCATCAGGGCAACGCACCGTGGACCTATCAACGCAAAATCCAAGGCCCGGCAAATCGGCAATGACAGCGTTTAGAAGTTCTAGTGCCGCGGGCGCGGCCTCCGGCTCTTGATACAGCACCTCGTCGGGTCGTTGTTCTAGCAAATGCAACCGGTGCGTCATCTGCGCGGCATAAGCTTCGTCCACGCGCAACCATGCTCCATGCTCTGGCTGGACGCCGGGCAATGCACGCCCAGCGCGCATATCCTTGGGCAAGTGATGCTGCAAGATTGGATGTAAATCGGGGGTCTGTGCCATGATCACGACTTAGCGCAAAAATCAAGCGCCCGAAAGCTAACCCGTCTCTGGCGTTGACTACCTGTGCAACCGATTACCCCCCGCACAGAAAAACCGCACCAACGGCGTGTCGCAAAATGGCAAGTAAAGGCAAAAAAATCGCGTCACGCTACCACAAAGGCAGCGAGGGCCCCGATGAACAAACATTACCGAGACATCCGCAAGATTGACCCGACCGCTGGCCCGACCCTCGGCGATGGCACCCCAAATGATGCCGACCGTATGGAGATCGGGCCGACTCAGCTTGCCTATGACGAATGGCGCGCGGCGGGACTGATTCTGCCGGATCTGGCGGCAATGCGCACCTACCGCTGGAAACGTCTTACTCAGCATGTGGTTGATCGCGATTACGCTGGGATACTGATGTTCGACCCGCTCAATATCCGCTACGCGACTGACAGCACCAACATGCAGTTGTGGAATACCCATAATCCGTTTCGTGCAGTTTTGGTCTGCGCCGATGGCTACATGGTGATCTGGGATTACAAGAACGCGCCGTTTCTTTCCACCTTCAACCCATTGGTACGCGAACAGCGCTCAGGTGCTGCGTTGTTCTATTTCTCGACGGGGGACAAGACAGATGTGGCCGCAAGCAACTTTGCAGCCCAAGTGCGCGATCTGCTGGCCGAACACAGCCCCGGCAACAAGCGCCTCGCCGTGGACAAGATCATGCTGCATGGCGCGCATGCCCTGCAAGCGCACGGTTTTGAGCTGATGGACGGTGAAGAGGTCACCGAACACGCCCGTTCGATCAAGGGCACAGACGAAATTCTTGCCATGCGCTGCGCCAACCACGCCTGCGAGACCACCGTGCGCAAGATGGAAGATTTCGCGCGCGCCAACGTCGGTGACGGCAAAACCTGCGAAGATGATGTCTGGGCCGTTCTGCATGCCGAGAATATCAAACGCGGCGGCGAATGGATCGAAACCCGCCTGCTTGCGTCGGGTCCGCGCACCAATCCGTGGTTTCAGGAATGCGGCGGCCGCGTGTGCCAGCAAAACGAGATCATATCCTTTGATACAGATCTGATCGGTTCCTATGGCATCTGCATCGATATTTCGCGCTCTTGGTGGATAGGCGGCCAGAAACCGCGCCCCGATATGGTCTATGCGATGCAGCACGCAGTGGAACACATCCAGACCAACATGGAAATGATACGTCCCGGCGTAACAATTCCGGAACTGACTGCAAAAGCCCACGTTCTCGACGACCAGTTTCAGGACCAGAAATACGGCTGTCTGATGCATGGTGTCGGACTGTGTGATGAATGGCCGCTAGTTGCGTACCCTGACAAGGCGGTGCCCGGGGCTTTTGACCACGCGCTGCAACCCGGCATGGTTCTTTGCGTCGAGGCCGCCGTGGGCGCGGTTGGGGCAGATTTCACGATCAAGCTCGAAGATCAGGTCCTGGTGACCGAAGATGGGTATGAGAACCTGACAACCTATCCATTCGATGCCGCACTGATGGGCGGCTGAATCGTTGACTCAATAACCGGTGCCATCGGTAAATCGTCTAGTGTCGTGACCCTAGAATATAAATGAATATACAGCGTTATACGAAACACTCGCATCACCTAACGCTGCCCGGTCATAGCCCTGCCCAGCGCCGTCCATTGGCTATGTTTGGTGCAGATTTCATGACCATGCGCACAAATCCCTCCGAAAAAAGTCAATGTAGTAACGGCATAATACCATCATCCATCTGATCGCTGTTAGGACGGCGTTGGAGGAGAAAACATGACCAAACTTGTGCACAGCATGATCAGAGCTCTGAACGAGACCCGTTCGGTGCAATTCTATCAGGACACTTTCGCGTTAGAGGTCGTTGACCGGCTGGACTTCGAAAGCTTTACGCTCATCTACATGGCGCTTCCCACATCGGCATTTGAACTCGAACTTACGATCAACAAGGATCGCGAGATGCCCTATGACTTGGGTGACGGCTACGGGCATCTGGCGATTGTGGTGGATGATCTCGAAGCAGCGCATGATAAAGCCACCAAAGCAGGGTCGGTCCCGGGCAACATCGTTGATTTCCGTCCCGGCGGAGAGCGCGTCGCCAAATTTTTCTTCATCAAGGACCCAGATGGGTACCAGATCGAAGTCATCGAAAAGGGAGGACGCTTCAAATGATATCCCGCGACCGAGGAGGACGTCTCACGACGTCGCGTCGCAATTTCATCAAAGCCGGCGCTGTCGCCGGTGCCTTAACCGTAAACGTAAACTGGCCATCTGTATTGGCCGCACAACAAACTGAGGGAGAAAAATCCATGTTGTTCCATCTAGATTTTCACGTAGAGTATTCGGCAGAAATGGGTCAAAATGACCTGTTCGCAGTATGGGCCGAAGAAGCAGGCGCTGCATTGGGTGCGAAAGACGCAGGCGTCGTTGTGGACCTTTGGAAGGCCGTAGGCGAGCGCCGTGTCATCGTAATCGCAAACGTCGAAAGCATGGAAATGCTTGACCAAATTCTGCTTGATCTGCCAATCATGCAAAAGATGGGACAGCACGTTCAAGTGGACGTAACTGCCCTCAGAACCTATGAAGGTTTCGCAGCAGACGTAAAAGAGCGCGTCGGACGCTAATCTAAAAAAAGGAGACGTTCAAATGTGTCAGTTGTTTATAGATGCAGATCCGGCACTTTGGACGTCTCACACCCGTTCTTTCCGAATGGATGGGATGGTGACAAGTGTGCGCCTAGAAGAGATGTTCTGGCGCACGCTCGAAACGATCGGACATCGGGACGACCTGACAGTGCCGCAACTGCTGCATCGGCTTTATAATGAAAGCCTTGATGCGGGGCACGATGTTGGCAATTTCACTTCCTTTTTACGCGTCTGTTGTTTGCGATTTATCGATCTTCAGGTGCGCGGCCTAATACCGCAAGAAGTCCATGTAAAAATCTCTCAGCTACCATCGCGCGATATTTTGTCAATCGAAGCTGTTGAGCGCGCAAAGGCCAATCCAAGACTGTCATAGTTGCTCAGCCAACTTATCGTCCGAATTATTATTTTCCACGACAATCGTTGCCCATTCTAACTTTACAGGTTGGTGTCTAAGGCGCCGTTTTGTCGTTCCAAAAGTATATTCCTCATTACGAAAGTGGTGTCGTTTGTGCGCAAGAAAAAGCTTGTTAACGCGATGGAAACCGATGGCCGGTATTCCAAGTTGTACAGCTTAAGTCTTAAAGGAACGACGGTATGCGCTTAACGATTGCTCGCAAGATTACCCTCGGCATGATCGCCGTGGTCTCTGTATCTCTTCTTATCACCGCCGCGACAGCGGCATATCTCGTCCGGAATTTGACAACTCCGATGGTAGAGAATGCCCTTGGCGCACGTATGGAAAACGACCGGAACCAACTTGTGAATTATCTTGGTTCCATCGACCGTGACGTCGCCCTTTGGGCAGGCCTGCCAACGACGCGTGAGGCGCTTGAAGAATTTAACTTAAGTTGGTCACAGATCGAGGGAGATCAGCTGTCTCTTCTGCAAGATCTCTACATTGAGATGAATCCAGCAGAAACAGGACAGAAGGACGAGATGTATGACGCCGGTGATGGCAGCACTTACTCTGCAGCCCATGCCCAGTTCCACCCAACTTTCCGTGATTTCAAGGATGATCGTGGATACTATGATATCTTTCTGATCGATACTGCAGGCAATATCATTTATTCGGTCTACAAAGAGCTCGATTACGCGACCAACCTTGAAACCGGCCAGTATCGCACTTCGGGTCTTGCAGATGTCTTTCGCGGAGCGATGAAGACCGAAGCAAGTGAAACAACGTTCGTAGATTTTGCGCCCTACGCCCCGAGTTACGGCGCACCAGCATCGTTCATCGCGCGGCCTGTTGATGGCGCAAACGGAAAGCGGCTTGGTGTTATTGCCTTCCAGATGCCCGTTGATCGAATAAATGCGATGCTCGGCGACCGCGGCGGCAATGTCCATGCGATGGTTGTAGGTGAAGACGGAACCATGAGGAACCAAGACGACCGAATCGACGGAGATACAACACTGGTTGAACGTGTTGAATCAAAAGCTGTCGACGCCGCATTGGTCGGACGTGCTGGGAATAATCTGAACGATCGTGCAGGCCAAACATACCTTCAGTCGTTTGCGCCAATTTCGTTTAACGGCACCACTTGGGCGTTTTTGACCGAGCAGGATACTGTCACTGCCTTTGCTTCGGTCCGCGGAATGGAGCGCGCACTCATTGGCATTAGCCTGCTGATGCTGGCGATTGCCATGCTTGTCGGTTGGCGTATCTCGAGCCAGATCGGTCGCCCGATTGGTTCTATGCTAGAAGATATCCATGAACTCGCACGTGGAAACACAGACCACGAAACAACCGTCACGGGGCGCAACGATGAGATTGGTGATGTGCAAATCGAACTGCGCAAGATGACCGAAGCCCTGCGGGGTAATGTCGAGGTAGCCCGACAGATATCTGAAGGCAACCTCGACGTAGAGGTTGTAGTTGCTTCAAAAGACGACAAGTTCGGACTTGCCTTACGCAGTATGTCAGAGCGCCTTAGGTCGATTATCAAGGGCTTGAACGAAACAGCCGGTCATCTGTCTCGCGAAGCGCGATCGCTGAAAGAGACGGCAGACGAACTGGCGAATGCATCTGAAAGTCAGGCCAGTGCGGCCCAAGAGGCAGCAACTTCGGTAGGACAAATGACTGCTAACGTTCGCCTATCCTCCGACAACGCTGCACAGACCGAGAAAATGGCCGAGAAATCTGCTGAAGATGCGAAAAAATCAGGTGAAACTGTCGACACAGCGGTAATCTTGGTGAAGTCAATTGCCGATAAGACTAAAATCATTCAGGATATCGCTCGTCAGACCGACCTGCTCGCTCTCAACGCAGCCGTGGAAGCCGCGCGCGCTGGAAAACACGGCCTTGGCTTTGCTGTCGTCGCATCCGAAGTTCGAAAACTCGCGGAACGGAGCCAAAAAGCAGCTGCAGAAATCGACAGCATGTCGGTACGGACAGTCGAAGCATCTGAGGAAGCGCGCACGATGATAGAAGAATTTCTTCCTCGGATTGTTAAGACGACTGATCTGGTAGCTGAAATCTCTTATGCCATGCGCGAGCAGAGCGTCGGAGCTGAGCAGATCAATCAAGCAATCGGCGAACTGGACAACGGAATCCAGAAGAGTTCGGAGATGGCGCGTGTCACGTCTGAAAACGCAAAAGCGCTCTCAGAGCAGTCTGCCACTTTGGATGAGGCAATCGGGTATTTTCGATCTTCCCAACCTGGCGCTCTAAAACCAAGTTCAGTAACTACTGATGCTGTCCAATCTGCTACTCATCAGTCTATTTTGAAACAAGTCGCCTAACTGATCTTGTGGTGTGGTGGAGCAACACGGACTGACGGCGCAAGCGACTAGACTTATCGCGCTTGCGCCGCAGGTGGTCTTGTAGCGGTTTAGTTCCGGTCTCTTTCGAGCAAAGATTGCTATGAAGGAGATATGGAATGGCAACGAGATACACCGACGAGTTTCGCCGTGATGCAGTGCGTATCGCAACGACCAGTGGACTGACACGACCACAAGCGGCCTTGGATTTGGGGGTTGGATTATCGACACTGAACAAGTGGGTCCAAAAGCATCAGCATGATGACCTGATTTTGGGCCCTCACGAAGACGTCGAGAGAAATAGCTGAAAGTTCGTGATGGCCCGAAGGGCGGCATATCATGGCGGTGTTGAAGACGCCGTCAATTCTCGCAGAGAAAGGGATATGCAACATGACGAGAGATACCATCACCGCCTTGCCAGATCCAAATGGATTTTCCGCCGATCCGTTCACGGACCTGATCCGTTCCGGGGCACGGCAATTGATTGAACAGGCGCTTGAAGCTGAACTTGCAGCGCTTCTCGCGCAGTTTTCCAATGAAACGACGCCTGCTGGGCATGCGCATATTGTGCGACATGGCCAGCTGCCTGAGCGCGAAGTTATGACTGGGATCGGTCCAGTTCCCGTGAAGGTTCCGCGTGTACGAGATCGGGGTCAGCAGGCTGAGAAAGTGCGGTTCACTTCGTCGATCCTGCCGCCGTATTTGCACAAGGCCAAATCGGTCGAGGAGCTGCTGCCCTGGCTTTATTTGAAAGGCATTTCCACGGGCGATTTTTGTCCGTCGTCATATAAAGTTGGACATCGCTCAAATGAGCTGAAAGTCCGCTGTGCGGACTTAGTCAACTTTCGCTGCGGTATGCGCCGATGTCTGCTTCCAATTCGGCAAACTGAAAAAGTCGATTTCTGCGTTCTTAGCTGGGATTTCACTTCTGCCCCACATTTTTTAACGCGTATTGCATCGGCGGGAAACGTTTGCTGCACAGGCGATTAAACCTGTGCAGCAGTCCAGTCAGCTCGCTGAGGCAAGCGATTTTTTGGGGTCGTAGAACGGGATTGGCACGACATTACATGTGCGCGTTTCGCTCAACTTATCTACCTCAAGGGCCGTGCCTGAGGCCGCGTGGTCGATGCTGATCAATGCAAGTGCGATGTTCTTTTCCAGTCTCGGGGAATAGATCGCGGACGTGACCGTGCCAACCTGCACGCCATCTTTCATGATCGGCCAGA
>JAQWVA010000014.1:0-3137 GCA_029250205.1 Tateyamaria sp.
CCCGATGTTGACCAAGGCAACATATCAACGGATGCCGTGTTGGACCTGTCGCGCTTTCGTGCCGCCCCAAGTGCTCGTTTAAGCCACTTTCCTTTCGAAAGCGACGGGGCTTTTCCAGCCCAATGCTGAGTGGCGGCGACGTGGATTGTAGAAGCCGTTGATGTATTCGAAGATTGCCATCTCAGCCTTCCTGCGGGTTTTCCATGTATCGCGCCAGATCAATTCCGCTTTGATGTTTTTGAAGAACGTCTCAACAGCCGCATTGTCATAGCAATTTCCCTTTCCACTCATGGACACTTTGAAGCCGTGCTGTCGCAGGATTTTTTGATAGTCGTGCGAACAATATTGCGACCCGCGATCCGTGTGATGGATGCAGCCCTTTGGCGGCGCTCGGAAGGCTATGGCCATGTTCAATGCCCGGATCGCCAAGTCCCGCTTCATCCTGTTGCTCACCGCCCAACCGATCACGCGCCTTGAATGCAGGTCCAGTATTACAGCGAGATACAGCCAGCCTTCACGTGCCCAGATATACGTGATGTCACCAGCCCATTTCTGGTTTGGTTGATCCGCCGTGAAGTTACGATCCAGCAGGTTTGGCGCAATGTTGAACTTATGATTGCTGTCCGTTGTCGCCTTGTGTTTACGCGTTCTAACAACGGCAATACCGTTCTGGCGCATCAAACGCCCGACGCAACGGTGACCAACGTTCAGGCCGATCTCCTTCAGCTCCTCTGTCATTCGTGGACGTCCGTAGCTGCCCAGACTGAGACGCGACTGTTCCTTGATGTGCGCCAGCGTGACAAGATCGGATCGCTGCCTACGGCTGGCAGGGCGGTTACGGAACGCACGCAAACCGCGCGGGCTCACATCCATCACGCGACACATGCGTCCGATAGAAAATGCAAATCGGTGTTCTTCGATAAACTTAAACCTCACGGCTTTTGGCTTGCGAAGAACACCGTGGCCTTCCTAAGAAACAGTCATCTCCTCCTCCGGAGGCAACTCTCGCAAATCATAGCCGAACGATTTGGCGCGGCGTTTGAGGTTGCCGAGAACGCGGTCGCGGTATCTTTCCTCATAATGCGATGCACCCGGATCCTGATAAGTCATGCCATGGCGCAGAGCGTTGTAGAACAGAACGGCGATCTTGCGTGCAGTGGCCGTGACGGCTTTGGCCTTTCCCGCCCGCGCGGCCAGACGCCGGTAGAATGCGCCCAGTGCCGTATCGGAGCGGCCTATTGTGACTGCGGCTAAACGTAAAAGAGCAGCGGCCCGACTGGACGATCGTCTGGTGCGCGACGACAGCACTTTGCCTCCCGATATCTTGTTGCCCGGTGCCAGACAGAGCCAAGACGTGAAGTGTTTGGCGCTTGGCCACGCGCGAAGATCGGTGCCGCATTCCCCAACCAGTTTGAGTGACAGGGATGGCCCCATCCCATGGATCTGGGTCAGGTCAACGCCGAGGACACCGTACAACGCTGCCCGGACATCGAACGAAGGGGTGCTGACCTGCTTGGTTTTGGTGCGTGGGCGCGGCAACTCACTTGGGTCATGTGCAGTATCTGCTCCCAATGCCGCCAGCGTCGCCTCAAGGCGACGATCACATTCCAGCATCTTGCTCTGATAGAAGTCATAAAGCTCCAGAGATTGGGTCAGCGCAAAGATGTGCTCGGCCCGATCATTCCCATTGAGCGCGGCTTTGATCGTCTCAGTTGAGACCCGGCAACGCACATCACGATGGGACGCCAACACATCCAAATCCCGTTCGCCCGCAACCATCGCCCGGATGATCTTCATCCCTGTCACGCCAGTGATATCCGAGACGACATGATGCAGCTGCAGATTCATCTCCATCAGGGCCTTTTGCATGTGTTGAATGTGGGCCGCGGCATATTCCACCAACCGTTCGCGCTGGCGCAGATAGGCCCGCAACGTTGCAATCTCAGCTGTTGGTCGAAAGCTACCACGCAAAAGCCCATATGAATGCAGCTGTCGCAACCAACTGGCATCACTGACGTCCGTCTTCCGGCCCGGTACGTTCTTGGCGTAACGTGCGTTGACTAGAATGACCTCGAAGCCTTGCTGCTCCAGTATCTCATATGCTGGAATCCAGTAGACGCCTGTGGATTCCATCGCAATGCTGGTCACACCGTGCGACTTAAACCAGTTGGCCAAATCATGCAGATCATGCGTGAAGGTGCCAAACGCACGCACAGGGGCATCCGTCACTTCGGGGTTTACCGCTGCCATGTGTTCGCGCGAGCCGATATCAACGGCAGCGGCACCAACATTCACGGTCTCAATCGCTGGGGTCTTGGGGATCTTTTGCTTTGCCATCTTCTGTCCTCCTGTCGGCAACAGAAGGGCGTGAGCTATGCAAATCCGTCATCTTCCTAACCGGGATCACCGCAAAGCGATGTCACCACTCTCAAGTTCGCATCAACCCATGGACCACGTTTTTTAACGGGGTTCCGTCCCAAGACAGACCACCAATAAGCGAACGGCCGCTGCCCTTCATGTCGCGACAGTACCACAGGCTGTTTCTACCGCGCACAGGCGGGCACCAACCCGGAACGGTTTTTTAGGATATCCCGCTCCTCCTTGAGAATGCGGTTCTCACGCCGAAGCCGATCATTCTCTTGGGCCAGCCCCAAATCCTCTTTTGAAACCACATCAGTGTCTCTGTGCGCTGAAATCCATTTGTTCAGCGTCGACATTCCGACACCAAGATCATCAGCCACCTGCTTGCGTGTAAGCCCACTGGTCAGCGCGATACGCACCGCATCTTGCCGAAATTCGTCCGTCCGTTTCAGTCCCATAGTTGATCTCCTTTGTTGCAGTAAATGCTATCAAAGGGGCGGCATCAAACCGCGACAGGTCCAACCTGTGTCGGTGATCTGATCATATTCCCTTGAAAAATCTATGTAAGCGATATTGGCAGAAAAAGAACTCCCGCTATGCTTCACACCATCTGTGTAATATTCGACCCCATCAACCTCGGTTACAAACGTTCCATTAACGTAACCCATAATCTATTCCTTCAAAATTTGACATGAGCCGCTATAAAATTTAGTGGTTGGAATTTTTCCGCTCTTGAACTCCGCCAAGGCCGACTGACCATTACCTTGCACAAAAAC
>JAQWVA010000001.1:0-34306 GCA_029250205.1 Tateyamaria sp.
TCTGGACTTACAACAACGAGCGACCCAACATGGCCATCGGCGGCATTACACCCGCAATGAAACTGAAAACAGCCGCGTGAATTCTACAACTGACCCCCATTAAAAATGGGGGGATTACCACAAGGCAGGAACGAACGACGCAAAACCGCGCGGGGGTTTGGGTTCTCAAAACAGGGCTTAAATCAAACAGGGCTTGGCTTTGGGCGTGATACAAATCGAGAGCGCGACGACCAGGAGCGGGAGCGCGTAATCAAGCCCTCTTGGCAAGATTTGACACCGAAGTAGATTTTCAGACATATTTGACCGTTCACGGAACGATATTAAATGAAAAATTCATTTTCGTTTGTGGCTAATCCTTTGTTGATTGACCCACTATTGCCAGAGGTTCAGGAGGCAAACCGCGAGGTTTTACCCTACACCGAGGCAGGACGCCGAGCAGATCGCATGATTAGACGATACGTTCACGGCCCCATGAAACCCCGCTTCGTGCGGGGTTTCTTTCATCCATATTTGACTTGGCGATACTTAGTTGAGGTCGCAAAAAGCTTTTGGGACGCCACTTCCAGCCAGTATAATTTGACCGTTGCTAGCTCTAGAAACGGTGCGCGCTTTCCCCCTGTTGGTGTATGTGCCCTTTTTGGTAAGTCTATACTGTGAATTGAATTTTTTCCTTTCCACTGCCCTGAATAGGAAACATGGCCTTTTTTGTTCGCTACAGAAAATGTAAGTGACATTGGTGATCCATCCGCCACGCAGGATAAGGATTTTCCACTTAAAGATTGCACTAGATTGTTGCCTGTTAGGACTTCATCTGCCATCGCAGGGTTACTTGCGAAAAGAACAAAAGCTCCGCAGATAATACTTCTTATAATCAATGATTTATACTCCGTTTGGGTGAATCGTTCTTGATTTTTAACCACTTGGGGTTGAAGCAGCAATTTTTTGAACCCCAGCAGCAGAACGAACTTTGGCCGTATTACAAAAGACCCACAAGAAGGATTCCAGAGCCGCTCTTGGTCATGTCCACGATTTTCCCTTTAACGTGCATCACATAAAACCCGTTATTACAGGTTCCCCCTTTATTTCCACAGGGGCAATCTCTCATAGGTTGTGGCTTTGGAGGGTAGTCGTATGGCAAAGCGTGGCGAGCTCTCATACAATCCGCATAACCACACATGGAATGTAGTGTTGGCTTAACGTTAACCGCCCTGTGTTGCGGTTTCTATGCTTTGCCGTTGTTCTCAAAGTATTTTTTGACGAAGGCCATGAACGAGCCTTCTACGCTGTCAGGGATGAAACCGCTATCAAGCAACCATTCCCGCCACTTGCCTTCCAATACGAACGTATCCCACCCGCCCGCGTATTTGTGGGCTTTCTCATGGGTTTTCATATGCACAACGAGGTCATAAACGCCAAGCGGTTTGGCTTCCTTACGGGGTCTGAATGTCACAAGGTCTTTATCGTCTATGCTGATCGAATAGAACGGCGTGTTATCCTCTTCGATGATCTGGCGCAGGTTCAGGCGAAACCGCTTTAGGGGTGCGTTACTGCCCGTTTTTCCTTGGAGCTTTTCAAGGCCAATGTGCCACTTGGGGGACTTGCCACAATGTTTGCGGGCTATCTCATATATTCGTCGTTCCAGAGGCCGAGATCAAAATCTCAATGGAGGGGCGCAGCCGGTATCTGGACAATATCTTCATCGAACGGCTCTGGCGGTCTTTGAAGCAAGAGGCTGTGTATCTGCACGACGTAACCAACGGCTTTCAAGCCAAGCGGATCATCGATGAGTGGATCGTCTTCTACAACAGCGAACGGCCTTATACCGCACTCAACAAACGCGCCCCAGACGCGGCATACTTCAACCAAAGTGAAGCACGAAAAGCGGCATGACGAATAACCTGATGCATCTTAGCAGAGCCGCAAACCTGTCCTGAAAAGCAAGACCACTTCAGG
This sequence comes from Tateyamaria sp., assembly GCA_029250205.1. GTDB lineage: Bacteria > Pseudomonadota > Alphaproteobacteria > Rhodobacterales > Rhodobacteraceae > Tateyamaria. Next base: position 1,954 of record JAQWVA010000001.1, read on the forward strand.
TATCGCAGAGGAGAACCGTCGCCTAAAGGACAGTTAGGTCGCCAGCATGACGAGTGCAGCGCGAATCCAACTGGAAACGCGACACCCCTTTATTACTCTGCTTGTTCCAAAGGCCTCAAGCGAGGCCGCTGCCTTAGCAGGCTTCATTATATAGTGTTATGCTAAAAGCTTAGATCATCCGACTTTGCCTAAAATCAAAAATTTCAACGCGTAAGATAATGGACGATGTTTCAGGTGTTTTGGCAATCGCTATAAATCAAGGGTGCGTTGTAAAAGTTTAACATTTACAGCTCAATCATCCCACTGCACATCAAAGGTTCTGACCAAGTCGCGCACCTGCACATCCGTCAGCGCACGCGGATGCATGCCTCGTGTCATCAGGGCCAGCCGCGCAGTGTCTTCCAGCTCTTCGATGGCATTGCATGCAGCCTCGACATCCTTGCCCGCTACAACCGGCCCATGATTGGCCAGCATTACCGCACTGCGCTTGCCTGCCAGTCTGCGTACCGCCTGTCCCATCTCCGGATCTCCGGGTAGAAAAAACGGCAACAACCGAACTTTGCCCAACTTCATTATCCCATAAGGTGTAAGCGGCGGAAGAAAATTATCTGGGTCAACATCTGGCAGCATAGACAATGCAACCGAGTGGCAAGAGTGTAAATGCACAACCGCCCCAGCGGAACTACGGGTGTCGTAAAACGCGGAATGCAGCGGCATTTCTTTTGTCGGCGGATCACCCGAGATTAGCTGTCCAACATTGTCAAAATGACTTAGCCGCCCCGGATCAAGCCGACCGAAACTAGTCCCAGTTGGTGATACCAGCAATCCACCATCAGGCGTTCGAGCAGAAATGTTGCCACTGCTGCCATGGGTCAGCCCCCGATCAAAAAGGGATTTTGCCAGCAGGCAAATTTTCTCGCGCAATGCACTATCATTTACCATTTTCCTGCCAACACCTTGTCTGCCTTTTCAAAGAAATCTTCGGCTCCGAAGTTGCCAGACTTGAGCGCTATCACCAGATCAGCGCCAGTGCGCAAGGCAGGTACACCTGGGTCTATTTCGGGCCCGATTTGTAACGTTTTTAAACCAAGGCCTTCGACCACTGCTCCCGAGGTCTCTCCACCTGCAGTGATTATACGGGACACGCCGGCATCACGGCACCGCCGGGCGACGTCGGCAAAGAACCCCTCGAGCGCGGCAGCCGACCCATCGCGCCCATATTTATCCTGCACAGCCCGAACAACATCAGGGTCCGCCGAGCTATAGGCCAGCGGCACCCCCGGTTGAGAAACAAGCCAAGTGGCCATTTCCAGGGCCGTGAGCCGCCCTTCGATGACATCAGCCGCAATGATTTCGCGGGTTGCAGAATGCAACGCATGCCGCGCCACCTGCGCCCGCGTTGTATTGGAACATGACCCTGACAGCGCAACCGCCCTGCCCGCCTGCCCGCTCCAAGGCACTGTCCCTGCCGAACAACCAAAATTCGCAGGCAGGCCCAAAGCCACACCTGACCCACCAGTTATAAGGGGCAGATCGGTTGCTGCCTCTCCGATCCGGAGCAGGTCTGAGTCGCGGATCGCATCGATCACAACATGAAGGTGACCGGCGTCTTGCTGTTTATTCAAGGCTGCACGAATGGCCAAAGCCCCTTGAAACACGGCCTGCATAGGAACGTGCCCAATGGAATAGCGTGACTGCGCCGCCATGCAGCGTCGCAAATCTGGATCGACCATTGGAGTAAGCGGATGATTCTGCATGCCGCTTTCATTCAAAAGCACATCGTTGACAAAAAGATGGCCCTGATAAACTGATCGGCCTGCGCCCGGAAAAGCGGGGCACACAATGACCTGATGGGCATCAAGCGCTTCTGCCAACGCGTCAGTCACAGGACCGATGTTACCGTCCGCAGTGCTATCGAATGTCGAGCAATACTTGAAGAAAAATTGTGTGCAGCCCTGATCTTTCAACCAATGCAGCGCGCTTAGCGACATTGCAATGGCGTCTTGGGGATCTATCGAACGCGATTTCAGCGCCACAACACCCGCCTCTACGGATGCATCTGCGGGTCCCTTTGGCACGCCGCTGTATTGGGTAACCCGCATACCGCCCTTAGCAAGGGTGTTGGCCAGATCACTGGATCCTGTAAAATCGTCTCCAATACAGCCAAGTTTCATGTTCGGTATCCTTTGTGGGGTTTAAAGCACGGCGCACAACCGGACGGCAGTCAAACACAGCAGAGGCCATAGGTACAAGCGCCAAACGCACCAAAGCTTTCTGATGCAGTAGTCAAGCGGCTACCCAATCAAAAAACCATCGCACAAAGGCCTGTTGCGCGACAGGTAGGTCAGTTGCATTTTGCGCGAGGTAATATCCTTCGATTGCCGGAGTTTCAGGAATTTTTAGCGTTTTCAATCGTCCATCAATGATGGCACGGCGTGCGATCAGGCTGTGGGTCAACGCAACACCTGCCCCCTGAATTGCGAGGTCAACCGCCAGACCATGGGTGTCTACCTCAATCAGAGGGGTCGGCCAATCTCGGCGCCCAATTGCATGCCCGATATCCTGCCACCCTGTTGACAGGCCAACCGGTTGAATCATAGGCAAAGCCATCGCAGTTTCCCATGTAACACCCTGACCAGAGGCAACAACAACACACAGCTGCGACGGTTCGATCAGCGTCGCATTTCGACCCACAACAGCCTGAGCACCAAAACGGATATCAATATCCGCGCGGGTTGCGGTGAAGTCATCTGGCCAAACCGTCGACACAATCTGCAAAGCGGCAGCAGGGTGCACCGCATGAAAGTGGCGTAGCCCCGGCGCCAGCACCCATTGTGCGACGCTGGCACTGGTCGCAACCGTCAGCTTGGGTGCCGATTGCGTCGGCAAGAACTGTTCTGTGGCGCGGGCCAACTGCGCCATTGCCGCCGCCACATCTGGGACCAGCCTCCGCCCAGATTCGGTAAGAATAAGCGCCCGTTTCCCGCGAATGAACAACGTCGCATCAAGGCGCTGTTCAAGCGCGCGTACGTGCTGACTGATTGCAGATTGAGTAAAGCCCAGCTCGTCTGCTGCGGCCGTAAAGCTTAGGTGGCGGACAGCCGCGTCAAAGGCGCGGAACCAGGTAAGTGGTGGCAAGCTTTTGGGCATCAACGGTTCATCCATAAGATTATCTTATGGACTCATATACTTTTCTATCGCTTTTGCAAAAAGCTCGCACGACATACCATTTCTCAACACAGCAGAGGCCTTTGCATGTTTCCAGAAATTCGCAAGATCGTCACCTATCAGGAAGACATCCTAATCGAAGGGTTCAAGCCCGCGGATCCACACTGGCGTATGTGTGCCGCAGCAGCTGTGCTAACAAACCCTTGGGCTGGGCGCTATGTCGAAGACCTCAAGCCAGAGATTATAGCATTCGGTCCAAAGTTGGGTGCCTTACTGACCACGCGTATCACCGAGATGTGTCATGGTGGTGAACAGATTGAGGCCTTTGGCAAGGCAGCTGTCGTCGGGCTGGATGGAGAGATTGAACATGCCTCAGGCCTGATCCACACACTCCGTTTTGGAAATCACTTTCGCGAGGCGGTACAGGCAACGTCCTATCTGGCGTTTACCAACACGCGCGGCGCAGCAAACGCGTCAATCCAAATTCCGCTCATGGACAAACACGATGCAGGGCGGCGCTCGCATTACTTGACCGTTCACTTTGCAATTCCAGACGCGCCCCGCGCAAACGAGGTCGTCGTGGCGTTGGGGGCTGCGACCTCTGGCAGGCCACACCACCGGATTGGCGACCGATACCAAGATCTAAAGGATTTGGGCCATGACCTCGATAATCCAGCCGCGATCTGAAGGCGCCGGAGGGCTATTTGCTTGGGTACGCGGAAGCGGGCCTGCATTAATCTTGATCCACGGCGTTGGCTTGCAGGCCGGGGCGTGGAAACCTCTCATGCCCCTGCTTGCCGCAGATCACACAGTTCACGCAATTGATTTGCCGGGCCATGGAAAATCACCGTTGCAAGGGGCATCATCGCTCACCGATTACGCCGACCGGGTCGCGCAATACATCGCATTTCTTGGCGGTCCCGTTGCGCTTGTGGGCCATTCTTTGGGTGCACTGATCAGCCTGGATCTGGCCATCAAGCGATCCCATCTGATCCGATCCGTCTGCGCCTTAAATGCTGTCTTTGAACGCAGCCCCAAAGCAGCCCAAGCCGTGCAGGCGCGTGCCCAAGCTTTGGCTGAGATTGGCAAAACAGACCCTAGCCCGACGCTTGAACGGTGGTTCGGCAAAACCCCAACAGGCGCGTTGCAAGATGCCGCCACTTCGTGCCGCGACTGGCTGACCTCTGTGGACACGACCGGCTATGCCCAGGCCTACAAAGTCTTTGCGTATCACGATGGCCCAACTCGCGTGGAACTGGACAGTATGCAAAGGCCCGTTTTATTCATGACTGGCGCAGACGATCCCAATTCGACCCCTGAAATGAGCATAGCCATGGCCAAAAGAACTCCCCTTGGCTCTGTTCAGATTATCGATGGGGCCGCGCATATGGCCCCTGTGACGCACCCCACCGACATTGCAGCCGCAATTATTCCACATGTTCAAAAAGGTGCAGCGTGAAACGTAATGCTGCCGCGCTCCGCACTGCCTTTGCAAGTTTCATGACCGGCGTTACGGTCGTCACCAGCCGAACGCCAAACGGCACCCCAATCGGCTTTACCGCCAACTCTTTCACGTCTGTTTCGCTGGACCCACCCCTGTTGTTGGTTTGTCCGGGCAACCGTCTGTCGAGTTATGAGGCGTTCCAGTCTATCGAACATTTCGCCGTCAGCATATTGGCCGAAGGTCAGGAAGCTGTCTCTAATCGATTTGCGAGCAGCAAAGCAGATCGGTTTGGCCCACAGGACTGGCAGCCCGGAACAGCCGGCATGCCACTCATCGATGGGCGCGCTGCGGGTTTTGTTTGTACCGTGCACAACCGGGTGCTTGCGGGCGATCACATGGTACTTATCGGTCAGGTCATTGATTTTGACAGTTCTGGTGCAGCCGGACTTGGCTACGGACCGGATGGCTATTTTGCACTGGGTCAGGAACGCAGGGCGCAGGCCCCTGCCCCAACGCCGACAAAGGCCTGCGTCCTGCTGGATGACGGCCACAATATATATCTTACTGCGCAGGGCAATTTACCCGGCGTAGATATCAGCATTGACGGCAGCCCCTTGCAAGGCCTGACGGCCCATCTTGCAGCCCAAAACATCAAAGCCGACCTTGGCTTGGTCTACGCGCTTTACAATGAAGAGTCAGGTGCAAGGAAAATCGTTTTTCGGGCGCATGTCAGCCGCGCACTCAAAGGGCTGTTGCCCACGCCAATCGAAAGGGCAACATCGTCCGACCCAGCATTGGCGTCGCTCTTGCAGCGGTTTGCAATTGAACACAAAACCAAAGCCTTTGGACTTTACGTTGGCTCCGACCGCGCAGGTGACGTGCTGCGCACCCAAGAGAGGTAAAACCATGGAATTCTCGCTTTTTGCCCACATGGAACGGCTCAGCCAGGATCAGTCTCATGCCACCCTCTACGAGGACTTTATCGACCTGTGTAAAATGGCCGATGACGGTGGGATGCGCGCAATCTGGACCGGCGAACACCATGCTATGGAGTTCACCATAGCGCCCAACCCGTTTACGACCATCGCTGATCTTGCCCACCACACCCAGAACGTGCGCCTTGGCACCGGAACTGTGGTTGTCCCATTTTGGCATCCGATAAAGCTGGCAGGCGAGGCAGCGATGACCGATCTGATCACCGGCGGACGCCTAGAGATCGGTGCGGCCCGCGGGGCATACAGCTATGAATACGAGCGTATGATGCCCGGATTAGATGCGTGGGAAGCAGGTCAGCGGATGCGAGAAACATTGCCCCTGTTGCGCCGCCTCTGGGATGGCGATTGCGCCCATGAGGGTGAATTTTATACCTTTCCAGAAACCACCACTGCACCGCGCCCTACGCAAACGGATGGTCCGCCCATTTGGGTTGCCGCACGTGACCCGAACAGCCACGCTTTTGCCGTACAAAACGGATTTAACGTACAAGTGACCCCACTATGGCAGGGCGACACAGAGATCGACGACCTGATGGCCAAGTTCAACACCGCATGCGCAGAATACGACGGGCCCCGCCCCAAGATTATGCTTCTGCATCACACTTATGTCGCGTCAGATGCAGACGATGCCGATCGAGGAGCCCGCGAGCTTAGTCGCTTTTACAATTACTTCGGTGCATGGTTTCAAAACAAACGTCCAATCAAGCAGGGTTTGATGGAGCATATCAGTGAAGATGATATCGCTGCAAATAAGATGATGGACGCAGAAACGCTGCGCCGCGATTTGACAATAGGCACCGCGCAAGACGTAATAGACCAGCTTAAGCGCTACGAAGATCTGGGGTATGATGAATTTTCTTTCTGGATCGACAGCGGGATGAGCGCAGAACGCAAGCGCGCGTCGCTGGCCCGTTTCATTAACGATGTCATGCCCGCCTTTTCCTGACGCTAAGGACCCAATTATGAGCGACCTCCCCCACTATCCGTTGTATGTCGCCGGCGATTTTACCGCCGGTTCCCTTGGACAGGTCATGGACAGCATAAACCCCGCCACCGGAGAGGTCTGGGCCACTTTCGACTGTGCGTCACCCGAAGACATAAATCGTGCAGTTTCGGCAGCACGCGCGACGCTTGATAATCCTGAATGGCGCGACATGACGGCCACGGCGCGGGGCAAGCTGTTGTTCAGGCTGGCAGACCTGATTGCGGAACACGCGGGCGAACTGGGCCGGATCGAAACCACGGACAGTGGCAAGCTGGCTGCGGAAACCACCGCGCAAACCGGCTATGTTGCCGATTACTATCGCTACTATGCTGGCCTCGCAGACAAGATCGAAGGCGCCGTTTTGCCGATCGACAAGCCCGACATGCATGTCTTCACTCAACGTCTGCCCATTGGTATCGTTGCGGCCGTAGTGCCATGGAACGCCCAGATGTTTCTGGCTGCAACCAAGCTTGCTCCGGCACTTGCTGCCGGCTGTTGTGTGATCCTCAAGGCGTCCGAAGTCGCACCTGCGCCGATGATCGCCTTTGCTCGGTTACTGGATCAAGTGGGGTTTCCTAAGGGCGTTGTGTCCGTGGTCACGGGCGACGCAGAGAACTGCGCGATCCCTTTGACGCGCCACGCGCATGTGGACAGGATCGCATTTACCGGCGGGCCAGAAACCGCGCGGCACGTGATCCAAAATTCAGCAGAGAACTTTGCAGTAACGACATTGGAACTAGGCGGTAAATCACCCATCATCGTCTTCGATGACGCGGATATCGATGCCGCAGCCAACGGTCTGATTGCAGGAAATTTTGGCGCGTCAGGGCAATCGTGCGTGGCAGGCACGCGTGGGCTTGTGCACCGTCCCGTGTACGATGCGCTGGTCGCGGTGATCACGGACAAAGCAAAGGGGTTGATTGTTGGCGATCCACATGACCCTGCAACGCATCTCGGGCCACTCTGCACCACGGCTCAGGTCACGCGCATCAAGGAAACACTGCACAAAGCCCGGGCGCAGGGCGCAATAGTTGCGTTTGGTGGCGGTCGTGCTGATGCAGGCCCGCACTACGTGCAGCCGACACTCGTTCTGTGCAATACGCCCGAGACAGCGACACTCAAGGTCGAAATGTTTGGCCCGGTTATGTCACTGCTGCCATTCGATACCGAAGAAGAGGCCATCGCACTGGCCAACGACAGCGACTTTGCACTGGGATCCGGTGTTTTCACACAAAATGTTGCGCGCGCGCACCGGGTGTCGCGGCGCATCCGGTCCGGGATTACATGGGTCAATACCTATCGCGCCATTTCTCCGATTGCGCCATTTGGTGGTTTTAACCAATCAGGCTATGGCCGCGAGGCTGGGGCCGAAGCAATTTTGGATTACACCCGCACCAAAACAACATGGATTAATACCTCTGACGCACCAATGAGCAATCCGTTCGTAATGCGCTAAGGCTTTACGCGGAAAACTCGAACAAACGTACGCTGCCGCAAATCTAAAATTCGAACGCATTATAGCGTTTGACGAAATACCTGAAAACATAGCATATCATCTTACGCGTTGAAATCTTTGATTTCAGGCAGCGTTACGTGATCCAAGTTTTTCGCATAGCGCATTAGGCGATGTGTCGGGCATTTTGTCAAAGACCACAAAGCAGATCACGCGGGTCACCCCGCGCACCCAGCATGTGCCAAGCCAAGACAAGGTTACTCGACAGCACCGGTCGGCCTAGTGCCGCCTCTAGCGACGCGATCACGTCCAGCGTGCGCAAGTTGGTACAGGACAAAAACAGCCCATCGACCTTGGTACCCTGCATCAGTTGCGTTGATGCGGTGATGATCGAAGGCCCATCTATGCTGACCACTCGTGCTTCTTTCGGTTCAGCAAAACTGCCAAAAACGGGGGTTTCAATGCCTTCGGTCTGCAAAACCTCGCGCAAGCGATTTGAAACCGACGCCACGTAGGGCGACAGCACCGCCAGCCGACGTATTTTTGCTGCACGACAAGCGGCGACAAGGGCCGAGACAGGCTCGGTCACGCGCTGCACACGCGTCCCTGCCTGCACGCGTTCAGCCACCTTTGCAGCGCCAATTTGAGATGTGCCAGAGGTACAGCCATAGCCCACGGCATCAAATTGATGGTCTTTGGGGAACAAGGCAGCCGCAGCCGTCAGATGCCCTTCCATCGCACGCAGGGAATCGGGCGTGACCTCTTCGCCAGAGGGCACACGACTGACGAGCAAGCTCACATCACGGGGCAGCAATCGTCGCAGATCATCTTCGATGCTTTGGTCGGCTTGCAAGGCGATCAGGCCCAGCTTGCTGCGATCATCGTTGGAAGAACGATAGGTAAAGACCTGTTCCATTGGATCACCCGAAAGGTTCAGTTACAGGCGTTAATAGATCGTCGGCGCCAGTATCTGGCATCAACACGTTGTGGCGTTTAGGTGCCTGTGCCCAGACGGGAACAATAACGAACCAAGTGCGCATCAGGGCATCCAGAAACTGGGTAAGAAATCCTCTGAAAGGGCTCAGATCTGGTGCTTTATTGATCAGCCGAACATCAAAACTCACCTTAGCATCCATGCCATGAGCGCACCCTGCCCGTGACTGACATACTTCAGCGTTAAATCCGCTCAACCTTCGGGGCCTTCTGACAAGATGGCCAATGCTCGCGATTGCGCAGTCACGCCAAGTGCCTCGCGATGCACCCCCAAAGTCAGCAGCGCCGAAAGGCCTGCCGCCCCCGATGGCGTTGTCTTATACCCAAATCCGCCTGCCTGCTCTGCCCCGTTGTTTCCCTCCTCTTCGGTCAGGGTGACAAAATCATCCGCATCTCGCGCTAGCCCTTTAAGGGCAATCAGCGAGGGCACCTTACAGTCAAGCCGCCCCATCGCTGATACTGGACCCGTGGTTTCGACCGGCTTACCTGCTTCAATCGAAGCGATCAGCGCCGGGGCGGCCTCGGGCTCAACCACGATAATACGCGTTTGATCATCCCATGCGACCCGAGCGGCAGCAGCAGCAGCACCAGCCAGCCCACCCACGCCCGCTTGCAAAAACAAATGAGTCGGTGGCTCATCAATCTGGTCAAAAACTTCGGCCATCAGAGCCAGATAACCCTCCATCACCCTAAAGGGACGGTCAACATAGCCTGCCCACGAACTGTCAGACAAAAGTTTCGCCCCATCCCGTGCGGCGGCCGTCATCGCAGCCGCCATGCTTGCCTCGTAATCGGCACCGCTGCGCACTACCCTGGCCCCCATGCTGCGCAACCGCTCTGCAAAGCTTTCCGGCACCGTATCCGCAATATAGATAACAGCATGCGCGCCAAAGGCGGCAGCCCCTGCCGCCAATGACAGTCCGTGGTTTCCCGCACTCGCCGTGAGATAGGTTTGACCGCGCGCCACACCCGCCTCAGCGTCGCGCGCAATAACATAAGCAGCACCTAGCGCCTTGAAACTCCCAAGACCCATACGGCCGCGTTCGTCCTTGAGGTGTACAGCGGCGACACTCGTGTGCGTGGCAATATCATCCGCACGCAACAGGGGCGTCTGTCCAGAATGTGGGCAGCGCTGCAGCAACGCCAAGGACGCCTTGGCATCAACGCTGGGAAGGGGGATATCGGCCAATGCTACACCGCTGAGGCCCACACCACGAAATGGGTTATGTAAGATTTTCATCCGCGCAGCCTGCAGGAGTAACCCCACTAGGGTCAATCCCTTCAATAACGCCAGCACACAGATCAAAAGACAATCAAAGACAAGATCGCCCGCAGACGGCCAAATGCCATTTCTAATGCGGCCCCCGCAAGGCAACTCTTGCAGCGCTCAGCCGGGCTATGTACGCTTGTTCGTATAACGACAGTCTCATAGGTGCGCCTTTTGTCTTTTTCACCAGCCATCACCGGAACCGGCGTTTTCACGCCCAACCAATCCATCTCGAACGCAGAGCTTGTCCTCGCGTTCAATGCGTATGCCGACAAGTTCAACGCCGAAAACGCCAAAGCCATTGCAGCGGGCGACGCTAAAGCCAAAGAGCATTCGTCAGAAGAATTCATCCTCAAGGCCTCTGGAATAGAAAGCCGCTTTGTGATGGACAAGACCGGTATACTGGACCCGAATGTTATGCACCCACTGCTGCGTCAGCGCGCAGACGACGAACCATCGATCATGGCTGAGATGGGACTGGATGCCGCGCAAAAGGCACTTGCCGCAGCAAACAAAACCGCCGGCGATGTAGACGCGGTAATCTGCGCAGCCTCTAACCTTGAACGCGGCTACCCGGCCGTGGCCATCGAGATCCAGGATTTATTGGGGATCCAAGGCTTTGCCTTTGACATGAATGTTGCGTGTTCTTCAGCAACCTTTGGAATACAGGCTGCAGCGGATATGGTGCGCTCTGGCTCAATCCGGTCGGCACTGGTTGTAAACCCGGAAATTTGCTCAGCTCATCTGGAATGGCGCGACCGAGATTGTCATTTTATTTTTGGTGACGTGGCCACTGCGATCTTTATTGAACGCAAAGAAAACGCCGCTGGCACGTGTTTCGAAATTCGATCAACACGCTGCGCCACAAAGTTCTCTAACAATATACGCAACAACAATGGTTATCTGCGGCGCTCGCGCCCCGATGGCCTCGCCGATCGGCGCGACATGCAATTCATGCAAAACGGTCGCAAAGTCTTCAAAGAAGTACTGCCCATGGTCAGTCATCACATCGCTGATCACATAGCCGGTGATGGATTATCCTCAAAACATCTCAGGCGTCTTTGGTTGCACCAGGCCAATAAGACAATGAACGACTTCATTGGTAAAAAGGTTCTGGGTCGCACACCAGAACCAGACGAACAGCCAAATATATTGCAAGACTACGCCAATACGTCTTCCGCAGGGTCGATCATCGCGTTTTCTAAGTACTCGCAAGACATGATCAATGGAGATATTGGGCTGATCTGTTCGTTCGGAGCAGGTTATTCCGTAGGCTCTGTTATCCTCGAACGACACGGATAGAGGACGGCCAAGGGTCGGTGGGCGGGCGCCTTTCGGGCCCATTGGCCCGGAACAGTACCGTGCAGCGATACTAGATACTCGCCATCATCCGCATATCCAACAACGTCTGTTTGCTTACATATCCTTAAGCACCTACAAAAATTCTGACTGCATGTGCTCGCAGATGAAATTCAAGCTCATCTGACCTGTCCTCATGCCTTGCCCCGATTGACATGGCAATTTATGCATCACCACCATGGCCAAACTCTATTTCCACTACTCAACCATGAATGCGGGCAAGTCGACCGTGCTGTTGCAAGCCGCGCACAACTATAAAGAACGCGGGATGGTACCATATCTGTTGACCGCACAGATGGACGACCGGGCAGGTTCGGGCCGCATTGCATCGCGAATCGGGATTGAGACACCTGCCGACACATTCTCACCCTTCGACAACCTTTTTGACAAGCTCGCGGCACGCATGAATGAGGGCTTGGTTGCCTGTGTTTTCGTGGACGAGGCGCAATTTTTATCAGAAGATCAGGTTTGGCAACTGGCTCGCGCCGTGGACGACTTAAACCTGCCCGTAATGTGCTACGGCCTTCGCGTTGACTTTCGCGGCAAGCTTTTTCCAGGTTCCGCAACTCTGCTGGCACTGGCCGACGAGATGCGAGAGGTACGCACAATTTGCCATTGTGGAAAAAAGGCGACAATGGTGATCCGGCAGGATGCTGCGGGCAAAGTAATTACCGACGGCGCACAAGTTCAGATCGGCGGGAATGAGACTTATGTTTCACTGTGCAGACGACACTGGCGAGAGGCCGTCGGTGATTGACGCACATGTGGTCAGGCACAGTTCACGACGCCCAAAGCGTCATGCGAAAAACTTGATCCCATAGCCTTTGACCAAATACCTGAAACATCTTGTATCATCTTAAGCGTGTTGTGTTTTATGAGATCCAAGATGCAAAAAAAACGCGTTCGACCAGAGGAAGTGTCAGCGTTCTTTTGTTACCGACTAAACGCAACACGCTTTAACGCGTTGAAATCTTTTATTATCAGGCAGCAGTAGGTCTTACGAATTTTGCACATAGCGCTTTAACCCTGCCACGCTGTTATCTACACAGGGTTCGGCACATCAGTACCCGACAAAAACGCAGCCAGATTTTCAACGGCTACCATCCCCATCGCGATACGAACCTCCAAAGCTGCCGTGCCCAAATGCGGAAGCACAGTCACTGTGTCCAACGCCGTCAGCGCCTTGGGAACTTTTGGCTCAAATTCATAAACATCCAAACCTGCGCCGGCGATTTGACCACTCTGCAACGCCGCAATCAGCGCCGTTTCATCGACTACATCGCCACGCGCAATGTTTATGAGATGCGCATGCGCCTGCATGGAAGCAAAAACATGCCCATCGATAAAATGGTGTGTCTCTGCACCGCCGGGCACAGCGACGACAACAAAATCCACCGTACGGGCAAGATCAGCCAGCGATGCCACCCGTTGGGCTGGAAATTGCAGTTGTTTTGCAGAGCGATTGAAGTAATGAACCGACATCCCAAACCCATAATGACACCGGTGCGCAATCGCTTGGCCGATACGGCCCATGCCGACAATACCAACGCGTTTGCCACTCATGTGCAGCCCAAGCATCTGAGTGGGATGCCACCCTTCCCACTGACCAGACCGAACCAAACGCTCACCCTCCGCCGCCCTGCGGGCAGACATCAGCATTAACATGACACCAATATCCGCCGTGGCATCTGTCACGGCACCGGGCGTGTTTGTAACCACGATACCCGCAGCCCCTGCTGCCGCCACATCAATATGGTTGTACCCGACCCCAAAATTCGCCAGCAAACGGCAGCGTGCGTTTGGAACATCGGCAAACACGGTTTCGGCAAACTGATCACCCAGTGTCGGGAGCACAGCGTCGTAATCGCGCAATGCTGTGCGCATCTCGTCTCCGTTCATCGGTTGGGTTTCTTGGCGGACAACCACATCAGCGCACACGGCGCGCGCTGCATCCAACACTTGCGTTGGCAAGGGGCGTGCGATCAAAATGCGGCTCAATGTAGTCGCCCCCCAACGGGTACATCAGCATCAGGTCGTGCCAGAACTATTTTGCCCTGAGGATCTGAAAACCCAAGAACCAGCACCTCTGACATAAACTTACCGATCTGGCGCGGCGGAAAGTTAACCACGGCCATCACGTGCTGCCCAATCAGCCCCTCGGGGCTATAGTGATCCGTGATTTGGGCTGATGTTTTTTTCTCCCCAACCTCCGCGCCAAAATCGATCCACAATTTTATCGCAGGTTTGCGCGCCTCGGGATAAGGCTCGGCGCGCAGCACACGCCCCACGCGCACATCGATCTTCAGGAAATCGTCAAAGCTGATCTCATCCATTTGCCAGTTCCCTTGACCTGTCAGATGCCGCAGCAACTGCACGTAGCATCAAAGTGGGAAAGCCCGTCTTTGGGTCCATTAAAACTTCGAGCGCGGCTTGCGTTGTGCCGTTGGGGCTGGTGACATTCACCCGCAATTGCGCCGGATCATCATCTGACTGCATCGCCAAAGCGCCCGCGCCCGCCACCGTCGCCTTGGCCAGTTGCATGGCAAGTGCATGTGGCAAGCCCTGCGCCACGCCGCCTGCAGCCAATGTCTCAATCATATGAAATACATAGGCTGGTCCAGACCCACTGACACCAGTCACGGCATCCATCTGCGCTTCGCTCTCCAACCGGACCACCGCACCCACGGCAGACAACAGCAGCTCGGCTTCGTCCAACGCCCCTTGCCCGGCATCATTGGCGCAAATTGCCGTGATCCCTTTCCCCACCGCTGCTGGCGTATTGGGCATCGCCCGAACGATTGGCGTCTGCGCGCCAAAGGCCTCTTCGAAGGCGGCTAATGGTGTACCCGCAGCTACGGATACAAAAACAGTGCTCCCTTTGGCCAATTCCGAGATAGCTGGCAGGGCATCGCCCATCATCTGCGGCTTGACTGCGATCAACACCACCGCCGGTGCTTTGGGCAGGGCCACATTGATATGCACACCCGTACTGCGAACCCAATCCGACGGCGCAGGGTCCTGAACCCACACCCGCGAAGGCGGCACACCGCGCGCCAACCACCCGGCCAGCATCGCTGACCCCATCTTGCCGCATCCCAACAGCACAAGGCCATGGGCCGCAATACGACTGTCTTGCATGATTTCCCCCCGAAACGTGTCAGGGGCTCAGATTACGCGCGGCCGTAGGCCTCTGCAATGGCGACCTGCATGGCGTCTTGTGGGCTGCGATCCCCCCATACCAGCAGCTGAAGGGCAGGGTAATAACGCTCAGCACTCATAACAGCCGCACCGATCATGGTATCGATCTGCTCGGGGCCCGCTACCTGGCCGCCAGCCAGCACCAAGCCATAACGGTACACCATCAGTTTCTGCTCGGCCCAATAGGTAAAGGCACCGGCCCAGCACTGATCATTGACATGATTCAGCAATTCATAAAGCGCAGGCAATTTTTCTTCGGGCGGCTCCATTTCAAACGTGCACACCATGCGCAATGTCTCGTCATAACCAGACCAGGCCAGCGTTATCGAGTAAGTACGCCACTGCCCTTCAACGGCCATCGCAATCTGATCATGCGCGATACGATCAAAATCCCAATCATGATGCTCTGCAACATGCTCGACGATATCAATGGGATGAATGTCTTCTTCGAGAAACTGTTCGGAAAGTGCCATGTCGCCACCTCTTATTCGCTGTAGCGATCGGGGCTGGCAGCGCCCCAAGCGCTAGGTGCCTGCTCTAGAAGCCGGGGCGATCCCCCGTTCTCCTACCATATATGGTGGCTGTGCCAGCACCGTCTGGCAACCCTTTATTTGGGGATAACCGCAATAAGTTGGGGACAAACTCATTTTATCCGCAAAATAAGCTCTTAATTATGGCGTATCCAAAACAGCCGACACAGGGGAGAAAGGTAACCCGTTCACCTGCCAACGTGCAGATAAGATGCTTGAGCAACTAAAGAAGCGCCCAGGGTAGAACCCAGAGCGATCACAATAAACTGGCAATTAAATAGAACAGTGCGGCAGCGCCGCCGTTGGATTACTTGGTCGCTAACGCATCCAGCCGCGTCTTCAGAGCCTCGTTTTCCTCGCGTGCTTTTTGTGCCATCGCGCGTACGGCATCAAACTCTTCCCGAGTTACAAAATCCCGGTCAGCAAGCCAGCGATCCATCATCGACTTCATCGCCGTTTCAGCCTCATCCTTGGCCCCTTGAGCTACACCCATCGCGTTGGTCATCAACTGCGAAATATCGTCAAAAATTTTGCCGCGTGTCTGCATTGCTTTGTCTCCCGTAGCTCGGTCAAGCATATATGGGCCACCACCGGACCGCGTGCAAGCTTGACCTTGCTTTAACACAGAGGCATTCAGACGCACATGCAATCCATGATCTCTTTTCCTGATATTTCACCCGAGATTTTTTCGATCTCGATTTTCGGATTTGATCTGGCGCTGCGGTGGTACGCTTTGGCATATATTGTAGGCATCGTCATTGGCTGGCGTCTGGTTGTGATGACTGTGAAATCGGCTCGGCTTTGGCCCAATAAAACACCCGTGATGACCGCCGCCCAGATCGAAGACATGCTCACATGGATCATTCTTGGCGTCCTGCTTGGCGGACGGATTGGCTATGTGCTTTTCTATCAGCCGGATATCTATTTGCAAAATCCACTCGCAATTCTGGCAATATGGGAGGGTGGCATGGCGTTTCACGGCGGATTGCTCGGCGTCATTGTTGCCGCATGGATTTACACCGGTCGACAGAACATCAACCGGCTCAGCGCTGCAGACGCCATTGCACTGGGTGTGCCGCCCGGTCTTTTGCTGGGACGGTTCGCAAATTTCATTAATGCTGAACTATGGGGGCGCCCAACTGATCTGCCCTGGGCTGTCGCGTTTCCCGGATATGCCGCACAAGACTGCCCTAACGTGATTGGCCTGTGCACCCGTCATCCGTCGCAACTCTACGAAGCACTGCTCGAAGGTCTTGTTCTGTTGTGCCTTTTGTTGTGGCTGGTTTGGCGACGGGATGGCTACAAACGCCCTGGACTTTTAAGCGGGACATTTTTTGCGGGCTACGGTCTTGCGCGCTTTGTGGTCGAGTTCGTGCGTCAACCGGATGCGCAATTCATCTCTAAGAACAACCCACTTGGACTTGCGTGGCATGTAACCGGCTATGGTTTGACGATGGGGCAATTGCTTTCGCTGCCGATGATTGTTCTGGGGCTTTGGTTGATTATGCGGGCGCGTTGGCGGGGCCCAGTTTCGCCATGAGCCTGCGTGACGATCTGATCGCACGCATTCGTGCAGAGGGTCCAATCACCGTTGCCGCCTTCATGGAAGAGGCATTGCTGCACCCGACCAAGGGCTACTACACGTCGCGCAGCCCACTGGGACGCAAAGGCGATTTCGTCACCGCGCCAGAGATCAGCCAGATGTTTGGCGAACTTGTCGGACTAAGCCTTGCCCAAAGCTGGTTGGATCAGGGCGCACCTTCCCCTTTTAATCTGGTTGAACTTGGCCCCGGACGCGGCACCCTGATGGCTGATGTCCTGCGCGCCGCGCACACGGTGCCCGGTTTTCACGCGGCTGCGCGGATCATTTTGGTCGAAGCCTCGCCGCTGTTACAGTCAGAACAGGCCAAGACGCTTGCGGGACATGAGGTCACATGGGTAGACTCTGTTCACAAGATACCAAATGGACCACTCTGGTTGGTGGCCAACGAATTCTTTGACGCCCTGCCCGTCCGTCAATTTCAGAGAGACAGCACCGGCTGGCGCGAGCGTTGCATCGGTCTCGCCGAGAATGCTCTGGCCTTCGGCCTTGGGCCAGCGGCGCCGCAAACCCATCTGGCACACCGGCTGGACGATACAAAAACCGGCGATATTGTTGAAACCTGTGCGCCCGCATGCCAGATCGTTGGCACGATTGGCCAACGCATTGCGTCCCAAGGTGGCGCGGCGCTGATTATCGACTATGGCGACTGGCGCAGCCTGGGCGATACATTACAAGCCCTTGCAAACCATGCCAGCACCGATCCACTGGAACGGCCTGGCGAGGCCGACCTGACCGTCCATGTTGATTTCGAAACGCTGGCACAATCTGCCGCCCCGGCCGCCTATGCACGGGTCACGCCCCAAGGGGTATTTCTCGAACGGCTTGGTATTACCCCGCGCGCGCAGCAGCTGGCCCAGAAGCTTGACGGACACGCTCTTGAAACTCATGTTGCGGCACATCGGCGCTTGACGCATCCGAAAGAAATGGGAAATCTGTTCAAAGTGCTGGGTCTTTTCCCAGCTGCATCTGCGCCACCACCCGGACTGACAAAATGACATTGGAAATTCTGACAGCGGATGCGCTTGCACCGGTTCGCCATGGCTTTTTTACGCGGGCCGGTGGTGCGTCTTCGGGTGTGTTTACAGGGCTAAATTGCGGCACTGGAAGCTCGGATCAGACAGAAGTTGTCGCTATAAATCGGTCCCGCGTCGCCGAAGCCATGGGCGTGGCACATGATCATTTGCTCGGCGTCCATCAAATCCACTCTGCAAATGTCTTGCATGTTAACCGCCCATATACCAACAAACCAAAAGCCGATGGGCTGGTCACGCGCACACCCGGCCTCGCTCTGTCCGTTTTGACGGCAGATTGCCAGCCTGTGCTTTTCGCCGATGCCCAAGCCGGTGTGATCGGCGCCGCTCATGCGGGATGGAAGGGCGCGCAAGCCGGAATTTTGGAAGCGACCATTGATGCTATGGTAGATCAAGGCGCCACGCGTGACCGCATTCACGCAGTCATAGGGCCAACGATCAGCCAACGCGCCTATGAGGTTGGCCCAGAATTTCTCGAGCTATTTTTGGATGAAAATCCTCAAAACTCGCGGTTCTTTATTGGCGGCGCTGGGGACCGTGTGCACTTTGACCTGCCTGGTTACGGGCTAGAACGTCTGCGTAATGCGGGGATAGCTTTGGCTGAATGGACCCGCAACTGCACCTATTATGACTCTGATCGCTTCTATTCCTATCGGCGTTCGGTGCACAATAAAGATCCTGATTACGGACGACTGATCGCAACGATCACCCTGTAATTTGGACAAGATTGTGGCCAAACGCGCCACGGTAACGCCCCATTTGCAAGTCCTCGCACCAGCAGAATGCCGCAACAGCCTAAAAGACAGGCAAAAGCTGGCGTCACATTTGCATTTTTTATAAAGCCCGATCGTTCAGTTCTTTTTTAAATCGCCTAAAATCTGCCCAAAAGCACCGTCATACATGTCTTCAGAAGGGCCAGTGGCCCGAGTACAGTAACGAGAACAGACAAATGATGAAAAACATTCGCTTCGTACAGTCGATCACACAGACGGCCAGCACAAACGATATTCGAATGCCCTGGACACGCGGCAAACACCGCGCGGCATTTATTCAAAAGCGGACCGCAAAAGTTAAGCTGGCAAAAACCGGCTAAGTTTTTTGCCATCGCGGCATTCATGTTCAAAGCGACCATGTTCCGCTCAAAATTACACTTCGGCGCACCCTTACCGTGCGCCGATTGCGTTACGAGTTGTGGAAAGGTTTTGCTTCGCCTGGAAATAGAGACCCGTTTGGACGTATCACGCCTGCTTGTTCAGACGTTCTTCTAACACATCGAATGGCACGCCTGGAGCATCCTTGGCCTGACGGATGACCAGAGAAGTCTTGACCGAAGCGACGTTTGGCGTCGTCAGTAATTCACCCGTCAAAAAGCTTTGGAAGCTCGACAGATCCGGTGCCACGCATTTCAGGATAAAATCTACTTCACCATTAAGCATGTGGCACTCGCGTACCAACGGCCAAGCCCTACAGCGATTTTCAAAAGCGCTCAGGTCTACTTCGGCTTGGCTGGCCAAGCCCACATTGGCAAAGACTTGAACTTCAAAGCCAAGTTCCGATGCGTCAACATCGGCGTGATAGCCCTTCAAATATCCATTTTCCTCAAGGGTTCTGACGCGGCGCAAACAGGGTGGTGCAGAAATGCCAACGCGTTTGGCCAACTCAACATTGGTCATACGGCCGTCGGCCTGAAGTTCTGCAAGGATCTTGCGATCAATCGGATCAAGTCGTGTACTTGCCATTCCTACCCCCTGAATTTTCGCTTCTTTTAGCAGATCCCAACGCATGCGCAATTATATTTCGCGTTTGCGCAATATTTGAAAATAATCACAAGATCGAACTTTGCTACTAATACAGCGTAAATCCACACTATCGGGGTTCAAACGGGCGCGCCCTGCGTCTATATCTCCCTTGCTGCAAACGACTTTTTCCCCCGGGGGTTATTATGGCTGACACGAAACGCACCAAGGTTCTTATTATCGGCTCCGGCCCGGCGGGATACACCGCAGGCGTCTACGCCAGCCGTGCAATGCTAAACCCAATTCTGGTTCAGGGCATCGAACCAGGTGGCCAACTGACCACAACGACCGAGGTGGAAAACTGGCCCGGTGACACTGAAGTTCAAGGGCCCGACCTCATGATCCGCATGCAGGATCATGCCAAAGCCATGGGTTGCGAAATTATTGGCGATATCATTACTTCAGTCGACTTTTCAAAACGCCCCTTCGTGGCTCAATCAGACAGCGGCACCGAATACGTGGCTGACGCGATTATTCTGGCCACCGGGGCTCGGGCAAAATGGCTTGGCCTGCCCTCAGAGGAAAAGTTCAAAGGTTTCGGCGTCAGCGCCTGCGCAACCTGTGACGGGTTTTTCTATCGCGGCCAAGAAATTGTTGTCATAGGTGGCGGCAACACAGCCGTAGAAGAAGCTCTGTTTTTGACAAATTTTGCATCAAAAGTGACGCTCATTCATCGCCGCGATGAATTACGTGCCGAAAAGATCTTGATTGACCGGCTGATGAAAAATCCAAAGATCCACCCGCTTTGGTTCCACGAGTTGGAAGAGGTTTATGGCGGCGACAGCCCACTTGGTGTCGAGGGGGTCAAGGTCAAGCACATAACGACTGGCGAAATTACCAGCATCCCGGCAAAGGGTGTGTTTGTCGCCATAGGCCACGCGCCTGCAAACGAGTTGGTCAAGGATGTGCTGGAAACTCATATGGGTGGCTATGTTGTTACCAAACCAGACAGCACCGAAACGTCGGTGCCAGGTGTTTTTGCTGCAGGTGACCTTACAGATCACAAATACCGACAAGCAGTTACATCTGCGGGGATGGGGTGCATGGCAGCGCTCGAAGCTGAACGGTTTATTGCAGAAAACGACTTGGACGACACCGCCACGCCCGTCAACGCAGTAGCGAAGTAATCATTCTGCGACAGTCAGGAAAACTAGGGTAACGTGCGAGGCGCCATAGCCGCCCCAATAAGTCGCCATCGCTTCACTGGAAATGCAGGTTGACTGAACCTGAGCAAAACGCCACGGTTTTATCGGTTGGTCACAAGGTAAAGATAGGCAATATGTCAAACGTGTTATGGCGCGGAGACTGGGCAACGCGCATCAGGATCGGATCTGGTCTGGTCCTGATGCTCTATGTGACACTGCACCTTATGAACATCGCCGGTGTCCTGATCTCTCAGGATTTTGCCAACGCGTTTCAGGATGCTCGGCTTGCAATCACCCGCAGTTATATCGGCGCCGCATTATTGGCGCTGGCACTTATCGCGCACCTGTTTCTGACATTTTTTAAAGTGGTAATGCGCAGCACACTGCGAATGTCACCGGTCGATGCGATCCAAATCGGCTTTGGGATTGCCATTCCCCTGATCCTAAGCAGCCATATAATCTACACCTATGTCGCGTTTGACGCGTTTGGCGTCGAGACCCGCATAGGCTATCTGGCCGCGTTGATCTGGGACACTTGGAATGGATGGATGCAGGTGGCTCTGATGGGCATGACATGGGTCCACGGCTGCATTGGTTTGCACATGTGGCTGCGCATAACACCTTGGTGGCAACGCGCAATACCGTGGATGATCGGGCTGGGCGTACTTGTGCCAATGTTGGCCACCGTCGGGTTCGTGAATGCGGGACGGGAAATCAAGGATGTGCTGCAAGACGCCGATAGCCGCGCTTCTGTGTTCGAAGCCTGGCGTTTTCCCGATGCACAGGACTTCGCAACTCTGGCAAGGATCGACCAGCAGACAGATACGGTGATTTGGTTCATTCTGGGTACGCTTGCCGCAATCCTATTGGCACGGCGCGGCCTTGCGACGCTGCGCAGGCCTGTCAGGATCACTTATATCGACGGTCCAACGGTACGCGCGCCGCGGGCACGAACCTTGCTTGAAACATCTCAGGCCGTTGGTGTGCCGCACACGGCGTTATGTGGTGGGCGGGGCCGGTGCACAACCTGCCGCGTGATCGTCGAAGACGGTCTTGACGATCTACAGCCACCCTCGACGGCCGAGGCGCGCAGTTTGGCGGCAGTCGGAGCACCTTCAAATGCGCGACTTGCTTGCCAGATGCGCCCAACCGGTCCGATAACAATCTTTCGGGTATTCAGCCAAGATGGCGAGCGTGGGCGAGCACATGCCAGTCAAGGCAAAGAAGCGCAGCTTGCGATTCTGTTTCTCGATATGCGCGGCTTTACCGCTCGCACGCATGGTCAGTTGCCCTATGATGTTGTGCACATGCTCAACCGCTTCTTCGACGCGATCGTCCCCCCCATTATTCGGTCGGGCGGTACGGTGGACAAATACCTCGGAGACGGGCTGATGGCCGTATTTGAAACCGATACGCCTGCGCAATCCGCGAAGGCCGCCATAAATGCGGTTCAAGGCATCGCCGAGGCGCTGGCTGAATTTAACGACAAACTGGGCAATGAAGGGGCTGCAGCCATTTCCATTGGGATCGGAGTACACCTCGGCAATGTTGTCTTGGGCGAGATCGGTGCCGCAGGGCTGGCGCCCCGCACCCTGATTGGCGACACGGTCAACACGGCGTCGCGGCTCGAGGGACAGACAAAAACGCTCGGCGTTCAGGTCATATTGTCGAAAGATGTGTTGTATGCAGCAGGGCTGGACGTCGTTCGTAATGATATGGTGTCACTGGAATTAAGAGGGCGGAATACGGAACTGTCGTCACTGCCAATAAAAGACGCAAGGACGTTGCACGATCAACTGGCCAACCCAGCAAAACCAGAGCCTGCCGCTCAGTATTAAATCATTATTAAGAAGTTTTTTCAGGCAATTCAGCAACGCATTTCATTTTGCTAATCAATGACCAACTGCAAAATATAACGCACAAAAGTTTGTTCTTGTATGAACAAACCGCCCCATATATTCGTTCACTTGTGAACAAACAAATGGTTGCATGAATTCTAAATGATACCCTTTAAGGCCAACCCAGAGCATGAGGACCAGCTGTTTCGACTGCTGCGCCAACTCGATCAGGGCCCACAAGGTTCACAACGCGCAACAGCGCAAGCTATTGGCGTGTCATTGGGTCGCTTCAACGCACTTTTGCGCGCAGCGACTGATGCGGGCTTTGTGTCTGTGGGCGACAATGGCGACCCTGACAAACGCAAACGCTATGCATATTCGCTCACAATCCGCGGCGGTGCAGAAAAGAACCGCCTGACCGACCAGTTTCTTACGCGCAAGTTCGCAGAATTTGACGCTCTTTATGCTGAGCTTACAGGAACCACATTCGGATTTAATCCAATCACCCATAGGAACAAATTAATGGAAAATACCCTCGCTCCGATCCCGGAACTATACGTGTCTTACGATAGCGCACAAAAGCTCAAGGCCGAAGCCGCAGACCTGACCAGCTGGGATCTGACACCACGCCAGATTTGCGATCTGGAACTATTGATGAACGGCGGCTTCAGCCCACTCAAGGGCTTTCTCACTGAGGCTGATTATAATGGCGTCGTCGACACTATGCGCACCACCGATGGCCACCTGTGGCCCATTCCGATCACGCTGGACGTAAATGAGAAGTTCGCCGAAGCATTGGAGATCGGTCAGGATATCGCCCTGCGTGATCAAGAAGGTGTGATCCTTGCAACCCTGACCGTTACCGACCGGTGGGAACCAAACAAAGCACACGAAGCCAAGATGGTCTTTGGCGACGACGACAGCGCGCACCCAGCCGTGAACTATCTGCACAACCAGGCGGGCAAAATCTATTTGGGCGGGCCCATCACCGGCATCCAACAACCTGTGCACTACGACTTCCGCGGCAGCCGTGACACGCCAAATGAGCTGCGCGCCTATTTCCGCAAGATGGGCTGGCGCAAGGTCGTGGCTTTTCAAACGCGCAACCCACTGCACCGCGCCCACCAGGAACTGACGTTCCGCGCCGCGCGCGAGGCACAAGCCAACTTGCTGATCCATCCTGTCGTGGGCCTAACCAAGCCTGGTGACGTCGATCACTTTACCCGCGTGCGCTGCTACGAGGCGGTTCTAGACAAGTATCCGTCAGCCACTACGTCCATGTCACTTCTGAACTTGGCAATGCGCATGGCGGGCCCGCGCGAAGCGGTCTGGCATGGTTTAATCCGCAAAAATCACGGATGCACACATTTCATCGTGGGCCGTGATCATGCAGGCCCCGGTAAAAACTCGGCCGGCGAAGACTTTTATGGCCCCTACGACGCCCAGGATCTGTTCCGCAAGCACCAAGAAGAAATGGGCATCCAAATGGTTGACTTCAGGCACATGGTCTATGTGCAGGAGCGCGCCCAATACGAGCCAGCCGACGAAATCGCGGACAAGGACGACGTAACCATCTTGAACATCTCGGGAACGGAGTTGCGCCGCCGTCTGCAAGAGGGTTTGGAAATCCCCGAATGGTTCTCTTTCCCCGAAGTGGTCAGCGAACTGCGCCGCACGCGGCCACCACGGGCCAAGCAAGGCTTTACCGTTTTCTTCACCGGTTTCTCAGGCTCAGGAAAATCAACCATCGCGAACGCGCTCATGGTGAAGCTGATGGAAATGGGTGGCCGCCCCGTGACCTTGCTTGATGGCGACATTGTGCGAAAAAACCTCAGCTCCGAGCTAGGTTTTTCGAAAGAGCATCGAGACCTAAACATTCGCCGAATCGGATATGTCGCATCCGAAATCACCAAGAATGGCGGGATCGCTATCTGCGCACCCATTGCACCATATGCTACCACCCGCCGCGCGGTGCGTGAAGACGTTGAGGCCTTTGGCGCCTTTGTCGAAATTCACGTGGCGACGTCGATCGAAGAATGCGAACGCCGTGACCGCAAGGGGCTTTACAAGCTCGCGCGGGAAGGCAAGGTTAAGGAATTCACCGGGATCTCGGACCCTTACAATGTTCCGGAAAACCCCGAACTGAGTGTTGAGACAGAGAACGTCGAAGTGGACAATTGCGCCCACCAAGTGCTGCTCAAGCTGGAATCTATGGGCCTCATTTAACAGTGAAAGGTCACGCCGCTGAACTGAGTTATCAAGACCACAAAAGGGCGCGCTTTAGTGTAATGGCTGCGGCGCATAGTCATTTTGAACCGCCAGCGCGAGCGCCATGTTGCGGTCAGCGACCAGCGCCAGCTGCTGGCCCTCAGAATCGATAACAGCGAATAGCTCTTTCAAACCGGCGGCCTGATCTCGCACATTACGCGGCAAAGCATCAACTGAGATCGGTTTGACATAGACCATGCGGCCCACATCGGCATTCAAGTCGTAAGGCGTGTTCATGACCTATCCTTTGCGTATATTAATTGTTTGTACGACTGTTTCGGGCTTGGCGCGGGTCAAGTCGACATGCAACAGGCCGTTCTCCATTACAGCTTCGCCCACTTCAACGCCGTCCGCTAACACAAAACTGCGTTGAAACTGGCGAGCGGCAATTCCGCGATGCAAAAACAATCGTCCATCAGTGTCCTCGGCCTGTCGGCCGCGGATGACGAGCTGGCGGTCTTCCACGGTGATCGACAGATCGTCATCCGCAAAACCGGCAACGGCTAGCGATATGCGGTAGGAATAATCAGAGGTCTGTTCGATGTTGAACGGCGGATAGCCTTCGCTGCCTTTGGCAGTGCGCTCCAATAGCCGTTCAAGTTGCTCAAACCCAAGCATATGCGGGTAAGAGGCCAAGGTCATTTTCGTCATTCGACACGTCCTTTGAATGCAAGCGACAGTCAGGCGTTCGCCCCAAGCGCGGCGACGAACAAAATTAATATGGGTGGAAACCATGTCCGGAACAAGGTCTAGGCGCATCGCATTCACGTGATTATAGTATAAGGTCTGTAACTGCTTGGAATCAAATCAATGAACGCCCCTGCCAATCTTTCAATGAAAACCGATGAGGTTCTGCGCGTGGAGCTAGAGGTGTTTCGCCGCGAGCATCGTGATCTGGACGATGCCATCCACGCCTTGCAAGACAAAGCCACGGCCGACCAGTTGACGGTTCAGCGGCTCAAGAAAAAGAAACTGCTCCTCAAGGATATGATCGCCAATATAGAAGATCGATTGACCCCAGACATAATCGCTTGATTGACAACTCAAAGACTAATTGGGCGACGTTGCGTCAACCATCTTAACCGTTACGCGCTAGTTACGTGCTTAACAGGTTTCGGGAAACGATTGCGCTTGGATGCAAAACCCCTATATTCCGCGCTTCTGTACAAGGGACGCAAGAGAATGACAGCACAGGTCGGCATCATAATGGGCAGCCAATCGGACTGGCCCACCATGCGTGAAGCCGCTGAAATCCTTGATGCATTGGGCGTTTCTTACGACGCACAGATCGTATCGGCCCACCGCACGCCTGATCGGCTGTGGACTTATGGCAAAAGTGCCGTTGATCGTGGGCTAGCAGTGATCATCGCTGGTGCAGGTGGCGCAGCCCATTTGCCTGGCATGATGGCATCAAAAACGCGTATTCCTGTGATTGGCGTTCCGGTCCAGACCAAGGCGCTGTCGGGGGTGGATTCGCTATATTCTATCGTGCAGATGCCGCGCGGCTTTCCGGTAGCAACCATGGCGATTGGCGCTGCCGGGGCGGCAAATGCCGGGCTTATGGCCGCAGCTATCCTCGCCCTGCAAGACCCAGAACTGGCCAAACGACTGGATCAGTGGCGAGCAAATCTATCGGCCTCAATCCCTGAGGTGCCACAGGATGACTGAACGCTTGCAGCCGGGTGCCACGATCGGGATCTTGGGCGGCGGACAACTGGGCCGGATGCTGGCCGTTGCAGCCGCACGGCTGGGCTTCAAAACGCACATCTTTGACCCGTCCCCCCTGCCCCCTGCGGGCGATGTGGCCCACGCGGTGACCACCGCGGCATACGAGGACAAGGATGCACTGCATACTTTTGCCGGCGCGGTCGATGTCATCACCTATGAATTTGAAAATATTCCAACTCTGACACTGGACGCGCTCGAACATCTCGCGCCAATCCGCCCGGGCCGCGAAGCTTTGCGTGTCAGCCAGGATCGCCTTGTCGAAAAGGAATTTCTCAGGGGCCTTGGGCTGACCACGGCGCCTTTTGCCGATACGCCCGACATGCCAGCCCTTGCCAAGGCGCTTTCAACGATCGGTACTCCAGCCATCCTGAAAACTCGACGTTTTGGCTATGATGGCAAAGGTCAGGCGCGGATACATGACGCAACCGGAGCTGCGACAGCCTTCTGCGAAATGAAAGACGCACCCGCAATCATCGAAGGGTTTGTAGCCTTCAGCCATGAGGTTTCGGTGATCGCAGCGCGGGGGACGGATGGGTCGGTTGCCTGTTTCGATCCGGGTGAAAATGTTCATCGCGATGGGATATTACACAGCACAACCATCCCAGCACGCTTGAATGCCAGCCAACGCACCGACGCCATTCTGATAGCCGCCAACATCCTCAACGCGTTGGATTATGTCGGCATCATGGGGGTCGAGTTGTTCGTGACGACGAATGGATTGGTTGTGAACGAGATTGCACCACGTGTTCATAATTCCGGCCACTGGACACAAAATGGCTGTGCCGTGGATCAGTTCGAACAACATATCCGGGCGATCGCTGGCTGGCCTCTGGGCGACGGAAAGCGGCATTCAGATGTGGTGATGGAAAACCTGATCGGCGATGATGTTGACCGCGTACCAGAAATCGCAACCGAGCCCAACGCGGCACTGCACCTATACGGCAAGGCCGAGGCGCGCGCGGGGCGCAAGATGGGTCATGTAAACCGCGTGCAAAAATAAATGCGGCTCAGCCGGCGACAAACCGTTCTGCCACATCTCCCGACATGAAACTGACGCGTCCACCAGACACGGTGGCAGCGACGCGATCCGATGAATCCAGAATGACGATATCGGCCCGCAGCCCCGGCGCCAGTCGCCCACGATCCGACAGGCCCAGAACCCCCGCAGGGCCAGAAGAGACAAGTGCCCAAGCCCCTGCAAGATCCAGCACGCCGCTTTGTGCCAGCATCAGTGCAGCGCGGCGCGGTGAGGGATAGTGGTAATCAGAGGCCAACCCATCGCAAAGGCCCATCATGACCAGATCAAGCGCCGAAACATTGCCCTTGTGCGATCCGCCCCGCACGAGGTTTGGCGCACCCAGAACAATCGAATCCCCATTTGCACGTGCAGCTTCAGCCGCTTCATGGGTTTCAGGAAACTCCGATATCGCCGCCCCCCGCGCACGCCAAATGGCACGGGCATCCGACGTGTTGTCATCATGGCTGCCGATCCGAACACCGGCGTGGCACAGCTGCGCACATAACCCCGCAAGCGCGCCATCAACCTCACTTGAGCGGGCGTGCAAATCTAGAAGCATCTGGAAATGCGCCTCCGGATTACGGCCCGCCTTGAGGGCCTGCCCGGTGAGTCGCGGCGGTTTGCGACCCTCGGCCAAACGATCGTGTGGCAGGTGATCGTTGAACACCACATATCCCACATCCCACGCGGCAACACGCTCGGGCAAGGTGCCATATAGGTCAAGCATATGGGTCTCAAAGCGCAATTGCGGGCGCAGGTCAGTCACCACATCGCCGCGTATCTCGATCATGGCATTGAACACCTGTTCGGCAAATTCCAGACTGCGCAGCCCGCCCTCCCAACTGATGAACTGGGCCAAAACGGCGGTTGTGATGCCGTTGGCGGCCAGCTCAGCTTCGGAGGCGCGCAGCCCCTCGGCCATCTGTTTCATCGCCCCACGACGGGGTGCGACGTGGCGTTCAAAGCCGTCACCATGCAGATCCACGATCCCCGGCAGGATACGGAACCCGGACATATCCACAGTGCGGCCAACCGGAAGATCGACGATCACACCCTCGGCAATAGACAAAGACACCATGCTCAGCCCGTTCGGGTGCAGCACTTCGCCCCCGACAAAATCAATTGCCAGCATCATTATTTCCTCGAATACATCTCCCGCCAGGGCAGCCCAATCTATCTAGCACCTCTTCAACCCAATCAAGATCGCGATCAAACTGGCCAGTGTTCAAAAATGCCATGGCCTGCAGGATCACGTTGGGGTTGTTCATCATGAATGTATGCGTAACTGGCAAGATAATATGATCGTCCATCCCTGACACACGCGTCGACGCGACCGAGACCTTTCCATCGTCCGCCCCCGGCAACAGAGACGAGAAATAGGGATTGAGGGATTGTTCGCCTGCAATAACACCAACTGGGTAATCCACAGCGGGAAGTTGGCGCGGCAGGCTGTCTGGCCCGGTTCCCAACTGGCCACCTGCGGGGCCATTGAACCAGCCAAAGGCTTCGAATGCGCCAATCACATCAACCACTTCGCTACCCTGATTGGGCGGTGCCAACATCACAATCCGCCCCAGACTTTTGGGCCTCTCGTTGCTGGCCAGCCAGTGCCGCACCATGATTCCACCCATCGAATGCGTCACAAAATGTACTGTTTCGTTACCGCAGTTGCCGATTGCGTCTGGAATGACCTCCGCGGCCAGGTCCTGCACGGTCTGCTTGGTGGATGGGTAACCGGGGCGCACCACACCATAGTCATCAGCCAAAAGCGCCTGTTCCATCAACAAAAACGATGTTTCCGTGCGTGCGAGTCCATGCAACAAGATTGCACAATCCGCCCGCACAGCGCCCGCGCCGGCCAATAGTATTATATAAATAAACAGAATGCGTTTCATGGAACTTGAGATAGTATCATCAGGTGGCCTATGGAATGGCAACGTTGTGGAATTATCAAAAAGGTCCACCATGCGCCCTAAATCGCCTCGCGTCGCCGTCCGCGCCATTATTGTCGAAGATGGCCGTTTGCTGATGGTAAATGCTTGGCCCGATGGGCGCAGCCCACTTATGTGTGCCCCGGGTGGTGGCGTCGAGGTGGGCAGCAGCCTGCCCGACAACCTCACCCGCGAGGTGTTTGAGGAAACCGGCCTGAGCATTGCCGTAGGTGCACCTTGCCTTGTGAACGAATTCCACGACCCAGACAGCGGTTACCACCAAATCGATCTGTTTTTTCGCTGCACCGTTCAGCAGCACAGCAATCGCCCCACCAGCTGGACCGACACCGAAAACATCGTTACCGACCGCCGCTGGCTGACGCGTGACGCATTGGCGACAACGCCGCACAAACCCGATAGCCTTGCGCAAGTGGCCTTTGGCGGGGACGGTATTACTTACGATCCGCTTGAGGTGTTGGTGAACTAACAGAAAGAGCGATCCCCCCCAGCACCAAGGTGGCCGCCAAAACGGTATCTCGCGTGATTGCCTCGTCCAACAAAAGCGCACCAGCAAGAATTGCGATGATCGGGACGCTTAGTTGCACCACTGCGGCCGCCTGCCCCTTGAGCTGCGGCAGAATATGATACCAGAGCGCGTAGCCAAGCCCCGATGTGACAGCGCCCGACAGGATAGCAAGCCCGGCCCCAATTGGGCTGACGACAAGCCCGGCCCCCACCAGAAAGACAAGCAAAATCGGCAGTGCCACAACAAAATTCGCGGCTGTTTCGGACAGCGGATCGCGGGCGCCTTTTCCCGCAAGCGTGTATGCTGCCCACCCAAGACCCGCGCCTACCATTAGCAGCGCACCAATTATATCAGCCGAAACACCCTCGCGCGGCCAGAGCACCAGCATCAACCCCCCAAAAGCGATACCAGCACCCATGATATGCCGAGGCAATGGGCGTTCGCCCCGCCACGCAGACCAGCCGAACATTGCTACCTGAACCGTTCCAAATAGAATAAGCGCACCAAGACCGGCCTCAAGCGTAGCATAGGCCAGAGAAAACCCGACCATATAGGCCACAAGGCTGAACGCGCCCATCAGCCGACGCGGTACCATCACAGGCAAACCGCGGCGTTGGACTGTCACAATCAAGCACAACATAATTGCACCCGACAGCACTCGGATCACCGCAAAACTGAACGTATCTATAGCGCCACTTTCAACAGCCATTCGGTTCAAGAGCGAGTTGGCAGCAAAAGCTATCATCGTAATAGATGTCAGCAGGATCAGACGCATGCGCTTGAACTATGCTGAAAGGGACCAAAGGCCAAGAACCATTCAAAACGCGCTTTTTAAATCATCTCGGCAGACTGATAGGAAAGTGGCTGCATTTTAACGACAAAGGGCCACCCGGCGGGCAGCCCTTTGCACAATTTCGAATGGCGATGTGCCAGGTGACCACCCCGAAAGGGGCAGTCGTCCAATTACATCATGCCGCCCATGCCGCCCATGTCGGGCATTGCAGGCGCGCCGCCACCGCCGTCTTTGGACGGTTTGTCAGCAACCATCGCTTCGGTTGTGACCAGCAGGCCGGCAACGGATGCGGCGTCCTGCAGCGCGGTCCGCACGACTTTGGCCGGGTCGATGACGCCAAACTTGAACATGTCGCCATATTCCTCAGTTTGAGCATTGAAGCCAAAGCTCTTGTCGTCGCTTTCACGGATCTTGCCTGCAACGACCGAACCGTCGACGCCCGAGTTTTCAGCGATCTGGCGCAGCGGAGCCTCGATGGCCTTGCGTACGATGTTGATGCCGACATCCTGATCGGAGTTGGCGCCTTTGACGTTATCCAGCGTCTTACCCGCTTGAACCAGAGCAACACCACCGCCCACGACAACACCTTCTTGAACAGCGGCACGTGTCGCGTTCAAGGCGTCATCTACGCGATCTTTGCGCTCTTTGACTTCCACTTCGGACATACCACCAACCCGGATCACGGCAACACCGCCAGCCAGTTTGGCCACACGCTCTTGCAGTTTTTCGCGGTCATAGTCGGATGTGGTTTCTTCGATCTGGCCACGGATCTGGGCAACGCGTGCTTCGATCTCGGCTTTCTCTCCGTTACCATCAATGACTGTGGTCTCATCCTTGGTGATCTGGATGCGCTTGGCTGTCCCCAGCATATCCATTGTGACCGACTCAAGTTTCATGCCGAGGTCTTCGGAAATCACTTGACCACCTGTCAGGATCGCAATGTCTTGCAACATGGCTTTGCGACGATCGCCGAAACCAGGCGCTTTTACCGCAGCGATTTTCAGACCGCCGCGCAGTTTGTTGACCACGAGGGTCGCCAGCGCTTCGCCTTCTACGTCTTCAGCAATGATCAGCAGAGGTTTCTGCGACTGAATCACCGATTCCAACAAGGGAACCATGGGCTGCAGCGACGACAGTTTCTTTTCGTGCAGCAGGATCATGCAGTCTTCGAGTTCCGTCGTCATTTTGTCGGCATTTGTCACAAAGTAAGGCGACAGGTAGCCACGGTCGAATTGCATGCCTTCGACAACGTCAGTCTCGGTTTCAAGACCTTTGTTCTCTTCA
>JAQWVA010000018.1:0-7427 GCA_029250205.1 Tateyamaria sp.
TTTCGACGGTTTCTATGATTTGGTTTCTCACTAGCTGCCTTTTGGCTCCTCGACTGTGATTTCAGGCGCAGCCAGAGTCGGTCACCATAAGCAAACAGCTGGAGTTAGCGCACAACAAATACGGACTGTGCAGCGTGTCGTGCCACCCGCGCTGCATTGGGGCCGATGAGGTAATCCTTCAACGACGGACCATGTGCTCCGACAATAATGCAATCCACCGATAATGCATTAGCGGTTTTGATGATCTGGTCATAGACAGTGCCAGTCACAACATGGATCTTGGTAGCCAATGCCTCAGGCACATTCGCCGCGACCCAAGACGCCAACTCGTCGTAAGCCGCTTTTTTGATTAATGCGCTGTGATTTGGCCCCATTGATGCGCTGACCATTGCCATCCCGTGGTCGGGTAAGATATTGAGAATATGCAATGTGGCGTCTTCATATTGCGCCATAGTTAAGGCAGCCCGCGCGCTACTGATTGCGCCTTCCGGATCGTTGATGTCGACCGCGAGGAGGAGTGTTTTGAACATAGGCCTGTCCTTAAAATGCCGGTTGAGTGGCGCGGCGGCGCTGAATCAGAACGATGCCTAGCAACAAGATGAGTGCCGGGATAAAGAACAGCTCTTTCGGTGAGCGGTCGTTTTCGATCTGAACCTCGGTGATTTCAACAGGTGTGTCGTCGTAAAAATCATATTCGTTACCAAGGCTTTCAAAGAACGGCGTGCCCGGGAAAGGTTCATCCATTGCTAGCACGTCGCCATCTGGCAGAACTGCCAGCCCTTGGGCATCAAGTGCGCGCATCGCGTCTCCGGCGACGGCAGGTAGGGTGATGGTGGTTGGTCGGATGTTTCCGGTGTCAAAGTCTGGCCCCGCAACGACGACTCGGATCTCTTTGCCGTTTTCAGCCCGCGCCATGAGCTCAAGGGCGGCGGGTCCAGTGGCGGTAGCATATTTTTCGCTGACCTGATCCAGGAAGAAATCCGGCCGGAATAGCATAAAGGCGATCAGCAACAGAACTACTGTTTCCCAGAGTTTGGATTTTGCAATGAAGTACCCCTGTGTTGCCGCCGCAAAGAGGAGCATTGCGATTAGGGAAATAAAGAAGACCAAAACAGCTTTTGCCAGCCCCACATCAATCAACAACAGGTCAGTATTGAATATAAAGAGAAACGGTAGCAACGCGGTTCGGATGTCATAGCTGAATCCTTGAACACCCGTCTTGATCGGGTCGCCTCGAGAGATGGCCGCAGCTGCATAGGCTGCAAGGCCCACGGGAGGCGTATCGTCAGCCAGGATACCGAAGTAGAACACGAAGAGGTGCACCGCAATTAGGGGGAAGATATAGCCTGCCTGCGCCCCGACTGACAGAATAACAGGGGCCATCAGGGATGAGACCACGATATAATTTGCCGTTGTTGGCAGGCCCATCCCAAGGATTAACGACATCACAGCGACAAGGATCAAAAGTATCCAGATATTGCCACCTGCAATGATCTCAACAACTTGACCGATGACCTGATGTGCGCCGGTCAGGCTGATCGTACCGACGATTATGCCTGCGGCACCCGTCGCCACACCGATCCCGATCATGTTGCGCGCACCAAGGATCAGGCCCGCGACAAAGTCGTTCCAGCCTTGCACAGTTGCGCCGCCGTATCCTTCGCCCCGAAAGAACGCCTTAAGCGGGCGGTGCGTGAGCGCTACCATGATCATAAAGACGGTGGCCCAGAAGGCGGACAGCGATGGGGACAGACGATCCAAACTGTCGGTACGGACCATAAGGTTCCAGACCAAAATGAAGATTGGCAGTGCAAAATAGGCCCCGCCTAAAAGTGTGGGGGTAAGGCGGGGGGCCTCAAGTGGGCCATCGGGATCGTCCATCGCAACATCGGGGTAACGGGCTGCAAAATAGACCAGCACCAAGTACAGCAGGGCCACGATCGCAAGCCCGCCATAAACGCTTTCTTCCATAAAGCCATCAAGCACGCTGCGAATGCCAATCATCGCGTAGGTGCAGAGCCCCAGGAACAGGAAACCAGACAGGAACAGGATTAGGATCAAGACCGGGCCAATGTGGCGGCCTGCCTTCTCTAGCCCCTGCATCTGCATTTTCAGGGCTTCAAGATGCACAATGTACAGCAGAGCTATGTAGCTGATGACAGCTGGCAAAAACGCGTGTTTGACGACATCAATATAAGGAATGTTGACATATTCGACCATCAAGAACGCAGCTGCCCCCATGACCGGCGGTGTCAGCTGGCCGTTGGTTGATGAGGCGACCTCAACCGCGCCTGCCTTTTCCGCCGAGAAGCCTATCCGTTTCATCAGCGGGATGGTGAAAGTGCCGGTCGTGACGGTGTTCGAGATCGAACTGCCTGAGATCATGCCAGTGAGCATTGAGGACAGGACTGACGCCTTAGCGGGCCCGCCGCGCAGCGCTCCCAACAGGGAAACAGCCACCTTGATAAACCAAGAACCACCGCCTGCGCGATCCAGCAATGCGCCAAACAGAACGAAGAGAAAGATCATCGTCGTGGATACGCCCAAAGCGACACCAAAGACGCCCTCGGTTTGCATCCAATAATGTCCGAGTGCCTTTGATAACGACGCGCCGCCGTAATTGGTGATGTTGCGCGCCCATTCCGAATAGCCTCCGAAGAAGGCAAAGGCGACGAACCCTCCGGCAATGATCAGCAGTGGCAGTCCCAGCGAGCGGTAAACTGCAGTGAACAGAACGAACATTCCGATACAGGACATGACGATGTCAGATGTGCTCCAAAGTCCGGGACGGTCGGCGATTTCGAACCGGAAAACGACAAGATACAGGCACGACGTTACGCCGAGGATAAGCAGAAGCCAGTCATAGGCAGGAATGCGGTCTTTGGGTGAGGATTTGAACAGCGGGAAGGCCAGTGTCGCCAACATGATGGCGAATGCTAAATGCACAAAGCGTGCCTGGGCGACGATATTGGCAAAGATGTTTTGGCCTGTGGCCTGCGCCAAAATACCAGGGACCTTTGAAGCAATATACAACTGGAACAGGGACCAGGCGATGCAGGTGCCGATAATCAGTTTGGCCTGCCACATGGAGGATGGGTTGCGGGCACCGGTGTCGGCCTCGGCCACCATATCGTCGGCGATCCGTGCGTCCGTTTCTTGTGCCATCTTATCTCCCTCGTCCTGTTTTCAAGATGTTTCTTTGCAAAGAGTTGGGCCGCCCACGAAACCAGGCGGCCCTATCGTAGCTTAGCAGACCTTAGTTGATTAGGCCGAGTTCTTTATAGGCACGTGCTGCACCATCATGCAGGGGCGCCGACAGGCCGTCTTTGACCATTTGAGCCGGATCCAGATTTGCGAATGCGGGGTGTAGGCCTTTGAAGTCATCGATGTTTTCCATCACGGATTTAGCAACGATGTAGACGGTTTCCTCAGGAACGCTCGTTGAGGTCACAAAGGTTGCGCCCACGCCGAAGGTTGTGGTTTCGCCATCGGTGCCTTTGTACATGCCGCCAGGAATGGTCGCCACGCGGTAAAACGGGTTGTCTGCAACTAGTTTGTCAATCGGCGCACCGGTCACGCTGACCAGCTTGGCGTCGCATGTCGTGGTTGCCTCTTTGATCGCCGCTGCCGGGTGACCGATGGTGTAGATCATCGCATCAATGTTGTCGTCGCAAAGTTGCTTGGCCATTTCCGAACCTTTGTATTCGGTCGCAAGTGCCAGATCATCCATGCCAATGCCGAAAGCATCCATAACAACTTCCATCGTGGCGCGCTGGCCAGAGCCGGGATTGCCCACGTTGACACGCTTGCCCTTGAGCGCTTCAAAGCTGTCGATTCCGCTGTCGCCGCGAACGATCAGAGTGAAGGGTTCTGGGTGAACCGACATCACCGCGCGTAAATCTGGGAATGGGTTATCCGCAAATTTCGAAGTGCCGTTATAGGCGTGGTGCTGCCAGTCAGACTGGGCAACGCCGAACTCAAGCTCACCCGCCTTGATGGTATTGATGTTGTAGACAGAGCCTCCGGTGGACTCCACCGCGCAGCGGATGCCGTGCTCTTTGCGAGACTTGTTCACCAAACGGCAGATCGCGCCACCAGTTGGATAATAAACACCGGTGACACCGCCGGTGCCGATTGAGATAAATTCTTGAGCGACGGTTATCGACGCAGCGGTCATTACACCGATCAGGACGGCGCCGCCGATTTTTAGTTGCTTGAACATTATAGTGTCTCCCTTTTGAGCTATTCACTCGACCAGATATTCGCCGAGCACTTGGTTATTTGCCTCAACCCTTTGGATCGCAGCGGTGACATCCGCTTCAGACGTCGCGACAATCATCGCAAGCAGTGTTTCGATCAAAACGATCGTCACAGCGTATGAAGAGAAGAATTGCGGGCTTTCGGTTGGAACGATGAACCCATGAGTCGCATGGGCCAAGCCGGGGCAGGCCAATGCGTCAGTGATAAGGACAACATCCGCGCCTGCTTCGCGGGCCAGCTTGACCGCGCCAATGGCACGCCTTGCATATGGCCTCATAGTAACGGCAAAGACAACGTCGCCCTTGCCAAGTTTCGCAATTTCAGAGCCCAAAGAGGCCCCCATGCGTCCGCCAACAGTCCAATTCGAGCCGAAGAACTGAGCAATGTAGGACATGTATTCGGTGAAACCAGTTGAGGCGAGCGCGCCTAACAGCACAATCTGATTGGCCTTGCGCATAAGCGCCGCGGCTTGTTCCAGCTTGCGGTTGTCGGTACTGTTCTGGAAACTCTCGATATTGGCAATACAGGCCTGACTTTGGCGCGCTAGCATCGATTGCCCGGAGGGTTTGCCCGACCGTAGACGTTCAGCCTTTACCGAAAGCGACACCACTTTTTGCCCGACCGAGAGGCGCGAGATGTCACGCACCTTTTCAAAGTTATCATATCCCAGCGCGCGGGATAGGCGAGAATAGGTGGCAGGTGAAACCTTGCTCTCGGACGAGATGGCGCGGAGTGACCTGCTGGCGACATCCAACGGGTGGCTCAGCACGTAATCTGCAGCCTTTCGTAACTGCTCTGACAGCCCCGAGTATCGCTCTGCGACACGCTCTTCCAAAGTATGATCAGAAACCATTTCGCCTCCCTGAAACAAAGGGTCGCAATTGTTTCACATATTGTCAATGTATGAATTATATGTTTTAATAAATGCTACGTGATTGCTCTAAGGACAAAGGGTTGCGATATGCTGCGCCTGCACAGCCCCCCCACACCTTCGATAATGGCGGCGCCCAATGGTGCGCATCGGAGCAAAGAAACCCATCCTAACCTTCCGATTTCGCTGGATGAAATTCTTTGGGAAACACAGGCCTGCGCGGCGGCTGGCGCCCATGCGCTGCACCTTCACATCCGCGATGACGCAGGGCAGCACACACTGGATGCAGGCCGCTACCGCGAAACACTCCGGGAAATCGAGCGGATACTTCCAGGTTTTCCTGTGCAAGTGACGACCGAGTCGGCGGGGATATTTGATGTCCAAGCACAGCTCGCATGCCTGCGCGCCCTTGAGCCCAAAGCCGCGAGCATTTCGGTTCGGGAAATCGCGCGTGATGTAACATTGGCTCGCTTGGTTTATGAACAATGCGCAGATGCGGGAACGCATGTGCAGCATATCTTGTACAATCTGGACGACTGGCATCAGTTTCGGGCCTGGCAGAATGACGGAACCATCCATCCGGGACAGGACGATGTGATTTTAGTGCTCGGA
The DNA here is from genome assembly GCA_029250205.1 of Tateyamaria sp. Lineage (GTDB taxonomy): Bacteria > Pseudomonadota > Alphaproteobacteria > Rhodobacterales > Rhodobacteraceae > Tateyamaria. The sequence continues at coordinate 5,744 of JAQWVA010000018.1, forward strand.
AAATATGCCCCGCCCCGCAACGCGACGCAGTGCGATCTGACCGTTTTTTCCTCAGTGTTCGATCAAGCCTGTGGTCGGGTTATGGTCTGCGCCTTTGGCCCGGCCGAACATCAAGTTCTATGCGCCGCAGCGGCGATGGGGGCTGATCTGCGCATAGGTTTTGAAAACAACATTCATGGTGAAGGTGGAACGTTGGCCGCCAACAACGCTACACAAATAGCAAGACTGGTTGCCGCGCTTTCTTCTTTCAGCGCTAAAGGAGTTTCCGCGTGATGTCCCACGTTTTTCCTCGCAACTCGATGTTCCCGCCACGTCAGGTGTCGCATGGCGATGGTGTTCATTTGTATGACACCAATGGCAAAGCCTATTTGAACTTTGGCGATGCTGCGGTGTCATGTCTTGGCCATGGCGATCCGCATGTCACCCAAGCGGTTAAAAAGCAGGTAGATCAAGTCGCATTTGCGCATACAGGGTTCTTCACATCCGAACCAGCAGAACGGCTGGCTGACAAGCTTATTTCACTCGCACCGGGGGAACTTGACCGCGTGTATTTTGTATCCGGCGGATCCGAAGCAATGGAGGCTGCGCTGAAACTTGCGCGGCAGTATTTCCTTGAGATTAGTGAACCCGAGCGGAAGCGGATTGTGGCACGCCGTCAAAGCTATCACGGCAATACTCTGGGCGCGTTGGCCACTGGTGGTAACGAATGGCGCAGGGCACAATTTGCGCCAATCCTGATTGATGTTACCCATGTGTCGCCTTGCTACGCTTATCGTGGCAAATCAGAGGGTGAAACAGATGCGGCCTATGTCGACCGGCTCATTGACGAGTTGGACGCAGAATTTCAGGCACTTGGCCCGGAAACGGTGATGGCTTTTGTTGCGGAGCCGGTGGTGGGAGCAACACTTGGGGCAGTTGGTCCGGTCGGAGACTATTTTTCCCGTGTGCGCGCATTGTGTGATCAATACGGCATTCTTCTGATCTTGGACGAAGTCATGTGCGGCATGGGACGAACCGGAACCTTGTTTGCCTGTGAACAGTTCAATGTTGCGCCCGATATCTGTGCCATCGCCAAGGGGCTGGGCGGGGGATATCAACCCATCGGGGCCACTCTCTGCACCAAGAACATCCATGACGCGGTACTGGCAGGATCAGGGTTCTTTCAACACGGGCATACTTATCTGGGTCATCCGGTTGCCTGCGCAGCGGGGTTGGCCGTACTGGAACGACTGGTCGACGACCAGGTGTTAAAGCGCGTGACACCGGCAGGATCGCATCTGCGCCAAAGGCTCCGCGACAAACTGGGGCAACATCCCCATGTGGGCGATATCCGCGGTGTTGGGCTGTTCTGCGGTGTAGAATTGGTCGCGGACCGAGAAACAAAGACGCCTCTGCCGCCGGAGGCGAAAGTTGCTGCGAACGTCAAATCTGCAGCTTTTTCCGAGGGGCTCCTTTGCTATCCGATGGGAGGGACAATTGATGGAAAACGAGGCGATCACATCCTGCTGGCTCCTCCGTTTGTTGTGGAAGACCTACAATTGGATGCATGCGTAAATAAGCTGCAAATCGCTATCGATAGATCATTGTCGTAGACACAACATATGTCTTGTGAGAGCAAAGTCTGATATTGCTTTTCGGCCTAGCGTTAGCTTTGTTGCACAAATCAGCATTATCTGGGATTCAC
>JAQWVA010000019.1:0-12099 GCA_029250205.1 Tateyamaria sp.
AAACACGCAAACTCTCGTTATGAATGAGGGAGCCTCGGGGAGCAGGTCAATCACAATCCCGATCTTCTCCTCATCGCTCCACCGCCGCCGACGCTCTAACCCAAGAAGTTCACCACGCATTGCCACACCCCATCTAAGACACATCGTTAACGACGTTATTAATCACGTGTCTTAAATCAAAAGGCCAAGCTCAGGCAGGCGGTCGCAATGGAGCGGTTACCATACAGATTTAAAAGAGGAGTTTTCTTTGGCCGCCAATCCCATCAAACCACCAGCGTTACCCACTATATATAAATTAATATAATGAAGGGGGGGGAAGGCGGTAACGCTGATGACGCTCCACAAATTTGCAGAACCACTTCAACTCGGTTATTTTGAATATTTAGTTTGCAAATAAAGTGTTTTCTTGACACCCTCAAAAAGAACCTTTGGAGGTTTATGATGTTTAAATCTATAATTGCAAGTTTGTTTGGGTTGGTTTTGCTGGGTAGCCCAGCTTATACCAGTGAGCTCAGAATAGGTTCTTGGGGTGGTAATATTCGCTCTGGCCCCAGTACAGAATTTCCAAGGGTTGGCAGCCTAAAAAATGGTGACCCGGTAGTTATCCTAAAGAGGGAAAAAACGGCCGGTAGCCAATATGACTGGTTTAAGATCTCTTATGGAAATGGTCAAATCGGATATCAATGGGGAGGGATTTTGTGCGGCTTCAACAATAAAGTTAATGGTACATTCGGATTGTGCGAGAAAGACAACAGATCAACGCCGCGTAGCTATAAATGCAGTAAACAAAATCAGTTGCGCTCTTTAGGCTCTAAGAGAAAAACAAAGATTACATTTTTTGTTGGTCAGACGAACGATAGATTTAAAATTTATTGGCTAGATTATGATGGCAATAAAATACACTATAATTATTTAAAATCTGGAATGACTTGGGTCGTTGAAACCTATCCCTCTCATCCATGGGTAGTACATAAAGTGTCAGATAGTGGAACTGAGACTTGCCACAGCGTAGTAAGAGGCAACCGAAATCCTTCACAATGGCTGCTCAGGTAATAATAGCCTGACGTCATCGTGTAGTTTATTCGAATTCAGAAACACTCCTAATGTGCCGTCCTTTCAAAGCGCTATGGTATGGCTTTTATTGATTCCTAAGGCTGCCAAGTTGAAATCTTTCAGGCTGTTGGCCGCGCTATCAGGAAGGTTAGTGGGGCTAAGCTCCAGAAGACAGGGGCGATGTTGATATGTACCGACTCTCGGAACAATTCCTGTAAATTCCCTGCTTTGGTATGGAGGAGGTATTCATGACGAACGAAGAACGCGACATTCAGCGAAAACTTAGAGTACGCTGGCACGCCGAGAAGATCGGCAATACCCATCAAGAATGAAGATCGCCAAAATATCCATTGGAAAATTTCCCATTCGGAGAACGCGGTGTCGACGCCACTAAAGGGATGGACATGACGGTGGCCAGAAATCTGCCAACATCTCACAAACATTTCGTACATATAAATATTTTTATCTATTGGTGCGGCCGGCGAGACTCGAACTCGCACGAGTGTTACCTCACAGCGACCTCAACGCTGCGCGTCTACCAATTCCGCCACGGCCGCACGCCTTAGCACATCACGAGATCTCTAGCGTTGATCAGTCGCGATTCCAAGAGGGCAAATAAAACAATTATTAAAGTGTTTCCATTTTTCGCTGAATCAAAGGGGATTCACATGAGGCATGGTTTCTGATTCATCCTGTTCAGGAGGATCAGTCCATGCCTGAACGCGTTGTGTTCATTGACGAAACATCGGTGCAGACCAACCTGACACGGACGAGGGGGCAGTCTCTATGCGGCACCCGGCTGACAGCATTCGCCCCTTTTGGGTCCTGGGGCACCCAGACCCTAATTGCCGGCCTGGGTCCTTCCGATCTGGTCGCACCCTGGGTCATCAAGAGAGCAATGGACGGACCAGCCTTTGTCGCTTAAATCTGCGACGTGCTGATCCCCGAGATCGAACCCGTCACCGCTGTGGTCCTCGACAACCTAGCCACCCATCGCAATAAAGAAGCCGAGGCGCTCCTGCGCGTCCATGGTTGTTGGTTCCTGTTCTTGCCGCCCTACAGCCCGGACTTGAACCCGATAGAAATGGCCTTCTCCAAATTAAAGGCGCACCTGCGCCGCATCGGAGCACGATCCTTCACCGCGGTCTTCGACGCCCTTAGCGAAATCTACGATCTCTACACTCCTCAGGAATGCTGGAACTACTTTTAAGAGGCCGGATATGCTTCTATGTAAACTGGAATTGCTTTAGCTTGAAAACACTGGGGTCCATTTGCGACTCTGGTCTATAAGACCAATACTGGACAATAAAATAGTCAGATCACTCGCTGATCAATTCAAGAATCGGCACGGTCTCTGGTTGAAATATAGCCGATGCTGGGGCCAAGCCGGAGTGTGAAATCCCAAACGTTACCCACGCCTTACTCCGTGATGCAACGAGCTCTGGCTGACCCGGCGCAAAGATGGCTGGTGCACCTGCTTGTGTACTCTTCAAGCCCTTATCTTGCTCGGCACGCGCAGCATCGACTTGGACTGGCGTGGCAAAGCCGCATTGAGGCTGGTGCCCCATCAATTCGTCATAAACATGGTCAACCATTGCGAACAGCACCATCACCAACACGAAGTCAAAGGGTCACGTCCATTTCATCGGCACGATAGCTTGAGTAATCCGCCAATTCGCGAAGAAGTCCAACATCTCAGCCAGAAGCTAGTGCTAAGATGTCTCCGAAAGAAGCGCCCTCAACGCGGCAGTTTTTGATATTGTACTTTGATCATGGATGCTCTCCTTGATCGTCAGGGCAGGTTGCAATCCAATCCCTACCAACGAATGTCTGGGGTTACTCAGCGACCCGCGCGGGTCTCGCCTGAGCGCTGCTGGCCCCCACTTAACCTATGAAAACTGTAGAATTAAAACAAATCAAGGGACACCAATGGGGTGTAAAAGGTATCAACTTTTTCTTGCATTTATTATTTTAGACCGGCGCAGCTTTGGACTGCGGTCGGTGAAAAGTAATGTGCAACTGGCGAACCATACCTTCCTTACATCACGTGAACTTTCGAAACAGCTTGGTCTGGTCAAACATATCTTCTAGCTCTTCCATTCTGGCCTTGGTCTGTGACCAGTTGAACGTTTGAATGCTTGAGATCATCGTTTCTAGCAAAAGCATGATGGTTGTCGCAGAATCCCAAGCCGAGGGGACAACGATTCTGTTACTTAGGCAGACCGTCGCCAGTTGATGCACCGGCGAGCGCCATTGATCGGTCATAAGCACAATCTTGGCTTTACGCTGATGCGCAAGTTCAGCAAGTTTAAGTGTATTGTTTTCGTATCGGCGAACGTCGAAGATTACAAAGACGTCCCCCTCTTTTGCGTTCAGCAGATAATGTGGCCAGGTGTTTGACGTGGACTGAACATGCGTCACGTTTGGCCGGATCACTTGCATGTGCAAAAACAGATATTCCGCTAGCGTATGGGTGATCCGACCACCAACGATATAAAGGTGATGGTCCTGATTTGTCATCAAATCACAGGCATGATCAAAGGCGTCAGGATCAATTTGCCCAAGCGTGAGGCGGATGTTGTCGATAACAGCGTCGGTAAAACGGTTCAAGATGTGACCGGACGGTGCCGCTTCTGCCCAGGTATCGTGTTTGGCGATGGGTGTTTTTACCTTTGCCCTTAGTTCCTCGCGCAGGGCGGCCTGAAATTCCGAATAGCTTTTGTAGCCTAATTTTTGAACCATGCGGGCAACAGTGGGCACCGACACTGCGGCGTCCTTGGCCAGTGCCGTCAGCGGACCAAGACCGGATGCCGGGTAGTTTTCCAGAACAGATTGGGCCAATTGCCGCTCGGCGCGTGTCAAAGCATCAAGCACTCCGTGGATGCGGTCTGATATTGTTTGTTCTGCTATTGCCATTCTTGCCTCCAGCTTATTCAAAAATATAACAGATCAATCCAGCTTGTGAAAATTATTTCATAATTGTGTTGACATAACGACGGCATGGCAACCACTTTATCTGCAAGGGTGGCGCAAAAATTGCTTCGGAATGATTTAAAGTTTGTTGAGGTCTTGCGCCATGATGGCCGCTCCCCGATTGTTTTGGTTTGCGAACATGCCAGTCGCTATATTCCTGCGACTTTTGAGGGTTTGGGCGTTAGCCCAGCTGGGCGCAGCAGCCATGTGGCATGGGACCCAGGCGCAATTGCCGTTGCTCAGGCAATGTCACTGGTCCTTGACGCAGCTCTTGTATCTTCTTTGGTGTCCCGTCTTGTCTATGACTGCAATCGCCCGCCAGATGCGATCGATACAATGCCCACCCACAGCGAAGCCTATGCTGTGCCGGGTAATTGCGATTTGACAGAGGTCGAAAAACGCGCACGAGTGGCGCGCTATTACGTTCCGTTTCACGACAGGCTCGCATCACTGATAGCAAGCCGCATCGATCCGATCATCGTGACAATTCACAGTTTCACCCCAATCTATAACGGCAAGGTACGTGACGTTGAAATTGGGATTTTGCATGATCGCGACAGTCGTCTAGCCGATGCTATGCTGCACGTTTCCGACAGGCACGATGTGCGCCGCAACGCCCCATACGGCCCAAAGGACGGCGTGACCCACACGTTGAAAGAACACGCAATCACCCATGGCCATTTGAACGTGATGATAGAGATACGCAACGATCTGATTGCAGATGAGGCGTCGCAAATGGCAATGGCGCAAACACTTGCCGGCTGGATTGAGCAAGCACTGAAGACAGTGAGGGCCAAGATTTGTTAGCTGCAATGCAGGGGTTTATCCGCGGCGTCGACGCCGTGAATTATCGACTAGGCCGGGTGGCGATGTACGGAATTTTCGTGCTTATGGGAATATTGCTGTGGTCCTCAATCAGCAAGACGTTCTTTCTGCCGACGCTTTGGACACTGGAAATGGCCCAATTTGTTATGGTTGGATACTACATACTTGGTGGGCCATATTCACTCCAATTGGGTTCGAACGTTCGGATGGATTTGCTTTATGGTGACTGGTCGATCCGGCGCAAAGCATGGTTTGATGCGGTCACCGTTTTGTTCCTGATTTTTTATCTCTGTGTCTTGCTGTACGGGGCGGTTAGTTCGACCGCCTATTCGTTGGGCTATTGGAAAGATGCGCCATTTTCGTTTTTGGCTGGTGTTGTCGTGGGCACTGAAGAGGTTGGAACGCTAGAACGCTCGGCCTCTTCATGGCGTCCATATATGTGGCCGATCAAAGTTGTGATGATTGTTGGTTTTTTTCTGATGCTGCTGCAATGCGTGTCCGAGTTATTCAAAGACATCTTGCGTCTCAAACAGGTTGAAGTCTGATGCCCTATGAGTTGATCGCAACCCTCATGTTTTCCACTATGATGTTGATGCTATTGACAGGGCAGCGCGTGTTCGGGGCAATTGGATTTGTGGCAGTCGTCGCTGCGCTTTTGCTGTGGGGCGACAGGGGCGGGTTTGACATCGGATTTGCCGCTGCAATTAAGCTGATGAAATGGTACCCGTTGCTGACATTGCCGATGTTTATTTTCATGGGCTATGTGCTGAGCGAGTCCAAGATCGCTGATGACCTCTATAAAATGTTTCACGTCTGGATGGGCGGCTTGCGGGGCGGGCTTGCGATTGGCACGATTGGCCTGATGGTGCTGATTTCAGCGATGAACGGACTGAGTGTTGCGGGCATGGCGATCGGTGCCACCATCGCGCTGCCAGAATTGTTGAAACGCGGTTACGACAAGCGGATGGTGACGGGTGTTATTCAGGCGGGGTCTTCGCTGGGTATTTTGGTGCCACCGTCTGTTGTGCTGGTACTTTATGCGATGATCGCACGACAACCGGTTGGGCAGCTTTGGCTGGCGGGTGTTGTGCCGGGGCTGATGATGGCAGGCCTATTTATACTGTATATCATCGTGCGCTGCTGGAAAAACCCAGAGTTGGGACCCGCGCTAAACACAGAGGATCGCGACTTGCCTATGGCCGAAAAACTGCGGCTGTTGCGGGCAGGTCTGCTGCCATTAGTGATTTTTGCGGTTATGATGGTCCCCTTTGTGAACGGCTGGACCTCATTGGTCGAAAGCTCGGCGATCGGGGCGATTACGGCATTTATGGCGGCGGTTTTCAAAGGCCGTATGACGCGAGAAGTGTTTGAAAATTCCGTCCGTAACACATTGGGTATCACTTGCATGTTCATGTGGATTATCCTTGCGGCCCTTGCATTTGGCGCAGTCTTTGATGGTTTAGGGGCCGTCAAAGCAATCGAAGATCTGTTTACTCAGCGACTTGGTCTTAACCCATGGATTATCCTAATCCTGATGCAGCTGTCGTTTATCCTGATGGGGACTTTTTTGGATGACACTGCTATGCTGGTCATTGTGGCCCCACTTTATGTACCATTGGTCGGATCACTTGGCTTTGACCTGATATGGTATGGCATCCTCTACACGATCACCTGCCAGATCGCGTACATGACGCCGCCCTTTGGCTATAATCTGTTCCTGATGCGGGCCATGGCCCCACCAGAGATCAGCATACAAGATATATACCGCTCCATTGGGCCATTTGTGCTTGTGATGATCGGGGCGCTGATCCTCGTGATGGTATTTCCACAACTGGCATTGTGGCTGCCTAATTATGTTTACGGAAACTAAAACAAAGAACTCCGCCAACGGAGCTAAACCCCAAACTAGGAGAATATTATGACCACGAGACGTAATTTCATCAAAAATGCGGGCTTTGCCGGTGCTGCGACATTGGCGGCCCCCTCTATTGCGCGCGCACAAGAAGCGATCAAATGGCGCTTTCAAACCTATGCCGGCTCTGCCTTGGGCGAGCATGTGACGAAGCCCGTCATTGATTATATCAACACTGCCGCCAACGGCGAGCTGCAGGTTGAGCTGTTCTATGCAGACCAGATCGTTCCTACGGGCGAGCTGTTTCAAGCCTTGCAGCGTGGCACTATTGACGGTGTGCACTCTGACGATGACTCAATGGCATCCCCCACGCCTTTGCAGCAATTTGGTGGGTATTTTCCGTTTGCAACGAAACACATCCTTGATGTGCCTGTGCTGTTCAATCAGTATGGTCTGAAAGAAATCTGGGAAGAAGAATACGCCAAGGTTGGTGTGAAATGGCTGTCTGCTGCCGGGCAGGACCCATGTAACTTTAACACCACCAAAGAGATCAACAGTGTGGCTGATCTGGACGGTTTGCGCCTTTATACCTTCCCGACTGCGGGCCGATTCTTGTCGAAGTTTGGTGTCGTTCCAGTGAACATCCCCTACGAAGACGCCGAAGTGGCGGTGCAAACGGGCGAATTGGACGGAATGGCGTGGTCCGGGATCACTGAGGATTACACCGTTGGTTGGGCAGACGTCACCGACTATTTCCTGACGAACAATATCTCTGGTGCCTGGATCGGATCATGGTTCGTGAACGAGGAACGCTGGGCCGACTTGCCGGACCACCTCAAGGCGATTGTCATGGCGGCTACCGAAGCCGGTCACACCTATAGAAACCAGTGGTACTGGGGCGGCGAAGCGGCCTTGCGTGCAAACGGCGATAAGCTGGCTCTTCGTTCAGTTCCTGCGGGTGAATGGGCAGAGGTCGAGAACGCTGCCAAGGAGTTCTGGGAAGAAGTCGCGCAAGAAGGCGAAGTGCACCAGAAGATCGTCAATATCTTTAAAGAGTATAACGGCGTTATCAATCAGGCTGGCGCCCCTTACAACTTCGAATAAGATAACTCAAAATAAATACGGTCACTCCGCCATATGCGGGGTGATTGGCCTACGCAGAAGGACACGCACCATGGCCGGAAACCTGACCTTTGAAGCCCTCAAAGCCGCCGTGAACGACGGAACAATCGACACTGTCCTGACTTGTTTTCCGGATATGCAGGGCCGCCTGATGGGCAAGCGGTTTCACGCCGTGAATTTTGTGGAAACGTCATTCAAGGAAACGCATTGCTGCAATTATTTACTGGCCACTGATCTGGAAATGGCAACACCACACGGCTACGTCGCCAGCAGTTGGGAAAGCGGCTATGGCGACTATGTGATGGCACCTGACCTGACCACAATCCGTAGATTGCCATGGCTGGAGGGAACGGCAATGGTTTTGTGCGATATCCTTGATCATCATAGCCATCAACCAGTTCCCCACTCGCCGCGCCAGATATTAAAGCGACAGGTCGCACAGCTAAAAGAGCTGGGCTATGATGCGATGATGGCGACCGAGCTAGAGTTCTTTCTGTTCGAAAAAACGGTTGATGATATTCGAAAAAGCGGCTTCCGCGATATGGTTCCGGTTAGTGGCTATAACGAAGATTACAACATTTTGCAGACCACCAAAGAAGAGGGCGTGATGCGCCCAATACGCAATGGCCTTTTTGGTGCTGGCCTGCCGATTGAAAATTCCAAGGGTGAAGCAGAAACTGGTCAGGAAGAGCTGAACATCCGCTACGCGGGAGCGCTTGATTGCGCAGATCACCACACGATTGCTAAGAATGCGATCAAGGAAATCGCATGGCAGCAAGGTCATGCTGCAACGTTTTTGCCAAAGTGGCATCATACGAAAGTCGGCAGTTCTTCGCACGTACATCAATCTCTGTGGAAGGATGGAAATCCTGCGTTCCATGATGCCTCTGCCGACTTTGGCATGTCCGAACTGATGCGACATTACATGGCTGGACTGATCGCCTATGCGCCTGATTATACGTTCTTTCTGGCCCCCTATATCAACAGCTACAAGCGGTTTGCCAAAGGTACTTTCGCACCGACCAAAACCGTCTGGTCTGTGGACAATAGAACTGCAGGATTCCGGTTGTGCGGGGATGGCACAAAAGGAATTCGTGTGGAATGCCGGATTGGTGGATCCGACTTGAACCCGTATCTGGGGCAGGCCGCGATGCTGGCGGCGGGGATAAAGGGTATCAAAGACAAAATGAAACTCGCCCCACCGACAAAAGGCGACGTATACGAGGACGCCAAGGCGCAAGATATTCCACAGACGTTGCGTGCAGCGACCAAAAAACTCTGCGGTTCTGTATTCCTGCGCGAAGCGCTGGGAAATGACGTGGTTGATCACTATACTCGTTGCGCGGAATGGGAACAGGAGGAATTTGATCGTGTCGTAACCGACTGGGAAATCGCACGCGGTTTTGAAAGGGCTTGAGGAACATGATCCGTTGTATTTCTCCTATTGATGGGTCGGTCTATGCCGAACGTGAAATATTGACGGCCAATGCTGCACTGGCATCTGTGGCGCGTGCACAACGCGCGCAGATGGAATGGGCTGCAACGCCGTTAGATACGCGTATTTCGCTTGTTATGGCTGGTGTAGCAAACGTGGGCGCGATGAATGACGAGATCGTCCCCGAACTTGCGTACCAGATGGGTCGGCCTGTCCGATATGGTGGTGAGTTTGGCGGCTTTGATGAACGGGCACGCTATATGGCCGGCATTGCGGCGCAGGCGTTGGCCGATATCGTTATCGAAGACAGTGATGCCTTTCGCAGGGTGATCAAACGTATTCCGCACGGTGTTGTGATGGTCGTGGCCCCATGGAATTATCCTTATATGACGGCCATTAACACGATTGCACCGGCGTTGATTTCGGGGAATGCTGTGATGTTGAAACACGCCAGCCAAACACCGCTGGTGGGCGAACGGATGGTGCGCGCATTTCATGCTGCGGGCATTCCCGAGGACGTATTTCAGAATGTGTTTCTCGATCACCAGACAACCTCGGAACTGATTGCGGCCAAGTCATTTGGTTTCATTAACTTCACCGGATCGGTGGCTGGTGGTCAAGCGATAGAAAGGGCAGCCGCCGGAACCTTTACCGGAGTAGGGCTGGAGCTGGGCGGCAAAGATCCCGGTTATGTCTGTGACGATGCCGATCTGGGCGCGGCGGTTGATACACTTATTGACGGCGCGATGTTCAATTCTGGTCAGTGCTGCTGCGGGATTGAACGGATTTATGTGGCCGAAAAGTATTTTGATATGTTTGTGGAAAAGGCGGTTTCGATTGTTGCCGGATACAAATTGGGCAATCCGCTGGACCCGGATGTAACGCTTGGGCCGATGGCGCATGTTCGCTTTGCCGATGAGGTGCGTGCTCAGACAGCTGAAGCCGTCGCGGATGGTGCGACGGCCCACATTGCGCCTTTTGCCCAAGATGATGGCGGTGCCTATCTCACTCCGCAAATTCTGACCAATGTGACCCACGATATGCGCGTGATGCGTGATGAAAGCTTTGGCCCGGTTGTGGGTATTATGCCCGTCAAAAACGATGCAGAGGCAATACATTTGATGAATGATAGCCACTTTGGACTAACCGCATCCGTCTGGACCAAAGATGCTGCCCGCGCCGAAGCAATTGCGGATCATATCGAAACAGGGACAGTTTTTATGAACCGTGCCGATTACCTTGACCCGGGCCTGTGTTGGACCGGATGCAAGGACACCGGACGTGGCGGAGGGCTATCTTTGATCGGCTACCACAACCTGACCCGCCCCAAATCATATCACCTTAAGAAAGCTTAAGCCATGTCGCTAACTGCCAATTGGTCCTACCCAACCGCGATTCGTTTCGGGGCTGGTCGAGTTTCTGAAATCGCGGACGCCTGCCAAGCTGCTGGTATCAAAAAACCGCTATTGATCACGGATCGTGGTCTGGCTGATATGCCCATCACGTTAAAAACGCTCGATTTTCTTGATTCTGCGGGCCTTGGGTGTGCGATATTTGCGGACGTGGATCCAAATCCAAACGAAAAGAACGCAGCCGCTGGCGTCAAGGCCTTTCGGGATGGGGGGCACGACGGAGTCGTCGCTTTTGGCGGCGGCTCTGGTCTGGATCTGGGCAAGCTGGTGGCGTTTTTAGCGGGACAAACACGGCCCCTGTGGGATTTTGAAGATATCGGCGATTGGTGGACCCGCGCGGACAGTGATGCCATTGCCCCCATCGTCGCTGTCCCCACAACCGCAGGAACGGGTTCTGAGGTGGGGCGCGCATCTGTGATCACCAATTCGGAAACAGAAGAGAAAAAAATTATCTTTCACCCGAAATTCCTTCCCTCCGTCGTGATTTGTGACCCCGAATTGACCGTTGGTATGCCCCGGTTCATCACAGCAGGCACAGGGTTGGATGCGTTTGCGCATTGCGTTGAGGCGTTTTGCTCTCCGCATTATCATCCGATGTCGCAAGGGATGGCGTTGGAAGGTATGCGTTTGGTCAAGGATTTCCTGCCGCGCGCCTATGCCGACGGCACAGATATCGAGGCCCGAGAGCATATGATGTCGGCAGCTGCGATGGGGGCGACAGCTTTTCAAAAAGGGCTTGGTGCAATCCACGCGCTGTCTCATCCGATAGGGGCCATGTATCACACGCATCACGGCACGACGAACGCCGTATGCATGCCAGCGGTGCTGCAATTCAACAAGCCCGCGATCACATCAGTCATAACGCAAGCTGCCAATTATCTTGGGATCAAAGGCGGTTTTGACGGTTTTTGCGCCTATGTTGACGGCCTGAATACAATGCTTGGCATTCCTAAAACGCTGACAGAACTGGGCGTGACGGCCCCCGACATTGATCGCATCGTTGCAGGTGCACTGCGCGACCCGAGCACTGGTGGAAATCCGGTCGAGATGACCGAAGAAAACACAAGGGTTTTACTGCAAGCCTGTCTGTGACGCAGGCCAGACAAGTCCGGAACTAAACCGTGACAAGTCCACTCCCTCCCCAAGAAGGTGAGGAGGCAATCTATGGAAGCTTGAACCAAGAACAAAAAGCAGCGTTACACTTGAACACAAACACCTTCAGGAAACTGGGGCTATCCAGACAGACTCTCAGAACTGTTCCCAGCTGTCTGTCGATGTAGGTTCGATATTATCGATGCTGAGCGCGGCGTTTCCCGAGGTGTGCACAAAACGGGGAGTTGAATTCGGGATAGCAGAGACCGATTTTACCATCTGTAAACGGCCAGTGTCACCCATCTGAAATCGAGAAATTACGGCTGACAAAGCAT
>JAQWVA010000054.1:0-3367 GCA_029250205.1 Tateyamaria sp.
AACGTCGTGGTCGCAGCTGAAGTGATCGTGATACCACGCTCTTGTTCTTGCTCCATCCAGTCCATAGTGGCCGCACCGTCGTGCACTTCGCCAATGTTATGGGACTTGCCTGTGTAATACAGGATTCGTTCCGAACATGTTGTCTTACCAGCATCAATGTGAGCCATGATGCCAAAGTTACGATAGCGGTCGAGCGGATAATCGCGTGCCATGGGGCTGCTTCCTCAGGGTGTCTGTTTTACCAACGATAATGGCTGAACGCTTTGTTAGCGTCGGCCATTTTGTGTGTGTCTTCGCGTTTCTTCACGGCGGAACCGCGGGATTGCACAGCATCCATCAGTTCGCCAGCAAGGCGCTCTTCCATCGTGTTTTCATTGCGGCCGCGGCTTGCGTTGATCAACCAGCGGATCGCCAGCGCTTGACGACGCTCAGGTCGGACTTCTACGGGGACCTGATACGTGGCACCGCCGACACGGCGCGAGCGCACTTCGACAGAAGGCTGTATGTTTTCAAGTGCTTCGTGAAAAACCTCTACGGGTGCGCGCTTGATTTTGGCTTCAACCCGATCAAACGCACTATAAACGATACGTTCAGCTGTCGATTTCTTACCATCGACCATCAGGTTGTTCATGAACTTGGTCAGTACCTTATCACCATATTTGGCGTCGGGCAGGACTTCGCGTTTTTCGGCGGCGTGACGACGTGACATCTGCGGCTCTCCTTATTTGGGGCGCTTGGCGCCGTATTTTGACCGGCGTTGCTTACGGTCTTTGACACCTTGCGTATCGAGAACACCGCGCAGGATATGATAACGCACACCGGGAAGGTCTTTGACACGGCCGCCACGGATCAGAACAACTGAGTGCTCTTGAAGGTTGTGACTTTCGCCCGGGATATAGCTGATTACCTCAAAGCCATTCGTCAGACGCACTTTAGCGACTTTCCGCATGGCCGAGTTCGGCTTTTTAGGCGTCGTTGTATAGACGCGCGTACATACACCGCGTTTTTGCGGGTTTCCCTCAAGGTGAAGGGACTTGGAGCGCTTTATTTTGGGCTGCCGCGGCTTGCGGATCAGCTGTTGTATCGTTGGCATTGCAGGTCTTTTCCCCGTCTCATCAACATATGTCGTGCGGGACGTTCCCGCGGTTTCAATTCCTCGCCTTCGTGCGTCCACAAAAGCGCAGCGACCGCAATCGCTCCTTCTTGAGGTGCGACGCGGTGGGTTTCCAGAGGATCGGGCCAATGCGGGGCCGGATCGTGTCCACTTCGGTTCTGATTTCAGTCCCGGAGATTAACCCGGTCCTGCATAGCGGGCGTATAGGGCGAGTCTTTGGAGGTGTCAACACCGTGTCGCTACCTACGAAGTGGTAAAAGAGTTGGCTTGACCGTTTGTACAACTTAATCCAAAAACCGCTCTCGACTGGACAATCCGATCAGAAAAAAAGTTATGGATTTTTGACCTCTGTAACGACGGTATTCATGAGAATTCAACTCAATAGTCCAGTTTTTTGTAACGAGCCTTCTGGTAATGGCTCACACGCTGGTGGCGATCGATGCGCGCGTTCTGTGGTTGGGTGCTTTCTGACCAACACAGCACTTTTCACGCTAACTCCACTGCTTCGTAAATCATGGTGCTTTGCAATGCTGTGCTTTAGATGGCTACCCCCACGCGAAACTTAGGCAAGGTAGGTTTACGCAATATGCAAGTGATTGGTCTGTGTCGTTTTTCCTACCCTGCTTTGGGTGGCTTTCAAGTGCTTCACGACACCACAGAGGATCGCATGGCCTACCTGTGGTCTAAGGAGAGACTGGAAGAACGGTTTCGATTACTGGAAACTGTCGCCCTGCCCTGCCTGCGCGCGCAGGCCGATCCCGATTTTGATCTGCTGATGCTCATCAGCGATCAGTTTCCAAAACACCACGAGGACCGATTGCGCGACCTGACAGCTGACCTCAGGCAAGTGACAATCCGAAAGGAACCACCGCATAACAATCGCAAAATCCTCAAGTTTCTTTTGAACGAAGCCCGCCGTGACCCGTCCCGGCCCTGCATTCAGTTTCGCCATGATGACGATGACGCCTGCGCGGTTGATTTCGTTGAAAAGTTGCGCGCGGCGGCGCACGAAAACCGACACCTGGTCAAGAAACACAAGGCCGTAGCCTTTGACTGGAACCAGGGTTATGTGGCCGAAATCAGCAAGGATGTTGTTGCCGGCGCCGAAATTTATCGCGCCTTCTATGTTTCGGCGCTTGGCATGCATATCCGTGGAGACTGCAACCTCACGATCCACAATTTCATGCATGAACGCATTCCACGCTACATGCCCTGCGTGACCTATAATGATGCGGCCATGTTTATCCGCACACACAATGGCTATAATGACAGCCGCCAGAAAGAAGTTAAGGCGATACCCGTGACACCCTTGACACCTGACGAAGAAGCCTTGTTTCTAGATCGCTTTGCCGTGGACATAAACGAGGTGAAACGGGTTTTTGCAAAACCCTAAACATCGTTATGAGAATAACGTAAATTACCTAACGCTGCTTGAAATATTTTATTTCAACGCGTTAGGTATTGCATAATGTTTCGGGTATTCCTTGAATACACTACAGACCATTCTCCAGCGCAAACAGATCCTCTACCTTTAGGTCAAGTGCCTGTGCCAATTTGAGGGCTAACAGAGTCGAGGGAATAAACACGTGGTTTTCCACAGTGTTTATAGTTTTGCGCGAGACACCCACCGCTTCGGCCAGTTGGGCTTGCGTCAGGCCAGCGATCTTGCGGTGCTGACCCAGGTGCGACACGAGGCTCATGATTGATCCCGCGCGCCAAACCAGACGATCAACATCAGGTAAACGCCCGCCGGCAGTATTCCCGAGGCGACAAAACCCGCGTTGATCTCAATCATGCCACCCAAGAGTAGCATACTAAGAATGAAATGCACGATGATGCCAACCCAAAAAGCGATTTCGGCGGCGCGCCTTTGTTCGCTGAGGTAGCCTTCGTCCCATGCCATTTTTGACTGCTCGGCGCCGGCAATGACGCTACCAATCACGAGAATTATCGCGGCCAGCAGGCCTAAAACGCCCGGTATCCAAAACGGCATTGGGTCTGGCCGACCCATCGTTAAAGCGAGGGTGCCATAAGCAATACAGACTGCTCCGGTGAGGCCAAATACTACATTCCGGGTCTTCGAAATCGTTTCACTTGCAGGCATGATGTTTCTTCTTGTAACCTAAGGGTTACTTATCTTGTAGATAATGTAACGTCAAGGTTACTTTTTGGATTTTCATGAAAAAACATTACCGCGTTCTAAGCCTGCCGCAGCCTGCCCTCGCGGTACAAGGTGAACAGGCCAGTGGTCAC
>JAQWVA010000057.1:0-3265 GCA_029250205.1 Tateyamaria sp.
ATAACGCTGAGGGAAGTGATTGCAAATGTCGGTATAGCCTTTAATCAGGAAGTACTTTCTATTGTTCGTTTGCAGCGGTCTGGGAAAACGTATACGTTTACTCTCGCAGATTTGCTGGCGGATAATGCCCCTAAAATATATCTTAAAGACCAAGACCACGTATTTGTGAACCATTTGAAGTATCAGCCTGGAAAAGTATTTCTGTTGGGGGGGGTGACCCCGCGTATAATCTCGATCCTTCCAGAAGAGCGCCAAACGTTAGCTGCGGCACTATTCGCCGAAGAAGGCCCACTTGACACACCCTCAGCGCAACGCTCTGAAGTATATTTGTTACGTGGGCGAAAGCCCACCCAAGCGTATCATCTTGACGCCCAGAATCCGGCCAGTGTTTTGGTGGCCGACGCGGTCGAGTTGCGACCAAACGATATCGTATTCGTGGCTGAACAGCCACTAACATCATTCAACCGTACACTTTTGAGTATACTTCCGCTCCGCATTTTGCTTCGTGATATTCAAGATGACAACTTCCCGTAAGGTGAAATTCTAGGTGCGAGAGGCGTTGCTCGCGCAATTTTCCGATGAAACGACGCCTGCTGGGCATAGCTCACAATTGCTCGGACCTCTGCGCCTCTGGCAGCTTTTTCGTAAACGTTTGGTGAACCCGCTCTGCCGAAGGGTTCTGTGTAAGGTAAGCGCAGCTTAGCCCCCACCTTCTGTTGACGTGTGTATTCTGCGAGTCCGTATCTCATGGATTTGAGGGAGTTTCTCCATGGAGGCTATGAACGAGTTTCTCGTTGATGCGACGCGCGGACCTAGGGGGCAACGACATTGGCCTGACGAACTCAAGGCGCGGATTGTTGCAGAGACGTTGGTTGACGGTGCGACGGTCAAGGGCGTGGCCGAGCGCTACGGCATGGTGCCGAGCCATTTGTCGGATTGGCGTCGGATGGCCCGAGAGGGCAAGTTGGTCCTGCCGAACCTGGATGGCGTTTCTTTTGTTCCGGTTGCGATTGAGGAACCTGCCGTTCCGCTTCCAGACGTGGTTGAGGCAGAGGTCGGCGTGATCGACTTGTTGAAGGGCGACGTGACGATCCGACTGTCGGCTGACACTTCAGCTGTGAGGATCGCAGAGATTGCGGCGGCGCTGTGATCCACCCATCGCATGGCGTGCAGATCTTTGTTGCGACCAAACCGGTGGACTTCCGCAAGGGGCACGATGGTTTGGCAGCGTTGGTACAGAGCCACCTCAAGAAGAAGCCTTTTGATGGTGCGGTCTATGTGTTCCGTGCCAAACGCGCCGACCGGCTGAAGATGATCTGGTGGGATGGGACGGGTTTGGTGATGGCCTACAAGCGGCTCGAGCAAAACGCGTTCAAATGGCCTGCAATCAAGGACGGTATTTTGCGGCTGGACGCTGCACAATTTGAGGCCCTGTTTGCCGGTCTGGATTGGCGTCGTGTCACCGCATTGGAGGCCCGCCCACCGGCTGCGGCAGAGTGACTCGGGTGATGCTTTGCACGGGCGGATCGCCCCTGATTTTGATAGATCACAGGCATGACCTCTGCTGCTGATCTTCCTGACGATATCGATGCGCTCAAGGCCATTGTCATGGCCTCGCAGGCGAAGATGTCAGAGCAAGACGGGATCATCGAGCGCAAGGAAGGTCGCATCATTCGCCTTGAGAAGTTGCTCGCCGACTTCAAGCGCGCCCTTTACGGCGCGAAGTCCGAGAAGGGGCATCCTGACCAATATCACCTCGCGTTGGAAGACATTGAGGCGGCCATAGCCATCGTGCATGCCGAGGATGAAGCGATTGATCCGCCCAAGACGGCAGGCGCGACAAAGCCATCCAAAGGGCGCGGTGTCCTGCCCAAGCACCTCCCGTGCATCGAAGAGATTATTGCGCCCGATGTCACTTGCGGCTGTGGAGCCAGGCGCCACATCATTGGCGAAGATGTCAGCGAACGGCTGGATATCGTGCCCGCGCAGTTCCGTGTGATTGTCACGCGCCGCCCCAAATATGCCTGCCGGTCCTGTGAGGCAGGGGTTGTGCAAGCACCCGCCAAGTCGCGCTTGATTGAAGGCGGCATGCCAACCGAGGCGACAATCGCCAGCGTCATCGTGTCGAAGTATGCCGATCACTTGCCCTTATATCGCCAAAGCCAGATCTATGCGCGTCAGGGCGTCGATATCGACCGCTCTACCTTGGCGTTCTGGGTCGGCAAAGCGGCGCATGAGTTGAAGCCCGTACACGATGCTTTGCTAGCCAACCTCAAAACAAGTTCGAAGTTGTTCATGGACGAGACGCCCACGCCGGTTCTCAATCCGGGAAGCAGCAAAACCAAGAAGGGGTACTTCTGGGCATTAGCGCGTGATGATCGAGGCTGGAACGGACCGGAGCCACCCGGCGTAGTCTTTACCTACACACCGGGGCGATCTGGCAAATACGCATCCGAGATATTGCAGAGCTTTGGTGGCATTCTGCAGGTCGACGGCTATGCCGGATACAACCGCGTGCTTGATCTGCGTGACAATGCGCCAATCCAACTGGCGTATTGTTGGGCACACGCGCGGCGCAAGCTTTATGAGCTGACCCATAACAATGTGGCCCCCATCGCCGAGGAAGGTCTAAAACAGATCGCAACCCTGTATCGGATCGAAGCGCAGGCGCGTGGCACGTCAGCTCAAGAACGCATGGCTATCCGTCAGCAAAAGTCCGCGCCCAAGATCGTGGCGTTCAAATCTTGGCTGGATCAAGCCAGATCACAGGTATCTGCCAAGTCACCAACAGGTGAAGCCCTCAAATACATCGCCAAATACTGGGACGGACTGATCCTGTTCCTGTCCGATGGCCGCATCGAGATGGACAGCAATGCCGTCAAACGCACCATCCGCCCAATCGCCCTCCAACGAAAAAACGCGCTCTTTGCCGGTCACGACGCCGGGGCCCAAAACTGGGCAATGCTCGCGTCGCTCATCGAGACCTGTAAACTGAACCAGATCGAGCCGCACAGTTATTTGACCGGCGTCCTCACTGCCATCGTCAATGGCCATAAGCAGAAGGACATTGACGAACTGCTACCCTGGAACTACGCCGTATAGGTGGGGTCTAAGCCGCGCTTACAGTTAAGGGCCTGAGTTCGGCGCTCCAAAATCGACTGCCACGTCGTAACGCATCGGAATGGCCAAGGACCTCAAAATCCCGCTGCAGTTAAACGGCTTGCGCTCAAGCCAAGTCATCAGCTACCCTAGTTTACGCTCGTGC
>JAQWVA010000074.1:0-4790 GCA_029250205.1 Tateyamaria sp.
CAATAGCGAAAATATAAAACCACCCACGCTTACCACCCACGTAGGCGATGCCCGATCATTGCAGCGCCACGAGTTTTCAAATTACTTCCCTACCTTTGGATACTGACGCGCAAAACTCCGCTCACGAAATCCTTTTGTGAGACTATGTCAGGCCCACCATCCAGTAGCGACTGATCACAGTTGTATCTGTGGCGAAGTCTTTCGCTTGCTTCCGGAGACTGGATATGCCCTTAATGATAGAAATTGTTTTAAGTAGTTCTTCGATGATAGTTGTTCTGATGTGCTGAGATTTGTGACAACACTAGTGGTGTTCTTGATTTGTAGTTTGAACACAGCCCTTGCCAATCAAGTTTCAGGTGAGGCGATAGTGCGTGATGCTGATACAATTGTAGTATCTGGCACACCTGTCAGGCTCAATGGCATCGACGCTCCGGAAACTCCACACGCGCTGGGATAGCAGCTACTCAGTTCATTACATTGATTAATTCCTTAGAGAAAATCTTACGTTCTAAGATGCACGGAGGGTCACATGAGTACATTTTTTGAGAACCCAGCTAACGGATATAAAGAGGGAGTAAGCAGTATCGCTTGGCTTTGGTGCCTTCTATTTGGCTTTTTCTACTTTGCCGTAAAGGGTGCGCGGCGTCACGCATTGCTTGGCATCATCTTTGCAGTTCTGACCGCAGGGATCAGTTGGTTAATATATCCATTTTTTGCCAAAAAGATTGTTATAAATCATTATGGACGTATGGGCTGGCGGGAAGTCTAAACAGTAGTACCGCTAACGCTGTCGCACCATTGCGCAACACCCTCTTAGGTTGTGTTTTTATATTGGATAACGGATCTGCAACGGCTGGTTCAGGCACACCAAAGGAGAAAGACCAATGCAAGATATTCTATCAATGTTAGCAGCACTGCGCCGCACTCGCCTATTAATGCGGGCAGCCCGTATCGGTGCCGAAGACTACCGCCGCACTGTGCAGCTGCCCCGCCTTTTGGGCTACGGACAAGTACCTCGCCACGGTGCAGCGTTGCTTCGTTTGGTCGAAATCGAACAAGATCTCAATAAACAGCGGATCGAAAACGAAGCAGCCTACAATCTTCTTCGTCATATCGATGTGATGATCGCGATAGTCGGCGAATCCCGTATTATGCGCGCTGCTCAGCCGACCACGGCCGACTAAGCCAACGGTGCCTACATGAAATTATCGGGTTCAGCTGCCTTCTTATTCGCAACATAAGCATCCAACTCATCGCGAACCGCTGGATCCATTGTAGGTTGCTGATAATCACCCAGCATTTTTTCGACCCTTAAACTAGCCAGAGTCATGGTATCGCGCGCGCCCTCATCCTGCCAGGTCTCAAATGGTTTGTAATCCAACAAGTCAGACTTCCAAAATGCAGATTTGAAATTCGCCTGCGTATGGGCACACCCCAAATAGTGCCCACCGGGCCCCACTTCGCGTATTGCATCCAATGCTTGTGCGTTTTCGTCCATCTGAACACCCGCAGCCAGATGATGCAGCGAACCTAATTGATCGGCATCCATAACGAATTTCTCAAAGGAACTAACAAGGCCACCCTCCAACCACCCACACGAATGCAACATAAAGTTCACGCCTGCCAGCAGCCCCATGTTCAAAGAGTTTGCCGTCTCGTAGGCAGCCTGTGCATCAGGCAACTTTGAGCCACAAAACGATCCCGCCGACCGGTAAGGCAGGTTCAGCCGTCGTGCCAATTGGCCTACACCATATGTTATATGGCTGGCCTCAGGTGTCCCAAAGGTCGGCGCACCTGAATTCATATCGATTGAGGTAACAAAAGCCCCAAGAATTACCGGAGCCCCAACCCTGCACAACTGTGAATAAGCAATACCAGCCAGCACTTCTGCCAATACTTGCGTCAAAGTGCCTGCGACCGAAACCGGCGCCATAGCGCCACCCACAATAAAGGGCGAAATTATGCATGCCTGCCCGGCCTGCGCATAGACTTCCAGAGCGCCCATCATCACGTCATCAAATGTCATTGGCGAATTGATGTTGATCAACGATGTCATGACCGTGTTTTCAGCCACGAAATCCTTGCCAAAAAGGACCTCGCACATTTCGACGGAATCACGTGCGCGGCTGGGTTCGGTCACAGATCCCATAAAGGGCTTGTCCGAAAGCGTCATGTGCGCGTGCAACATATCAAGATGGCGCTTGTTCACTGCAACGTCCGTGGGTTCACAAACCGTTCCGCCCGAGTGGTGTAGCCATTTAGACATGTACCCGAGCTTCACAAATTTTCGAAAATCTTCCATTGTTGCATAGCGTCGGCCACCCGCAACGTCGCGCACAAACGGCGGGCCATAGACTGGAGCCAGAACCAAATTCTTGCCACCAACCACGACATTTCGATCGGGATTGCGTGCATGCTGGGTAAAGCTCGAGGGTGCCGTTTCGCACAGTTTGCGCGCAAGGCCACGTGGGATTCGCACCCTGTCGCCATCAACACTTGCGCCAGCATCGCGCCAACGCTGCAACGCGCCCGGATTATCAGGGAAATTCACACCAATTTCTTCGAGAATAGTTTCGGCATTATGCTCGATGATCTGCAGTGCTTCCTCGGTCAAAATCTCAAAGTTGGGAATGTTGCGTTCGATATAACGAGCAGTCTCGAATGACACTGCAGTGCGCTCTGCGCGACGTGCGGCGCCACCACCACCGCGACCCCGTCTGCGTGCTGCTGCTTCGGCCATGCGTCATCCCCTCGCTTTGTATTGCATGCACAGGTCACTAGCTGATCCACAGGTTTGGTGCGCGCAGATAACGGCCCCCAAGGGAAAAAAGCGACATCCTTTGTCTTGTTTGGAAAAAAATCCGAAACGGCGGCGACTTGTGCTGCTCCATGCTTGCCACGCCGACACCATCCGCCTATTGCACAATCATGACAGATCAGACGCACGACCGCCTCCTTATCATCGACTTCGGCAGCCAGGTTACGCAATTGATTGCGCGACGGCTGCGTGAATTGAACGTCTATTGCGAAATCCATCCGTTCCAGCAGGTCACCGACGGGTTTCTTGCCGAGTTCCGACCCAAAGCAGTGATCTTTTCGGGAGGTCCGGCTTCGGTATTTGCCGATGGTGCTCCGATGCCACCCAAGGCTGTCTTTGAACTCGGCGTGCCGATTCTCGGCATCTGTTATGGCCAGCAAGTGATGATGCACCTGTTGGGTGGAAAGGTAGAGCGCGGCCACGGCACCGCAGAATTTGGACGGGCATATGTTACGCCAGAAGCGCGCAAGTTAACATTGCTGGAGGGGTGGTTTGAAACCAAGCAAGAGCAAGTCTGGATGAGCCACGGCGATCATGTCAGCGAAATTGCTCCGGGCTTTGAAGTCTACGGGACTTCGCCAAATGCACCCTTTGCGATCACGGCAGACACGTCGCGCAACTTTTATGCGGTGCAATTCCACCCAGAAGTCCACCATACGCCCAACGGCGCGAAACTTTATGAAAATTTTGTGCGCATGGCAGGGTTCAAAGGCGACTGGACTATGGGCGCGTACCGCGAAGAGGCGATTGCACGCATCCGCGAACAGGTGGGCGAGGGCCGGGTCATCTGCGCGCTGTCGGGCGGGGTCGACAGCTCAGTCGCGGCGGTGCTGATCCACGAAGCCATCGGTGATCAGCTCACATGCGTTTATGTGGACCATGGACTGATGCGCAAAGATGAAAGCGCGCAAGTGGTGGGGATGTTCCGGGAACACTATAACCTTCCGCTTATCCACGCCAACGAATCCGATTTGTTTCTTGGCAAGCTCGAGGGCGTGAGCGACCCAGAAACTAAGCGAAAAATCATCGGTGGCTTGTTTATAGAAGTCTTTGAGAAATATGCCGACCAAATCGGTGGCGCAGATTTCCTAGCACAGGGCACCCTTTATCCAGACGTAATTGAGTCAGTCTCTTTCAGCGGTGGACCCTCGGTCACGATCAAGTCGCATCATAATGTTGGCGGTCTGCCCGAGCGCATGAACATGCAGCTGGTCGAGCCTCTGCGCGAGTTGTTTAAAGACGAAGTGCGCGCACTGGGGCGTGAATTGGGTCTGCCTGACAGCTTTATCGGACGTCACCCCTTTCCCGGTCCCGGTTTGGCCATCCGCTGCCCCGGAGAGATCACGCGCGCCAAGCTTGACATTCTGCGCGAGGCTGATGCCGTCTATATTGATCAGATCCGAAAACACGGTCTGTATGATGAAATTTGGCAGGCATTTGTCGCTATTTTGCCGGTTAAAACAGTTGGGGTCATGGGCGACGGGCGCACCTACGACTATGCCTGTGCCTTGCGTGCAGTAACATCTGTGGATGGCATGACCGCCGACTATTACCCGTTCAGCCACGAATTCCTAGGCGAAACAGCCACACGGATCATCAACGAAGTGTCCGGCATAAACCGAGTGACATATGACATCACATCTAAGCCACCCGGGACGATCGAGTGGGAATAGATTTATTACCCTAAGTCATTATTTTATATAGATATGGTTGTTAGAAAGTATTTTAACGCTATTTTATTCAATTGAAAAAAGTGTTAGTGTCAGTAACATCGTAAAAGACCAAGGCGGCTATTACACTTCATAACAATGGTAAAGACAAAACAAATACCAATACTTGGAAGCAAAGCAATCATATTGAGAAACAAATATGATGTTTGGAAGTTCCGTATGTATGTGAAAAACGCACGTAGATATGCGGACTTGATCCCTATTTCCGGACAGTTTCACCATTGACCCTATGCGGCCATTTT
>JAQWVA010000082.1:0-44822 GCA_029250205.1 Tateyamaria sp.
GTGGCGCGGGGCGGTGTTGCAGATGACCCGGTCTATTGCCGATCGCGCCACGACGCTGAAGCGTTGATTGCTGGCTTGATCAAAGCCGAAAAGGACGCTGGGCGACGCTTGCTAGCCGCGTTTGATTTCCCGTTTGGTTATCCGCAAGGTGTGACGCGCAGGATCGTGAGCAGTGATGATCCGCTGGATCTGTGGGCGTGGCTGGCCGACCGGATCACGGACGCACCCGATGGCAGCAACAACCGGTATACAATCGCCGAAGAGATGAACCGCATGTTCGATGGCACTGGCCCGTTTTGGGGCAAGCCTAATAAGCAAGACTGGCCCGATGTGCCATATCGCAAGGCTGGCATTACGTATGATCAGGTGGCTGAACACCGGGCCTGTGACCGGGCTGCGCGGGCTGCGTCAAGCTGTTTTCAGCTTGCCTTTCCGCCGACGGTGGGTGGGCAGGTGTTGATGGGATTGCCAGTGCTGCACAGGCTCAGATGTGCGGGTGGCGTTGCCGTCTGGCCATTTGAGCCTTGGCAGGACGCGCCTGTCGTTCTGGCCGAGATATGGCCGGGTTTGATTGAACAGGCAGTTAAATCGCAGCTGTCCGAGCTGGGACCACAGGCCATTCGCGACTGTGAACAAGTGCGCTTGTTAGCGCTGGCTCTGTCTCGGTTGTCCGAGGATGAATTGCATGGGTGGATGTCAGACTTGCCTGACATCGCGCGGCAAGAGGCGTGGATTCTTGGCGCCGGTCACAACGCGCGGCTGGTCGCATTGGCGCGAAAAGAAAAAGAGGCCCACAAACCATTGGCCAATGACTGTTTTGCCTTGCCGCCCGGCATCGACTGGACACCTGTTGACGTCGCCTTGGAGGATTTGCGTAGTCGTCTTGGGCCGGTCGTGGGGCTTGCGCAAACGCCGCTGACAGAGGCGCTTGGGCGCATCGTTGCGCGCAACGTCACGGCCCGGCGTGCCCATCCGCCTCTGCCAAATACGGCAGTTGACGGCTACGGTTTTGCAGGCGGACGCGGACCCGGCGCACATCGCTTGCCTTTGATTGCCGCGCAAGCGGCAGCTGGCGCGCGATTGGAAGAGGCGGTGCAGGATGGGGATGCAGTGCGCATTCTGACAGGTGCCGCCTTGCCTGATGGCGTCGATACTGTCGTCTTGCAGGAAGATGTTGAGATTGAGGACGGCGCGGTGTGTTTCACCGGCCCGATAAAGGCTGGCGCCAACACGCGTGCCGCAGGAGAGGACAAAAAAGCCAACGACATCGTGGCAGCGCGGGGGCGTCGCATTACCCCGGCTGACCTTGCGCTGATGTCTGCGGTCGGGGTGGCCACGCTCGAAACCTTTGCACCGCTCAAAGTCGGCATATTGAGCACCGGGGACGAACTGGTAGAGGCCGGGCAATCGGCGGCTCCAGGGCAAATCTTTGATGCCAACAGGCCTATGTTGATGGGGTTGATCACGGGATTGGGCCACAGCGCGGTTGATCTGGGTCGGGTCGGTGATGATCGTGATGCGTTGCGTGCGCGCCTTGAGGATGCGGCCGCTCAGGTTGACGTAATTTTCACCAGTGGCGGCGCATCGGCGGGCGATGCGGATCATGTCTCGGGTCTTTTGAATGAAGCTGGCAGTATGGCGTTATGGCGGATCGCGATCAAACCGGGGCGTCCGCTGGCTTTGGGCATGTGGAATGGAACGCCGGTCTTTGGTTTGCCGGGCAATCCCGTGGCGGCAATGGTCTGCACGTTGGTGTTTGGTGCGCCAGCGCTCGCGCAAATGGCAGGTGCATCGTGGTCTGCACCACAGGGATTCGACCTGCCTGCTGCATTCGAGAAACGCAAAAAGCCAGGTCGCCGCGAATTCCTGCGTGCGCGCATGCGCGCGGGCCAGGTTGAAATCTTTGCCTCGGAGGGGTCGGGGCGGATCAGTGGGCTGTCTTGGGCTGAAGGGTTGGTTGAACTGCCAGATGCTGCCCTGCACGTGCGCCCCGGCGATCGTGTACGGTACATTCCTTGGTCGGGATTTGGCATTTTAACTTAGAGCGTGTCGCATGAATATGCGAGCCGTTTTCGCAGTCTGAGGGGGCGGCTTGCCAGGCGGGATTATAGCTTTTGACGCCACACCTCAAACATCATTCATAACGTAGGGTGCTGAAATCGCAGATTTTAAGAAGCATCAGGTGTTTCAAGATTTTGGCATAACGTCCTAGGTGTTTGATCCTATGGTTTGATGGTATGAACTATTTTTTGGAATGGAGGGGAAAATTATGGAACAACCCCACAATCCGCAATCTCAACAGGCAAAAAGGATGCCTCAATAACATCATCAGGTTCTTCAGCAGCAGCCTCAAACCGCGGATCCATTTGTGGATCAGGTTTGCGTTCATTGCATAGCGCCGCGCAACCTGGGCAACCGATGCTCCCTCAATACGCGCCTGACCGTAAATCTCGCGCGTCTCGTCTTCAGACTAGAACCGCTTCTTTCCCTAAATCATAGAGTCCCCCTAAGTGTTCAATATCAATGGAGAACACGTAGATCATCCCTGAATCCTCCGGCAGTGCGGATTCACCAAACGCTTACGTTATATCCGATCATCCGATGATAGGCGACCCACTCCAAGATGAAGGGGGCCTCGTTCTTCATCGCGGTATCATTCAGGCGTGCCATAGTTAATTTTCGCTCAAACCCAGTTTTGAAGCCAGACGGAACCGCAGCTTTTCGATTGTTTGTTGCCTTCAGTCTGCTGAAATGGGGGCCATATCACAATCCTACTCGTGAGTTGGAGGCTCCGGCAAGCCCGGGGCTGTTCAGCCGGACCGCTTCAGGTTGTCTTTAAAGACGGCATCAAGCAATTTGAAACCGCCGCGTGGTCAAGGGCGTCATCAACTTTTGGACATAGCTCCTAGAAAGCTTCTCAATATGATGATACGCCAGTTCGAAATCACTAAAAACGCCGAATGCAACAGGTCATATTATGCTAACTCGCCTTCACGTCGAACATGAAACGCGATCAAGGCAGATTACTATTGAGAATTTTGCACATAGAGATACGGTCAGTGTGGAACTCCTCATGCATAATATTGTTAACTTCTTACAAGCGTTGCCACTTTATCTTAAGTCTGAATCAGATGTCAGCGCCGAAATAGAACATAGGTTCCTGCAGGAGGTCGAAGTGCTGTCACAGCGGTTGGCAGGAAGCGATGCTCTAATAACGAGTCTAGTTGGAGATCGTTCTTTCTGATCAACTGTTAGGTGTATCCTGATGAGGACCCTTATTGAGCGGCGCACTGCGGAATGCAGATTTGAGGGGTTCTCTCTGGTTGATGCGATCATGCACAATCAGGGTGAAAAACGTCTCGTCAGTCTTTTTTTCGATAGTATCGTCGCTCCGGATCTGATTAGCCCGGCCACAGGTGCCGAGCTGACGGCGGTCCACACTATGGGGGAGGCGACATTTCTCTCTTACACTCTGCCGTCGAACGGCTCCACGGTGTTCAAGATTGCTGGCACAGAGATTGAACTGACCTGCGCAAACGCGGATCTGCGCCTCTTTGAAGGGCGCAACGCGCTGGCAGCGGTGCGGAATGGCGAGAGCGCCGAGATTGTCCTCGATTGGCTAGCCTTTCATGCTGAACATCATGACATGAACGCTGCAGTGATCGTCGACCAGGCAAAGCCCGGCACGGACGCGCGGTTCTTCGCCGAGCTTAAGGCGGGGCTCGAAACGCGGAACCTGACCTGTCAGGTGGCTGTACTGACCAGCAACCTGCCGCTTGGCAAAAAGGACATGCCGGGTGAGACGCATCCGTTTTGTGTGCCCGAAGCGCCGGGTAGGGACCAGATGGATTTGCCGCTGCCCGACCCTTGGGCCAGTCCGATCGGGGCACTGACGATTTACGAGATCCTGCGCACCCGATTTTTGGCAGAAGCGCGTGCTGTCGCCAATATCGACGTGCATGATCTGATAGTCCCCGGGGGAGCGTCCGTTTTTGACAGTGCAGTGTCTGCAAATGGCGGGCTGATACCTCTGATCGGACGGCACTGCTATCCTTGGCGTATACGCAAGAACGGGAAGCCCATTCATTTCGCGGACCATACCTGCGTGCAATTTGATGCGCGTGGCGGGCGGCAGCGCTGGTGCATCGCGCCGTCGAAATCGCCGGAGAAGTCGATCTGGCGTTTGGTTCGCGTAGGCGGCGCCGTGCCGGACAGCACTCGAATCATGCGCTTTTATCGCCATATGGCGCTTCGCCATCCCACGTCTACAATTTCCAAGATAGTCCCGAAGACATCCCTGATTGAGCACCCGCCACTGATCGAGCAATCTGAAACGCTGTGGCAACACAAACCTGTCCGGATGCCAAATTCGGAGATTACAGGTGCCGTGGATGGGCGCGGGCGATGTGCCATTGTGACAACGATGAAGGACGAGGGGCCGTTCATACTGGAGTGGCTCGCCTATCACAGAGCCATCGGGTTCAATGATTTTTTAGTTTACACGAATGACTGTAGCGATGGCACGGATACGCTTCTGGAACTGCTTCAGAGCAAAGGCATTTTACAACATCGCAACAACCCCTACCGCAAGATGGGCCTCAAGCCACAGCACGCCGCCTTGCAATCCGCCGAACACGAGGACCTCATCAAAGATGCGACTTGGATCACCTGCATTGATGTTGACGAATATTTGAACATCAAATGTGGTGACGGCACTCTGGATGCCCTTTTCGAAGCGGTACCCAGTGCCAATTTGATTTCCATGACCTGGCGCCTTTTTGGCAATAGCGATATTCACTTATTCAACGCAGGCCCTGTCATCGAGCAGTTTTCCCGCTGCGCCGCCGAATTCGCGCGCAAGCCGCATCAGGCGTGGGGGTTCAAGACGCTCTTCCGCAATATGGGAATTTTCCGGAAGCTGGGTGTGCATCGCCCCAAGGGGCTAAATGCGCAGCTTTGGCAAGAGATCAATTGGGTCAATGGTTCCGGCAATGCGCTGCCTCGCGAAATGTACCGCAATGCCTGGCGCTCGACGAGCACCACATACGGGTACGGACTGGTCCAACTCAATCACTATGCTGTGCGCTCGGCCGAAAGCTTTCTCGTCAAACGTAATCGTGGCAGAGTCAACCATATGGATCGTGATCAGGGGCTGGCCTACTGGTTCCGCATGAACAACAACTATGCTGAAGATCGCTCAATCACACGCATGATCCCCAAAATGTGCGAAGAATTGGATAAGCTGCTTAGTGATCCCGAGATTTTGGCTGCACATACTCACTCAGTAGAGCGCCATAGAATGAAGATTGTGGAACTCAAAGCGATGCCGAAATACAAGCAGTTCTACGAAGAGCTTACAGACGAACGTATGGAAAAACTGTCGCGGCTTCACAAGCATTTCGGCTCGAATGTATTTCTCTCTGGTCCCGGCGTTGTGCCGGATGAGATTGTCGGTAAAAACCCTGAAGATGAATGGTTCTTCACCGTTGATCCACCGGGCAAAACACAGCACTAGGTCTGTAGAGAAGGTGTGGTAGGAGCTGATGATAGTTACCTTTGAAGAAGCTATGGAAGAGGGCCCTGCTTACTCCAACCTCGCCCAGACCTAGGATTTTCTGATCGCCAACGGGGTTAAGAAAACCTTGATCGACCAGCACAACCCCAGACGGATGGACCTGTCGCGGTTTGATGCCGCTCCTTTGATAGCATTTACAGCACCAAAGGAGACGGACTATCGGACTGAAACAGACAAACGTATTCCGCCAAGATGCGGTGCGTATTGGGCTGACCAGTGGACTGATGCGCAAGCAGGTGGCTTACGCTCTGGGTGTCGGCATGCCGACGCTGATCAAATGGATCGCCAAGGCACTTTAACCGCGAGCCCGCCCGGGCCGCAGAATATCCGTGGCACCAAATCTGCGCACTGCGGTAACAAGGTGGTGGATCTGTGGCAAAAGCAATATATGTGGGCCAAACAGTGACAGTGAGGATAAGCAGATGGAACCCCCGCGCGAAGTCGGCACATTGTGGATCGGCGGTTGTCTAAGTTGGCTAGAACATATTTGTCTTAAATCCTTCTTGGACAAAGGCCAGAAGCTCACCCTGTTTTCCTACGAAGACATCGGCAACGTCCCTGACGGCGTGATCCGCCGGGATGGTAGGGAGATCATCGACACGGATGATTTCATCAAATACGAGCAAAAGAACCGCTACGAAATCGAGAGCCTGAAAGAAGAGTTCTGCCGCAGGATCAAAACGCAGACCGTGTTGCCATGTTATGAAACCGTGCCGATGCTGCTTTGGGCGCTCCTCGCTTCTGGTCAGATCCAGATGCGTAAAGTCGATAGTTGGCAAACCCTCGCGCAGCCCGTCGAGCCGACGTCACTTGACTTCGCTGCCTGATCAGGTGCAGATCGCACCGCTCGGAGAAACCTAATGGAGAATTTCCACCACTTTCTAGACACAACCCTTGTTTGGACCCATCGCCTGAGCACAGGCGCACACGGTGCGGTTACGATGAGCAGGAGCATAGGACTATGCGACAACCCTCGAAAATCAGCAGTAAACTTCACGGCCAAGAAATTGATGATATGTTGCGCGGTTCTGGAGAGAGTGACGAAATAAGGCTCGTTATTTCAACCATGAAAGACGAAGCGCCATATATCTTGGAATGGATCGCACATCATCGCGGAATCGGGTTCACAGATTTTCTGATTTACACAAATGACTGCAGCGATGGCACGGACCTGCTGCTGGACCGGTTGGCGCAGCGGGTTTGAACCGCAAGCTGACATCCCTTATGTCATGTGGGCGATCTATCCGGGAAAACAGGACCGTCATCAAATCACCCAAGAGGAAGTATCTTCGGCCGCGCATTCCTTCTTCGCCTCTGAATTGGCTTACACTCGTTTCCGTGACGCCGGGAATGCGAACACCTCTGTACTCATGCAGGGGTTTGATCCGTCCATCATGTTTCCGCCAAAGACTGAGAATGTTTCCGCCAAAGACTGAGAACCAAAAGGGCACTGTTTTCGTCGGAAGCAACCATTTTTCCAAAGACGGGATACGACCGATCATTCGCATGGCTCTTGATGCAGAACATGCCACAAAGATTTGGGGACGTGGTTGGCGTGGAACGCAGGCCGAGGCCTCACTTCAACACACGCGGCTTGACAATTTGAAGCTGGGCGACTGCTATCGTGGCGCGCGCATTGTTCTGTGTGATCATATGAGGTCAATGCGGGAGGGCGGCTATGTCTCCAACCGCATCTATGATGCGCTGGCTTGTGGTGCCGCTGTGATTTCTGACGACATTCAGGGCCTGCCCGATGCTTTTGAAGCTGATGTGTTTCGCTGCCAGTCGACAATGGATTTCGTTGAAGCCGTTCGTGAGATTGAGGAAGAATCCTACGAAACTCGCGCGGCCCGGCTTGACAGAGCCCGCAAAATGCACGGGCAGCATTCCTTGTTTCACCGTGCAGCGGAGATCGGCGAGAAGCTTTTAGAGTTGAAGAAAAAGGGCGCGTCATGAGTGATTGGCCGCATGACATTCTCAGAATGATCTATAATGATCCGGACGCGACCAAGCGACTAAAACGACGTATTCGGCAACGCCTCCCCCCGGTCGAGGTCGACTACAAGGGGTGCCGGATGAAGGTGCACCCAGCGGATAACAACACGGAGTTCCAGATTTGGCGGATGGGGCGCACCCATGAAGAAAGGGCATTGAGAGATATTTTGGGGCATCTCGGATCTGATCCATATGTCGCGTTTGATGTGGGTGCGAACGCTGGTTCCTTCTCGGTCAGGTTGGGGGCCAGCGCCCCATCAGGCTCTCAGATACATGCGTTTGAGCCTAACCCAGTCATGCGTCAGAGGTTGGTCCACAACTTGAAGCTGAACGAGCTAAATGAGGTTATCGTACATGACTGCGCCATCTCCGATTCTGTTGGTGAAGCTGAATTTTACATCCCAGACGTCGACAATCTAGGCCAGGCTCGCCTACATGAACCCTTTGAGAACGGTACAAAACATACGGTTTAAACCCGCGTATTAACAGAGTTTTTGAAGGAGGATGGTGCTGCTGAGGTTGCTTTTTTGAAGGTGGATATCGAAGGGTTTGAAGATCGTGCGATTGAGCCTCTGCTCACCGATGCCCCAGAGCGCCAACACCCGAAGCTAGTATTCTTTGAGCACAAGCATAACGCGCTCTGGAAGACGGATATTACAGCTCTGCTCAAGTCGACAGGATACACAATGGCCAAGGAATATGGCCGAAATGCCCTGTTCGTAAAACAGCCGTGAGAGTGACGGTCCAGCTTGGTCAATGACGCTGGCCACGCGCGGCGATTTCAAATCGGTCGAGGCCAACTGGCACAACGATGAGACGGGGTAGAAAGAGAAGGTGACCGAGGGCGAGGGCTCGCCGATCAAGAAACTGCGCCATACCTACGCCACCAAGGAAGAGGCCTAGCGCGCCGCCAAGGCCGAGCTCGACAAGATCAAGCGAGGCAACGACGACCTCAGCATGACGATACCGGGCAAACCGCTGATCGCCGCCGAGGGTCAAATTCTTGTGCTCGGGTTTCGGATCGGGGTTGCCGGGATATGGTCGATCACAAGCGCTTAGCACCAGATCAGTGGGAGCGGTTTCACCACATCGATTGAGACCGAGAAGCCCAAATCAGAGGTCAGCTGGACAAGTGAGCGGATCAAAAATAAAACGATCACCAATCGAAAAAATTTGGTCCGGTCCAACGCACCCAGGGGGTTGGACCCCTTCCATCGGATGATACCGGTCCGGTGTTATATATTTAGCATAGCAGCTCAGCCTTTGACCGCGATCAGCAAGTCCATGACGTTAGTGCCGGTCGGGCCGGTCTTGATCAGCGCCCCGCATGCTTCGAGCCAAGGATAAGCATTTGCGCTATCCAGAGCAGCCTGCCCATCGGAGCGCCAAGTGGTGCCATCAACAATTGCCCCAGCGGCATCGGTGGGCCCATCCGAGCCATCTGTGCCAGCGACCAGAATGCGCAGCGTGGGATCCCCGGCGATCTCGCGGGCGAGTATCAGTGCCAAAGCCATGTTGCGCCCGCCCTTTCCTGGTGCGGCTGGCAGCTGCACGACGGGTTCACCACCAAGAATATAAAGGCCGGGTGCCGCAGCGCGTAGTGCCATTATGATCTGAGGCCCAAGGGCTGTAACATCGGCATATAGCGTTTCGGCATTGATGCGTACAGGCACGTCGCTTGCGTGGGCCACAGCCGCGCGAGCGATGGCATTGCTGCCCACGATATGTGCGGTAAAATCAAAACTGGGCGATACCGGTGCGTCGCCGATGCCAGATCCGATTGTGGCAAGCGCGTCGCCTTCGACATCCGAAAGCGCTAAGGTTGTGACCCGCCCGCCTGAAAAGCCTGCCAGAAGTTTGCCGCCCTTGATCTGCGAGAGCGACGTGCGTTGCGCATTGATAATTCCAATGTCCGCACCCGAGGCAAGTAACTCTTGTGTGTCGGTTTTCAAATCATCCAGTGACCGCCCATTCACCGGCACTTCGGCGAGGGCTGATGCCCCGCCCGATATCAGCATTAAAAGGTGTTCATCCGGTCCGCACGCGCGTACGTCATTCTGCAGTGCGAGCCCGGCAGCCAGTGAGGCCGCATCAGGTACTGGGTGCGCCGCTTCGATCACCTTGGCACCGGCAGGCGCATCGTTTCCGTAGCCGTATTTTGTAACGATCAAGCAGGGCACATCTGGCCAGCGGGCGACTGCGGCTTGTGCCATGGCAGACGCGGCTTTGCCTACGGCGAGGATGCGGTCAGGGCGTGGTGGGGAATGTGCCGCGAGGGCTGTTTCGACTGCGCGCGCGCCGCCAACGGCATCGACCCCAGCCTGCCACAGACGCTGCAAAGCCTTGTTAGTAAGCATTGTCGCCCCTCTTTGGCCTTGATGGCGACTGTGCAAGCTGTGCAGAGTAAGGCGGTGTTGAGATGGCACATTCCCGTTTGTGTTGATTATACTGACCATATTGGTCAAGTATTGAGCGTTTAGTGCACATTTGCAATAGTTTAGCAGCTAAAAATTTAATCATGGCAGCAAGCTATTTTGGAGTCGGCCGCCCGGTTTCACAAAAAAAGAGACGCCGTAGGGCCGTAGGGACGCAAAGCGCAGTCGAGTGCCATTGCGTCTTGAATTTTCCAGCAACAGGCGTCCGGCCGCATGATGCTAGGAAACAGGCCATGCTTGATCATATTGCGCAGTTTCAGGGCGTCTGTGGGCTGCAATGATTTTATGTCAAATCCGTATCCAGCCAAATCGTCATGGGACCTTCATTCGTCAGCAAAACCACCATCTCTGCGCCGAACGCACCCGTTTGAGTGGGTATGTCTAGGCGGGAGAGCGCGCTTGCAAAATGTTCGTAAAGCCGTTTTGCTTCTTCAGGTTTTGCAGCTCTGGAAAAACCGGGGCGATTGCCGCGAGATGTATCTGCGGCAAGTGTGAACTGGCTGATAACCAGCGCACTGCCGCCCGTTTGCAGGATGCTCAGGTTCATTTTGCCCGCGCCATCCTTGAAAAGACGCAGCTTTGAGATTTTGAGCGCAAGCGCTTCTACGATCTCATCTGTGTCGCCTGGCATTGCGCAAATCAGGATCAATAGACCTGCGCCACATTGGCCAATCACCGCGCCATTCACCGATACCGAAGCCGCTGTCACGCGTTGCAACAGGGCCCTCAAGCGCGCCAGTCCATAACGTCCTCGACGGCAGCCCGCTCGGTGCGGAAATTGTTCGCCGGGTGGTCAGAATCAGCATAGCCAAATGAAATCGCACAAAGAATAATACGATTATCCGGGATATCGAAATAGCTGCGGACGAAAGGGGCTTGTGCGGCAATGGCCGCTTGTGGAACTGTGGCAACCCCGTGGCTTTGCGCTGCAAGGCAAAAGGCGGTCACGAACCCGCCCGTGTCCATAGCACCGTAGGCGCCCAGGTCTGCAGGTGAGGTTAGGATTGCCACATGTGGCGCGCCAAATAACCTGTAGTTTGCCATCATTTGCGCTGCACCCGCAGCACGGTCACCCTTGGTTACACCCACCGCTTCGTAAAGCTGAAAGCCACAGGTGCGTCGGCGGTCGCCGTAGATGCCGGGATAGCCTTTAGGCCAGTCTAAATCCGGCTCTGGCGGCGTGCTGCTGGCGGCAGCATAAAGCGCTTTGCGAAACGCATCCGTTTCCTCACCAGCAGTTACGATCAGTTGCCATGGCTGTGCGTTGCACCAGCTTGGCACCTTTTGCGCTGTGGTCACGATCTCAGTGACCGTGGCCTTTGGCACAGGGTCTGGGCGAAAGGCACGGCAGGAAAAGCGGCCATCCAGCAGGGTATTTAACGTTTCTGTCGTCATTTCAAAAAACCGCATAGCTCATCACCGGTGTGTTGGCCAGAGTTACAAAAATATCCATCAAGATGGTGTTGCTGACATTTGGTTGGACGTAGGCAGAAAGCAGGCCAGAGAGAAGCAAGCTATAACATACCATGCATCGATTTTGGGGTTATCCGGCGGAGTGCTCCGTCACCCAGTGCAGTGTGTCGCCACAAATGAAAGATGCCATGCAATGCGGACGCAGAGAAAAGGTAAAAGTAAAGTTCAGGCAAGCCGGGACCGGGAAGTTTATTTCCCAGCATTACCCAAAGCGTTGCAGCAGAAACCAGCCCGAGGGCAGCATACATAATCCGCGACAGCCATGGATGTGCGGCTCGCAGCACGCC
The DNA here is from genome assembly GCA_029250205.1 of Tateyamaria sp. Classification (GTDB taxonomy): domain Bacteria; phylum Pseudomonadota; class Alphaproteobacteria; order Rhodobacterales; family Rhodobacteraceae; genus Tateyamaria. Next base: position 11,766 of record JAQWVA010000082.1, read on the forward strand.
TTCTAGCTTGGGACCGGGACCGTTCATCAGGCCGAGCACCAGCGCCATTGCGCACTGTAACAGCCCGCAGATTGCAAAGGCCCATGAAAGGCCTGGCACCGGGCCACCTGCAAGCAGCAACACAAGCAGGATCAGCGTTAGCCAATGCAGCGTAATGGTTGTTTTGCGACGCATGGGCTCTGTCTCCTGTGTTGTGGGGCGTGGCTATGTGCGAACGTATTCTGCATCTTTCCGGTTGAACGGTCCACATAGGACGATACCGAAGAAAGCCGAACAATAAAAATACGCAACAGCTTGGACAATCTGCGCCTCTTGGACATGGACAGCTACAGGTTGCGTGCGTAACGTACAGAACAACGGCAAAAATAGGATTTACGGATGCGCTTTTGGGGAATGGGATGTCTGGCTTTCATGCTTCTGATGGGATGTTGGGAAGAAGAGGTTACGCCGGAAGTCGTTATTCGCGGGTTGAAAGTGCATGAAGTGACCCAGGTCGAGCGGTCACAGACGCGGCGCTTTCCGGGCGTTCTGGAGCCGTCTGAACTCTCAGTTTTGTCCTTCGAGATCAGTGGTCGGTTGGGGGATTTTAACCTTGGGGTCGGTCAAAGACTGGCCAAAGATGAACTGGTCGCAAAGCTTCATCCAGAAACCCTTCAGCTGCAGGTGGAAACGGCCCAAGCCAGCGTTGCACAGGCTCAGGCATCGGCACGAAACTCGGCGGACACGCTAACGCGACAGCGCGAACTGTTGCAACGCGGAACCACAACGCGAGTCGTTGTCGAGAACGCGCAAGCCGAAGCCGATGCTGCCGCTGCGGGTTTGGTGCAGGCGCAGAAATCGTTGGAAACAGCACAAGAAAACCTCGCCAAATCCGAATTGCGCGCACCCTTTAGCGGTATTGTAAATTCGGTTGATGCAAATGCCTTTGCAACAGTGAGCGCCGGCGCGCCGATTGCGACACTCTATTCGCCTGATGAATTCGAAGTGGCCTTTTCGGTCAGCTTTGATGCGGCCAGCGCACTGGTGGTTGGCAAGCAGGCAACGATCCGTCTTGCAGATCGACCCGAAATTACGCTGGCGGCAGTGGTCAGTGAAATCGGATCACGCGCTGATGCAGTATCAAGTTTTCCCATTGTTTTGCTGCTGCGTGAAACCCATCCGCTGCTCAAGGCGGGCATGGCGGTCGAGGCTGCCATCGAATTCCCGTTGCCCAAGCGTCAAGGGTTCCCGATCCCGCTTTCTGCGTTGATCAAAGACGGGCAGATCACTGCCACTGCAGATGCGCAATCGTCGTCTCTGGCGTCCGTATATGTCTATGATACGGCCCGCAAAACGGTACAGCGGCGCGGCATCGCGGTGGGTGGCATCCGCGAAAACATGGTGGTTGTGGTTGATGGCCTCGCACCGGGTGATCTGGTGGCGTCTGCGGGTGTGTCCTTCCTGAAAGAGGGGCAAGAGGTCCGGCTTCTTGGTTCGGAGGATTAGGGGCGTGGAGGGTCTTGCACGGTTTGGGATTGAGAAATCCCGCTTTACGTTTTTGATTATGATCGGCCTGATTGTGATCGGAGCGTTGTCGTACCTCGCTTTGCCGAAACGCGAAAACCCTGCCATCACGATCCGCACGGTCGTCGTGACAGCGCAGTTTCCCGGCATGTCGCCAGAGCGGATCGAAGACCTGATAGCCGTGCCCTTGGAACGGGCTGCCCGCGAAGTGGGCGAGGTGGATGAAATAAAGACCCTTGTGACCACCGGCCGCGCACAATTGAGCATCAATGTCCACGACAGTGTTCCGTCCGAACACCTTGACCGTGTGTTCGCAGACATTCGCACCCAGATGGAAGATGCCCAAGACGAGCTGCCCTCTGGAACATACGGTCCTCTGATCAACACCAATTACGGTGATGTGGCCGTGGCCACCGTCGCGGTCACGGGCGATGGGTTTTCCTATGCCGAGATCGAGGACGCCGCCGAAGATCTGCAATCGGGCCTTTACGCAGTGGACGGGATTACCAAGGTCAGCCTCTCGGGTCAGCAGGACGAGCGCATCTGGCTGGAGATTGACAGCCGTCGTCTTGCTGCCGTGGGCATTCAGTTGTCGCAACTTCTGAGTGATCTGGACAAACAGAATGTGATCTTGCCCGCCGGACGCATTGACGCGGGCGGCACCAGTATCGTTCTTGAAGCCAATGGCAACCTTGGATCCCTCGACGACATCGGCGGTGTGCTGACGAAATTGCCCTCCGGGGATATCGTGCGTCTGCGCGAGCTGATGACAGTGCGTCGTGGCTATGTCGATCCACCGCAGAGACCCGTCTATTTCAACGGTGCACCGGCTGTGCTGGTTAGTGTCGAGATGTCAGAAGACCGCGACATTCAGACTCTTGGCGCCACGCTTCTTGCCGAAATCGAACAGCTCGAACAGGCCCAGCCCATCGGCATATCGTATCGCATCTCGACCTTTCAGGAAACCAACGTCACCCAGTCAATCAACAACGCTTTGTCTAATGTCGCGCAAACCTTTGCGGTGGTGCTGGTGGTCATGTTCATCTTTCTTGGGCTGCGTCCTGCGCTGGTGATTGCTGCTATTGTGCCCTTCACGGTGACATTCGCCTTGTTGGGGATGTCGCGCATGGGCATCGACCTTGAGCAGATCTCGATTGCGGCGGTGATCATCTCGTTGGGTTTGCTGGTCGACAACGGGCTAGTCGTCGTTGAGGACATCGACCGACGGATTAAAGAGGGCGCGACCCCAAGCGATGCTGCCATTGGTGCGGGTGGGCAGTTTTTCGTACCATTGGCAGTTGCGTCGATCACAACTGTTTCCGCTTTTCTGCCGATGCTGATCCTCGAAGGAACAACGGGGGAGTTTGCTTTTTCATTAGGCGCGGTGGTCGCGCTGATGCTTGCGGGATCGTGGCTGACCGCGCATTATATTCTTCCTTTCCTCGCAGCGGTGCTCTTGCGTCCAAAACCCCAAAAAGAAATCCGCGAGGGCCTGCTGGAGCGGGCCTATGGTGCAGTGGTCCGACGCGGTCTGCGGTTTGGAATACCGGTTGTTGCGGTCTGTTATTTGATGGTGGCTTACGGCGTAACCAGTTTTGGCCAACTTAAATCCGAGATGTTTCCACTTTCTGAGCGGGCTGAGTTTCTTGTGTATGTTGATCTGCCCAAAGGCAGCGCCATCAGTGCCACCCGCGACGAGACGCTTGCTATCGATGCGTGGCTGAGAGATGCCGATCAGAACCCAGAGATCGCCAACACCACGTTGTTTGTTGGCCACGGTGGACCGCGCTTTTACCTTGCGCTGTCTCCTGCAGATACCGATCCATCGAGCGCCTTTTTTGTGGTGAACACATACACATTTGAGGGCGCGGTCGCCGCTGCCGAACGCGCCCGGCGCCACCTGATCCAATCCTATCCGGCGGTGCGCGCGCGGGTGACCCGTTTGTCGATGGGTGGCAACGAATCCGGTATCGTTGAGGTCGAAATCAACGGGCCTGATGCAGATGTCTTGCTGTCCGCGGCGGCGCGTGTCGAGGCGGCTTTTGACACTGTTCCGGGGCTTGTGCTCAATACAAACAATTGGGGCAGCAAAAGCCTGACCGTCGGCATTGATATCCTGCAGGAAAAGGCCCGTGAACTGGGTGTGACCTCAAGCGACATATCGAACGTGATGCAAACCTATTTCTCGGGGGCGGAATACTCGGTCTTCCGGGATGGGACCGATCAAATTCCAATAGTTCTGCGCGCTCAGGAAGTGTTTCGCGACAGTCTCGAAGATCTTGCAAACCTGTCCGTGCCGACAGACAGCGGCCTGATATCACTGGATCAGGTGGCGCGGTTTCAGCCTCGGCTGACCTTGTCGCAACTGCGTCGCGAAGACCAGAAGCGCCAGATCGTCGTATCTGGTAAAAGCAGGACGCTGGCCGCCGCAGAGGTCGAGGCATTGATCGCACCGACGATTGCTGCGTTGGACCTGGGCCCAGCCTATGAGGTTGTGATTGGCGGCGAAAGCGCCGATTCGGCCGAAGCGAACAGCAACCTGCTGGGTGGGATGCCCTACGCGCTTATGGTCATGATTGCGGCGCTGGTGTTCCAGTTCAATTCGATGCGGCGCGTTGCCATCACTTTTATGACCATTCCGCTGATCGTGGTGGGCGCTCCGCTCGCGTTGTTGATGACTGGCCAGCCGCTTTCGTTCTTTGCGATTTTGGGGCTCATTTCGCTGATGGGGATTATCATCAACAATGCGATCGTGCTTATCGATCAGATCGACATTGAACGGCGCACCCGGCCGCTTGATGATGCGATTGTCACCGCCGCCAAAAAGCGGTTGAGCCCGGTTCTGCTGACGTCGCTGACAACAGTTTTGGGCCTTCTTCCTATGGCATTGGCCGGCGGTGCGCTGTTTGAGCCGATGGCGACATTGATGATTGGCGGCTTGCTGTTGGCATCGCCACTCACGCTGATCTTTGTGCCGCCGCTCTATCGGTTGTTCTTTCGCGGGATCGGCTCAGGTATTTGACGAAATACCTGAAACATCACACATCACCTAACGGATAGAAATCTTTCATTTTAAACAATGTCATTTGATTTAAGGGGTTTGCATAACGCTTTAGCGTGGCTTGGGTCCCCGTCTTGGCTCTGAGTTAGGGCGCGGCTTGCCTTTTGTAGGTTTGGCGCGCGCACGCTCTTTTGGGCCAGGACGTGGGGGGCTATGCTTGGCTGTGGGCTTGCGTGGCCCGCGGCTGGTTTTAGGTGTCTTGCGCGCGGTGCCAGAAACATCTTCTTCGACGTCCAGTCCCAGTTGTTCACGCAGAATGCGGCGTTTGATTTCTTCAACACCCCCGGGCTTCAGGTCGCCCAGCTGGAACGGTCCGTAGCTGATGCGGATCAGCCGGTTGACCGACAGCCCGATGCTATCCATAGCCCGCCGGATTTCGCGGTTTTTGCCTTCGCGGAGGCCAACCGTCAGCCAGGCGTTGGCCCCCTGCTGGCGGTCCAGCGTGACTTGCATCGGTTGGAAACGTTCGCCTTCGATGGTGATCCCTTTGCGCAGAGGCTCAAGCGACGCGTCGCTAGGGCGGCCATTAATTCGCACCCGGTAGCGGCGCATCCACCCGGTTGCCGGCAACTCCATCTTGCGCTTGATGCCGCCGTCATTCGTCAACAGCAACAGCCCTTCGGAATTGATATCAAGGCGGCCTACCGACATCACCCGCGGCATGTCATCGGGCAGGCTGTCATAGATCGTTGTGCGGTGTTTTTCGTCACGGTCGGTTGTGACCAACCCGGTCGGCTTGTGATACAGCCAAAGACGCGCAGGCGCGGGCGGGGCCAGCGGCTGGCCATCAACCGTGATCCGGTCTGATATATCAACATTCAGGGCGGGGCTGTCGATCTTTTTGCCATTAACGTGCACGCGGCCTGCGGCGATGATCTCTTCGGCACCACGGCGGCTGGCGATGCCTGCGCGGGCGAGGACTTTGGCGATGCGGTCGCCTTTTGCGGGGTCATTGGTCATGTTCAGGCAATAGCTGTGGCTTGCGCGCGGGGCAAGGGACGTGGCAGGTGAGGGCATGAAGTTTCGATCATTCATGCAAGATGCGCTGACCCAAGCGCGCGACGCAGGTGCACGTGGCGAGGTGCCGGTGGGTGCCGTGATCGTGCGCGGTGGCGTTATAGTGGCGCGGGCAGGTAACCGCACCCGCGAATTGGCAGACCCTACAGCCCATGCCGAAATGCTGGTCATCCGCGCTGCCTGTGCAGCGGTGGGATCAGAGCGGTTGGCCGGGCATGATCTGTATGTAACGCTTGAACCATGCGCGATGTGTGCGGCAGCCATTGCAGCGGCGCGGATCGCGCGGGTCTATTACGGTGCATCAGATCCCAAGTCGGGCGGCGTAGCTCATGGAGCGCGCGTGTTCAGCCACCCTCAGGCCCATCACGTGCCCGAAGTTTATGATGGTATTGCTGCCGCGCAAGCCGAAGCGCTGCTGCGTGACTTTTTCGCGGAGCGCAGGCTGTAGTGCAGAGCTGTGGACTCTATCGATGATGTTTATTTTCTGTCCTGCCGGTTGGGTCACCCTGGCTTGCGTGGTGGCATACATAAATGTCCCGGGGATATTTTGCGAGAGAATGTAAAATCGATTATTTGAGCGAGATTGATGGATATTGCGAACGTCTGACCCCGGCGTATTGGGCTGAGCCGGTAAACGCGCTGACCAATCTTGCCTTTGTGCTCGTGGCGCTGGTGATGTGGCAGCGATCAGCGGGATTACCGCGCGCCAGAGGCTTGTCGGTGATCCTGTGCCTGATTGGCTTTGGCAGTTTTCTGTTTCACACCCATGGACAGGTTTGGGCGGCCATTGCAGATGTAACGCCCATTGCAATGTTCATTCTGCTATACCTGTTTGCGGTCAATCGCGATGTTTGGGGAATGCCGTTGTGGGCGGCCTTTCTGGCAACGACGCTTTTTGCGCCCTATGCCATCGCAACCATTCCGTTTTGGCAAACTTTGCCGGTCCTCGGGGTGTCTGCAGGTTATATGCCGGTGCCCGTCTTGATCCTAGCATATGCCGTGCTGCTGTGGCGTCGCGCGCCAGTGTTGGCGCGCGGCTTTGTCGTCGGGGCCGTGATTTTACTGGTGTCGTTGATGGCGCGCAGTCTGGATGAAATCCTGTGTTCCAACTGGCCGCTTGGCACGCATTTTCTTTGGCATATCCTAAATGCGATGATGCTGGGCTGGATGATCGAGGCCTATCGACGCTATGTTTCGTCCGAGACTTGATGCACTTCGATAACATTCCCATCGGGATCATAGAAAAAGATTTGATCCCATCCCGCCACCGCCCGATTGCCCCAGTCGGCATAAGGGATGGCTTGGGCGTCGAGACGCGCCTTGAACGCAGCAAGATCATCGGTGCGATAGGCGATATGCCCATGGCTGACCGGGTTGACCATCTGGCCCGCGTTAAAGCCCGCCAACGGATCCTTTTGCGCCAGATGTGTCTGGATTGCGCCATCGGTGACAAAGGCAACATCGCCGGAGTAGCCTTGCTTTTTCTCAAGCGTTGGTAGACCTTGGGTTTCTGACTGCAACCCCAGCACATCGCGGTAAAAGCTGTCCATCCTTCCGACGTTGTCTGTGGCGAGATTGACATGATGCAATGTCAGTTTCATTATGTGTTGCCCCCTGGGATTTTCTTGAAACTGTGCCAAAGGGAGGCTGGCCGCAAGGGCAGAGGCTTGAAGGTGCGCCGCACCCGCGCTAAAGCCGCAGACAACACGCAACTTGAGGTCAATCATGTCGATCGATGAACGTACCGCCGCCCGGGTGGCGAAACTGGCCCGGATTAAGGTCGAGCCTGAAGCGCTGCCAGTCTTGGCTGCTGAATTCAACACGATCCTAGGTTTTATCGAGCAGCTCGAAGAGGTCGACGTAGAGGGCGTGGAGCCGATGACATCGGTCACGCCCCAGCGGCTGAAGCGGCGCGATGATGTGGTGACGGATGGCGATCAGCAGGGGGCTGTGCTGACTAATGCGCCCGATGCCCGCGAGGGGTTTTTTGCTGTGCCCAAGGTGGTGGAATAATGAGCGAGCTGAATAAACTGCGCTTGGCCGAGGCGCGCGATGCACTGCGAGCTGGTGATGTAACAAGTGTCGAACTGACAGATGCCTGTCTGGACGCAATTGAAGGCGCAGGCGCATTGAACGCTTTTGTGCACAACACGCCCGAAATGGCCCGCGATCAAGCGACCGCGGCGGATGCCCGCATCAAGGCGGGCGACGTGCCCGCCATGTGTGGACTGCCCATTGGGATCAAGGATCTTTTCTGCACCAAAGGTGTTCCAAGCCAAGCTGGCAGCCGGATCCTCGAGGGGTTTTTGCCTGAATACGAAAGCACCGTAAGCCAGAACCTGCTGAACAATGGTGCGGTAATGCTGGGCAAGCTGAACATGGACGAATTCGCCATGGGCTCGTCTAACGAAACTTCTGTTTATGGCAATGTGGTTAACCCGTGGAAAGTGGACGCGCGCGATCTGACACCGGGCGGTTCTTCGGGTGGGTCTGCGTCGGCGGTTGCGGCCGATCTATGTCTGGCGGCGACCGGCACTGATACTGGCGGATCAATCCGCCAACCAGCCGCCTTTACCGGCATCACGGGTATCAAGCCAACCTATGGCCGCTGTTCGCGCTGGGGTGTTGTGGCGTTCGCTTCCTCTCTGGATCAGGCAGGGCCAATGACCAAATCGGTGCGTGACGCAGCAATCATGCTCGAAGCGATGTGCGGCCATGACCCCAAGGATTCGACCTCTGCCGATCTGCCAGTGCCAGATTTTGAGGCCATGCTAACGGGCGACATTAAGGGTAAGAAAATCGGCATACCCGTCGAATATCGCATGGACGGCATGCCTGAAGAAATTGAAACCTTGTGGAAAAACGGGGCCGAGATGCTGCGCGATGCAGGTGCCGAGATCGTTGATATCTCTCTGCCGCATACAAAATATGCACTGCCTGCCTATTACGTGATTGCCCCTGCCGAGGCATCTTCGAACCTCGCGCGCTATGACGGCGTGCGCTATGGTCATCGTGCCAAGCTGGATCACGGCGATGGCATCACCGAGATGTATGAAAAGACCCGCGCTGAAGGTTTCGGCGCCGAGGTTCAGCGGCGTGTTATGATCGGTACCTATGTGCTGTCGGCGGGTTTCTATGACGCCTATTACAATCGCGCGCGGAAGGTGCGCACATTGATCAAGAAGGATTTTGAAGACGTATTCGCCAAGGGGATCGACGCGATCCTGACACCTGCTACACCGTCCTCAGCTTTTGGTTTGGGCGAGGCCTCGGATGATCCGGTGCAAATGTACTTGAACGATGTCTTTACCGTGACTGTGAACATGGCAGGCCTACCGGGTATCGCCGTGCCTGCAGGTATGGATGCACAGGGCTTGCCCTTGGGGTTGCAATTGATTGGACGCCCTTGGGAAGAGGGCGATTTGCTGAATACCGCTTACGCTCTCGAGGCCCGAGCGGGCTTTGTAGCCAAGCCTGACAAATGGTGGTAAGCGTCGCGCATTCCAACCTTTCAATGGTAGGGCCGAGACGATGAACCGCAAATTACTGGCAGCCGGTTTAATCGCTGTGCTGGGCGCATGCCAACCAGCGATCCCCGATAGCGGAGTGGGTGTCGTAGATCCTGGCCGCGGTGTTGGCTTTGAGAACCCCGCAATACGCGCTGCTCAGTTGGACGCGCAAAATGTACCTGTGACACCTACAATGTCGGCGCAAACCCTGCCAAATGCGCAAACGGTTCCTCAGGGCCAAACCGCGCCCCGCGCAGTTTCTGATCCGCAAGGGCTTGACCGTGAACTTTCCCGCAACGCGGCTCGCCAGGATGTTGTGTCGACCCGCGCCAATTCGGGCGAGGCAGTCTTGCATGCAAGCCCATCGAATGCGCCGCCTGAGCTCCTGAACAACCCAGGCATTTCCGACGAGAATAATTTTGACGCCGTGGCCAGCCGACAATCTATCGAAAGCGACGCGGCCCGGATTGCCGCGAACCGTCAGCAATATCAAGTGGTACAGCCGACCGCTTTGCCGTCTCGAACGGGTAACAGACGGCCAAACGTTGTTGAGTACGCGCTTCAAACGCGCCACCCAAAGGGCAACAAGGTGCATCGCCGACTGCGCATAGGTTCTGCCAGAAGATATCAGCGCAACTGTGCTGAATATGGCTCGCCTGACGAGGCGCAGATCGACTTTCTTGCACGTGGGGGACCAAAGCGGGATCGTCGCGGTCTTGACCCAGATGGCGATGGATACGCCTGTGCCTGGGATCCGGCACCGTTCCGGCGCGCTTCTGGCGGCTGAGCCACGGAATGCATATGATACGCCAGCACAAGTCACCCAATTGTGGGTCCCGGCGCGGCGGTTTGGTGCCGCAATTTGTAATTCTACACTACACTGCAATGGCATCTGCGGATGCCGCAATTTCGTATCTGTGTGATCCGCAGGCAGAGGTCTCCGCTCATTACGTGATCAGCAAGTCCGGCCAGATCACGCAGCTGGTGGGCGAAGGTCAACGCGCTTGGCATGCAGGTGCGGGTGAATGGCAAGGTCTAGACGACATGAACTCCCGTTCTATCGGTATCGAGCTGGACAATGATGGCGAATCGCCCTTCGCAGCACCTCTGATGGACAGCCTTGAAGCGCTCTTGGTACGGATCACAGGCGTATGGGATATCCCACCTGATCATGTGATCGGACATTCCGATATGGCACCTGGGCGTAAAATCGATCCTGGCCGGTTTTTTGACTGGCAGCGGCTTGCGTCAAAGGGTTTGGCAGCGCCAGCGGCACCATCATCGCAGCAGCTTGAGGCTAATCCGGCCGTTTTTCGCCAAAGGGCTCAGGCGTGTGGCTATACCGCCCTAGTCGATGACGCAGCCCTGCTACAGGCAGTCCGCTTGCGGCACAGACCGCTTGCAACTGGCCCGCTTGACCCCGCCGATATCGCAGTACTTAGCTTACCAACGCGCTCAAGATCCTGATCTTGCTTCATCTTGCCAGATAAACTCCCGCCGGAGGCTCCCGCATTGGCCAGAGCGGTACGTTTCCCATTGACGCGGCACCGGTTCAGCCCCTAATGCGATCTTGCGCGGAGTGGTGGATGGCCGCTGACAGATACCGGCATGCCGGGTATGTCAGAGGAAAGTCCGGACTCCCAAAAGCAACGGTGCCGGGTAACGCCCGGGCGGGGTAACTCGACGGACAGCGCCACAGAAATGAAACCGCCTCGGCATGCCGGGGCAAGGGTGAAACGGTGGGGTAAGAGCCCACCGCCGGGCTGGTAACAGGCCGGGCATGGCAAGCCCCACCGGGAGCAATGCCAAATAGGGATCGCGCGGACCGCAAGGTTCGGGGCCGCTTTTGCCCCAGTAGATCCGGGTTGGCAGCTAGAGGGATGTTGGTAACAGCATCCCAAGAGGAATGGTCATCTCGGGCGGGGCAACTCGTCTATGACAGAATCCGGCTTATAGCCTCTCCGCGCGCTTTAATTTTCTGACTATCGCAACCATCACCTGCGTGGTAGGCCAGTGGCCAAAGCTTTCGCTTGCTTTGCATGGTGCAGGTTTTGTTATGGTGCGCCTCAATCCTGTCTTCAGGGGCTTGACTCGGGGGGCGGGCGGGGTACAAGCGGCGCTCATGAGAATTTACCGTCGAATGGCACGCGTGCCGATTGCGGCGATGTAGGAGAACACCGATGGCCAAGCCAACCACGATCAAGATCCGCCTGAACTCGACCGCAGGCACTGGCCACTTCTATGTGACCAAAAAGAATGCGCGCACCATGACCGAAAAAATGACGGTCCGTAAATACGACCCGGTTGTGCGCAAGCATGTTGAATACAAGGAAGGTAAGATCAAGTAAGATCTGCCAGTCTGCATTGTTCAAATGGCCGCGCCACTAGGGCGCGGCTTTTTCAGTTGTAACAGTCCATTAGTGCACCGCACCACCTTGCCGCTGATGCTTCGACATCTGTCGGATTTCTATTTTTGCTGTCGTTGTTCCATTACGCCTTTAATTCGTTGCGCGAAAAACCTTAATCACCTAACGCTGCCTGAAATCAAAGATTTCAACGCGTTAGATGATATGCGATGTTCCAGGTATTTCGTCAAACGCTGTAATGGTTCAAGAACGCTTGCCATATCGCCCATTTTTGCTGGTGTCGTTCGTTTTGTTCTTTTTGACTGTCGCTTCTCACCCGCCAGCCCGGTCAAAACGAAAAAGGGCCGGTCGCTAGAACCAACCCTTTCGCGTTAGCAAGCCTCAATGTAGCTTACTCTTGTTGTCCCATGAACATCAGCAGGAACTGGAACATGTTCAGGAACGAAATATAAAGGCTTAGCGCGCCGTCAATGGCAGCTTTGTCCAGCCATTCCTGATCCCCATGCGCGGCGTGTGCCACATAGGTGTTTTTGATGTCCTGAGTGTAGAAGGCCGTGAGGCCTGCAAATATCAGGATGCCAATCGCCGAGATTGCGAACATCATTGCAGGTGACTGCAAGAAGATGTTTACGACCATCGCTACCAGAAGCCCGATCACACCCATGATCAGAAAAGTACCCATGCCGCTCAGGTCTTTTTTGGTTGTGTAACCATAAAGACTAAGTCCAGCGAACGCTATCGCGGTCACCAGAAAGGTTTGAGTGATCGAGTAGGGCGTGTAGACCAGAAAGATCGAACTCATCGAGACGCCCATTACGGCCGCAAAGATGAAAAAGCCCAGCTGCACAGCCGCTGCCGAACCACGGCGCATCAATGCACCCCACCCAAACAGCAAAAAGGCGAGCGGCGCAAACATCACAACCCAACGCAGCGGCGTCGCATACAGCAACTCACCAAGGCCCGTTAGGTACGTGCCTTCACGCAATGCCATGGTGGCTCCCGCAGGGTCAGACGTGACCGCAAGGCCTGCAATGGCCCATGCAGCCGCTGCAGTGATCAACATGCCAATCGACATGCTGCTATATACTTTATTCATGTGGGCGCGCAGCCCAACGTCGATCTGGGCGGCGCGTGTTCCGGCCGCCGAACGGATCGTATTCAACTCAGCCATTGTTGACCTCCAAATTGATACATGTCCGACAGGATTGTCCTGTCGGTCGCGGATTTCTGACCGCTCATGCCTAATATCGGTTCATAAGGTCTGCCTTTCAAGAGTTTTTGCCCTTGAAAGGCTGTTCAGCGTGATCATTCCAACCTTTTTGTCACAAATTGCAAAAATAGTTGGTTCTGTGCACGAAAATTTTCAACCGCGCCAGGCTGCGGGAACGTTCCAGATCGGTTTTGATTCCTCATGGAGGGCCCGTTTAACGTCAAGCCCAATGTCTTCCAATCGGTGGCTGTCAAGCTCTGCCAATGCGCGACGCGAGCGCCAGACATCAATCATGCGCGCGATCGCAAACCCACGTGTAGCGGGATGGGGAAAATGGATATCAGTGGCGGCGAAAGCAGTCATGGCCATGGTTTGTCTCCTTAAGTTTCGTGATGGTTATATCACGTTTCATCAGATCTATTGATGTATATGGCGGAGTATGAAACATTTTAAAAACGAATGTTTGTGAATTGATGCATCAGGAAAATTGATATGAGAAATCTAGATATCACCACGCTTAGATCCTTCGTGGCGGTTGCTGAAAGCGGTGGCGTTACCCGGGCGGCGGGTTTTTTGCATCTGACGCAATCGGCGGTTTCGATGCAACTCAAGCGCCTCGAAGAAATTTTGGACCTTGCTCTGTTTGATCGTTCGGGTCGTACGATTGCCCTGACAGCCTCGGGCGAACAGCTTTTGGTCTATGCACGGCGTATGGTGGCCCTGAATGACGAAGTTATTACGCGGCTGACCGATCAGGCCTATGAGGGCGAGATCACGCTGGGCGTGCCCCATGACATCGTCTATCCAGCCATTCCGCGCGTGCTGAAACAGTTTCACACAGCGTTTCCACGGGTAAAGGTGCAACTTGAATCTTCTTACACAAAGCGGCTGAAGGTCGAATTTACCAAGGGCGCCTGTGACATAATCCTAACAACTGAAACGGGAATGGACGCCGGCGGAGAAGAACTGTGCGTTAAACCACTTTGCTGGATCGGTGCGCCCGGAGGGTCGGCTTGGCGGCAGCGTCCGCTCAAGCTGGCTTTTGGGCGGCAATGCACCTTCCGCCCGCGAGTGGTCGAGCGTCTGGATGACGCCCAAATTCCTTGGGATGTGGTGGTCGAGACAGAAAGCGATCGCACCATCGAGGCGACTGTTGCGGCCGACCTTGCGGTACACACGATGATCGAAGGCACCGAACCCCCGCATCTGGACCGGATCGACCACGGAGGCACCCTTCCGGATCTGCCGGTTCATCGTATCAATCTGTACGGCGCCACATCGACCAGAAATGAAGTGCATGACGCGATGGTTTCGCTGCTGCGGCGTGCGTTCGGAGCAAGAGATTCGGCGCAATTGCGCGCTATCTGATCTGCTTTTGGGAAGCTCGATACATATAACCGGTGATCTGACGGTCCAATTTCTCGAAATGAGTGCACCATGGCTTATGCGCGACCCGGTAAAACGTAGTTGTATCGGGGGCTCTTTTTAGCCAAGGTGGCTGAATTCTAGGCTGAGGGCTTGTGTCGCGTGCCGACCTCTGGCACCCGATGTGCATGACTTACGACATAAATAACCTTCGTGACGTTGCTAATGAGATGGCAGACGCCGCCCGCGCCACGATCCTGCCCTATTTCCGCAGCGCGCAGCTGGTGACGGACAACAAGCTGGCCTCAGGCTTTGATCCGGTCACGCAAGCCGACCGCGCTGCCGAGCAGGCGATGCGCGCCGTTTTGGCCAAACGTCGCCCCGATGACGCCGTTTTGGGCGAGGAATTTGGCATGACATCGGGCCGTTCCGGGCTGACGTGGGTGTTAGATCCGATTGACGGCACGCGCGGCTTCGTGGCTGGCACCCCGACGTGGGGTGTTTTGATCGCAGTGGGCCCGGACAGTGGGCCGATTTTGGGTGTGATTGATCAACCCTATATTGGAGAGCGGTTTATAGGGGCCGCCAAAACGGCACACCTTACTGGTCCGCACGGGGCCGGGCCGATCCGCACCCGCTCAACTCAAAGCCTGACTGACGCTATTCTGTTCACCACCTTTCCAGAAGTCGGAGAGCCCGGTGACAGGGCTGGTTTCGAGGCTGTCGCACGCCATGTCAAACTGGTGCGCTACGGGATGGATTGCTATGCCTATGCGCTCGTCGCGGCTGGGCAGATCGATTTGGTGATCGAAGCGGGATTGAATAACTATGACATTCAGGCCCCAATCGCCCTGATCGAGGCGGCGGGCGGCATTGTGACTAACTGGGAGGGCGGACCGGTGCATCAAGGCGGACGCGCGTTGGCCGCGGCCAACCCGACGATCCACCGCGAAGCATTGGACATACTGAAAGCTGCGCAATGATCGAATGGTTAATCAAAGGCGCGAGCCATATCGTCACAATGGACGATGACCGAAGTGAACTAACGGACGCAGACATCCTGATACGTGACGGCGCGATCGTTGCCATCGGACGAGATCTGGCAACAACCGGAGAGGTCGTTCATGCGCAGGGATGCGTTGTGACGCCGGGCCTTGTGAACACCCACCACCATCTCTACCAGACGCTCACTCGGGCGGTTCCGGCTGCGCAGGATGCGCTGTTGTTTGGATGGCTGCAAACCCTCTACCCGATTTGGGCGCAGTTCACGCCAGAGCATATGTTTGTCTCGGCGCAGGTTGGCCTTGCCGAACTGGCTCTGTCTGGCTGTACCCTAACCTCTGATCATCTATACCTTTATCCGAATGGCAGCCGTTTGGACGATACTGTCGCGGCCGCCCGTGACGTAGGCCTGAGGTTTCATCCAACCCGCGGCGCGATGAGCATCGGGGAAAGCAAAGGTGGGCTGCCACCTGACGCGCTGGTTGAAGACGAAAACGCAATACTTGAAGATTCCATCCGTGTGATTGACGCATTCCACGACGCTTCTGTTGGGTCAATGTGCCGGGTGGGTGTAGCGCCCTGTTCGCCCTTTTCGGTCAGTCGTGAACTGATGCGCGATGCTGCATTGCTGGCGCGAGACAAGCAGGTGATGCTACACACCCATCTGGCGGAAAATGACGAAGACATTGCCTATTCCCTGTCGCAATTTGGATGTCGGCCGGGGCAATATGCACAGGATTTGGGATGGACCGGACCAGACGTGTGGCATGCCCATTGTGTCAAGCTTGACAGCTCTGAAATTGCGCTTTTTGCCAAAACGCTGACCGGTATTGCACATTGCCCCTGTTCCAATTGCAGGCTTGGTTCGGGGATAGCCCCAGTGCGTGCGATGCGGGATGCGGGGGTACCGGTTGGCTTGGGTGTGGATGGCTCGGCCAGCAATGACGCAGGCAACCTTATGGCTGAGGCGCGTCAGGCAATGCTATTACAGCGGGTGGCTCAGGGCGCTGACGCCATGAGCGCGCGCGAAGCTTTGGAAATCGCGACCCGAGGCGGCGCAGACGTGCTTGGAAGGGCAGATTGTGGCAGAATCGCTTTGGGCTGCCGGGCAGATATTGCGATATGGGATGTCTCTGGCATTGCCAGCGCTGGCAGCTGGGATCCGGCGGCATTGGTCCTGGCTGGCCCGACAACGGCACGCGATGTGTTTGTCGAAGGCCGTCAGGTGGTCCGTGACGGACACTTGGTGACCATAAATATGAGTTCGGTCGTCGCGCGCCAGACAGCACTTGCACAAACGTTAGGTGCCAGACGGGCCTGAAAGCGGGAATAATGAGCGCGCCCTGCAAGGCTTTGGTATAGTTTTCGACACGAAAAAAAACGTACCAGTGCCAGTGGCAGTACCAGTGTCAGAATCCGCAACGGCGTCCAGCGATCCAGACATCATGAACAGCACGGTCATCGCCCATCATGATCGTGGCAAAAACAGCCTCCCATATGTTTTGGGCGCGGTCTGTGCGCTGTGCGATTGCCGGGGTTGACGCCAGATCAAGCACACAAATATCCGCCTCCAGTCCCGGAGCGATCTGTCCAATCTTGTCTTCAAGATGCAGCGCACGCGCTGAGCCGGCGGTTGCGAGCCAAAGCAAGTGCCGTGCGTGCAGCGCAGTGCCGCGTAATTGCGCGATCTCATAGGCAGCTGCCATCGTTCGCAGCATTGAAAATGAAGATCCGCCCCCGGTGTCTGTCGCAAGGCCCAATGCTATCCTGCGCGCCGCAAGGCCCGCAACATCCATAAGCCCTGAGCCGATGAAGGTGTTGGATGTCGGGCAATGCACCAGTGCGGCCCCGACCTCTGACACCCTGGCAATTTCGCGGGGGGTCAGGTGAATGGCGTGGCCATAAACGCCGCGCGGTCCGAGCAGGCCGTGCGCTTCGTAAGTATCCAAATAGTCACGTGCACCGGGGAACAGCTCTGATACCCAGGCAATTTCGTCATGTTGTTCGGACAGGTGCGTTTGCATCAGACAGTCGGGGTTTTCCGCCCACAGTGCGCCCAGTGCTGCCAGTTGATCGGGAGTCGAGGTGGGTGAAAACCTCGGCGTAATCGCGTAATGCGCGCGGCCCCGACCGTGCCATTTGCCTATCAGCGCTTTGCTGTCGTCATAGGCCGACTGCGCGCTGTCGCGCAGATCGTCAGGCGCGTTGCGATCCATACAGGTTTTGCCAGCCACAACACGCATGTTCCGCGCTGCCGCCGCTTCAAAGAACGCATCTACTGATCCGGCGTGGATCGTCGTGTAAGAGGCAACGGTTGTGGTTCCGTTTGCAAGCACGAGGTCAAGATATCTGCCCGCCACTTCACCGGCATAGCCGCAGTCGCCGAATTTGGCCTCTTCTGGAAAGGTGTAAGTGTTGAGCCAGTCGATCAGGCGCTTGCCCCATGACGCAATCATCGCAGTCTGCGGATAATGGGCATGAGAATCAACAAAACCGGGGATAATCAGCCGATTGCCATATGCATATTCCTGCACATGGGGCGACTGATCGCGCAGCGTGTCCGCAGCGCCAGTGGCCACGATACGCCCATCTTCGATCAATACGCCGTGGTCTGCGGCAATACTTACGCCCTCTGCGTCGACGAAAGGATCGTTGGTGCACAGAAGGACATTACCTGTCAGGAGAGTCTGGTGTGTCATGGTGCTAGTCTATAGGCGCACACACGGGACAGGGCAATTGCAACCCGAGGCGTGCAGCCAGTTGTATACGCAAATGGCCACACCTATGGTCAACGCGCAGCAGGGGACAGCAAAGATGTTGGACGAGATGGACCAAAGCGCAACGCAAGCTGAAGATGGTGCATATACGCTTGGCCGCAAAGATGTCGCTTCGATCCTTTACGCCGTGGACATTGAGGACCGCGCGCAGTTGATCGCTTTGATGGAGCCGCTGCATGCTGCTGACATTGCGGATCTGCTGGAGCAAATTAACGCTTTTGACCGGTCCCGCCTGATCCGGCTCTGTGACCATGCGTTTGACGGCGACATCCTGTCTGAGCTGGACGAGTCAATCCGTGAAGAGGTGATTGGCGTTCTCAAGCCCACCGTTCTGGTCGATGCTGTGCGCGATCTAGACAGCGACGATGTGGTCGACCTGATCGAAGACTTGGGGGATGAACAGCAAGAGGTGATCCTCGATGCACTGCGTGATTCTGATCGTGCCATGGTCGAGCAGTCGCTCGCCTTTCCGGAGTATTCCGCTGGCCGGTTGATGCAGCGCGAGGTGCTGATGGCACCAGAGCATTGGACAGTCGGCGAGGCCATTGATCGGTTGCGCAATGCAGCCGAGGATGACTTGCCCAGACAATTTTATCACATTTTCTTGGTGAATCCGCGATTGCACCCAGTCGGAAATGTTACATTGGGCAAGCTGATGCGTTCGCAACGCGACGTGCGGCTTGCCGATCTGGTTGAAGAGACCTTTCAGATTATCCCGGTGGACCAGGATGAAAGCGATGTGGCTTATGCTTTTAATCAGTACCACCTTATTTCAGCGCCAGTTGTCGACACAGAAGGCCGGTTGATCGGTACAATCACTATCGATGATGCGATGGCGGTTCTGGATGAAGAGCACGAGGAAGATATGCTGCGCCTTGCTGGGGTGGGTGGAGAATCCGCGCTTTCGGACACCGTGACTGAGACCACGCGCCAACGTCTGCCTTGGTTGGCCGTGAACCTTGTGACCTCAATTTTTGCATCGATCGTGATCGCGCAATTCGAGATGGCTCTTGCTCAGATTGTGGCGCTGGCAGTTTTGATGCCGATCGTGGCCTCCATGGGTGGAAATGCTGGGACCCAATCTTTAACTGTTGCTGTGCGTGCTTTGGCCACCAAGGACCTGACCGGTGCCAATGTGTGGCGTGTGATCCGGCGCGAGGTCATTGTGGGGTTGATCAATGGTTGCATCTTTGCGGTGGTGATGGGCGCAGTGGGCGTAATCTGGTTTGGCTCACCGCTGCTGGGCTATGTGATTGCAGCTGCTATGGTTGTGAATCTGGTTGTGGCTGGACTGGCGGGAACTATGATTCCGGTCATCCTGGACAGGATGGGCATCGACCCGGCCCTGGCGTCAGGGGCATTCGTCACCACGGTGACGGATGTGGTCGGATTTTTCGCCTTTCTCGGCCTTGCCGCGCTGGTGATGTTATGATCCGGCGGGACGTCGCTGTTGCGGCTTTCGCCGCAATGCGCCCCGCCCACCGTCCCATATGGATGTCCTAATGGATATGAGTGCGCGTAAAGCAACGGCTCGCAAGGCCGCATTGGAGAGGCGGCGCGCGGCTCATGATTTGGATCGGGGTGGGTCGGCTGGGCTGCTATCTTCGGTTTTGGCAGGTTATCGCGGTGTGCCGATTGCGGGATACATGCCCATCCGAACTGAGATTGATCCAAGCTCGGCCATGGCAGAAGCCGCTGCACACGGCCCTGTCGCGGTTCCGGTGATCATTGGTGCGGGTTTGCCTTTGCGGTTTTCGCGTTGGCAGCCGGAGGGAGCGATGCGCGCTGGGCCCTATGGTGCGCAGGTGCCTGAAGTGGATGATTTCCTTGAGCCGGAGATCGTGATCGTGCCGCTGGTTGCGTTTTCCCGGGCTGGCGCGCGTTTAGGATATGGTGGTGGGTTTTATGACCGAACGCTGGAGCAGTTACGCGCCCGTCGCCCGACGCTTGCCCTTGGTTTTGCCTATGGGGCGCAAGAGGTGACGGATCTGCCCACAGAGCAGACGGATCAGACGCTCGACATCATTGTGACTGACACGCGGGTGATCGAGGTTCATGGCGGCGCTGCCCCCCGTCGCTGACGCGGCGCCCTGCGGGATATTTGGTGCAAAAAGAACCTGTGTGTTGCCTCTTGCTGTTTGGGTGGTCGGGCACTAGGCATTTGGGCCATGAACATTTTATTCTTAGGCGATGTCATGGGCCGATCGGGCCGGCAGGCCATTACCGACCACCTACCGCAATTGCGCGAGAACTGGAACCTCGATTTCGTTGTTGTAAACGGTGAGAATGCAACCTCTGGCATGGGGCTTTCAGGCGCGCATGCCAAGGCGTTGTTCGAGGCTGGAGCTGATTGTGTTACGCTTGGGGACCACGCCTTTGATCAGCGCGACATGTTGCGGTTTATCGAAACTGAGCCGCGTATTATTCGGCCATTGAACTTTTCCAAGGCATCGCCCGGTAAAGGCGCCCGATTGTTCAAAGCGCGGGGGGGCAAGACTGTTTTGGTTGCGCAGGCTTTGGGACAGGTGTTCATGAAACGCCCATTTGACGATCCTTTCTCAGCGCTGGAAGCTGTGTTTCGCGCGCATCCGTTGGGCGGGCAGGCAGATGCGGTGATCGTGGATTTCCATTGCGAGGCCACGTCAGAAAAGATGGCGATGGGTCACTGGTGTGATGGGCGGGCAAGCCTGATGGTGGGGACCCATACCCATGTCCCCACAAGCGATGCGATGATTCTGTCCAAAGGGTGCGCCTATCTGACCGATGCTGGCATGTGCGGGGATTACAATTCCGTGATTGGAATGCAGCGGGACGAACCCTTGCGACGTTTCATCACTGGAATGCAGAAAGAACGGTTTTCGCCAGCTTTGGGGCCTGCCACCTTATCTGGTGTTTATGTGGAAACGGACGCGAGCGGGCGCGCAACCCGTATTGAGATGGTTCGGCAGGGCGGGCAACTGTCCCAAAGTGGGCCATGACCAAAAGGGAACTGGCGCTTTATGGTGGAGTTCTTGTTCTAATCGGTGCGGCCTGGGGCATGACCCTGCCACTGACAAAGATTGCTGTCAGCACCGGTTACAAACATTTTGGGCTGCTATTTTGGCAGTTGGCCATTGGTGCGATCGTTATGTCGACGGTGGCTTTGGTGCGGGGCACTCGGCTTAGCATGGGGTGGGCACAGGTTCGTGTTTATGTGATAATCGCACTTATTGGTTCGATTTTGCCCAACACCGCAAGTTACCAAGCTGCGGTCCATTTGCCGGCCGGCGTGCTGTCAATCTTGCTGTCGATGATTCCAATATGGGCTTTTCCAATTGCGTTGTTTCTGGCGCTGGATCGATTTGAGTGGCGCCGGTTCATTGGCTTGGCTGTTGGCATGATGGCGGTTTTGATGATCGTTTTGCCGGGGGCGGATATGTCTGGTTTTATCCCAGTTTTCTGGGTGTTTATCGGTTTGATCGCTGGATTGTTTTATGCGTTTGAGGGCAATTACGTGGCGCGCTGGGGCACCGCTGGGCTTGACCCGATACAAGTGCTTTGGGGGGCGTCGATCTTTGGCATGATCGTTACGTTGCCGCTGGCCCTTGGGTCGGGTCAATGGATTGACCCGCGCCCGCCCTATGGCCCGCCGGATCTGGCGCAAGTCGTCGGCGCTTCGCTGCACGTGATTGCCTATGCTGGTTATGTCTGGCTGGTGGGCCGGGCTGGGCCCGTCTTTGCTGTGCAGATCAGTTACTTTGTGACCATTTTTGGCATTTTTTGGGCCTGGGTAATTTTGCGCGAGGCCTATCCTGCTTCGGTTTGGTTTGCGCTGGGGCTGATGCTGCTGGGCATGTACTTAGTGAAGCCGCGCAAACCATCGCTTGAAGCGCGCGCCGCAATAGAGGACAATTGCGTCTGACCTCGGAAAACAAGAAGTACCGGCCATGGATTTGATCGCTCTTTCTCAGACGGGCAATGCTGTGGTCACGCTGACCGTAGTTTTGCTCATGTTTGTGCTGTTTTTGCGAGAAAGCTATCCGACCGAAGTGGTTGCAATAGTGGGCGTTGGCTTGCTTTTGGCATTGGGGGCACTGCCCTATGATGCTGCGTTGACGGTTCTGTCGAACCCGGCACCTTGGACGATCGCAGCGATGTTTATCATCATGGGAGCGCTGGTGCGCACCGGCGCGTTGGAGGCGTTCACTGGCATTGCGGACCGACAGGCGCGCACCAATCCGATGCTGGCTGTGGCGATGCTGATGGGATTTGTCATCCTGTCATCGGCAATCGTGTCGAATACGCCTGTGGTTGTTGTCATGATCCCTGTCTTTGTTCAGTTGGCTAAAACGCTTGGTCTGTCCCCGTCCAAGTTTCTGATACCACTCAGCTATGCAGCGATTTTGGGGGGTACATTGACACTGATTGGAACGTCAACCAACTTGCTTGTGGATGGGGTTGCACGGGCACAGGGCCTTGCTCCGTTCACCATTTTCGAAGTCACTCCTCTGGGCATCATACTGGTGATATGGGGCATGATTTATTTGCGGTTCATTGGGCCGTTATTGCTGCCCGACCGTGACAGCATGGCCGGGCTGCTCAGCGACCGTTCTAGGATGAAGTTCTTTACCGAGGCAGTGATCCCACCTGACAGCAACCTGATCGGACGCGATGTGCTGGGGGTGCAGCTTTTCAAGCGGGAAGGTGTGCGCCTGATTGACGTGATCCGCGGGGACCAGTCATTGCGGCGCAATCTGACAGATGTTGCGTTGCAGGTGGGTGACCGGGTGGTTCTGCGAACACAGATGACAGAACTTCTGAGCTTACAGCGCAACAAGGAGCTCAAACGTCTGGATCAGGTGGGCGCAGTTGAGACGACCACTGTTGAAGTTTTGATCACCCCCGGCTGCAAGATGATCGGCCGCAGTTTGGGCGCGATGCGATTGCGGCGGCGTTACGGCGTCTATCCGCTTGCGGTGCATCGGCGCGACCAGAACATCGGCATGCAGCTTGATGAACTCGTGGTGCGTATCGGCGATACGCTTCTTCTGGAAGGTGCGCCAGACGACATTCAGCGACTAGCAAGTGATATGGATATGGTGGATGTCTCCAAGCCTTCACAGCGCGCGTTCCGACGCAGCCATGCGCCCGTTGTCCTTTTGGCGTTGCTGGGCCTTGTTGTGCTGGCCGCGTTTGGCGTGGCACCGATCTTTTTGCTGGCGGTCGTAGCTGTTGCGATTGTGCTGGTTACCCGCTGCATTGATGCCGATGAAGCATTTTCCTTTGTTGATGGACGTTTGCTGGCCCTGATTTTTTCGATGCTGGCCATAGGAGCCGCACTTGATGCATCGGGTGCCGTTGCGCTGATCGTGAACGCGGTTGCACCGGGTCTTGGGGCTTTGCCACCGTTCCTGATTGTCTGGGCAGTCTATCTGCTGACGTCAGTGCTGACAGAACTGGTGAGCAACAATGCGGTGGCAGTGGTTGTGACGCCTATTGCCATTGGTCTGGCAGCTGCGCTTGGAATTGATGCACGCCCATTGGTCGTGGCGGTGATGGTGGCGGCCTCTGCCAGCTTTGCCACCCCCATCGGGTATCAGACCAATATGCTGGTTTATGGCCCTGGTGGCTACAAATTCACTGATTTCATGCGTGTGGGCATTCCGCTGAACCTGAGCGTGGGACTTTTGGCTTCGGTCACGATCCCGTTCATCTGGCCGCTTTGAATAGGCAGTCGGACGCGGGCCATTAATGCGTTGAAATGTTATATGCAACGATAAGTGCGTCTGGGTTTTCGCATAACGCTTTAAATCGCTTCCGGCTTTTGCGTCAGAGCTGCCGACATTGGGACCTCAAAAGCTGCAGTCGTCCAGAAAAGTATCCTTGCGCGTATTGTCGCCATGATAGCCGCTGCTGAACCTGGCCATCTCGGCCACTTCACAGCGGCCAAAACACAAGTATTGCGGGGATTGATACAATAACGACGATCGCTTCTAACGGTAGCCCAATTCGCCAATAATCCCCGAAATGGTAACCGCCGGGGCCAAGTATGAGGGTATTATTCTTGTGACCAATCGGCGTCAAAAACGCCGAGGAGGCAGCGACCGCCACTGCCATCAAAAATGGATCGGGTGACACGTTCAGGCTTTGCGCCATCTGAATGCCCACCGGGGCGGCGACGATCGTTGTAGCCGTGTTGTTGAGCACATCTGACAAACTCATTGTGACGATCATCAGCACCGTCAGCACCGCCCAGGCAGGCATTCCCATGGTCAGCGTGATCAGTGCGCCCGAAATCAGCTCTGTTCCGCCGGAGCTTTCCAGCGCCGCCCCCAGTGGGATCATCGACCCCAGCAACACCACCACAGGCCATTCAATATGGGTGTAGAGCTCGGCCAAGGGCACGATTTTTGCAAGAACATAAACCACCACCACAAGGCCCAGTGCCACGGGCAGGTAAATCAGACCAACACTTGCGGCCAGCACAGCAGCCGAAAAAATACCAATCGCGATCCAGACTTTTTCGTCTGCGGTGACGGCAAGGCCACGGTCGGCCAGCGGTAGGCAGCCCAGCCACTGAGTGACGTCTGCGCCGGTCTCGCGCGGCACCAGCAAAAGTAAGATGTCGCCGACATTGATCTGAGTTTTGCGGATCTGCCGGGTAATTTTTTGCCCCCGGTGGGAGATGCCCAGCAGCACTGTGGATTGCCGCCAGCCCAAGCCGACGGATTGTGCCGTGCGCCCGATCAACCGAGACTGATCGGTGACCACCACTTCGATGACATCTACCCCATCCCCATCAGCCTTAAGCCGTTCCTCGCGCTTGGCATCTGCGACGGCTAAAGAAAACGCTGCGCGGAATTCGTCCAGCGCATCCGGTGTCGCCTCAAGCACCAAAGCATCGCCGGCGCGCAGGCGCGCATCGCGTGCGCGGCCATAGCGCCGCTTGCTATCTCGGATCAGACCAATAATCGCAACATCTGCCTTTTCTGCCTCTTCTTCAAGATCACGCAACTGTTTGCCAATAAGGCGAGACCCCTTGGGAACCGTCAGTTCAGCGATGAATTGAGAAATATCATCTGCGCCCAGTTTGCTATCCTCGCGCGCAGGAATCAGCCGCCAGCCTATCAAAGCGATAAAGATTAGGCCTGCAATGGCCGTAACTCCGCCGACGGGCGCAAAGTCAAACATTGCAAATGGGGCGCCCAACCGTTCCTCCCGGATGCTGGCGATGATGATATTCGGTGGAGTTCCGATCAATGTGACCATGCCACCGAGGATCGTGGCAAAGCTCAGCGGCATTAGGCTAAGCCCAGGGCTGCGCCCGGCCTTGCGCGCGGTTTGAATGTCGACGGGCATCAACAGCGCGAGCGCGGCCACATTATTCATTAACGCTGATAGGACACCGCCAATAGCCCCCATCAACGTGATGTGGCTACCCAGAGACCGGCTGGCATTTACCAACGTGCGTGTGATCAAGAACACGGCCCCCGACCGGACCAGCCCGGCCGATACCACCAGCACCAGCGCAACCACAAGCGTTGCAGGGTGCCCAAAGCCCGCAAACGCCTGACTGGTGGGTACCACGCCCAGCAACACGCCCGCCATCAATGCCGAAAAAGCCACGATATCGTAGCGAAACTTGCCCCAAAGCAGAAATGCAAAGACAAGGCCAAAAAGAGCAAACAGGATGATCTGGTCGGTTGTCATGCCCTGCACCCTAGGCGGGTGGGTGGGGCGTGGCCAGTGTGATTGTTGCTGTGTTGCCGTGCCGGTACCCTGACTCACTGGTATGCCGGTTCAGGCAGGAATGGCCCCTCAGGGCTAATCCAATCGTGCAATGTGCTTTTTGCGTGCTCATAGGCCTCGTCGACCTGACTATTCTGAGCCAGGTCATCGTGGTGGTATTGCCCGTTGGTCGCAACGCTAATGCACAGTCATTTCGCTGCTTTGGCCATATTATCCTGCGCTGACCTGTCATTCACCATACTCGATAGCGCCGGGGCTCTGCACTGCTGCACAATTGTGCGGGCGGGCTTGCCCCCGGTGGCACCGTTGGCCTATAGCTGCGCGGCGATAACGCTTGGGCACAAACCACCACAGGAGACCCCGATGGCAGGCCACTCGAAATGGGCGAACATCCAGCACCGCAAGGGACGTCAGGACAAGATCCGCGCCAAACTGTTTTCCAAACTGTCCAAGGAAATCACTATCGCCGCCAAGATGGGTGACCCCGATCCCGACAAAAACCCGCGCCTGCGTTTGGCCGTCAAGGAAGCTAAAGGGCAGTCTATGCCCAAGGATAACATTGACCGTGCGATCAAGAAATCCATCGCCGGAGAGGGCGATGACTACGAAGAAATCCGTTACGAAGGGTACGGCCCTAACGGTGTGGCAGTGATCGTCGAGGCGATGACAGATAACCGCAACCGGACGGCATCGACTGTCCGTTCGACCTTTACCAAGAATGGCGGCAATCTGGGCGAGACCGGTAGCGTGGGGTTCATGTTCGACCGCAAGGGCGCCGTGACATACCCGGCTGCGGTTGGGGATGCCGACACGGTGCTGATGGCGGCCATCGAGGCCGGTGCCGAAGACGTGGAATCAAGCGAGGACGGCCATGTGATCTGGTGCGCGGACACGGACCTTAACGATGTCTCTACCACACTAGAGATTGAACTGGGCGAATCCGACACAGCCAAGCTCATCTGGCGCCCCACCACCACCACCGAACTCGACCTTGAGGGCATGCAAAAGCTGATGAAGCTGGTGGATGCGCTTGAGGATGATGACGACGTGCAACAGGTCACCACCAACTTCGAGGCCAGCGACGACGTCATGGCGCAACTCGACGACTGATTTCACCCGTTCGGGCCGTGCAGCCCACGGTCGATGTGCTTTGATGGCCCTGCGTTTGAAAAACGTTTGGTGCTTTGAACTGTTTGTTGAAGACAGCATCTTTTCTAGGGCAGCCTTGGTCATACTGGCACCGGTTGCCCTTTGATTGATCGGTCCACTGGCCTGGTTACGGCAATCTGGCGACCGCTTTGTCCGGTTCCCCAAGATCCAATTCGATATTACGAAGTGCCAGCGCCAGCGGGCAATACACCGCCTTTCACCTTCCCCAAAATCGCCCCACCGGACAGAGAGCGCAGGCTGATGGGCCGAACCGCAGAGTTTGAGAAAATCCGTAGCATCCTCGTCAGACGACATGGGGTGCAAATCAAAAGCAGCACCGGTGTAACGCTCAGGGTCCAAGGGGGCGGCGGGCCTTGACCGATCTGTGCGCCCGGCTGGCCCCTGCTGACCCGTCAGAGCCTTTGTTTGCTGAACTGGTGGCCGCAGGCTTATGGAAGGAGCGCAAGCGGTTATTTGTACCCTCAGACCTGAACCTTGCGGAATTTGAGCAGATAGCGCGTACATTCCCCCCTGCTTCTATGCCGCGCCTCGCGCCACAGAAGCGTTCAGGCAGCTAGTGTTCGGCGGTGCCCGAAGCGTCAGAACCTGAGCGAACCGCCAGCTGAAAACAACGCGCGCACCCGATGCCCCCAGCTTTGGCCCGGCCCTTCGGGCCAAGGGGGCGTTTGCCGCCGTAAGCGGCCCGTCAGACCCTTGAGCGCGTTTAACCGCGCCCGCGCAGCGCCACCGCGGCTTTGAACGGACAGGATCTTTTCGTGGGTGTGCAGAGCCGCCTCGATTAGCTCAAGGTCTTGTGCGGTCAGATCAACGTTATGCGTGTCGTCGAGCAACGGTCTTTATCCTTATTGTTTTGATCGGTATTTAGGTATTTGGTCAATGTATGGAATACGTCGATGACGAGAATTTAGATCATCGTGATTTCACCAACTGGTATGACCATTTGGTAAGAGCGCGCCATCACAATTGGTCCCACTTAGGGGATGCTTGCGCTGATTGCACCATATTATTGTGCAAAGCCGCTGTGCAAAAACGGATGGCTTGTAAAGACTTGTCTGCATTCCTCTCAGCATGTAGTGGCGCACAGACACCGTTCAAGGCATTTGAAATGGCATCATTTTTTCCCGGATTCTTCTTATCTTTGTCACTGATCGTGGCGATCGGGGCGCAAAACGCCTTTGTTTTGCGTCAGGGGTTGCGCCGCGCGCATGTATTTTGGGTGTGCCTGATCTGCGCTTTGTGTGACGCTATCTTGATTGTCTGTGGGGTCGCTGGATTTGGTGCCTTGGCTGGGGCGGTGCTTTGGTTTGAACCGGTGATGCGCTATGGCGGAGCTGCGTTTTTGCTGTGGTACGGGTGGCGCAATGCCCGATCTGCATGGCAGGGCGGGGCGACGCTGGTTCCAGACGGTGATGGCGCGCAACCCCTGCGCGACGCCCTCTTGACCGTATTGGCGCTCACCTGGCTGAACCCACATGTCTATCTGGATACGGTGGTGTTGATTGGTTCGATCTCGGCCCAATATGACAGCCGGCTGCTGTTTGGGATGGGGGCTGTGTTTGCCAGCTTTGTATTTTTCTTTGCGCTTGGATACGGCGCGCGTCTGTTGGCGCCGATCTTTGCCACTGCGCGAGCATGGCGCATACTGGATGGAATTATTGCGCTTACGATGTGGGCCATCGCTATGAAGTTGCTCTTGCCTTAGCGTGCTGGCTGGCACACGTGCGACAGGGGCTTGCCTCTGCCGCGTTCAGACCGCATTGATAGCCCATGCAGCAGGTCGAACACAAACCACTGGTCGGTATTTTCTGGATGCTGGCGACGGGGCTGTGCTTTGTCGCGGTTACGGCGCTGGTGAAGTACATGGGGCCGCGCGTGCCCCCGGCCGAGGCGGCCTTTCTTCGCTATATGCTGGGGCTGGTGTTCTTGTTGCCTATGCTGCCCGCAGTACGAGACGCGCGATTGACCTTGCGGCAATGGAAGCTGTTTACCCTGCGCGGCATATTGCATTCCGCAGGTGTCATCCTTTGGTTCTACTCCATGACACGGATTCCGATCGCCGAGGTGACAGCGATGAACTACCTCGCGCCGGTCTATGTGACGCTGGGGGCTGCGCTGTTTTTGGGCGAACGTCTGGCGGTGCGGCGGATTGCAGCCGTTGTCATCGCGCTGGTTGGGGCTGCGGTGATCTTGCGCCCGGGCTTTCGGGTGGTTGAGCCGGGGCATCTGGCGATGCTGGTTGCGGCTGTAGTTTTTGCTGGCTCATACCTGCTGGCAAAGATCATGGCCGATGAGGTCAAGGCCACAGTCGTCGTGGCGATGCTGTCGATCTTTGTAACCATAGGGCTGGCCCCATTTGCGCTGGCCAATTGGGTCACACCGTCGTGGAATGATCTGGGAATGCTCTTTGCGGTGGCCAGTTTTGCCACGGCGGGTCATTATACTATGACGCTGGCGTTTGCCGCGGCGCCCGTCACTGTGACACAGCCCATAACTTTTTTGCAACTGGTCTGGGCAGTTCTGTTGGGCGCGCTTGTCTTTGCCGAACCTGTCGACATCTGGGTCATTCTGGGCGGAGGCCTGATTCTTGCGTCGGTCACCTTTATCACTTGGCGCGAGGCGGTTCTGAAACGCGCCCCAATCACACCGACAACGCCGCAAACCAAGCTGTGATTTTTATTGATTGACGAGTTAATAAAAAACCCTCACCATGTACTGGCTTGGGGGAATTTATGCCGAAAGTTGGAATGGAACCCATTCGCCGCGCCGCATTGGTCGAGGCAACAATAGCCGAAATCAGTGCCGCTGGGTCTTTGGATGTAACCGTGGGCCAAATCGCACGGCGTGCAGGCATGTCGACGGCACTGGCACACCACTATTTTGGCGGCAAGAATCAGATATTTTTGGCCGCTATGCGCCAGATCTTGCGCGACTTCGGTGCCGAGGTCGTCGTTGGTCTACATCATGCGCGCACGCCCCGCGCCCGGGCCGAGGCGCTGATCTCCGCCAGCTTTGCGCCGTCTTGCTTTGCGCCTGCCACGGTCAGCGCGTGGATGACACTTTACGCGCAAGCGACAACACAGCCTGAAACCCTGCGCCTGTTGCGCCTTTATCAAAACAGGCTTCGGTCCAACCTGATCTACGCGCTGCGGCCGGTCAGCGCCTCGCCCGCGGCGGATGCAGATCTGATGTGTGCACTGATTGACGGGCTTTATCTGCGTTCTGCCCTTGCTGATGCACCAAGGCCGGGGGCCGCAAAAGCTGTTGCGCTACAGGCACTTGATACGCTGATAGGACCACGAGGATGACACAGCCCAACATCCTGATCTTCATGGTTGACCAGTTGAACGGCACCTTGTTCCCCGACGGTCCGGCAGAGTGGTTGCATACCCCAAACCTGAAGCGGCTGGCCGCGCGATCTACGCGGTTCGCAAATGCCTATACAGCTTCGCCTCTATGCGCACCGGGTCGTGCGGCGTTTATGTCTGGGCAACTGCCGTCTGCAACCAGAGTTTACGACAATGCGGCCGAATTTGCATCTTCAATCCCAACATACGCGCACCATTTGCGGCGCGCAGGCTACCAGACCTGCCTAACTGGCAAGATGCATTTTGTTGGCGCGGACCAGTTGCACGGTTTTGAAGAACGGCTAACCACCGATATTTACCCTCCCGATTTTGGCTGGACACCTGATTACCGCAAACCCGATGAGCGTATCGACTGGTGGTACCACACCATGGGGTCTGTCACCGGCGCGGGCGTTGCCGAAATCACCAACCAACTCGAATATGATGATGAAGTGGCCTATCACGCAACCCGCAAGATGTTCGATCTGGCCCGGAGCCATGATCCGCGCCCCTGGTGCCTGACGGTCAGCTTCACGCATCCGCATGATCCATATGTGGCGCGTAAAAAATACTGGGATCTTTACGACGACTGTAAGCATCTGATGCCAGAAGTGGGGCCAATCCCATACGATCAGCAAGACGCGCATTCCAAAAGGATCTTGGACGCAAACGACCGCGACAACTTTACCATCTCAGATCAGGATATCCGACGCTCTCGCCGCGCCTACTTTGCCAACATCTCTTATCTTGACGACAAAATTGGCGAGGTCATGGCCGCCCTCGAAAGCACACGGCAAGAGGCAACTATCCTCTTTGTATCCGACCACGGTGATATGCTGGGCGAACGAGGCTTGTGGTTCAAGATGTCCTTCTTTGAGGGTTCGGCGCGGGTGCCATTAATGATCTCGGCACCGCAGATGCAGCCGGGTCTGGTGACTGATCCGGTTAGCAATATCGACATTTGCCCGACACTCTGCGATTTAGCGGGCGTTGACATGTCAGATGTGGCCTCATGGACGAGGGGCCAGAGCATCGTGCCGCAAGGGCAGGGGGTAGAGCGCACCGAACCCGTTGCGATGGAATACGCGGCAGAGGCTTCATATGCGCCAATGGTCTCGTTGCGCTATGGGAAATGGAAGTACAACCGTTGCATCCTCGATCGTGATCAGCTGTTTGATCTCGACGCCGACCCCCAAGAGTTGACCAACTTGGCCGAAAAGCCCGCCCATCAGGGCACGCGCGCGCAACTGCGCGCCAAGTCCGAGGCCCGATGGGATCTCGAACAATTCGACAAGGATATCCGGAAAAGTCAGGCCCATCGCCGCATCGTCTATGATGCCTTGCGCCAGGGTGGCTATTATCCATGGGACTACCAGCCGCTGCAAAAGGCGTCTGAGAGGTACATGCGCAACCACATGGATCTAAACCTTCTAGAAGAAAACCAACGCTACCCCAGAGGCGAATGATTCATCTTCATCTTGCCAAATAAACTCCCGCCGGAGGCGACCATGACCTATCCAACCCAACCCACCGCCAGTCATTTTATTGGCGGCGCGTACGTCGAAGACACCAGCGGCACACGCATCGATGTGATCTATCCTGCGACTGGTAAAACGATTGCCAACGTGCATTCAGCCACGCCTGCAATCATCGAACAGGCCCTTGCGTCCGCGCGCAGCGCGCAATCGAAATGGGCGGCGCTAACCGGAACGGAACGGGGCCGCATCCTACGACGAGCGGCGGATATCATGCGTGCGCGCAATCACGAATTGTCCGTCCTCGAAACCTTTGACACTGGGAAGCCCTATCAGGAAACCAGTGTTGTTGATGCAACCAGCGGCGCCGACGCTTTGGAATACTTCGGTGGCATGGCGGCAACATTGACGGGCGAGCATATCCAGCTGGGCGAGGATTGGGTCTATACCCGTCGCGAACCTTTGGGTGTTTGTGTTGGCATTGGCGCATGGAACTATCCCACACAGATCGCGTGCTGGAAGGGGGCGCCGGCCTTAGCTTGCGGCAACACCATGGTGTTCAAGCCCTCTGAGACGACAACGCTGTGTGCATTGAAAGTGGCTGAAATCCTGCATGAGGCAGGCGCGCCCGCCGGCGTCTACAATGTCATTCAGGGTTTGGGCGATGTGGGCGCTACTCTTGTCAGTCACCCGGGCGTTGACAAGGTCTCGCTCACCGGGTCGGTGCCGACCGGGCGCAAAGTCTATGCTGCTGCGGCGGCGGGCATCAAACATGTCACCATGGAATTGGGGGGCAAATCGCCTCTGATCATCTTCGAGGATGCAGATATTGAAAACGCTGTTTCCGGAGCGATTCTAGGGAATTTCTATTCCTCTGGGCAAGTGTGTTCTAATGGCACGCGTGTCTTTGTGCATAAGGACATCAAGGATGCATTCCTTACCCGGTTGTCCGAGCGTTTGGCTGCTGCGGTCATTGGAGACCCGCAAGACCCCGAAACCAGCTTTGGCCCGATGGTCAGCGCGCGACAAATGGAGATTGTACAGGGCTATATCGCCAAAGGCGAGGCCGAAGGGGCACGGTTGGTCTGTGGTGGTGAACGTCGTCTTGACCGGGAGGGTTTTTTCGTCGCGCCTACTGTTTTTGCGGACGTCACTGACGATATGATCATTGCCCGCGAAGAGATCTTTGGGCCGGTCATGGCTGTTCTTGATTTTGAGGATGAGGCTGATGTGTTGGCGCGGGCCAATGATACTGAATTTGGATTGGCTGCTGGTGTATTCACCAGTGATTTGACACGCGCACACCGTGTGGCTGCAGGGTTCGAAGCAGGCACCTGTTATATCAACACCTATAATGACGCGCCGGTCGAGGCACCTTTTGGTGGAACAAAGCAGTCTGGTGTCGGGCGCGAAAACTCCAAGGCTTCAATCGCGCATTACAGTCAGCTCAAGTCGGTTTATGTGCGCATGGGCGATCTGGAAGCGCCATTCTGATATGTTGAGACACCCTTTTTTGGAGCGCGCCCACCC
>JAQWVA010000030.1:0-6127 GCA_029250205.1 Tateyamaria sp.
GTAGAAGATCTCGGGATCAGGCACGCCTACATCAAACGGGGCACCCCTCAACTCAATGGCAAAGTCGAACGTTCCCACCGTTCTGATCAGCAGGAGTTCTATCAACTTCTCAGCTACAAAGGTGACGTCGATCTGGAGGCTAAACTCGACGAATGGGAGCGCTTCTACAACTTTGCTAGACCCCACGGCGCACACAATGGCCAGACCCCTTACGAAGCGCTCAGAGACAAGCTACAGTAACAACGGAAGTGTCCCGCAGGTTCGTCTAGGCTACAGCCATCAGTTGGGCGTGTGGAAAGCCGGCAGCGTTCGACACGATCATAACCCGCTTTCCCGCGTTTTGAAGTCGCGCAACACGCTCTGGTACACCTTCTATTGCGGTGTCACCAATGTTCAAAACTCCAAAAGCATCAAGTAAGAAAACATCTATTTCATCTGTCAGTGCATCAAGGTTTGGCAGTGTTCTACAGGCCCGGTTAAACTTTGCGCTCAGCAACCGATGGCGCACGTTTTCATAACTGGCAAAGGCTTCGGTGACGTTCAAATTATTGCACCGCGTACTTTGGCAGACACCCACTCGGAAATAACAACCGCCGCGAGTATCACCAACAGGATCAATGATACCTGAGGCCATGCAAGAACATTCAGGGAAGAGGACAGCTGCAGCCCGATGCCGCCCGCGCCAACCAGCCCAAGCACAGTGGATTCGCGGATGTTAATGTCCCAGCGAAACACCGCAATGCCTGCAAATGCGGGTAGAATTTGTGGCACAATCCCGAACGCCATTACTTGCCAACGCGAGGCACCCGTGGCTGTGATGGCCTCCACTTGGGTTTGATCGATTTCCTCGATGGCTTCGTAAAGCAGTTTGGCGCAGAACCCGATGGAGCGGATCGCAATCGCGATTACCCCCGCAAAAACACCAGGGCCGATAATCGCAATCAGCAGCAATGCCCAGATTAAGGAGTTGATCGAACGTGTCGCGACGATGATCAGCAGCGCGATAGGGCGAATAAAAAGCACCGACGGCGTGGTATTACGTGCCGCCAAAAAGGCGACCGGAACGGCAAGGATCAATGAAAAGATCGTGCCAAGAGTTGCGATGTTTAGTGTGTCCCAAATCGGTTTACCCAATTGCGAGATGTATTCCCAGCGCGGAGGCGTTGCGCGTGTCCAGATGTCTTCAGCGATGCGCGGGGCGTCCCAGACAAAGAACCAGGTGGTTGATGCGGATATCTGCTGCCAGCAATAAGCAAAAATTGCGACACCGATCAGCCACATGACCCAATGACCTAAGCTTTCGCGTCCGGTGCGGCGCTGCCATATTTTTTGGCCTTTGAGGTCTTGCACTGGCATTATTGAACCCTCGCGCGGATGACACCTGATAGGTATTCTAACGCCATGACAATGACGATGATGAGCAACAAGATCGCGGCGGCAGTGTCGTATTCATACCTGTCAAACGCGGTGTTCAACGTGGCACCAATACCGCCCGCTCCAACCAATCCAAGGATAGCACTTTCGCGGAAATTGATATCAAGACGGTAGATGCTCAAGCCGATCAGGCGCGGCATAACCTGTGGCTGCACCCCGTAATTGATCCATTGCGTCCATTTAGCACCCGATGCTTTAATCGCTTCGGCTTGAACTTTGTCCATGCTTTCGATGTCTTCCGCGAGCAGCTTGGACAGGAATCCGATTGTAGCAAAGCTGAGCGTCAGGAAACCCGCAAGTGGTCCAAAACCAAAGATCGCGACCAAAAGGATCGCAACAATTATTTCTTGCAATGCACGGCTGATCGCGATGATCGAACGGCAGATCAGATAAACGGGCAAAGGTGCAATGTTGCGTGCAGCGCCCAAGGCAATCGGGATTGAAATCGCAATGCCGACGACAGAAGAGGCAATGGTCATGATGATACTCTCGATCATGCCCTCGTAAATGTCTGCAGAACGGGTGGCGAAATCCGGATTGGTAAAGGCCAGTACGAACTTTTTGCCCCGCTCCAACCCTTCGTAGACCCGGGACCAATTGACGTCGATCGTCATGAAAGCAGCGATCAAGTAAGCACAAGTGCCAATGATCAGAGCCCATCTTAGCCAAGGCCGTTTTATAAACGATGGTTTGCGCCAAGGCTTACCTATGAGTGCGTTCACGTCCCTCATTCGGCGGCCTCAACATCGTCATCATCGACAGCTTCTATGGTCGCTTCCCAATCTTCCTCTCCATAGATTGTTGTGAGAACCTCAGGGGTTAGACCTTCGGGCGCGCCGTCGAATTCAATTGCTCCAAACCGTAGACCAATGACGCGCTGTACAAACATCTGTGCCAAGGCAACATCGTGGATGTTAATGATCGCAGCCAGTCCGCGCTCTTTGCAAAGCTCGCAAATGAGCCGCATGATCTGGCGTGACGTCTTGGGATCAAGCGAGGCTGTCGGTTCATCCACCAAAAGCAAAGCTGGATTCTGAATGAGGGCGCGGCAGATGCCAACGCGTTGACGCTGGCCGCCCGACAACTCGTCCGCGCGCTTGTCAGCCATATGAGCAAGGCCAACACGGTCCAGTAGGCGGAAAGCCTCATCCACATCGGATTGTGGGAAACGTCGCAAAAAGCTGCGCCAAAATCCGACATAGCCCAAGCGGCCGGACAGAACATTTTCCATAACGCTTAGGCGTTCTACCAGCGCATATTCCTGAAAGATCATTCCCATTCGGCGTCGTTCGCGGCGTAGATTGCCCGAGGACAGTCCGGTCAGTTCAACATCGCCCAAGTAGACATTGCCCGAAGTGGGCTCAACCAGCCGGTTAATACATCGTATGAGGGTGGATTTTCCTGCCCCTGAAGGTCCAATCAACGCCAGAACTTGACCTTCTGGCACTTGTAGATCGACAGCCTTAAGAGCCTGATCGCCCGTTTTATATATCTTAACAAGCTTCTCAAGCCGCAGCATGAAAGCCCCCCTTACTGACTATATTTTTGTTGGAAAAGGCGGGTCTAAAGACCCGCCAAATCAGGTGTTATTCGCAGGCGTAGCTGACACCATTTGCGGTGTCGATCTTGCGGATCACTTCCCAGAATTCCTGATAGGTCATCGGCAGGAATTGGCCTTCGTTCGACTTTTCAAACTCGGCTTCAAGGGACGTGCCTGCCCACTCAAAGTTCAGAAACGCGTTGCGAATCTGTTCTTTCAGCTCGGGAGTAAGATTATGCGCTGTGCCAAACCCCGTGGTCGGGAACGTCTGTGACTTGTAGATTGTCACAACTTGATCTTCGGTAATCACATCTCGGGAAATCATGCGCGCTTTGACTGAGTTCGCGATTGATGCAGCCATATAGTCTTTATTGGCGACACCGAGGATCGAATTATCGTGCTTGCCTGAATAAACCGGCTCAAAATCACGCTCGGGAAGCATGTCGAAGTCGCCTTTCAAGATAGCGCTTGGTGCCTTGAAACCTGAGTTCGATGTCGGCGAAGTAAAGGCCAGCTGTTTGCCTTTGATGTCTTCAACCTTCTCAATGCCAGAACCTGGATAGGTGATGATTTCCATCTCGTATCCGAAATTACCGTCTTTTGACGCCATGATTGTGAAGGGGTTAAAGCCTGCACAGTTCACCGCCAACGGGTTTGAACCGGTGTTGAAGCCCGCGATATGAAGACGACCAGAACGCATTGCCTCAATCTGGGCCGCGTTGTTTTGTACAGGGAAGAAGATGACTGATTTACCTGTTTCTGCCTCCAGATGCGTCAAAAAGTCGGACCATGCGGCTTTGTAAACAGCGGGGTCCTCAACGGGTGTGTAGGCAAAGATCAATGTGTCAGGGTCTACCTGATCCGCCGGATCGGTGGGGGTGTCGGCAATCAGGTCGCCGTCCACGTCGCAAAAGCGTTTGTCCAAATCGCCGCGCGGGCAATCCTGCGCCATAGCCGGACCTGCGAGCGAAAGTGCAAAAGCAAAAGCCGCGCCGGACAAAAGTGAAGTCATTATTTTCATTTAAGTATCCTCCCAGAACCATAAGGCTACCCCGAACTCGTAGATTTGCAAGTCTGTTTCTAACGAAACTTTAGGGCGCGGGGATCCCGTGGTTCGTCCAATGCTCAAATCGGTCTAAGGCCGGCAAGTTTGGCAAAGGGGCATTCAGGTAGCCATTGGCGAACAGACGGAATGATACGGCGGCATTGACCGCCGTTAAGTAATCAATTTCGCTGTCGCCAACATAAAGCGCCTCTGACGGTAGAACATCCAATGCGCTGATGCAGGCTAACAAGGATGCTGGCTCCGGTTTTTTGAGCTGCCCGTCTTCGGCTCCAGTGATCACTTTGAAAAATTGAGTGAGTTCGAGGCGATCACAAATTTCTCGAGCAGGCTGGGTCGGTTTATTCGTGCAGATGCCCAGCGGAATGCCAGCATCTCGAAAAATCTGCAGTGACGCCACAACCCCGGGGTAGGGTTGGGTCAGTGTCGTCATATTTTGTTGGTAAAAGGCCAGAAATTTTTTCATAGCCACCTGCCTGAGCGTCGCATCATACTCGCCAGTTGCGTCAAGGCACCGCTCCACCAATCGCTCCACGCCATTGCCGATAAAGGAGATGATAGTTGGCAGTTCGAGCGCTGAGCGCTCAAGAGCTTTTAGCATTGCGTTTGCAGCCGCGTGCAGATCGGGTGCGCTGTGAATAAGCGTGCCATCTAAGTCAAAAATAATTGCTTTGGGATTATTCATTCAGGTCTCTTATCGCTCTTTCAATGGTTCTGCAAAGCCTGTCTGACGTCAGCGCTTATGGGTCCAAATAGGGGTATTTGCTAAGAGAGGGTTTGTTGCTCATCGTAACCACTGAGGAGTGGACGATGAGAAAGACAACGAAAAGCCCCGGCGAGAAAGTCGTCAAAGACATCAAACGCGCCACGCGCAAACATTATTCATCCGAAGAGAAGATCCGGATCGTGCTGGACGGCTTGCGTGGCGAAGACAGCATTGCAGAGCTGTGCCGCCGTGAAGGGATCTCGCAGGGCATTTATTACAAATGGTCCAAGGACTTCATGGAAGCCGGGAAGAAGCGGCTTGCCGGTGATACTGCGCGTGCGGCGAACACTGACGAAGTGAAGGAGCTGCGTCGGGAGGCCAAGGACCTTAAAGAGGTGGTCGCGGAACAGACGCTGGAACTGCGTCTTCTCAAAAAAAGCATGACAGGCGATGGGGGCGACCCCGAATGAGATACCCTGCATCAGAGAAGCTGGAGATCATCCGACTGGTCGAAGAGAGCCATCTGTCCGCCCGTATGACGCTGGCCAAGCTGGGCATCCCTCGGACGACGTTCTACCGTTGGTACGATCGGTATCTGCAGCGCGGTGAGGCTGGGCTGCAGGATCAGCGCCCCAAGCCGAAGCACGTTTGGAACCGCGTGCCTGATGAGGTGAAGCGCAAAGTTGTCGACTTCGCCTTGAAAGAGACAGAGCTTTCCCCGCGTGAGTTGGCGGTGACGTTCACGGATCAAGAACGCTATTTTGTCTCGGAATCCACCGTGTATCGCGTGCTGAAGGCGCATGATCTGATCACCAGTCCTGCGTTCATTGTCATCAAGGCGGCCGACGAGTTCAAAGACAAAACGACTGCGATCAATCAGCTTTGGCAAACCGACTTCACCTACATCAAGGTGCTTGGTTGGGGCTGGTTTTACCTCAGCACGGTCCTCGACGATTACAGCCGCTACATCGTCTCATGGAAGCTCTGCACAAATATGCGGGCCGAGGATGTGACAGACACACTGGACCTGGCTCTGCAGGCGTCTGGCTGTGATCAGGTGCACGTCGTTCACAAGCCACGTTTGCTCAGTGACAACGGATCAAGCTACGTCTCCGGTGATCTGGCGGAATGGCTAAAAGACAAAGGTATGAAGCACTCGCGCGGTGCGCCGTATCATCCGCAAACCCAAGGCAAGATCGAACGCTGGCATCAGACATTGAAGAACCGCATCCTGCTGGAAAACTACTTCTTGCCGGGTGATCTTGAGGCCCAGATCGAGGCCTTCGTCCATCACTACAATCACCAAAGGTATCACGAGAGCATCAACAACGTCACACCTGCTGACGTCTACTTCGGCCGTGACAAAGCCATTCTAAAACAAAGG
>JAQWVA010000124.1:0-4651 GCA_029250205.1 Tateyamaria sp.
CGTTCTTCAAAACCATCAAAGCTGAACTGGTCTGGCGGTATTAAAGTGGGACAGGTCGAATGCTTGCGCTTACCGGTTCGTCTGGAGCAAACATCGTACGAAAAAGTAAAAAAGTATACGTCACGCAAGCAAAGCTCCCAGACGGGCTCGCTATGTGAGGGCGGCCCTACTAGGGGCTTTGCTGCACAAAAGGCGGGTCAATTTCCAACGCTCAAACCGGGTCACAGTTTTAATTGGTTACTGACAACCCAGATCAGCCAAACGCGCAGTCTGGCGCTGTGCCAGAACATCGACTTCGTCTGCAGCAGTGGCATTGAGTGCACCACCAGGCTTACGGAGTGTTGGATGCGCAATCGCGCCGCGTTTTGCAAGGCTATATTTGCGGATCGCCAAGCCAAGGCCAGGCTGAGCTTCATAGCGGACCATGGGCATATATGCGTCGAATATATCGCGGGCATGCGTTTCGTCACCCGCAGAGATCGCATTCACAACCTGCGCCATCATCTCAGGATATGCGAAACCAGTCATGGCGCCATCCGCCCCGCGCAGCATCTCTTCCAACAGGTACATTCCGCCGTTGCCACACAGGATCGATATGCGGCGACTGCCCGCATCAGATGTTGCGCGCAGGGCCGTGATTTTGTCCAATCCCGGCCAGTCTTCGTGTTTGAGCATCACACAGGTTGGGCAGTCGTCAATGATCTGCTGGATGACTTTGGTGGCGATGGTAACACTTGTCGCGAGGGGAAAGTCTTGCAGCACGAAGGGCGTGGCCCCCAGAATATTGGCGACCCCGTGATAGTATCCAATGATCTGATCGTCAGAGCGCAGGTTCGTCGTCGGGGCCACCATGACACCCGCAGCCCCCGCATCTATTGATGATTTGCTAAGGATTTCCATCGCCGCATATCCCGGCGCGGACACACCGACCACCACAGGCACCGATGAACGGGCGATGACACGGTTCACGACGCGCATGCTTTCTTCGGCGGACAGTTTACCAGCCTCGCCCATCATGCCCAGAATGGTCAGTCCGGTTGCGCCTTGTTCGATGTAGAAATCGACCACGCGATCGACACTGTCAAAATCGATCGCTCCGTTAGGCAAAAATGGTGTGACTGCGATTGTGTAAACACCTTTGGCGGCTTCAGTCAGCATAATTTGCCTTTCTATGGCTTTGCCCCAGAACAATATGACCAAGCGCCATTGCAGTGGCGGCCTGACATGGTTCAACCACGGGCAGTCCCGTCGCATCTTGAATTAAATCGCGGTATTGTGCCATGCCCGCACACCCCATAATCAACACATTTGCCCCGTCAACATCACGCAGTTTTTTGCCCGTGGCGATCATAGCTGAAAGGCTTTTGTCCGCGCTCGAAAGGTCGGCCACACCAAGGCCCAAGGCGCGATCACCTGCAAGCCGGTCCAAAACACCCATGGCACCGAATGCGCGCAGATGGCGCGGAATGGACGCATGCATAATCGCTATGACACCGAACCGCTGCCCAAGTGTAAGCGCAGTCATCACCGCAGCCTCTTGAATTCCGACGACGGGCAAGCTTGTTTGATCGCGCAAGGCATGTAGCCCTGGATCGCCAAAACATGCGATTACGTAACCCACAGCGTCAGTTTGAGCGGCCGCCAAGTTTAGCATCGGTGCAATGGTCAGATCTGCCTGCATTTGGCTTTCGATCCCTTTAGGGCCTGCTGCTAACGTAAGGCACCTGATCGGCACCCCGAAGTTGCGCAAGGGGGCGATGGCCGTATCAATCCCATGCGTCACCGTCGTGGAAGAATTTGGATTTATAATGATCAATGACTTGGTCATGCACCCGCTCGCGTCGACGTTTGGATTTCAATTTGATACCCTTCAGGGTCCGTGAACACAAACGCGCGGATGCCAAGCGCGTCATTCTCGAACAATCCAGACAGGTTTTCGAAGGCTCTGTCCTTTGCATAAGCAAACCAAGCATCTGCGTCCGCCACGCGAATACAAAGCTGTACGGGTTTCATAGCTGTCCATTTGTTCA
Organism: Tateyamaria sp.; assembly: GCA_029250205.1. Taxonomy (GTDB): domain Bacteria; phylum Pseudomonadota; class Alphaproteobacteria; order Rhodobacterales; family Rhodobacteraceae; genus Tateyamaria. Next base: position 2,031 of record JAQWVA010000124.1, read on the forward strand.
TGCCTTTTGCCTCATCTACCAACCCCACATGCGCACCCGGACAGATTTCATAAATTTTGCACCAACCTTGATCAATGGCGAGGGTTAAGCCCATCACGTCTTGGTAAAACGCGATCGCTGCCGCCAAATCACGATAATAAAAAAATGTAATCGCCAGTTGTGCTGCCGTGTTAGGCCTTTGCATCACGCAGCCCCCGTGGGCGGCGTGGCAAGAGTAGGACGGTCAATCCAATTGCCACCACCAGCCGTTCCCTGAAACACGCCATCCTGCATGATCGTCTGTCCGCGTAGCAGCACGTGAACGGGCCAACCTTTGATAGACCGTCCGACCCAAGGATTGTAGCCAACATTATCGTGAAGATCGTTTTCGCCGTAGCACACCTGTTTGTCAGGGTCCCAAATCACCAGATCGGCGTCTTTGCCCGATACAATCGCGCCCTTCTGTGACAATCCATAAATGTCTGCGGGGGCTGTAGCCGTGATCTGCGCGAATGCTTCAGGGCCCAGCTTGCCCTTCGTGACCATCGCATCAAACATCAACGGCAATCGCGTCTCCAACCCCGGGAGCCCATTGGCAATCTCGTGAAAGCCAGCGGTTGGTCCTGCCGAAAGTTTCCCCGTTTTATCATATCGATAGGGGGCATGATCGGATGAGACGAGTTGCAAATCCTCCGCTGCCAGAGCACTCCAAAGTGCGCTCTGATCCTGCGCTGTGCGCTGGGGTGGGGAACACATCCACTTTGCACCCTCAAGGTTCGGTTGATCCAGAATGTCCGCCGTCATAAACAGATAATGAGGACAGGTTTCAGCCCATATCGGAACACCGCGCGCCCGAGCATCGCGTACCAGCGCGGCCGCCTCGGCTGTTGATATGTGAAATAACATCACCGGTTGATCGAGGTATTCCGCGAACCTGCATATACGCGCAACAGATTCAATCTCGGCCATTCGCGGGCGGGACAGGGCATGATCGGACGGGCGTACCTTACCACGCGCGATTAGGTCGTCTTTTGCGCGCGCAATAATCGCATCGTTTTCTGCGTGAACGCACACCAGTGCACCGTTTTTGCGGGCCAGCGCCATCGTATCGAGAATTTCACGATCACTGAGTTGGATGTTATAGGTCGTGAATACTTTTATTGATCTGTGTCCAGTCTTAATCAAATCCCCAAGGTCCCTGTCAAAACCCGGCACCGAAGTGTCCGTTACCGTCATATGAAACGCATGATCAATCATTGCGCCACGCTTTGCGCGCGCTGTGTAATCGGCGACCATTTCAGTCAAAGCCTGACCTTTGGCTTGTGCTGCAAATGAAATGACGCTGGTTGTCCCGCCCATTGCCGCTGAAGTCGTGGCCGTTTCAAACGTATCGGCGTTCATAACGCCCATGCCTGACATCTGCTCGATGTGGGCATGTGGATCTACACCACCCGGCATGACCCAATGCCCTTTTGCGTCAATGAGTTGCTTTGCCGATGTGACTGGGGTCCCGACGCTCACAATCCGCTCACCTGTGATCGCTATGTCACCCTCAACGATCCCCCTTGGCGTGACTGCCCTACCGTGCCGAATGACCAAATCAATTGTCATGCCCTCATCCCCTTACCAACTGGCGACAAGTCAATCGCGTACTTCCACTAATATCAAGCGCACCTTTCCGAAGGCGGGTTCAGCCACCATTTTTCTCAAATTATAATTGCAGTAATCGCCAACTAGCGAACGGGACTCCCTTTGGGCCCTGCTGCACGAAGACTAGGATATGTTGACATTCAGGATTCACATTTGATCTGAATTCTGATTCAAGGTTGCAAACAACAGGAGAGCGGCCTTGATCCGTTTTTTTCTCACCGATGCCCATCGGGCGCCGAACCTCAAGAACAACCTGCAAAGAAGCTGACATTACTGAGCTACTCCCCAATGCTTGGACAGTTTTCATGATAAATTAAGCAACTTTTTGATCCTGCTGATCGGGTTGCATTTCTTCTTTCTTTATCCAGAAAACCACAGCGGGCGGCTGGCCGCCATGGGCTGTGTGTGGCCGTTTATCATTGTAGAGCTAGATCCGTTTGGAGACACTTGCGCGGGCCTCTGATCCAGTATCCAAAGCGTGCAGGTAAACGCATTTGTATTTTTGTGACCGCCAGAGCCGCTCCATGAAGATGTTGCCAAGGAACCGCCGTTTTCAATCCATTGATATCCGCGCGCCGGATCGGCACAGACGGTCAGTTCAGGCGAATTACGTGAACTGTAATCCCTGATCCGTATTTATGATCTCTTGCGTGCCGTACTTGGCGATGGCTTCATTCAGCGCCTCAACACAGAAGTCGGCCTCAAGCGTGTTCGATATCCGCCATGTCAAAACCTTGCGCGTATGCCACTCGATGATCGCGATCAAATACAAGAACCCTTTGCGCATCGGAATGAATGTGATGCTAGAAGCCCAAACCTGGTTTGGTCGTGTCACGCTCAGACCTTTTAGCAGATATGGGTAAATCTTGTACCCCTTAGCCGGTTTGCTGATCTCGGGCTTTTGATAAATGGCATGAAGCCCATCAACCGCATCAGACGCCTGATCCGCTTTTCATTGATCAGATGTCCATCGTTGCGCAGATGCCAAGTCA
>JAQWVA010000127.1:0-11645 GCA_029250205.1 Tateyamaria sp.
ATGAATACTTCCTCCATCCCAAATCAGGAAGTGTCCCAGAAGTGTCCCAGAAGTCCCTACACATCTACAGGCCAAAATTGGACGGACCACGCCGGATGTGATCACCTGAGCGATGCTATAATTTGAGCACGTAGCTCAAAAGTAGTTCTGTTTTTGAGCTTCTTGGATATGCAAAATCAAGTGCAAAGAGCATTTTGATCTCATTCAATTTGGTGCAATACGTCCTAAAACCCAACGGCCATGCCGTCTTTTCGTGGGTCGGATCCCGCCGCGTAACCACCGCCCGGCAAACGGCAAATAAGCTGCGCGCCGCCAAAGCCAAAAGCGTTGTCCGGCGCTTCCAAAGAGATGCGGTGGCCCATATCTGTTAGCGCATTCAGGGTCCTTTCAGGCATGCTGTCTTCGATTGCGATGCCCAAGCCTTCGGTGACGCGCCATCGCGGTGCATCGACGGCCATCTGTGGATCTTGGCCCCAAAGTTGCGTGCGCAACACCATTTGCACATGCCCTTGTGCCTGCATTGGGCCTCCCATCACGCCAAAGCTCATTAATGGGCCATCCGGGCCCATCAAAAAACCCGGAATTATTGTGTGAAACGGGCGCTTGCCCGGCCCCACACAGTTCGGGCTTTTTGGGTCGAGCGAAAAGCCTGCCCCACGGTTTTGAAGGCTGATGCCGGTGCCCGGCACTACAACACCTGATCCAAACCCGGCATAGTTAGACTGAATAAAAGACACCATCATGCCCGACGCATCTGCTGAGGTCAGATATACGGTGCCGCCGTTCTTTGGTGCACCTGCACCGAAATTCTGTGCGCGGTTTGGGTCTATCACAGAGGCGCGCTGCCTGAGATAGGCATCGTTCAACAAATCGTCGGCCTGTACGTCAGTCATATGATCGCGGTCTGCGACATAAGCCTCGGCATCGGACAGGGCCAGTTTCATCGCTTCGATCTGAAGATGAAATGCGGCAGGGTCGTCGGCTTTCAATGAACGGATATTTGTGTGTGACAGGATGCCAAGGGCGATCAAGGCTGCGATGCCTTGGCCGTTTGGTGGGATCTCGTGCAGTGTCGTGCGATCAAAATTCCCGGAGATCGTTCCACACCAATCGGGTTGATGCGCGGCCATGTCGGCCATGGACAGGGCGGCATCGTGCTGGGCTGCGAAATCAGCGATAGTCTGTGCAATTTCCCCCCTGTAAAACGCCTCACCTTCTGTTTCGGCGATCCGGCGCAGTGTTTTTGCAAGGTTCGGGTTCACGAACCGGTCGCCTGCTTTCGGCGCTGCACCGTCTGGCAGAAAAGTTTCAGCAAAGCCAGGCTGCGCGTCCAGCTCAATCGCCGCGCGCCGCCACAGCTCGGCGATCTTTGGCGTGACGATAAACCCGTTTTGTGCATAGTCTATTGCAGGCGCAAAGAGATCAGCAAAAGGCAGTTTGCCAAAGCGTTTTGATATCGCCACCCAAGCCGAGACAGCGCCGGGCACAGTGACACTTTCCCAGCCGCGAAAGGGCATTTTTCCAAGGCCCTCAAAGCGTTCAAGCGACCATCCCGCAGGCGATCGTCCGGATGCATTTAGCCCATGCAGTTTGGCCCCATCCCAGATGATCGCAAAGGCATCTGATCCAAGGCCGTTTCCGGTCGGTTCAACCAGCGTCAGGGTGATGGCGGTGGCGATCGCGGCATCTGCGGCATTGCCCCCGCACGCCAGCATTTTTAGCCCGGCTTGTGCCGCAAGGGGGTGAGAGGTCGAAACAAGGTTATCCGCCAGAACTGCCGACCGGCGGGATGGATAGTGGTGTGTTGCCCGAAGTCCCATGAGCGGTGTGTTCCTTTCGGTCGGGGCAATACACGCGACCATTATCGGCTTTGTCTTTTGGCGAAAACGTCACTTGCTTACTGCTTTAGTGACGGATTTATTTACTGTCCAACAGCGCTTTGGCCATCATCATGTGCACACCTTTTTCTCGGTTTACGGTCTGGGTGATCCTCAAATCCCCGGCAAGGCTGCACAGCATATACGCCTCGGCTCGGGTGATGCTGGCGCGGTGGGCTACAAGCGTGATCATGTCACGCAGGGCCATTTCCGTGCACCGGTCAAGATCGGGATCCATGCCCATGGTGATATAATGCGTGGGCGTTTCCGCCTGCGGATATGTCAGCGTCAGATCGCGCCGCACAGTCAGTCGGAATGTGCCTTGCAGCGCGGTTTCTATGGCGGTCACGCAGACCTCACCATCGCCTTGCACGCCGTGACCATCGCCACAGGAAAACAACGCGCCTTCGACATGGACGGGCAAAAACAGGGTCGTGCCTGCCACCAGTTCCTTGTTGTCGATATTGCCACCATGCGCGCGCGGCTCGATGGTCGAGATGCGGCCCCATGCGGCGGGTGGCGCCACGCCCATGACGCCGAAAAAAGGCGCCAATGGCAACTTTAGGCCCCATGGCATCGTGGCAACGCGGCGTTCTTGGTCAAGAGGAATGATCGTGTGATGCGCGGTTTCAAAATCATGGGGCAGGGTGCCTGCGAGCGGGCGGATCAGGTTGTAGCCCCAATCCTGCCTGAGCGTGACGTTCAGCACATCTACCTGTAAAACATCGCCCGGTTGGGCCCCTACAACGGCCACGGGGCCTGTCAGGATGTGGCCGGGCATGGCGGGTAAACCTGCATCATGCAAGGCAAGTAACTCTGGCGGGATATGATAGCCGGGCCCCGGCAGGTTTTGGGGGCCACCCGATACACTATCAATAGTGATTTTGTCACCGCTTTGCACGGTGAGTGCCGCAGGGTGTTCCGCATCGAAAAACCCCCAATGACAGGTGGCAGGCGAGGCCCTGAGATGCGCGCTCATGCGACGGCCAGCCTCTGCTCGGCCAGTGTCACCCAATAAGAGCATCCAACGGGGATCAGATCATCGTTAAAGTCATATTCGGGGTGGTGCAGGCCAGCGCTTGGCCCGTTGCCCACCTGAATATAGGCACCCGGACAGTCGTTGAGCATATAGGCAAAGTCTTCGCCACCTGTGGTGCGCGGGGCGTCGGAGGTGCAATCGCCCGCCACAACGCGCGCAGCCGCGACGCAATGCTCGGTTTCTGCGGCGTGATTGGACATCACCGGATAGGGCAATTCGTCTGCGGTCAACTCTGCTGTTGCGCCATAGGATCGTGCGGTGAGGTCTGCGATCTCTGCGATGCGTTGCAGGGTATGGGCGCGAACGTTCATATCAAAGCTGCGAACCGTCCCACGCAGCGTGGCATGCGCGGGGATCACGTTGAACGCATCCGTGTCTGTCCGAAAGCTTGTGACAGAAACAACCAGCGGCTGTTGGGGATCCGTGTTGCGTGATACGATTGATTGCAAGGCCATTACGATGGCCGAACCAACCAGCGTCGTGTCGATGGTGTTGTTGGGGCGCGCGCCATGCCCGCCCTTGCCCGTCACTTGGATGGAAAAGCTGTCAACGGCTGCATAAAAGGCGCCGGGTCGTATGGCGAACTGGCCAAGTGGTAACAGCGGTGAGTTGTGCATGCCGTATATTTCACGGATGTCAAAACGCTCAAAAAGTCCGTCCTTGACCATTGCTTCGGCCCCCGCGCCCCCCTCTTCGGCAGGTTGGAACACCACGGCAACTGTCCCGTCAAAATTTCGTGTTTCAGAGAGATACTGCGCAGCACCCAGCAACATCGCGGTGTGCCCGTCATGGCCACAAGCGTGCATTTTGCCCGGGATTGTCGAGGCGTAAGGCTTGCCAGTCGCCTCAAGGATTGGCAGGGCATCCATGTCGGCGCGCAAACCAATTGTTTTGCCACTGTGGTTGGTTTTGCCGTGAATGAGGCCCACGACACCCGCGCGCCCGACCCCTGTCGTGACCACATCGCATCCAAAGTCCCGCAGTTTGCCCGCAACCAGATCGGCTGTGCGATGCGTGTCATAAAGTAGTTCTGGATGGCTGTGTAGATCGTGCCGCCAGGCGGTGATGTCTGAATGCAATTCGGCAAATCGATTTCTGATCGGCACAATGTTCTCCTGAATTCTGATACACCTCTTTGCAGCGTACTGACGGCCATGGCGTCGGGCAAGCCTGCTGCGCAGTCTAGAACGCCTTCATGATGTAATGACACAATTGAGAGTTCAATATCCCGTTCGACCGAAGGGGGAGGCTGGACATTTGAAATCAGTCGAACGTGGAAACGCTTTAAGTGTTGGGCGCGCGCCCTTCGGTTTTGCGGGTGATCTCTGCGGCTGCCTGAGCTACGGCTGCGCCAAAGGTAGCGATCCGGTCCTCAATAAAACGGGTGCTCGGACCCGAGATTGAGACCGCCGCAATGGGTTCCATTCGGATCATAGATGGCCGATCCGATGCAGGATATGCCCAGATACCGTTCTTCTCGGTCAAAGGACCATCCGCGCGTGCGGATTTGTTCCAGTTCCGCTTGTAGCGCACGGGGTGTAGTCAAAGTACGCGCCGTGAACTGCTGCAGCCCAGCACTGGGCTACAGTTTCGCCACCTGTTGCGGCAAAAGCGCAGACAAGATCGCCTTGCCCGCGCCCGAGGCATGCATAGATGACCGGGTTCCTGCAGGAAAAATCGTGCGGATTGGGTTTTGCGTTTCAAACTGGCCTACAAAGACAACTTCGAATTTGTCGGGAATGGCATGGTTGGCGGTTTCGCCGGTTTCACGCATGATACCGGGCATCAAGGACAGACCGACTGCTGTCAGATTGCTCTGATTGAGAAAGGCGGTGCCGGTTCGGTAAGCTTCAATGCCGACCATCCAGTCCTGGGTGTCTTTGTCGAAGCTGACAAATTCGAGCTTTTCCAGAGTTTTGAGAACGCGGTGTGCCGTCGCGGTCGGAATATCAAGGATGAGCGCCAGATCAGACAGCGTTGTGCGCCCAAACCGGTCTATGGCCGTCAGCATATCAATGATCATTTAAAACTGACCCGCCTGTTTCGTTAACATCCGCACGTATTAGTGCGGAGAAAGATCAGGTGTTATTGATGGAAAGTGCAGCGAAGACCCGGCGCATGGTTTTGCGTGATGGGCGCAGTATAAGGTCAGTGGGCCGTGAGACAGGACTGTCCCGGAATACGATCCGGAAGTATCGGTGATGTGATAAATGGCAGGCATGCAGGGTGCACAAGTTTCAAAGAAGTCACGATTTTTGATGGAACAGGCGTTGGTTTGCGGGACATCGCAGTAGCGTCGTTTGCAACCAAAGTTGCTCTGGAAAGAAAAAGGCCTTGCAGCGCGCGTCGATCTTTAAAACTGCGCTGTGGCAGGATCCTGACGCACGGTGCGCTGGTTGACGTGTACTTTCCAGTTACAGTGGCCCGATTACGCGGCGATGCCCGAAAGCGCCGCCGCGTGTGTCTTGGATTATGTACCGACAGACATGCAAAGGTATTTCAATTCCATGAATTCGTCCATGCCGTGACGGCTGCCTTCGCGGCCAAGGCCAGATTGCTTGACCCCGCCAAATGGCGCAACCTCAGTCGAGATTAGACCCGTGTTAATACCCACCATGCCGTATTCCAACGCCTCGGCAACTTTGGTTACGCGGCTCAGGTCGTTGGCATAGAAATACGCGGCCAACCCAAAAATCGTATCGTTGGCCATGGCGATGACCTCGTCGACCGTGTCGAACTTGAAAAGCGGCGCCAGCGGGCCAAAGGTTTCGTCCTGGGCAAAGGCCATATCTTGCGTCGCGCCTGTGATGATCGTCGGTTCAAAGAACGTCCCACCAAGCGCGTGCGGCTTGCCCCCGGCCAGAACGGTGCCACCCTTAGCCACAGCATCTTCGATGTGCTCTGTCACCTTGTCGACAGCGCCCGCATTGATCAGTGGGCCAAGCTGAACCGGGCCGGATAGTCCGTCGCCCACTTTCATATTGTTTACCGCTGCCGCAAGTTTCGTGGCAAATGCATCATAGACCCCGGCCTGCACATAGATCCGATTGGCGCAGACGCAAGTTTGTCCGTTATTGCGGTACTTGGAAATCATTGCGCCTTCGATAGCGGCATCCAGATCGGCATCGTCGAACACGATGAACGGTGCATTTCCGCCCAGTTCCATTGAACATTTCATAACCTGATCGGCGGCTTGTTTCAGCAGGATACGCCCGACTTCGGTGCTGCCTGTGAATGTCAGTTTGCGCACGGCAGGGTTTTCGCAAAATTCCTTGCCGATGTCTGACGATCGCGAAGAGGGGATGATCGACAATATACCCTTGGGCAGCCCTGCACGGTCCGCCAGAACACCAAGTGCCAGTGCCGACAAGGGTGTTTCCGCTGCGGGACGGGCAACAAAGCCACAGCCTGCGGCAAGTGCCGGGCCGACCTTGCGGGTGATCATCGCGTTGGGAAAGTTCCATGGCGTGATTGAGGCCGCCACACCAATGGGCTGGCTGATGACAGTAATCCGCTTGTCACGTTGATGACCGGGCACAGTTTCACCATAGACGCGCTTGGCCTCTTCGGCGAACCATTCGATGAAAGACGCGCCATACAGGATTTCGCCCTTTGCCTCGGCGTGTGGCTTGCCCTGTTCTGCGGTCAAAATAGTGCCGAGATCGTCGGCGTTCTCGACCATCAGATCGAACCATTTGCGCAGCACAGCAGCGCGCTCTTTGCCAGTCCAAGCCGCCCAATCTTTTTGGGCGCTTCCAGCGGCTGCAATCGCACGGGCGGTTTCTGCTCGGCTAAGGTCGGCCACCTGAGCGATGGTGTCGCCGCGCGCAGGATTTGTCACTGCAAATGTCGCTCCGTCATCAGCATCCAGCCATTCGCCTGCCACATAGGCTTTGGTGGCCAGAAGGGTCGGGTCCTTGAGCAGATCGCGGAGGTTGGTTGTCTGGTCTAACATCGTTTTAACTTTCTTGGGTCGTGTTCAGGCGTATCCATCGGCACCCCGCACCCAAACAAAGTTCGCAGGACGTTTTGAAAATTGTGCGCTTGAGCAGAATACGCCGGTTCCGACAGCACACTAACCCGCAGACGGCGTGCATCGCAATGACCCTGATACGTCTTTGCACAGGTGACCGTTACAGGTGAACTCTGTGCTGCACAGAACAAAAGCCGCTGTTCGCAGAGGGAGTTATAGCGATGGCGGCGCTTTGGTTTTCACATGAGGCCTTAGCCGACCCGAATGCCCCGGCTCCATACGCCACGCAGCATAGGTGTATCATCTGTCTTGCGGACAAGGATCACGTCACCACGTTGCCCAACGGTGATTGATCCGCGATCTGTCAGGCCTGCAACACGGGCGGGCGTACCGGTTACACAGGCCACGGCGCGGGGCAGGTCATCCCAAAGATCTGCGAGGCGAAAGGCAGCGAGCAGTAGCGCGGACGGTACATAATCAGAAGATAAAATATCCAGCAGCCCCGTCTTGGCCAACTCATCCGCTGCAACATTTCCAGAGTGGGATGCGCCGCGTACAAGATTGGGTGCTCCCATCATCACGGCAATCCCGCTGTCGCGACATGTCTGGGCGGCCTCGCGGGTGGTTGGAAATTCAGCAAAGCTGACGCCACTGGCGCATGAGGCTGCGACATGCTTGGTCGTTGTGTCATCATGGCTGGCCAAAACTGCGCCATAACGGACGGCTTCGGCGACCGCGCCTCGTTCGTGGACTGCGCCATATTTTTCGCGCAGCTCCATTCGTTGCGAAACATGTGCTCTGAATTCCGCATCGCTGAAGTTGCGCTTTTTGGTGACATAGGTCTTGAACAAATCAAGATCGCGGAATTGGCGTTGGCCCGGCGTGTGATCCATCAGGCTGACTATGCCGACTCGGTCCTCTGGGCCGAACTTGGCCATTTCATCAAGCAGCGTCGCCGAACATATCTCGGCTCGCAGGTGAAGGAAGTGGCTGATCCGAAAATGCCCTGCGGCACGCACGGCCAGCAGATCATCTGCCAGACCACGGGCATATTCCGAATAGGCACCATTTCCGGTTTTGAGAGATCCCACTCGCAACGCATCAAACACGGTGGTTATGCCGGTCGAGGCCAGTTCGGCATCATGCGCCAGCAGCGCAGGAAAATGCGGCCATCTAACCGCTGGTCGCGGCTCGATATGACGTTCAAGGTTGTCGGTATGCAACTCGATCAGGCCGGGCAGAACGAGGCCACCGCGGCAATCCAACGCGCCAGCCGGGATATGGTCGCCTTCGGATATCTGTGTGATCATGCCGTTTGAAATGGTCACCTGTCCGTGAAGAACCCGATCTGGCAAAACAAGGTTTGCATTGGCGAGGGCAAGTGTCTCTGACATGAAGATGTTACCAATGTTTGCTATGTCGTTCGAAACTAGGGGCTCCTGAATGTCTTACACCCGATTTGCTGTTTATTACATCCCCGCTGATGGTCCGCTGGCGACATTTGGCACCAAGTGGTTGGGATGGGACGTGGCGCGAGGCTGCGCTGTGGTCCAGCCAGATATCGCTGGACTGACGGTTGTGACTGAAACGCCCCGCAAATATGGGTTTCATGCTACGCTGAAGCCCCCCTTTCGGCTGGCTGAGAGCCGCACAGAGGCGCAACTGACAACCGCTGTTTCGATGATGGCCGCAGGGTGCGCGGCTACGCAATGTGACGGTCTGGCGTTGACGGCCATGGGTCGGTTCCTTGCCCTAACGCCACAAGGGGACGTTTCCGGCATCGGCCGGATCGCTGAAACGTGTGTGCAAGAGATCGACCAATTCCGTGCCGCCCCTAATGGCGCAGAGCTGAAGCGCCGTAGCAAGACGCGGCTCAGTGATCGGCAACAGACGATGTTGCGTGCGTGGGGCTATCCTTATGTGATGGACCAATTCCGCTTTCACCTGACACTGACAGAGCGTATGCCAAAGCTTGCAATACCTGAGTGGAAGGCGCATGCCGCAGCGCATCTGCCAGCCTTGCCCGCACCTTTTGTTATTGATGCTGTCGCGTTGGTCGGTGAACGTTCGCAGGACGGACGGTTTGAGTTGGTCCAGCGCTTTGCATTGGATGGGTAATCCGGATGGCGTTGGGGCAATACCGTAATTTTTTCACAGGTGAATTGTGCGAGGGCGTATTTTTCCACCGGGGCAGCCTCAAATATCACATAACCCCGCACCAAAAGGCATGCTATGAAACGTTCGCGCATCAATCAGATCATGGTCGAAGCCGAAGACATGATCCGAGGCTACGGCTTTGGCCTGCCACCGTTTGCCCATTGGACGCCAGACAGGTTCAAAGCGCATAAAGATAGTGCGCGTCACGTGATCGACACCCGATGTGGATGGGACATCACCGATTATGGGGTAGGGCGCTATGACGAAATGGGGCAATTCCTGTTCACTTTGCGTAATGGTCGGTTGGCCGATCTGCAAAGAGGGGGCGGCATGTGCTACGCTGAAAAACTGCTGATTTCAAAGCAGGATCAAATGTCGCCGATGGTCACGCATGTGACCAAAGCTGAGGATATCATAAACCGTGGCGGTGCCACTTTGGCAATCGAACTGTTTGGTTCTGATGATCAAGGCGGCTTTGCCAAAGACCGTGGTGGCACTGTCTGATCTGGCAGTATCCTTTGGAGACGCGGTGGAAGGATTAGATGGCAATCCTCAGATACATCAACGGCTTCTACAATCCGCGCCGCCGATACTCAGCACTGGGCTGCAAAAGCCCCGTCGTTTTCGAAAAGAAAGTGGCTGAAACGAGCACAGGGGGGGGCAGCACGAAAGCGCGACAGGTCCAGATTGACAAATATGGGGACGGAAAGTCAGGCGGTCGTTTTCTTAAGCGCCAATGCGCGTGCGTCAACAACAGACATGCCAGTCCATTCATAGAAAGCGCGATAGAAGGACCCAGGATCTCGGTATGCAAGCAAATAGCTGATTTCTTCGGCACTTAGTCCATCATTCAAATACACTTGTGCAAGATTTGCTCGTGTATCGTCCAATATGGCTTGAAATGTTGTACCCTCGGCGCTTAGCTTTCGTTGGAGGCTGCGGACGCTCAGTGACAGCCGCGAGCTGATCTCTTTAATCGAAATGACCCCAGCCGGTAACGAGTCTACTATCATCGCGCGTGTTTGTTGAGCCGTGAGCGCGTTCTGGTCCAATCGACTTAACCGACTGGTGAGTTCCGCCTCGATAAGTTTACAAATCTCAACGTCACGACTTAACATCGGCAATTGAGAATCTTGCTTGCTAATGACGAGAGCAGACCTTGGGGCAACATGAATGGGCCCGTCGATAAACTTACGGTATTGAGGGGTAATGCTCGTCAGGTCTGGCAAAAGTACCTTCAACGGTCTTACATGTTGACCAGTTAACGTGCGAATTATTTGTAAATAAACGGCAATTTCATAATAGGAATAAAAAAATGGGAGGGACGTGTCCCCAACTCCAAGCGCTTCGAGGCTTACTGTAAGGGATGTTTTCGTCTCAGATAGCACCAGCTTCACTGGTGAACACAAAGGTTTGAACAGGGCAACGCGCTCTAGGCCCGAAATCACATCTTTGCTTGCCGCCAAGGACATAAGGGGGGGCACCAGCGGAACCGCTTGGAACTTGAGTGCCATAGCCAACCAAGCATCCGGTCCGCCAAGTTCCGCTGCGAATGCACGCCATATGTCGAAATACGTTTTTGCGTCTACACTTGGATCATCTTGCTCAAAGAACCGCTCTGACAAGCCTGCGCGTCTCAGTACGCTCTCGATCGAGATACCCATCCTTTTCGTGGCCGGCTCAAGGATCCTACCAAGCTCATAACGGCGCTCTTCTTGCATCGCTTATACCCTAGATTTGGTTTTTCAACTGTATGTCGTCCTCACACAACGCATGAACATCACGGCGAATAGTTTGCACGGAAACGTACAGCTGTTCAGCGAGCCTACGGTGGACGCCCCGTGATCAAGCACAAGTGCCGAAATCGCTTTCCGCCGATTTTCTTTTTTCAGAGACATCGCACTCCCCAGCCACTCTGTGATTTACACTAACCTTAGACAAGCAACAAAACAACATAAAATTTTGTAAGTATTCAGATTTAATACGCTATAGATGTAATAATGGCAGATTTAAGGTAATAATATATGTTGCTTACGCCACTACCGGCACAAAAAAATCAACTTTTGTGGCTTTAACTTTCCACCGAATGGATTTAAATTAACGGCTTCCAGCCGGTGCGCTTCAGCGAACCTGTGTCTGATTTTCTTTCCTGAATTTTGAAACCCGCTGTGGCGGTAAGGTTTCAGAATTCAGCATCCGCGCACGCGCGATTTTACCACATGTTCCACGTCCTTTGGGTCACAAAATACCGTTATTAAGCTTTGCCGGGCCCAATGCGGGAACGGATAAGTAAGATTATCATGCAAACCTGAAACAAGAGGGGCGCCCATATCATGAAAGGTGTGTTGGCGCGGGACCACGTCCATATGTTCCTATTGATGCTGCTAAAACTGTCGCTGTCGGATGTTCTGCACCGGATCAAGGGTAGGTCCTCGCATCGTATCCAGATTAAATTTCCAGAACTGCGCAAACGCTACTTGAGCAGACGGTTTTGGGCGCGTGGATATTTCTCGACACCCTCGGGCAATGTGACTGACCACAACATCAAGCATTATCCAGGATTCACTGTCTGAATCCAGCGTGATAGCTGGCGTTTATG
>JAQWVA010000044.1:0-36442 GCA_029250205.1 Tateyamaria sp.
CGGGGTATCAAGGCTGGGTGCGAGATTTTCTGAATACTCGTCCTCGAACAGGTCGTCTTCGGTGGCCTCGTCCTGGCTTTTGGAAACAACTGCGCGAATGCGCTGCAATTTTTCCGCAATGCTGTCGGGTTCGGACGACAAGTCCTTGGTAACGGCTTCTGCATTTGACAGTTCGGCTATTATGAGCTGACCTTTTACTATTGGCGGCTCATTGACCAACGGTGCCTCGGTTACTGTAGAAGTTGTAAGTGGAGGAGGGGCCGCAGACGCAGACGCCACTGCGGTGGGTGATGCATCATTAAGACTGGCGTGTACCGCGTCGGTGCTTAGTACGATGCGCCCGTCTGTTTCTCGCGCCTCAACTGGTCGGGAAATCTCTCGTTCTGCAATGCGGGCGAGCACTTCGGCGTCTGGTTTTGGAGGTTCTGCGCCAAAATAACGGTCATGGGCAGCCAGATTACGGAAATATTCAGCAATAACTTTCATGGTGCCAAAGCTGTCGTCAAATCCTTCCAACGTGCAGGAAAACGTGCCGTAGGAAACCGTAAGAATTGTATTATTACTCATCATAGCGTGTTTATCCTCTGCTTTGTGCTGAGGTGTGATAACCGACAATGCTGGACCAAAGTGGCCCGAATCTGTGCAGAAAATGGTATCATTTTATGGCGACATTGTGGTCTGTTTCCAAAAATTGCATTAAATGCGAATGAATATAGGTATTATTGAAAGTGCCGTTCCAGTGACCCTCTTGGGTGGCGGTACCGTTTATGACGGAGATATGGTTGAAGCGCTTGCGCTTGCGCCGGTTTGTGTCGCCGCCGACAGCGGGGCGCGTCATGCTCTGGCAGCGGATGTTGATCTGGCGGCGGTGGTTGGTGATTTTGATTCCATAGGGCCGGACCTTGAACGCATTCCAATGTCCCGTCAGATTCACATTGACGAACAGGACAGCACGGATTTCGACAAAGCGTTGCGGCACATTCTAGCACCGGTTGTCTTGGCCGTGGGTTTTACTGGTGCACGGTTTGATCATCAACTGGCAGCACTTCATGTACTGGCTGCCTATCCAGAGCGTGCTTGCGTTCTGGTAGGTGAGAGCGAGCTCACTTTTTTATGCCCCCCGCAGATCGAATTGCCGGTGCAGGCGGGCGACATTGTTTCATTGTTTCCCATCGCGGCAGTTAGTGGGACCTCTGACGGGCTAAAGTGGGAAATTAACGATTTACAATTTGATCCCATGGTTAAGATTGGCACTTCGAACACCGCTTTGGGGCACGTTTCCCTGACCATGGACGGGCCCGCAATGCTGGTAATGGTTCCACGTGCACGATTGGCAGCGATTACGCGAGCGCTCCATCTCGGGCCGCAAGCCGCGCGATGGAGCGCTCGCGCAGCACAATGTACAGACCAGCCGCAAGCGTGACGCAAATGCCAAGGGCGGCAATGCCATTGGGAATATCGCCAAATATAATTAGGCCGATGATCGTCGCGACAGGGATTTCCAAATATTGCATTGGTGCCAGCGTCACAGAAGGCGCATAGCGAAGTGACCAGGTCATCAACAGGTGCGCAACTGTGCCTAGCAGGCCAACGGCGATCAGCATGCTCCAGTCCGTACTCGTGGGTGCAATCAAGGTTAACGATACGATCCCGCTGGTTTGTGTTGCCAACAGAAATGGGCCCATTAGACAGACCGCGATCACACCGCTGACCGCTTGTAGGCCGATTGGATCGGTGTGCTTGGCGATTTGGCGAGTGACCAGCATGAAAAAGGAAAAGATGACTGCAACCAACAGCGGAAGAAGAGCGGGTGAACCCACTTTGGCAAAACTAGGCTGTACAACCATTAAAGTACCGATGAACCCGACTGTGCAGGCGATCAACCGGCGTATGCCGACCTCTTCGTTCAGGATGTATTTTCCCAGAAGTAAGATGATGAACGGCATCACGAATGCAATGGCAACCGCATCCGCAAGGGGAAGGTATTGCAAAGCGGTATACATTGCACCGATGCCCAAGATGTGCAGGACAGTGCGAAAAAGGGTTAGCCAAAAAATCCGCCGTTGCATCCACCATGACCGTCCGGTCAACCACAATAGCGGCACGAGCAATACAGCCTGCACTGCGAAACGCACAAAAAGCAATTGTCCAACCGGCATGGATTGGCCGAGCAGCTTTGCAGCAGCGTCCCCCATGGGGGTAAAAACGCAAAAGCCCAGCATCAGGAAGATGCCAAGCAGGGGTCTATCCTGAACCATGTTCGGTACGCTACCACCGCGCCGACGAAAAGCAATTCCACAAAATAAACAAAAATGACGCCCGATTGTGTCAACTTTGGCTCGGTGGTTGTCTCTTCCGCGCATTGCGCGAAATTCGCCCGTCCACCGACCCTGTACCAGTCACTTACCGTCAGCAGTTGGGCACGTTGACTGCCAATCCGCCAAGCGCTGTTTCCTTGTATTTCTCGCTCATGTCAGCGCCGGTTTGTCGCATGGTCTCGATACAGGCATCAAGAGGCACAAAATGCGTGCCATCGCCACGCAGCGCAAGGCTCGCGGCTGATACGGCCTTGATTGCACCGAGGCCGTTGCGTTCGATACAGGGCACCTGCACCAGCCCTTTGACTGGATCGCACGTCATTCCCAAGTGGTGTTCAAGTGCGATTTCGGCAGCATTCTCGATTTGCTCGGGTGTACCACCCATCACGGCGCACAAACCAGCGGCCGCCATCGCGGCGGCGCTACCAACCTCAGCCTGACAACCTGCCTCTGCGCCCGAGATGGAAGCGTTAAATTTAACAAGGCCACCTATGGCAGCGGCGGTGAGCAGGAAATCTTCGACATGAGCTTCGGAGGCGCCCGGAACGTGGTCGAGGTAATAGCGCAAGGTTGCGGGCAGCACTCCGGCCGCCCCGTTGGTGGGCGCGGTGACGACTTGACCACCGGCGGCATTTTCTTCGTTCACAGCCATGGCATAGACGCTCATCCAGTCGTTGATGGTGTGTGGCGCGGTCAGGTTCATGCCTCGTTCCTGCATCAGTTTGTCGTAGATCGCCTTGGCGCGCCGTTTGACCATGAGGCCGCCGGGTAAGATTCCGTCCGTCGCAAGCCCCCGATCAATGCAGTCCGACATCACTTGCCACAGCTGTGCTGTCCCTGATTTTAAGCGATTGTGTCCGTCGCGAGACAATTCATTAGCGCGTTTCATCTGTGCGATAGATTTGCCCGAAGTCTGTGCCATGGACAGCATCTCGGCTGCGGATTTAAAGGGGTATGGTACGGGTGAGCCTTCATCGGTGTTGTTGCCTGCGGCCAGTTCCTCTTCGGTCATCACAAAGCCGCCACCGATGGAATAGAATGCCTGTTGCAATGTAATGTCACCTTGCGCATCGGTGGCCATGAGTATCATGCCGTTGGCATGGCCCGGCAGAGGTGTCTCATAATCAAATACAAGATCGGATTTGGGGTTGAACTTTAGCGGCTCCAGCCCGTCGGGGTGTAGCGTTTGATCCTTTTGTAAAGCTGCCAGCGCAGTTTCGGCTTTTGCATGGTCGTAGGTTTCTGGAACAAACCCAGCCAGTCCGAGAATCGTGGCACGATCAGTGGCGTGCCCTATTCCAGTAAAGGCAAGACTGCCGTGCAGCGACGCACGCACCCCGGCAAAGTGAAACGGAGATGTGCGCATCATGTCGAGGAAGCGGGCTGCGGCCACCATGGGGCCCATTGTGTGGGAAGAGGACGGGCCAATGCCCACCTTGAACATGTCGAAGACAGACAGAAACATCAGTGGGCGCTTCCTTTGGGTGGGGTTGCGTGCTGCGGTTTGGTGAGCGGTGCGGGGCTAAGCCTTTCGGCTGTTTTTGCGACACTTGTTGCTGGGCGGCCAAAGATACGCTTTGATAATGAATGAAAGGCAGGAAAATTATATAGATCGGACCATTCACTATTTCGGCTGGGGAAGAGTGGGTACCTGCGCAGAACGGCAGCCAGTTTATAGTCTAAATCCAGCTTCTCAAACATAGCAAGTGCGATTGCCGGGTCATGGTCGGTGGTATTATGCAGCAAGTAAAACATAGGCTCGGGATACGGCATCCTCGGGCGGGGTCACCCGCCAAAAACGACCCCCTTGGCACAATTGCGATTGGATCGCATGCCTTGGTGCGCGGATCGCGGACAATTGCTTCCGGATGGTGCACTTTTCGCTTAATGAAGGGTCGCACAGCGGCCATCCTGCTCGTATACAGGGTTAACGTTTAGGGGAGTCGTCAGATAATGTCCGGAGAATTGTCGCCCATCGATAAGGCCAAGTTCGTGGCCGCAAAACGTGCAGCCGACTATGTCGAGGATGGAATGCGGGTGGGTTTGGGAACCGGGTCAACCGCCGCTTGGCTGGTGCGTTGTTTGGGTGAGCAGGTGCGCGATGATGGGCTGCGGATCAAAGGCGTGCCAACATCGACCCGCACTGCCGATCTGGCCCGTGATGTCGGAATCGAGGTGATCAGTCTTGATGAGGCCAAATGGCTGGACCTGACCATTGACGGCGCAGACGAATTTGACAGCCACTTGAACCTTATCAAGGGTGGCGGTGGCGCGCTGTTGCAAGAAAAGATCGTGGCGACTGCTAGCGACCAAATGATCGTAATCGCTGATGCGGCCAAAGAGGTTGAGCATCTTGGTGCATTTCCTTTACCTATCGAGTTGATCCCCTTTGGTTGGCTGACCACTCAAGCTTTGGTAGAGGAAACGCTGATTTCAATGGATGTCTTAGGGCGCTCGTCGACTTTGCGAATGAATGGTGAACGTCCGTTTGTTACAGACGAGGGTAACTATATACTTGACCTGCACCTGCAACATATCGGTAACGCGCGCCAACTGGCTT
The DNA here is from genome assembly GCA_029250205.1 of Tateyamaria sp. Classification (GTDB taxonomy): domain Bacteria; phylum Pseudomonadota; class Alphaproteobacteria; order Rhodobacterales; family Rhodobacteraceae; genus Tateyamaria. The sequence goes on from JAQWVA010000044.1 coordinate 4,879, forward strand.
TGGCACTGAACCAGATGCCGGGTGTCGTTGAAAATGGGCTGTTCATCGACATCTGTGATATTGTGGTGATTGGTGACGGACAGGGTGGTGTCGAAGTACGCGACATTAACAAAGGTACGGTCGAACAGGATCGTCTGGATTTTGTCGAAACTGACAATTTGTTCAGAGATTTGACTGTTTGAGCTCCAAAAGAGCCACTTTTTGACGCCGAGCTATAGGCGCGGAACGAACAGTGCCATTGTTAGCATGGTGCGTTTCTGCTGATTGACAGCAAAGATTCCTCGGCGGTTGCGGTGACTTGCAGACGATAGAAAAAGCGTGGAAAGCATGGCAGGATGTTCTGCCGGAACTGGTGTTTCATGCTTAGCTGTGAGATATCGCATGAAAATGCAAGCTGCGGAGGCTTCATGAACTTCGATTATGATCTATTCGTTATTGGCGGCGGCTCTGGCGGTGTGCGGGCTGCGCGCGTGGCGGCTGGTGATGCTGGCGCGCGTGTAGCACTTGCCGAGGAAGACCGTTACGGCGGGACTTGTGTTATCCGAGGCTGTGTTCCCAAAAAGCTTATGGTTTTTGCCAGCGAATTTGCATCAGTTCCAGAGCAGGCGCGCGGCTATGGTTGGAACATCGGCGAAGGCACGTTCGATTGGCTCACATTCCGCAAGTACTTGGATGAGGAACTCGACCGGCTTGAAGGTGTTTACAGGAGTTTGCTCAAGAATTCTGGGGTAGAGACATTTGACGCTCGTGCGATACTCAGGGATGCACATACTGTGGTGCTGTCCAATGGAGAGACAAAAACCGCAAAAACCATCCTTGTGGCCACTGGTGGCCACCCTGTCCGGCCAGATATTCCCAATGCTGAACTTGGCATTGTAAGCGATGATATCTTTCACCTCGAAGCTTTGCCTAAATCGATCCTGATTGTGGGTGGTGGTTATATCGCCTGCGAGTTTGCGGGCATTTTTAATGGGCTTGGCGTTGAGGTTACGCAGTATTATCGTGGGGCGCAGATCCTGCGTGGATTTGACGACGAAGCGCGGAGCCTGATTGCGGAAATGATGCGCGAAAAGGGCATCAACCTACAGGTTGGCACCAATATCGCGGCGATGGCTGCCGCAGATCCGGACCATTCTACTGCAGGCCCCGTCTGGGTCACACCAACGTCTGGCACAGCTCGGGCATTTGACCTTGTTCTATTTGCGACGGGGCGTGATCCCAACAGCCGTGATATGGGACTGGAAGACATCGGGGTCGAAGTTGGGCGCCGCGGCGAAATCATCGTCGATGAATACTCAAAAACAGCCGTCGATAGTGTTTATGCCATCGGCGACGTAACCAACAGGGTGAACCTGACGCCGGTGGCGATCCGTGAGGGGATGGCTTTTGTCGAAACGGTGTTCAAGGATAACGCCACCTCGGTGGATCATGAATTGATCCCCTCTGCCGTATTTACGCAGCCCGAGATGGGAACCATCGGGCTGAGCGAAGAGGCCGCGCGGGATATCGAGCCTGTAGAAATTTATGCAACATCTTTCCGACCGATGCAGAGTGCCTTTGCCGGGCAGCCTGACCGCGTTTTGATGAAACTTGTTGTCAGCGTTGCGACGCGTAAGGTTCTGGGTTGCCATATCGTCGCACCAAACGCAGGCGAGATGATCCAGTTGGCAGGCATTGCGATCAAAATGGGCGCAACAAAAGAAGATTTTGACCGAACGGTTGCTGTGCACCCGACAATGTCCGAAGAGATCGTAACAATGAAGACACCTTTGCGAACAACTTGAACTTTGTTCAAGAAAACACATCTTAAACATAACCGCGTGGGATCACTGCGCAACTAAAGGAGAGTTACACCATATGGCTGGCAATACGGGCGGCCCCTGGGGGGGCGGCGGAGATTCGGGCGGTGGCAATGACGGGCGCGGAAATGGTCCGCGCGGCCCAGGACGTGACAATGGCGGGCGTGGTCCGGGTGACGAAGGCCCGCAGATTCCCGAGATCGAAGAATTAGTGAAGAAAGGCCAAGAACAGCTGCGCGTCCTGATGGGCGGTCGCGGTGGTGGCGGCGGCACGGGTGGCGGGCGCGGCCCTGTTGGCGGTGGCGGCCCATTCCTGACGCGACGCACGGTGTTTGGCGCGGTGATAGCTGCTTTTGCCCTGTGGCTGTTTTCATCGTTCTATACTGTCCGTCCCGAAGAACAGTCGGTCGAATTGTTCTTGGGCGAGTTCTCTGCCGTTGGGAATTCGGGTCTGAACTTTGCGCCTTGGCCAGTTGTGACGGCAGAAGTTTTGCAGGTCACCAGTGAACGGACTGAGGACATCGGCGTTGGTCGCACCAATTCCGAAGCGGGTCTGATGTTGACCGGCGACGAAAATATCGTTGATATTGATTTTCAGGTGGTGTGGAATATCAACAACCCCGAACAGTTCCTATTTAACTTGCGCGATCCACGTCCAACGATCCGCGCCGTGTCGGAATCGGCGATGCGTGAAATCATCGCACAGTCAGATCTGGCGCCGATCCTAAACCGGGACCGGGGGGCCATTGCAGGCCGCTTGCAGGACCTGATCCAGTCTACGCTCGACAGCTACGATTCAGGCGTGAACATTATTCGTGTGAACTTTGACAAAGCTGACCCACCGCAATCGGTAATCGACGCATTCCGTGATGTGCAAGCAGCCGAACAAGAACGGGATCGCTTGCAAAATGTGGCGGATGCATACGCTAACAAGGTTCTTGCCGAAGCACGTGGTCAGGCGGCCCAACTTTTGGAAGAAGCCGAAGGTTACCGCGCACAGCAAGTGAACCAAGCCGAAGGTGAGGCTTCGCGCTTCTCTGCGGTTCTGGCAGAGTATACCAAGGCCCCGGAAGTAACCCGTAAACGATTGTATCTTGAAACCATGGAAAACGTGTTGGGTCAGATGGACAAAATCATTCTGGATGAAAACACTGGTGGTGGCTCTGGTCAGGGTGTTGTCCCGTATCTTCCGCTCAATGAACTTCGCCGTGGAGGGTCAAATTGATGCGCCGTACAACTCTTTTGCTGCCAATCGTCGTGGTGCTTCTTGCGGTCGCTTCGTCGTCGCTGTTCATCGTGGATGAACGCGAAAAGGCACTGGTTCTGCAATTTGGTCAGATCGTTGATGTCAAACAAGAACCCGGGCTCGCCTTCAAGGTTCCTCTGATCCAAGAAGTCGTGCGCTATGACGATCGTATTCTGAGCCGTGACATAGACCCGCTTGAGGTCACTCCACTGGATGATCGTCGTCTGGTGGTAGATGCCTTTGCCCGATACCGGATCGTGGATGTGGAACAGTTCCGCCAAGCGGTGGGTACAGGCGGCATTGCCACAGCAGAAAACCGTTTGGATTCGATTTTGCGAGCGGAAACACGGGAGGTTCTTGGTTCGGTTTCATCCAATGATATTCTAAGCTCGGATAGGGCGGCGCTGATGTTGCGGATCCGCAATGCGGCGATTGTGGAAGCCCGCGCGCTGGGGATTGAAGTGATCGACGTGCGTCTGAAGCGTACCGACCTGCCCACTGAAAACTTGGATGCGACCTTCCAGCGAATGCGTGCAGAACGGGAGCGTGAAGCAACCGACGAACGCGCCCGTGGTAACGAAGCCGCACAGCGCGTCCGCGCTCAAGCGGATCGTACTGTGGTCGAGTTGGTGTCGGATGCTGAACGTCAGGCTGAAATCATCCGTGGTGAGGCTGACGCCCGCCGCAACGCGATCTTTGCGCAAGCGTTTGGTGCCGACCCCGAGTTCTTTGAATTCTACCGCTCGCTTACAGCGTACGAGCGGGCGCTTAAGGGATCGAATTCAACAATGGTGATGTCGCCGAACAGCGAGTTTTTCAACTATCTGCGCTCTGATCAGGGCACGCGCAGCGTTGAAGGCGACTAGTGGCCTGGGTGCTGCTTGCCTGCGGGCTTGTGATGATGGTGGAGGGGCTGGCTTATATTCTGGCCCCTTCGCTCATTGAAAAGGTGCTCGAGGTTTTGCGTAGTTTACCAGAATCTGCCCGGCGGCAATTCGGGGCTTTGGTGTTGGTTGCAGGCCTGATTTTGATTTGGTTGGCGTTCCAGATTGGGTTGCCTAGATCGCTGTAAGATTGTTCACGCTTTGGTCATACTGAGTTGACAGTCTTACACCGGACGCCATTTTAAGTAATCAATGGCCGGACTGTCAAACGTCCAGCATGTGACCAAATTTAAACGGTCGTACGCAGGCATTCACGGCTGAAAAGAACATGCAGGAGGGACCTGATGCAAAGACGTGTAATCGCACGATCAAAACAGCTTAACAATACTTTTTATGTTCGCACCCTTGTGTTGGGCGTGCTGACATTTGCCTTCATTTTGGTGCAGGCGTTAAACGCTTCCGCGCGCCCGGATAGCTTGGCCCCTTTGGCCGAACAGATCAGCCCTTCGGTCGTGAACATCACAACCTCCACGTTGATCGAAGGTCGCACTGGGCCACAAGGCATTGCGCCAGAAGGATCCCCCTTCGAAGATTTCTTTCGTGAGTTTCAAGATCGAAACAACAATGGCCAACGCAACAGGCCGCGCCGTTCATCTGCGCTTGGATCTGGATTTGTGATTTCGGAAGATGGCTTTGTCGTTACAAACAACCACGTGATCGAAGGGGCCGACGAAATTCTGATCGAGTTTTTCAACGGCGAAGAGTTGAAAGCGACGGTGATAGGCACTGACCCCAACACTGACATCGCCCTGCTTAAGGTTGAAGCGGATAAACCGCTGTCGCACGTACCGTTTGGAGACAGCGACACTGCTCTTGTAGGGGACTGGGTGATCGCAATGGGTAACCCGCTAGGACAGGGGTTTTCGGTTTCGGCGGGTATCGTTTCCGCTCGTAATCGGGCGCTAAGTGGAACGTATGATGATTACATCCAGACCGACGCGGCAATCAATCGTGGCAACTCAGGTGGTCCGCTATTCAACATGGATGGTGAAGTGATTGGCGTAAACACAGCGATCCTTTCACCAAATGGTGGCTCGATCGGTATCGGCTTTTCGATGGCGTCGAATGTAGTGACCCGTGTGGTCGAACAGTTGCAGAAATTCGGGGAAACGCGCCGCGGTTGGCTGGGTGTGCGAATTCAGGACGTGACTGAAGACATTGCCGAGGCGATCGGCCTTGAAGATGTTGCAGGTGCGTTAGTGACATCTGTAATGGAAGGGCCTTCGCAAGCAGCGGGCATGAAAAATGGCGACGTCATCATTAGCTTTGCAGGTGTCAATGTCGACGACACCCGTGGTCTTGTGCGGCAAGTGGGCAACAGCCCCGTCGGCGAGACAGTGCGCGTCGTTGTATTTCGGAACGGTGCCACGTTAACTTTGCGCGTGAAACTTGGCCGGCGCGAAGAGGCAGAGGGCGCTCTTCCTGCCGTGGCGACACCCCCTAACGAACCCGAAGAACCGCGTACAAAAGACGTGCTGGGGCTGACGCTCAGCAAGCTGACAGAAGAAGTGCGTGTTGAATTGGGTTTAGATGACAAACTGGAAGGGCTGCTTGTTACGGCCGTTGACGAAGCAACCGAGGCTTTTGAAAAAGGGCTGCGCGCGGGCGACGTTATTACAGAAGCTGGTCAGCAAAAGGTGACAAGCATTTCTCAGTTTGAGACTCGTTTGAAAGAAGTCAAAGAGGCTGGGCGCAAGTCACTTCTTTTGCTCGTGCGCCGCGCAGGAGACCCGCGCTTTGTGGCTTTAAGCATCGTAGATTGAACCACCGATCTTTGTATCAAAACCCAAAGGCGTTCTGCGGGGCGCCTTTAGGTCATCCTTTCCTAGACTAAACTTTCTAGTGGGCTGAGCGCTCTAGGTCTGTTGTGCAGGAACTATTCATAGTGATCCCTACTCCCTATGCTTGCTTATTTGAGGAGTTAAATCGCCTTGTAATACTCGTATCCATTTAATCGTGTTGGATACATCTTAGCACGCTGTCCAAACTTGCCGGACAAATTCACAGTTTGTTTGAATCTTCTCGAAGATCACATCATCGCGCTAAAAAGAGTTCTTATTGTCTTGGCTGCCAAGCCACTTTGCAATGCAGTGTGACAACTTGCTCCGACCAGATAATGTAATCGTAGATATCGAGGAAACTGCGAAACCTGTCGACACGAAATTAAATGCTTGATTGATCTGGTATATACCACTTAGCCTTTTGGATAGCATTGATTCGAGGAACCGGAATTTGTTGGACAAACCGGGAAACCAAAACAGGCAAAGCGACCCGTCACGTGGCCCCCGGTTTCTGCAAATTGTAGATGAAATCCGTGATCAGATTGCGACTGGGGTCTTGAAAGAGCATGGTATCCTCCCTTCAGAACGCAACCTGTCAGAACAATATGGCGTCAGTCGGATGACAGGTCGCCGGGCGCTCGAAGCATTGGAAATCGAAGGGCTGGTATACAGTGCAGACCGGCGCGGGCGCTTTGTTTCGCCACAGCGACTTAAGTACAACGTCAGCAACATGGTCAGCTTTGTAAAAACGGCACAGACAGATGATGTCGACCTTAAGATCGAAGTTGTTGAAACGTCCCAGACTTATGCAGACAATAGACTGGCAGCAGTTTTCGATCAGCCTGAGGGTAGCGCCATCTTCGCCTATACCCGGCTTTTTCATACAGGGGGCCATCCGATTTTTCTAGAAACTGAGTATGTGCTTGCCGACCGATTTCCTGATTTCCTGCGGCATGATCTGCGCCATTCAACGACGCAGATCCTTGAAAATAACTATGGTGCTGCCGCCAGTACTGGAGATATTGTTATAAGCATGCGCGGTGTACGAACGGACGAGGCCAAGCTTTTGAACATTTCGGCGCGCCACACGGTAATAACGCTTGAACAAGTGATCCGAGACAAAGCGGGTGTGCCCTTTTGTTTTGGAAGACAGGTCTGGCGCGGAGAAATGGCCGAGTTTTCTGCACATGCCATTGTTGGCCAACACAATTCCGACATGGCTTGAAGGACATTACAACATGCCCATGACCGCAACTGCACCCAATCGAGGCTTTGAAAACGCTGAGTTCGTCGTGCGCACGGCCAAAGCACAGGCACTGATGGCAGCTGCAGGCCTTGCGGGTATGTTGCTAATGAGCGAGCAGGACGTTCGTTATTTCACCGGGTTTCATACGCTCTTCTGGCAAAGCCCAACGCGGCCTTGGTTTGTGTTTGTTCCCAACCGTGGGAAGCCAGCTGCTGTGATACCTGAAATCGGTGCGGAACTGATGCGCCGCACTTGGATTGATGACATCCGCACCTGGAGTGCGCCCGCGCCACTGGATGATGGCATCAGCTTGCTTACCGATCTGCTTGCGCCGTTGGCGAAAAAAGGTAAAAAAATAGGCGTGTTAAAAGGGCACGAGACCAAATTGCAAATGCCACTAGGCGACTGGGAGCGGCTGATGGTTGGTTTGTCGGGGCTTGAAATTGCTGATGTAACGGGCCTAGTTCAAGGGCTGCGTATGGTCAAATCACCTTCTGAGATTGAAAAAATTGAACATATCTGCAGAATCGGATCAACAGCCTTCGACAAGGTGCCAGAGGTCATTCATCAGGGGATGCCACTGGAAGAGGTGTTTCGCCAGTTCCGTCTTGCCGCAATTGGTGCCGGTGCGGACGACGCACCGTATGTTGTCGGTGCCGCAGATCAGGGTGGTTATGCTGATGTCATTTCACCGCCATCGCGCAGACCGCTTCAGTATGGGGATGTTCTGATGCTGGACACAGGCTGCACCTGGGATGGATATTTCTGCGACTTTGATCGAAATTGGGCCATTGGCCATGCCGGTGATGAAGCCTTGCGGGCCTATGACGTTCTATGGCGTGCCACGCAAGCGGGGATCGAAGCCGCGAAGTCTGGTAACACTTGCCGTGATCTGTTTGTGGCGATGTCTGGGGTGATCGCTGAAATGGACAGGTCCGGTGGCGATATCGGGCGGCTTGGTCATGGGCTTGGCATGCAGTTGACGGAACAGCCGTCACATGCGGCTTTTGATACGACAGAGCTGGTGGAAAACATGGTGTTGACCATCGAACCGTCAATTAGCTATGGCGACGGGTTGATGATGGTCCATGAGGAAAATATCGTAGTCCGCGACGGGGCTGCTCGGCTTTTGACGTCACGCGCAGACTATGAAATGCCGGTCGTGACTTGACGATACGGCATTACACGCAAAACAAGCGTACCAATGCACGGCCATACGCCCACGGCCCGCAGCGGAAAATCAACAAGGGCGTAAATGACTAACGGGAGAAACCGAAATGAAAACGAAACTTAACTTACTGAAGGGTGCTGCGGTTGCTGCGCTCATGACGACGGGCTCCGCAGCCTATGCTGATTGCGGCGAAGTAACGATTACCGAAATGAACTGGGCCTCGTCTGCTGTTGTCACAGCTGTTGCGGCGTTCTTGATGGAACAAGGCTATGGTTGCGAAGTGCAAAAGGTGCCGTCGTCAACTGTAACGGCGATCACTTCTGTTACGGAAACAGGCGAACCCGATATCCTGACAGAGGTCTGGGCAAACTCTACGCCTGCCTATCCTGGTCTTCTGGCGGAAGGCAAACTGGTTGAACTGGCGGACGTGCTGTCCGATGGTGGTGTCGAAGCTTGGTGGATCCCTGCATATCTGGCTGAATCCAACCCAGAGCTAACCACATGGGAAGGCATCATGGCTAACCCCGCAGCTGTTGGAGGCAAATTCCACGACTGCCCATCAGGTTGGGCCTGTGACATTATCAACAACAACAACCTGATTGCAGCAGGTGCCGAGGCCGGTGGTCTTGAGCGGTTCCAGCACGGTTCTGGTGAGACATTGCAAACGTCTATCGCTGCCGCCTACGACGAAAAGGCACCTTGGTTTGGTTACTACTGGGCGCCAACCGCTGTTTTGGGAAAATACCCAATGGTCGCAGTCGAAGTACCTGCGTATGACGCAGAAGCGCACACCTGTAATGGTAATGTGGACTGTACTAACCCGGGTTTCTCGGCGTACCCCGCGTCAAAAGTTGTGACAGCTGCGGCTGGTGGCTTCTCGGAACGTGAGCCCGCGGCGGCGGCTTTGATGGCCAAAGTCAGCTTTACCAACGAGCAGATGGGCGAAGTGCTGGCATGGCGCCTCGACAGAAACGCGTCCTATGACGAAGCTGCTGTCTACTTCTTGACAAACTACAAGGATGTTTGGGCCGAATGGCTGAATGACGAAGCGCGCGAAAAGCTCGCTGCAATTCTCGATAACGGCTAAATAAAATGCCCTTCGCCCTCGTATGGGCGAAGGGCACTTGGAACAGTGCGAAGGATGGGTCCGGATGGCTTTTTATGACAGTATATTCAGCGCATTAGGGCTGAGCGGTTGGTGCGGTGAGGCCGGCGACGGCGCGCCGCTTTCGATGGCAGATCTAATGGCCAAAGCTGGCGGAGATGAAGCCAAAGGCGAATTTTTTCCATTTCCATCACTCGACAATCTGAACGAAAGTTGCAGCAGCGTGTTGCAATCACGTGATGTCACAAAAGGCATCGAAGAAGGCTTTTTAGCTGCAAAGCCCGCGCTCAAAACAGTCTTAGATCCGATTACCCAACCGCTAAGCTGGTTGTTGGATGGAGCGCTGTGGCTGTTTGAAGCAACGCCATGGTTTGTCATGGTGCCGATCTTGGTTGCGATCTCTTATTGGGCTTCACGGTCAAAACCTGTAACTATTTTTGTATTCATTTCAATCATGTTGCTGGGTCTTGTGGACCACTACGATGTCGCAATGCAGACCCTATCGATCATCTTTGTCTGTACAAGCATCTCTGTATTGCTGGGTGTCCCCGTTGGCATTGCCATGTCAAAATCGGATCGCCTGCAAAAATCCACCGTGCCGATACTTGATCTTTTGCAAACCTTGCCGACTTTCGTTTATCTCATCCCGCTGATTTTCCTGTTCTCTGTGACTGAATCCAAGCTCTATGGGATTGCGATCATTCTTTATGCAATTGTGCCAGTAATCCGCCTGACCGATCTGGGCATACGACTTGTTGATCAGGACGTCATCGAAGCCGCAAACGCCTTTGGTATGAACTCCCGACAAAAGCTTCTGCGAGTGCAAATGCCGCTGGCACTGCCCAATATCATGGCTGGAATAAACCAAACCATCATGATGAGCCTTGCCATGGTCGTGATCGCGTCGCTTGTATCAGCACCGGGCCTGGGCGTGAACGTGTTGCGCGGTATCCGCAACCTGGAACTGGGCGTCGGCATCGTTGCTGGTATCGGCATCGTACTGCTAGCCGTGATCCTTGATCGCGTATCTAAAGCTGCGCTGAGCCGTGTTGATATGACTCGTGTGAAACATTGATAGGAACCGGAAAAATGACTGAACCAATGGTCAGCCTTCGCGGGCTATACAAAATCTTTGGCGCCCGGGACAAGGACGTTTTGCACCATGTCAAAGACGGCATGACCAAGGAAGAGTTGCTGGCGCAGCACAAACATGTGCTGGGCCTCAACGATATCAACGTCGACATGCAAGCAGGTGAGATTACGGTTGTGATGGGCCTGTCCGGATCTGGAAAGTCCACCTTAATCCGGCACCTGAACCGGTTGATCGAACCCACCGCGGGTGAAATCATTGTCCAGGGCGAAGACGTGATGAAACTGTCCGAAGACGGTTTGCGCAAGGCGCGGCAGGAAAAGATGTCGATGGTGTTCCAAAAGTTCGCCCTTTTGCCGCACAAGCCAGTGCTCAAGAACGCAGGGATGCCCTTGTCCGTGCGGGGGCACAATGAAGCAGACTGTGACAAAGAAGCGAAAAAGTGGTTGGACCGAGTCGGACTAAATGGGTTCGAACATCACTATCCGGCGCAACTTTCGGGTGGAATGCAACAACGTGTCGGGATTGCACGCGCCTTGACGGCTAACACCGACATTATGCTGATGGACGAAGCCTTTTCTGCGCTTGATCCACTGATCCGGACGGATATGCAGGACTTGCTACTTGAGCTCCAAAAAGAGTTGCACAAGACCATCATCTTTATCACGCATGATTTGGACGAAGCTCTTAAGCTGGCTGACCACCTTGTGATCCTTAAAGATGGTTATGTGGTGCAACAGGGCGAACCGCAGCATATTCTGCTAAATCCCAACGACCCTTACATCGAAGACTTTGTCAGCGATATCAACCGCGCGCGCGTGCTGCGTGTTCGGTCAATCATGACCCCGCTTGAAGGATCGACAGTTCCAAGCAGTGCGCATGGCGAGGTCGATATTGATGACACGCTTGAAAATATGATTTCAAAATCTGGTGGGGACACATCCCATACTTATGTCGTTACCCGTGACGGCAGCCCAGTGGGAACACTGGAAATGACCAGCCTTGTGCGCGCACTTGTTCCGCGCATAGCACCCGAAGACGGGGCACGAAATTACTAAATACTCTGACCCTTGCTGGACGTGGGCAAGGGCCTTTGTCCTACAGGAACAATTCTTAGTGCATTTGGGGCATGAGCGTTTAGAACAATCATATCCAGCCCATCGCTGTCGCATAGCGTTTGAAAGATATCTGAATCTTTGAATATGATCTAGCGCATTGAAATCTTTGATTTCTGGAAATGTTGGATAATTCAAGTTTTACGCATGACGATTTAGTCTGCAGAAAGGATCAAGTCAGATGCTTTCTCACCGATCATAATCGCTGGGGCGTTGGTGTTGCCGCTAACGATCTCTGGCATAATCGAACAATCTGCTATCCGTAGCCCGGTAATGCCATGAACGCGCAATTCACTGTCCACCACACTGCGCGGATCATTGCCCATCTTGCATGTGCCGGTTGGATGATAGATCGATGCGGTGTTGTCGCGTGCCCAGTCAAGCGTGGCATCGTCGTCGTCCATAGGAAGACCCGCATGCGGACGATACTCTTCCGAAATCTTTGAGTTCAGAGGCGCATGTCGCGCGATCTGGCGAGCAATCTTGATCCCTTTGACGATTGTTTGACAATCGGTCTCTGTGCTCAAGTAGTTTGGAATGATCTTTGGATACGTTTTGCTGTCCGCACTTGCTAGACGAATTTCCCCCTTGGATTCAGGGCGCAGCTGGCACACTGACATGGTAAATGCCGAGAAAGCATCTGCACCTTTTCCCGGGTTCTCTGCCGACAGTGGCTGTACATGAAATTGAATGTCCGGTGTCTCCACGTTGTCGCGTGTTTTGATGAAGCCGGTAGCAAGGCTCGCGGCCATTGTCATCGGTCCCGCACGAAACATCAGATACTTGAGCCCAATTTTCGCTTGCCCAAGCAGGCTTGAGACTTCGTCATTTAGTGTTGGTTCGTTACATTTGTACACCAAGCGAGCCTGCAAATGATCCTGCAAGTTTTTGCCGACACCGGGCAGGTCTGCAATCACCTCAATGCCATGTTCGGCCAATTGTGCTGCCTCGCCAATGCCGGAAAGCATCAATAGCTGTGGTGAATTTATCGAACCGCCAGACAGAATAACCTCGCGACGCGCGGTGATTGCCCGTGTTGCGCCACTGCGATCTTTGTAAATAACGCCGGTAGCGCGCTTGTCTTTGATTTGAACTTTTTCGACCTGCGCGTGGGTGATGATCTTGAGGTTGCTACGGCTTTTGGCTGGGTTCAGAAATGCGACTGCGGCAGAACATCGGCGGCCGTTGCGCGCTGTCAGTTGAAAGAAACCAACGCCTTCTTGTTCGGCACCGTTATAATCCGAATTGAACTTGTATCCCGCAGCCTGGGCAGCTGCGACCCATGCGTCTGTGATAGGGCGTTGAATGCGCATGTTTGAAACTGACAAACTGCCCTGATCGCCGTGAAACTGGTCCGCGCCGCGCTCGTTTTTTTCCGAACGTTTGAACAACGGCAGAACGTCGTCCCACGCCCAACCTCTGTTGCCCATCTGAGCCCAGCGATCATAGTCTTGGGGCTGCCCACGGACATAGAGCAACCCGTTCAGTGATGATGACCCGCCCAAGACCTTGCCGCGCGGCCATTCGATAGAGCGTCCGTTTAGTCCAGGATCTGGTTCGGTCTTGTAGCACCAATCGACACTGGGATTATGAATCGTCTTGAAGTAGCCGACAGGGATGTGGATCCAAGGGTTCAGGTCGCGCCCGCCGGCCTCCAACAAAATGACTTTGTTCAAGGGGTTGGCGCTTAGTCTGTTTGCGATCACACAGCCGGCCGAGCCCGCGCCCACTATTACATAATCGGCCTCCATTGTGATCCTCCTTCATGTTTTGGCGCTTGTATCAAAAAAAACCTATACAGGTTGCTTTTATTAAACTAGTCTTTTTTGAGATGAAACGTCTCAATAATGCACATCAGGGAGGATAGCATGGGAATTAGTGACAAAATCAATGGCATTTCGCGCCGCGATTTATTTAGAGTGGCAGGCCGTTACGGCATGAGCTCTACACTTTTGGCTGCGAGTGGGTTTGGTGGGGCAATGAGCCTTGCGAATCTCGCTTCTGCTGCCGAGTCGACGTACGATAAGCGCTTTGCCAAAGAAGCGAAGTTTACGTTGAAATTTGGCGCTGCTGGCTTTAACGCGCGCAACTTGCTGATCGAGCGCGCTGGCGCTCTGGAATTTGCACGTGATCTGGAAAGCCGTACAGACGGCGAGATCCGAGTTGAATTTATCGGTGATAATCAGATCTGTGGTCAGGTCTCTTGCGTCGAAAAGTGTCAGCAGGGTATTGTTGATATCTATGCTGCTTCCACGCAGAACTCTGCCGGTGGTGCACCATACCTGAACGTATTGGACTATGCGTATATGTTCCGTAATCGCGCGGACCAGTACCACTTCCTATACTCGCCAAAATCGCAAGCGTTGCTGCGCGAGCCATACGAGCGTCGCCACGGTCTCAAGTTCCTCTTCAGCCATGCTGAATTGCGTGGAATCCAGCTGGGTATGGCTTGGGAAGACAGGGAAACTGTGACATCGGTCGAGCAACTTTTCGGCACAAAAAACCGCGTGACGGGCACCCAGTTAGGCCGAATCGCAATGACCGCTCTGAACCTAAACCCGGTTCCGGTTGCATGGGAAGAAACGCTCGACGCCCTCAAGCAGGGTCTGATCGACGGTGCGGAAACATGGGCCTCGGCCGTGGCATATGCTAACATGTCTCCGGTTGTGTCCCAATCGGTGCACCTGAACTTCTTCTGCGGTACAGAGCATACGGCAATGAACGCCTCGGTGTTCGACAGCCTCGGTGGCGAGTTGCAGGACGCTGTGATGGAATCCTCGTATTGGGCGCAAACCCACGTACAGGCAGCCAACGAAGTTGCGCTGATCAACACCGTCGGTCAGTCTGATCCGATGATGCCGAACTCGATCTTTGCGCAAAACAACGTGCGCAACGCATTCCTGTCTGATGCAGAGATCAAGAAAGCCGAAGAAATGTGCTCGCCCGAGTATCAACCTCAGCTGTGGGAAGAATGGCGCACGCGGATCAACGGTTGGCAGGGTGGCGCAGACACCTACCAGGAAATTTACGACGAAGTTCGCACGATCTCGGCCGATACACTGCCTGAGAACGTTGAGCCGCGCCGCTGGTGGAAAGCCTAACTTCGACAAAAGAGTTACTGGTCGGCCCCCTTGGCGGGGCCGGCTTTTTTGTCCAAGATCGCAGAACGCGACATAGTCGATAAAGAATAAGCAAGGGGAGGGACGCCAGGTGTCAATCTGGGCGGACGCGGCTACCATCGTTACAGCGACATTAAGCGGCGAAATAAATTTCAAAGTGACGCAGGCATACCGATCTGACGCGGCTTGGCTGGTTTTTGGGCCGCTGACAGTCGTCGGAGCCATTTTGGTTCATTATCTCTACAAGGCTGTTCCCATCTTGGATAAGCAATTGGAACGGACCGTTGCTGTTACAGCCTATATTTTGATCGCATTAATTATTTTTGTGGGGGTGATCCAGCGCTTTGTCTTTTCAAGTCAGGTGCCATGGTCAACGACGATACCACCGCTGATCTTCATGATTATGTCTTGGTATGGGTGTTCCTATAATGTCAAACTACGCACGCACCTAAGCTTTAGCGAATTTCGCGCCAAGATGAGCCATACGCAGCAGTATTGCTGTTTGTTAATGGACAACATCTTGTGGTTTGTCTTTTGTGTCATCTGCGTGACGACCATGTCGCGCATTACGGTTAACACCTATGACAACTTTCAGATCGTGTTGGGAACTGACGGCGTCATGCGTTGGTGGTTCATCATCACGATGCCGCTCTGCTTTATTATGATGGCAGGCCGGGTGGTTGGCAATGCGCTGATCGATTATTCGAAATACCGCAACGATGAAGCATTGATTGGTAGGGCCATAATCGGGGGGGACATGTGATGACAGATGGCACGTGGATTACGATTATTTCTATCGCTGTGACAGGGCTGTTCATGTTGGGAACACCTGTGTTGCTGGTGATTTTCTACTGGTCGGTTGGCTGCAGTCTGGTGATCGGTTTAACCCTCGACAATGCGGGCAACGAGTTGCTGAATGTTTTCAAAGACGGGTTTGCGCTTTTGGCCATGCCTCTGTTTATCCTAACCGGAGACTTGATTAACAAATCAGGGATCGCCAAGCGCTTGTCGGATTTTGCCTATGCCTGCCTGGGTTGGTTGCGCGGTGGGCTGGCCATGGCAGCTATTGGGGCATGCGGGTTGTTTGCTGCGATTTCGGGTTCGAATTCGGCGACTACGGCGACGATCGGGTCTATGTTGCACCCGGAAATGATCAAGGGTGGGTATGACGAACGGTTTTCTGCCGCGACTGCCGCCGCAGGTGGAACGGTCGGCATTATCATCCCGCCATCCATCATTTTTATCGTTTATGGCTTTTTGATGAACTTGCCGATTTCTGATTTGTTTATTGCGGGTATCATCCCCGGCACGTTGATGGTGCTGGCGATGATGTCGATGTGCTTTGTGGTTTCGACGATGAACAAGTGGGGCTATCTGATAAAGTTATCGCCGTTTCGCGTTTTGAAAACGGCTGTCGGTGCTTGGCTCGGTTTCTTTGCGATTGGGCTGGTGCTGTGGGGGATCTACACAGGCAAGTTTTCGCCAACAGAAGCGGCGGGTGTTACCGTTGGCTTTGGTATCATCGTTGGTGTGATCAGCTATCCATTGAACAAGATGATGGGAACAGACCAAAGTTCAGCGGTGGATGAAAAACCCTTCTTTGCCATGATTGTGGTCGAAGGCTTTCGTGCGGCTGATGTGCCTTCGGTGGTTGGCCGTTCTGCTCAGATCGCAGGTATTCTGACGCCGCTGATCGCTGTGTCTATTGTGATGCAGCAGGTGTTGGGTGCACTTGGAGCATCCCAAGTGATTGGTGATTTGCTGCGCGGGATGGGTGGATATTATCCGGTGCTCTTTACGGCGATGGCAATTGTGTTTGTGTCCGGGATGATCCTGGAATCCTTGCCCGTGACCATAATCCTAGCCCCGATCCTAGCGCCTATTGCCGCTTCGGTTGGGGTCGACCCAATTCACTTTGCGGTTGTGTTTCTGGTGGGGGCATCGATCGGGTTTATTACTCCGCCATACGGGCTTAATCTTTATGTTGCATCCGGTGTAACGGGTGTTCCATATTTCCGCCTGCTCCGGTATTCTACGTTGTACCTCTTTTCGCTCATATCGGTCTGGGTGCTGGTCGCATTTACACCGGATCTTGCCTTGATGTTGCTTCCCGATAGATAAAATAAAAGGTCCTATGGCAGACGATCTTGAAAATCACTCTGATGGCCAAATCCCGACCAACTTACGGGTATTGGTTGTGCTCGAAGAGATCGCGCGTCGCGGGGTGGCAGTAAAACCCGCTATGCTGGTGGAACAGTTTGGACTACCCAAGCCCACCGTGCACAGGATACTGCAAACAGCAGAGGCCGAAGGGTTTCTTCAGCGTGATATCGATGGTAGATCCTATGGCCCGGGACCGCGTTTGCGGGCCTTAGCCGTTAGCACAATGTCATCGGAACATTTGCGCACTGGACGGCTGACAATCATGCGAGGTCTGGCGGCCAAGCTTGGTGAGACATGCAATCTGGCAACACCCGATCGCGAAGGTATGACTTATCTTGACAGGGCTGAAACAGAGTGGCCGTTGCGTATCCAATTGCCCGTAGGCACGCAGGTGCCGTTCCACTGCACCGCGAGTGGCAAAATGTACCTGTCGACCTTGCGTCCGCATGTGCTGCGTTCAGTCCTGAAAGGGCGCGCTCTGGAAAGGCTGACGGATCAAACTCTGACAGATATTGATGCAATTCAAGCCGAGATTCAGGCGACGCGTGAACGCGGTTATTCTACTGACAACGAGGAATTCATGACTGGCATGACCGCAATAGCAGTGCCAGTTTTGGACTATGACGGAAAGCTCATGGCGACACTTTCGGTACATGCCCCCGTGCAACGGCGCAGCCTGTCGGACCTGATCGAAGGTTTGCCGGATCTTGTGGCGTGTGCCGCAACGCTTACAGCGCTGCATCTGGAGTAAGCGACAGAAAAGCGGGTGCAACGGTGCAAGGTCGGCAATGCTCAATCTCGGTCAGAATGTCTATAATCTGGCCGCCAAACTTGTCAGCAATTGCTTTTTTGTAAGGTGGCAGGTTCGTACACTCAAGCACCAGTGTGTTGCACCACTCAGGGACACTCTGTGCCACAAGATGAGCGATTTCGCGGGCTGCAAGGGTTTCATCCAGTGCGCGCGCGTCCTGCTTGATCACCTCGCGCAAGTGCATGTCGGGCCGCAACCCGACAACATGAGCCGCGCGTCCCTTGATCAGCGCCCTGTGGCCCGCCATCAGGGTATCAGCGTCAAAAGTTAGGATTGCCGTACGATCCGCCGGTGTATTCAGTCGATTCAGCGCGTTGAGTGCCGAGGCGACAAAGGGCCGGTCTGTCAGGGCCTCCAGGTGCTGCTGCCAGTAGGCCAGAAAGCCGCAAGACGTTGCAATCACCTCGCCCCGTGCTTGGGCCAATGCATCGGCAAATGGTGTAATGTCGACGCAACTTGGATCAGATGTCACAATGTTTGAAACCTGAGCCTGAGGTATGCGTATAATTTCAACCTTGGCGCAATAGCTTTGAGCGCAGGCCACATCACCGGGTACACGAGGAAAGCACGTGTCCAATTGCAGTACGGTCAGGGCCGTTGTCATTCTCGGGAGGCGCGGATGTTGTCTGGCAGCCACGTGGCCAGTTCTGGCCAGATCACCAGTATCACCACCATCAGCAACATCAGACCTACCATCGGGACTGCCGTTTTTGAAATGTACGATATTTCGTGGCGAGTCATGCCTTGTAGCACGAATAGATTAAAGCCAATGGGCGGGGTGACCTGTGCCATTTCGACTACAACAACGATAAAGATGCCAAACCAAATCACGTCGATGCCGGCCTGACGGATCATAGGCTCAACGATGGCCATGGTTAGCACCACTGATGAAATGCCATCAAGGAACATGCCAAGGACAATGTAGAACACTGTTAGTGCTGCGATCAACGTGATCGGCGACAGGTTCATCTCGTCGATTGTTGCTGCCAATGCGCGGGGCAGGCCGGTAAAGCCCATCGCAAGAGATAAAAACGCGGCGCCCATAAGGATCAGCGCAATCATCGCACTGGTGCGCGTGGCACCCATCAGCGAGGCAAAGAAGGCCTGAGGCGTCAATGATCTTTGGAACATGGCCAGCACGAGCGACCCAAGAACACCAACCGCCGCAGCTTCGGTTGCCGTGGCCCAGCCAAAATACATCGATCCGATTACGGCAAAGACCAAAAGCAACACAGGCAACAGAAACCGGCTTTCAAAGATCATTGCACCCAGCGTCATACTGGGGTCCGGTTCTGGGCGCTCGTGTGGGCGCAGGAAATGCCAGCCGATAATATAGCTTGCAAAAAGCGCGGCTAGAACGAGGCCAGGAACGATACCGGCCATGAACAACTCGATGATGCTTTCGTTGATCGATACACCATAGACAATCAGTGTCAGAGATGGCGGGATCATGAGGCCCAGCGTCGCCGCGCCCGCCAGCGTTCCGATGATCATATATTCGGGATACCCGCGCGCGCGCAGCTCGGGGATCGACATTTTGCCCACTGTGGTCAGCGTGGCTGCTGATGATCCCGAAACAGCGGCAAAGATGGTACATCCCGCAATATTTGTATGCAAAAGGCCACCGGGCAGCCAGCGCATCCATGGGGCGAGGCCCCGGAACATGTCTTGTGACAATCGGGTGCGATATAGGATCTCGCCCATCCAGATGAACAGGGGCAAAGCCGTCAGGGTCCAACTGCTGGCACCGGTCCAGATCGTGGTGATCATCGCATCACCTGCGGGGCGGGTTGTGAACAGCTCCATCCCCACCCAGGCAACACCCATCAGCGCAAGGCCCACCCAGATTGAAGATCCTAACAAGGCAAATAGAACAAAGAGAAAAACGACTGTCGCATAGGCTTCGGTCATTCCACTGCCTCCCCTTGAATCGGATTTTCACCAGTAGCCAGCATTCGACACAGAGTATCCCAAAGTGCGATGGCCAAAAGAACTGTACCGATCGACATTGCAAGCTGCGGCACCCAGACTGGTGTGTAGATAAGCTTAGACGAAGTGTCAGAAAGTGCAGCCCCCCATTCGCCTGGCGCGCGGGAGGGCAGGCTAAGAACTGTGACCACCCATTCCGGGATCTGGTCCTGACCTTGGGTCCGGTCGTTCAACATCTCGGAAAAAATGTTGGTCTTTACCGCGTACCGCGCAAAATAAGTGGCAATCACGGCCGCGCCAAACACGGCAAAAACATCTAGCCAGCGATTCAGGAACCGGTTGGCATTCAGCAAGATTGAAACCCGAATATGTGCCCCGCGCGTCATCGCATGGGCGAGCGCAAAAAATGATGTCGCCGCCATTGCATATCCCGCGAATTCGGTTGTGCCGGGAAGGGCGACGCCGATCCACCGCGCAATCATACCTGCGACGATCAACCCGAGAATTGTAACCATGAAACAGGCCGCAATCGCGCCTGATGCAAGGTATAGGCGATCCAGTCCGCGCCAAAGTGGGCGCAAGATACGCGCCGCCCGGGGCCCAAGCCACCAGCAGATCAATGCAAATATGCTCGGAAATACAAACAGCCACACCCACAGAGGCAGGCCCATCACCGGGGACCAGTCACGCATTTTGGGGGCTCCTGAAAGTGAAAAGGGGCGGCTGTGGCGCCGCCCCGAGGTGGGCTTAGTTGCCCTTGAAAGCATCAATGATGGCTTGACCCGCGTCACCGGCGTCGGCCAGCCATTGTGCTGTCATTTTTTCACCGATCACTTCCAGTTCAGCCAGGAATTCAGGCGAAGCTTCTGTGACGGTCATGCCATTCTTGGCCAGTTCGTCAAAATAGAAGTTGGCCAAGTTTTCTGACTTGGCAGCACAGGAGGTTGCGGTTTCGTCGGCGGCTTTTTGGATGCCCGCTTGGGTCGCTTCGTCCAAACCTTCCCATACTTGTGAGTTTACCATCACATAGTTGCGCGGCAACCAAGCATTTACTTTGTAGTAATGGCTCAAATGCTCCCATACCTTGCGGTCATATCCAGTTGAGCCGGAAGAAATAAAGGACGAGGCTACGCCTGTGGCGAGGGCTTGGCTGAGCTCTGCAGCCTCGATTTGCACTGGTATCATGCCCAATTCTTCGGCAAAGGTAGCTGTGGCAGAGTTGTAGCTGCGGAACTTGATGCCCTGCGTATCTGCCGATGATCCGACTTCTTTGTTGAAATAGAAACCTTGTCCCGGCCATGGGCAGGTATACAGCGCCACCAGATTCAGGTCAGCCATCTGCGCGTTCACGGCGTCGCGCGCCGCTTCCCACAATTTGGCGTTGTCGGCGTAGCTGGTTGCAAGGAACGGCAGGTTGTCCCAGCCAAGCAGCGGCGCTTCGTTGGCATGGGCAGACATGAACCGTTCACCAATTGGTACCTGACCGGTCTGGATTGCCCGTTTGATATCACCACCACCAAAAAGTGAGCCGCCGGGATGCACGGTGATGTTGATTGCACCATCCGTGTACTCGGCAACACGCTGGGCAAACAGAACACCCTGTTCAGAGTGGTAGTTGGTGGCCGCATAGGCCATTGGCATGTCCCAGTTCTGGGCGTGGCCATCGGCCAGTGCGACCGTGGCGGTCAGAGCGAGCGCTGCGCCTGCTTTAAATACATATGTCATGGTGCCTCCCTGTTGAAATGCCCGCTTAGCGGGCTTTGTGTTTTGAAGGATCAAAAGGGCTCAGGTCGATGTTAGGCCTTGCCCCAGAAATCAGGTCTGCGATCAGACGACCCGTTTTCGGACCACCTGTCAAGCCAACATGTTGATGCCCAAACGCGCTGTAACTTAGACCGTGGGGATCATTTGCCCCGATAACTGGCAGGCTATCCGCCGGGGCAGGTCGATGCCCCATCCATTCATCAATGTGATCATACTGGACATTGGGCAGCAGTTGAGCGACCTGCCGTTTCAACAGCGCAAACGGCGCAGTACTTGGGCCAAGCTTCAAGCCGCCGAACTCGACGACGCCAGCCGCGCGTATGCGCCCCTCCATCGGAGTGATGACGAACTTGCCTGCCGCAACCATCATAGGCGCACGCGGCATAACAGAGGGATTAACCAGTTCGATATGATATCCCCGCTCGCTTTCCAACGGCACCTTGACGCCAAGCTTGTGCGCGATGGCCTTTGACCAGGGGCCTAAAGCAAAGACAATGGCATCGGCCTGCATTGGTCCGGCTTCGGTCATGAGCGCGCTGATTTGACCATTCTCCATCACGATGTCATGAATTGCGCTGATCTCAAGCGTGCCGCCTTGTTCGACAAAATGATCGGCGAGCGCTTTGACATAGGCGCCTGGATCCGAGATCCTGCCATGGTCCAGACACCTTACAACCGTTTCGAATGCATCGCCATAGATCGGGTCAAAAGCTGCATATTCGCTGCCGTGCAGCACCTCGTAGCGGACGCCAACAGAATCGCGCTTGCGCCAGCCATAGCTGTCCGCGTCGAATGCCGCCCGGGTCTGATAGCCAAAGCAATAGTCATCGTTGGCAATGTAGCGTTCCGCCGGTGTGCCGGCTGCAAGGGCCCGATGCTGTGCCGCGGAATCAAGCAAAAGTGTGCTCATCGCTTGGGCGTAACGATCAACATGCGTGTCCGTCGCAAATTTCATGTATTGGGCAAGAAATGGCAGAAGCCGCGGCAAGTAGCTCCAGCGCAGAAACAATGGCGCTTCTTTGTTCAGCAGCATCCCGGGTGCCTTACGCAGCAAACCCGGAACGGTTACGGGCACGACGGCACCCGCCGCCAGCACGCCTGCATTGCCATAGCTGGTACCAGACGCGGGGCCGGTCCGATCCACTACCGTTACACTGTGGCCTGCGCGTTGCAGCCAGATCGCGCAGGATATTCCAACTATACCGGCACCCGCCACCAGGATATTCTTCTGTTTCATATGTCAAAACCAACGCTATTTTTGGCGTTGGCACAAGACCGGTCACAGCTTGCGCGACCAAAGCTATTCAATAAGGGCAAACAACGAACCGTTGGGCAGGGTAATCGATGTTGCGGGACGTCCTTATGGTCATCATGCAACTCCTGAGAGACCAACATCGCTTTGATTGCTATTCAACCATATGGCATGCCACGCGCGCGCCGCGCACATCGCGCAACTCAGGCCGCGTTGTTCGGCACAGTTCTGTTGCACGCGAACAGCGCGGATTATACGCGCAGCCGGGCGGTGGGTTGATCGGATCAGGAATTTCGCCAGTTGGTGGCGGCACTTCCCGGCCAAAGGCGCCCAGTTGCGGTGCAGCGGCCAGCAACATCTGAGAATAGGGATGTTTCGGGTCATCAAAGAGCGTGTCCGGGTCTGCCTCTTCTACCAGTCGCCCCAGATAGAGCACTCCAATTTTGTCGGCCATATGCTGCACAACCGTCAGATCGTGACTGATGAACAGATAAGTTAGCCCGAATTCGTCCTTGAGGTCGCTCATCAGGTTTAGGACTTGCGCCTGCACCGATACGTCCAGCGCACTCGTTGGTTCGTCGCAGACGATCAGCTTTGGCTCTGAGGCCAGTGCGCGGGCGATACAGATCCTCTGACGCTGTCCGCCCGAAAATTCATGGGGAAATTTGCCTGCATCACGAGCGCTCAGGCCCACCTGCTCAAGTAATCGTTCGGCTAGCCCGTCTGTTTTTCCTCCACGGGCTGCAACGGGTTCGACAATAATGTTTCGCACCCGCCATCGCGGATTGAGCGAGGCAAACGGATCCTGAAATATCATTTGGATGTCGGCGCGCACGTCATCGATCTTTTTCGCATCACTTTCGCGGGCCAAATCGACACCACGGATTTCCACAGAGCCCGATGAAGGGCCTAAAAGCCCGACCAACATCTTGCCAATTGTCGATTTGCCAGAACCGCTTTCACCGACCAGCGCGTAAACAGAGCGCTCTTCGATCTCGAAAGATACATCAGAAACCGCTGTTAGCAATGCGCGTGACCTGCGCTCGATCAGCCGGTTCAGCCATGGCTTGGAGACATCGAAAATGCGCGTCAGATTGCGAATGGACACCAGAGCCATCAAGTTACCCCTTGGCTGGTAAGAGGATGAAAACATGCCGAGCGCCCGGCGCCATCCTGAATGCTCGGGCCCGGCTCCTGGCGGCAGTCGTCCTGCACCCGCGAGCAGCGCGGACCAAAGGCGCAGCCGGTGGGCAGCGCGTCAAGCCGCGGCATTGCGCCGGGTATCTGATGCAGCCGCGTCTTGCCGCGCGAAGCGAGCGGGGTCGATCCCATCAGCCCATCCGTGTAGGGATGTCGTGGGGTGGTCAGCACGTCGCGCACGGGCCCCAGTTCGGCCAGTCTGCCAGCATACATAACCGCGACGCGGTCTGCCGCTTCGGCGATGACGCCCATGTCATGGGTTATTAGCATAACGGCCGTGCCACGCTCGTGACACAGCCGCTTGAGCAGGGCGATGATCTGGGCCTGAACGGATACATCAAGCGCGGTTGTGGGTTCATCTGCAATGATCAGGCTTGGCTCGGCGCACAACGCAAGGGCGATGACCACGCGTTGCCGCATCCCGCCCGAGAACTCGTGTGGATAGCTGTCGACGCGCTCAGATGCCCCCGGAATGCCCACTTCCTCAAGGGCTGCGACAGCTCTGTTGCGCGCGTCCGCCTGTGAGATATCAAGATGGGCCAACATGGTCTCGGTCAACTGGTCACCGATTTTGAGAAGTGGATTGAGAGAGGTCAGAGGGTCCTGAAACACCATTCCAATTTCCTTACCGCGCAGGCATCGCATCGCTTCGCCCTGCAGGTGGTCAATGCGGGTTCCGTTCAGGTGGATTTCTCCGGCAGCGATATGTGCAGGCGGGCTAAGAAGACCGATGACAGCATTGCCCGCCATTGATTTTCCGGCACCTGATTCTCCCACGACGCCCAGAATTTCGCCTGCCGCGATGTCATACGAGACACCGTTTACAGGCCGCAAAGTCCCTTGGCGCGTGGGAATATCGACGCTAAGATTGCGGATAGAGAGGATTGGGCTGGTCATATACAGGGGTTCCACACGGGCTTTCGATCCACGCTTAGGCTCTTTTCAGTTCTGTCTTTGAAATCTGACATCTCGCCTTCAATAGCAGTATAAAATGCCAAAACGTCCTGGTCGTTGCAGATCGCGCCCGGCGGGATTTGCGATGCTTCGAACGCGTCAAGTTGTTCTTCTGTACCGGGTCCATTTCGCGAAACGAAATCACGGTGTAGTTCCAGCAGCTCCAC
Source organism: Tateyamaria sp. (assembly GCA_029250205.1). Classification (GTDB taxonomy): domain Bacteria; phylum Pseudomonadota; class Alphaproteobacteria; order Rhodobacterales; family Rhodobacteraceae; genus Tateyamaria. The sequence goes on from JAQWVA010000044.1 coordinate 29,735, forward strand.
CAGGGACGCGTGTGTTCCTGTTCCTGACTGCTCACAGTTACGCGCGTAAGCCTCGAGCATTGTGACGATTGAATAGGTGCACAGCACAGCACCCCGTTTATCGAATGCGGGTTCTGTGTTTTCTGCCTGTACGAGGGTCGCACAAATGCAGGCGGCAACGAACAAACAGTATAAACGCATCATCGCAACCTCGGGTTCAGCGCATCGCGCAGCCAATCGCCCAGCAGGTTTACGCTCAGTGCTAAGGATAGAAGCGTCCCCGCGGGGAAAAGCAAAATCCACCATTCGCCTGAAAACAGAAAACTCTGGCCGACGCGGATCAGTGTACCCAAAGACGGTTGAGTGGGCGGTGCGCCAACGCCAAGAAAGGACAGGGTTGCTTCGGCAATGATCGCTAGAGCCAGTGAAATGGTTGCGATCACCAGAACTGGCGACAGCACGTTTGGCAAGATGTGGCGCAGCATGATGGCAGGGCTGGTGCGGCCGATCAGACGGGCGGCCTGAACGTATTCCTTGTTTTTCTCGACCAATGTAGCGCCGCGCACAACTCGCGCGAACTGAACCCAGTCCGACAGACCGATCGCGACGATCAACACCCAGATGGCCATCTGATCGCGATATTCGACAGGCGTTATACCTTTGGCCACGCCAAAGATCAGCATTGCGACAAGGATCGCAGGAAAGGTCAGCTGTACGTCGGCCACGCGCATGATGATCATCTCGGTCCAGCCACCCAAATAGCCTGCGAGCAGGCCCAGCGTGATGCCCAACACCATTGCAAACAAAACCGCTGCCGCCCCTACGAACAGCGATATGCGCATGCCGTAAAGGATTGTGGAAAATACGTCGCGCCCTTGATCATCTGTGCCCAGCCAGAACACATCACCTGTAAAGGCGTTGGGTGTCATTGGTGCGGAAAACCCGTTCATCAGGTTCAAGGATGCGGGATTAAAGGGGTTATAGGGTGCGATGAGTGGCGCAAATATTGCGCCTAGGACAAGGATCACGGTCACAGCAAAGCTGACAACTGCCACGGGCGAGCGTTTGAACTGATAGGCAAAGTCTGATTGCAGCGCGAGGCGCAGGCGCGAGGGATCCTTGACCGAATGCTTGGGAAGACTGGTGTCACTCATCAGTGCGCTCCGGTGCGGTCTGCGCGCAGCCGCGGGTCGATTGCAAAGTACAGCAGGTCAACAACCAGATTGATGCCCACGAACATGACAGAGATCAGCATGAGGTATGCGGCCATCACCGGGATATCCACAAACTGGATTGCGTTGATAAAGAGCAGCCCGACACCGGGCCATTGGAAAACTGTTTCAGTAATGATCGCAAATGCAATGATGCTGCCCAATTGTAGACCCGTAACCGTAATCACCGGCACCAGCGTATTTTTCAACGCATGCCGAAAATTGACCGCGCGTTCGCTCAGGCCACGGGCGCGGGCGAAGCGGATATAATCCTGGCGCAGCACTTCCAGCATTTCCGAGCGTACCAGTCGCATGATCAGTGTCATCTGGTAGAGCCCAAGGGTGATCGACGGCAAAACGAGCGCTTTAAGTCCAGTTGCGGTCAGAAAACCTGTGGACCACCCGCCAATGTCTACGGTGTCTCCTCTGCCGAAGCTGGGCAGCCAGCCCAATTCCACCGAAAACAGATAAATCAACAATATACCGATTAGGAATGTGGGCAGTGACACTCCGATGAGAGATACCGACATGATTGCATTCGCGGCAAAACCATTGCGCCGGATCGCCGTAAAGACGCCCAATGCAATCCCGATGGAAATCGCAAGAAAGCCACTGACTGCGGCCAGCTCCAAAGTGGCTGGTGCGCGCTCGACAAGGATTTCAGACACAGGGCGCCCCTGACGGTAACTGACGCCAAAATTGCCCTGAACCGCGCCTTCCAGAAACTTGTAGTACTGAACGACAAAAGGCTTATCGAGGCCCAGAACCACCCGCAGACGTTCTATATCGGCCTGAGTGCGTTCCTGCCCCAGCATGTTGTCGATCGGGTCGCCGACAAAGCGAAACATAGAGAACGCCACTAGTCCCACGATCAGCAGAACAAGTGCGCTTTGGGCGAACCTTTGGATGATGTAGGCGAGCATCGGTTGCCCTTTCGCGGTCGGGCGGGGTTGCCCCCGCCACTGGCCTTAGTTCACGGTTGCCCAACGCAGGATAAAGAAGTTATCCGGGCGTTGGGTTAGAGCGATATTAGATTTGGCGCCCCAGACCAACGGTTGGACATACATGGGCACATAGGCCACTTCATCCTGCAAAATCTGGGTGACCTCGTCCAGCATCGCCTGACGCTTGGTGTTGTCAATCTCGGACTGGATCATCGGTAACAGCTCATCCACGCGCGCACTCGAAAAGCCACCAAAGTTCCAGCTGCCCAGTTTCTTTTCAGCATTTGGCGTCGAAGCAAGGAAACGGATTGGATGTTCTGCATCGAACGTGCCGGGCGACCAGCCCAACAGGTACATGTCGTAGTTGTCAGCACGTAGTTCGGGCCAGTAGTTCTTGACAGGCATTGCGTCCAGCACGGCGGTGATGCCCACTTTTGCCAGCATGCCGGTAACGGCCTGGCAAACAGCCTCGTCGTTCAGGTAGCGGTCGTTGGGGCACTTCAGTCCAAAAGAAAACCCGTTTGAGTATCCCGCTTCGGCGAGCAGCGCTTTGGCGGCGTCCACGTCAAACGCCGGCCTAGCAGCCAGCGCGTCCGAGTAACCGCGCATTGCAGGACTGACCAGCTGGCTGGCGGGCTCGGCATTGCCACGCATAATGGTTTGCAAAATCGCTGGCACGTTCACTGCATGGGCGACTGCACGGCGTACCCGAACATCGGCAAAGGGATTTTTATCTGATGTTTCAGCTGAATATTTCAGCGTTTCAGCCTCGTGTGGGAAGCCAAGCATGATGACACGCGCCTCGATCCCTTGAATTACCTGCACAGATGTATTGCCTGAAAGTCGGGCGGCGTCTTGGATCGGAACAGGATTGATCAAGTCCACATCGCCTGACAATAAAGCGGCTACAGCGGTCGCCGGGTTCTGGATCGGTGTCAACTCGGCTCGTGTGATGTTGTGCTCGGCGGTGTCCCACCAGCCATCAAAGGGCTCGAGCACGGTGCGCAAGCCCGGTTCACGTGCCGTTACACGGAACGCGCCAGTGCCGTTGGTGTTGAGCGTGGCGTAATTGCCATTTTCCTTGTCGGGCAGGGCTGTGCCATTTGCCTCGGCCCAGCCGCTGTCCATGATCATCCAGTTGGCGATGCTGTCGGGAAAGATAGGATTGGGGGCGGATGTCATGATGTCGACGGTATAGTCATCGACCACCACCACATCAGACACAGGGGAGAACCAGCTGCGCGTGTCAGACGCTTCGTCGCTGGCCCGCTGGTATGAAAACAGCACGTCTGCCGCGTCAAAAGCTGACCCATCGTGGAAAGAAACGCCTTGGCGCAGGGTGAATCGCCAGCCTTCGCCCTTGCCAATGGGTTCCCACCCGGTGGCCAGTGCCGGCTGTACGCTCATGTCCTTGCCACGCCTTACGAGGCCTTCGTAGACGTTGTTGAGAAAACCCAGAACAGGTGCTGAGTTTACAGCATGCGGGTCCATAGTTTGCGGGTCGGTTTTTTCGGCCCAGCGAAATTCTTCGGCAAAGGCAGGTGCTGCAAGCAGCGTTGTCGCGATTAGGGTGGCGCGGATCATTTTAAAAAGTCCTTTAGGGTCAGTGAATTCGATTTTTGTCGACCAGTAACATGCCCAATACTTACTGCGATAAACGTTTTGAGCGATATATGGGCCGCAACTGGTCAAGGTTGCGGCCCTTTGTTGATGGGATCAGTTCAGTTCAAAGTACTTCATCTTGGGGGAATCGCCGGGATCAACGATTGTACCCACATTCGACGTCATACCCCAGTTCAGAACCTGGTGGTGCAGTGGGATATAGATCGCCTCGTCCTGTACCACCTGCCAGATGGCGGCGATATCGGCATTGCGGGCCGCAAGATCGGTGTTCGATGCAAGGCTCACGATCTTTTCGTTCAGCGCATCATTGGTGAAACGCGTTGCGTTCCAAGAGCCGTATTTGTCGGTCCTCCCGTGAACGAGGAAGTTAAAGATGTATTCGCTGTCATAGGTCGGCACACCCCAGCCCAGCATGTAGAAATCCGTCTGCAGATTGCTGAGCAGCGGGAAGTGCTGCGCCTTAGGCTTGGCATCTAGGTTCACGTCGATTCCGATCTGTGCCAACATGCCGACAGAGGCTTGGCAGATTGCTTCGTCGTTAATATAGCGATCATTCGGGCAATCCAGCTGGATTGAGAACCCATCACCATAGCCTGCCTCGGCCATCAGAGCCTTGGCGCCTTCGATATTAGTGGTCGACGATCCATCCATGTCCGCGTCCCATCCGTTGACAAACGGCGGCGCGATCATGCCCGCAGGGTCCGATTGGCCTCGCATCACGACCTGTTTGATCGCATCGCGGTTGATCGCCATGGACATCGCGCGTCGCACCCGCACATCAGCCAGAGGATTGGCACCCTCGATATTATCGTTAGCAAGATCGGCATCACCTGCGTTTAAGCCAAAAAAGATCACCCGGTTTTGCGGTGCGGTGCGCACATCAAGCCCATTGGTGCCAGCAACGCGCGCCAAATCCTGAACCGGTACATCCTGAATAAAGTCCACCTCGCCAGATAGCAGGGCTGCAACGCGGGTCGCCGGATTTTGGATTGGCGTGTATTCGACCGCTGTCACCTGCAATGGGAATTCTCCAGCACCCCAATAATTCTCGTTGGCCGCCAACACGGTTTTAACGTCAGGTTCGCGGCTGACCAATTTGTAGGGGCCGGTGCCGTTGGCGTTCTTGGCGGCGAATGTGTCTTCGCCCCCTTCGTAATCCTGAACTTTGACTGCGCCATTTGCCTCGGCCCAACCCTTGTCCATAATGAACAAGTTGGTGAGGTTGTTGGACATGATCGGATTGGGACCGTTTGTTTCGATCTCGACCGTGTAAGGCCCCGCTGCGCGGACTTCTTTTACCGACGCAAGCAGTTCCTTGTAGTCACTATCTGGGGTCATTGCCCTGTTCATCGAAAACACAACGTCTTCGGAATCAAAGGCCGCTCCGTCATGGAAGGTAACCCCCTCACGCAGCTTGAACACCCAAATGTTGGGATTGTCCGCAGACGGGCCCCATTCGGTGGCAAGTGCCGCCTCAATCGCGCCGGTATGGTCGCGGATAATCAGTGGTTCCATAATCTGGTGAGCCAGCGTGCTGGTGGGCCCTTCGTTCTGGGCATGTGGATCCAGTGTCAGAGAGTCGCCCGCGCGCGCCCATTTCAGTGTCTCGGCGCTGACGAGGGTCGTGCTGGAAAACAGCAGGGCCGCGGACAGCAGTGGTGTGATCTTCATGACTCATCTCCCGTATTTTGTTCAGATAAAGTGTTCTTTAGTCTGCGCCATTTGGCAAGGCGCTTGTTGTTCAAACTTGCGGGCGTCACATGTCACATGCAACCTTTTTGGTGATCTGGAGCGTCTGTGCTCTGTCAACCTTCATCGGGGCTACTTGTCGCGGGTCCAGATCATTGTCTGACGTCAGCACTCGTTGGACAGATTTGAGGATTTGAATAAGGGAGGATTTCTGGTTCATCTTATCGATTAGGAGATCGAGATGACGAGCAATTGGATACCAGCCAGCGGCGTCTGAAGAACACCCGACTTAATATCCCCCGTTGACGGGATCATCGACCAACTGTCTGTTTATACAATCGGCGGCATTGTTGACGCGGGGCAAGAATTGATGCGCATTGTTCCCAGGGATCAATCCTATGAAATCGAGGCAATATTCCCGAACACGGATGTGGGGTTTCTGGCCGCTGGACAACGCGCCAACATCAAGCTGGACGCGTTCCCGTCAGAACGGTTCGGCGCACTTGCAGGTACCATCAGCAACGTTTCAGCTGATGCGGTAGAGATCGACGATAACGTGTTTGGGTTCGTCATACGGATCAAACCAGAAGCACCCTATCTGCAAACACCAGCCTACCAATACCCGCTACAGCCGGGCATGACGTCTGTCGTCGATGCGATCACAGGAGAACGGCGGATCATCAGCTATTTCTTTGCGCCTATAGTGAAAATGGTTCAGGAGAGTTTGGGCGAGAGGTGAGAATTTAGCCTTCGCACATTGACTGTATCATTAGACTTACAGAATATATATCCTGCAAGCTAACCCCAATATAAAAATACACGTAGAGAAAACAACAACTTTATTCATTTTATAAAAAAGATAAGGTTCTATTGTGTATCTTGACGGCTCACCGTTTTCACTGTGGTTGTTCGCTGTTCTTTTTAAGCCAAATTGGTTTTTAAAAAGGATGATTAAGTTTATTAGAGCAATTCCAATAAAGAGCATTTTTTGCTCAGATGTATCAGCAAACAATACGATAAGTACCCAGAGAATACATAGAGATGAAGAGAGTGCGTACCGGCATTGTTGCACAAAAGGGCCTGAGATTGAGCTTCCCCTTTCCCCTGATGGACTTAGCCTACGGCGACGGTACATGGTATGCTAAGAGCTGTGAAGCCGTTTAGGATCGCAGCGCGGATCTGGATCTCCGCAACTTGCCGATTGAAGTCCCGCGCCGAGAGGCGCTGACCAAGTAGTTTCACACAATGCATCTTGGTTTCGA
>JAQWVA010000056.1:0-1895 GCA_029250205.1 Tateyamaria sp.
ATCAACATCCGCCCCTTAGGCGCAAGCGCCCCCATCAACGTCACCAGCGTACTATGCAACGCTTTGGCGGGCAGATGCTCGATCGCGTGCGAGGCCACGATCGTATTAAATGTGCCCACAGGCAGTTCCGCGACATCCGTGTGAATCTGGGCGCCCAGATGCGCGAGGTATTGGTGGCTCAATTGACTTTTTCAGCAGGCTGGCGAGCTGGACGGATGCCAAAGACAGGCCGCCGTGCAGCACGCTGCCGCTTGCGCAAATCTATCGCGGGGCGGGCCTGTTCGCCGGAACTGATGGTGCGGGTGGATGCGGTGCGCGCGGCAGGGATGCAGTTCGACACGCGCTTTGACGTAGGTGCGCAGCACCCTGTGGGTGAAGACTATATCTTTGTCTGCGACATGCTTGGTGCCCGCCTGCGCGGGGCAGCCTTTCCGGTCGTAACGGGGGCACATAGCGGCCTGTCCACGGGCGACAACTGGACCGACACCGGCATCTTGAACGCACGGCGCACCGTGCTGCACCGCTGCTTTGGCAGCTGAACCCCTGTTGTGTGCGCCGTCTATGCGCTGCGCCACGCAAGACGTCTGGGCGGTATGCGCGGCATATGGAGCTTTTGGACAGGTACAATCCAGTAAGGAGATATAAATTCCTCAGGCTATTTATATAAATTAATACAACAGTCCCGTTGTACGTTGTAAGTCGGTTTATCAGGCGGGGCGATCACCAAATATAGCTGATCCCACGCGCACATGGGTAGCGCCAAGGGCAATGGCACTCTCGAAATCGCCACTCATGCCCATCGATAGGCCAGTCAACCCGTTTCGCTCTGCCATCTTAGCAAGCAGGGCAAAATGCAAAGACGGTTCTTCGGCAACGGGGGGGATGCACATCAACCCAGCAATCGGCAGATCAATTCCCCGGCAGGTGGCCACAAAGGTGTCGACGTCGTCGGGCATCACTCCGGCCTTCTGAGGTTCTTCACCGGTGTTGACCTGAACAAACAGGTCTGGGCAGTGGCCTATTTCCTGCGCTAGGCGCGCAATCGTATTGGCTAGTTTCGGGCGATCCAGCGTGTGAATGGATTGGAACAGTTCCATCGCCTGACGGGCTTTGTTGGATTGTAACGGCCCAATCAGATCAACGGTGATGTCCCCATAGGTTTCGCGGAAACCCGGCCATTTACCCGCAGCCTCTTGCACTCGGTTCTCACCAAAATGACGGTGCCCTTGATCCAGAACCGCAGCAACACGGGTGTCTGGTTGCAGCTTGCTCACGGCAATCAAATGTACCGATCCCGGCGTCCGTCCTGCATTGGCATCGGCTTTGGAAATACGATCGCGGATATCGTTAAGTGGCACTGGAATACCTCGGCTGGTTCTTGCTGCGGGCAGATAACTTTAAGCGTCACAAAAAGAAAAGGGGCAGACCAATGGCCTGCCCCAAAATCATTTAGATGTCCTTTAGCTTAGAAGCTAAAGCTAACACCCAGATCTGCACGTGTGTTGTCGTTGATCGACGCGACACCACCTTTCAGCACTGCGCCGCCCAGCGAATGGCTGAAGCCCAAGCCGTAGCTGTCATCGTTGGTGCCGTTGTCAACTGACGTGAAGTAGCCGGTCACAGTCGTGCCAGAAGCTACATCAAACGAAGCCCATACAGTTGTTGCATCTGATGATGCTGCACCGTCGTCTACATCAGCATATTTCAGACCAACGTTGGCGCCACCAATGGAACCACCCAAAGTAACCAGCGTTGCTTCTTCGCCGCCATCATCGTCAAGCACAGCCAATGCAGCTGTCCAGTCACCAAACGCATAGGAAATGTGCGCAGATGTTGATTCGGACACTGCCGAGTGAGAAACATTAACACCCAAATCGCCTGCGGAGTACACCAAT
>JAQWVA010000061.1:0-7369 GCA_029250205.1 Tateyamaria sp.
CCTGATGCATCTCGTTGGGCAGGCCCTCTCGGCGCATGACCAAGATGTATTGCCCCAACTTTTGCGTCATCCGATCCTGAATGTATAGTGATGGCGCGCGCGTGTCGCCAGCCTCGCGCCTGACCTTCATCGCAGCAGGCACCGCCTGCCACTCGGCTGGCAGGTCAGCAGGCGCGACAGAGACACAGCGAGCATAATGCAACTTCCCTTGCTGGACGTGCCCTTGTGCTGTTCTTTCGCGGCTGTTTGGGTTTGGGCCTCATCGACGAAGACAAGACTGGGGTCGCCCCCGTCGAAAATCGCAAGCCCTGCGCGCAAGTTGCCAAGACCCTTGGCGCCATTCCCGAGGCTCCCGAAGGCGAGGAAGTCGCTGACGTTGGGCTCGGTTAGTCCAAACCGCATGATGTGGTCGAAAAACCCATCCATTGCGCGCACTTGGTCGATGCTCAGCTTTGAGATTGCAGGGTGGTCGAATAGGCATAGCGGGCATTGGTGCGCTGTGCATAGTCTTTGGCTTGCCCGACGCCACTGGTATATCCTTTACTCGCCTTCTTGGCCTCAAGCACACCCAACACATGACCATTGACGCGCAGGACACAGTCGGCGGGCTTGGGGGCCTTGCGCTTGCCGCCCGACAGGATACGACCGGGCCAGAGCATTTCTTCACGGCTAACCTTAGCACCCGCAATGGCATTTACGCCCTCCCAATGGGCGGATGGGCACCGCATGCTGTCGTCGCGAGTCAGCGTCGAGCCCGGGTGTCAATCAGCCTAGCCTAATGCATATCCTACACCACGAACCGTTCGGAGTGGGTCGGAGCCACCATGCTGTAAAAGCGCTTTTCTCAGGCGACCAATATGGACATCTACCGTGCGTGTATCCACATACAAATCCCGCCCCCATACACGGTCGAGCAACTGTTCACGGCTCCAGACGCGCCCGGGTTTTTCCATGAACGTGCTAAGCAGCCGGAATTCCGTTGGCCCCAGCTTTAGTTCATCTGCTCCGCGTGTGACTTTGTGCGTCTCACCGTCCAGAATAATATCGTCAAATGCAAGCTGCTGGCCAAGCGAAGAAGGCCGCACGCGGCGCAGCTGGGTACGCACCCGCGCCATTAACTCGATCACCGAATAGGGTTTGACGACGTAATCATCCGCGCCTGTTTCCAATCCCCGCACTTTGTCCACTTCTTCAGAACGCGCGGACAGCATGATCACCGGAGTAGAGCGTGTCTCTGGCTTGCTCTTGATGCGTCTACAGACTTCGATGCCAGACATGTTGGGCATCATCCAGTCCAGCACAATGATGTCTGGCGCATCCTCGGCGATGATCAAAAGAGCTTCTTCCCCGTCCCTCGCACGGCTTACATCAAAACCTTCAGCTTCCAGATTATAGGCCAGAACTTCCAACTGGGCCGGCTCATCCTCTACGACCAAAACCCGGGGCTGATCAGTGGACATCTTGCAGGTCTCCTTAGCTTGGCAATGATGTTTTATCACCTTTGGGGCGCGCTTCATCCGGGATCGCACCGGTAACAAGGTAGACGACCTGTTCGGCGATCGAGGTCACGTGATCCCCCATGCGCTCAATGTTTTTGGCAATAAAATGCAGGTGCATACAGGCGGTAATGTTGCTTGGGTCTTCCATCATGAATGTCAGGAATTCGCGGAAAAGCGCATTGTACATCTGATCAACTTGGATATCGCGGTCGATCACGTCTTGAGCAAGTTCGGCGTCCCGTGCGACATACGCGTCCAAGGCGTCTTTCAGCATCCCCTCGACCTCTTTGGCCATGCGGCGCAAGGCACCGGCACTGCCATTCACAGGCTCCATTTGGGAAAGGACACCCGTGCGCTTGGCGAGGTTTTTGGCGTAATCCCCGATGCGCTCCAAGTTGGCACTCACTTTGATCACAGAAAGCACGAGGCGCAAATCGCTCGCCGTGGGTGCGCGCAAAGCAATAACGCGCGCGGCCTCTTCATTGATGATTTCCTCAAGCGCATCGATGGCTTTATCGCCTTGGCGCACGACCTCGGCACGCTCTTCGTCGCGCATCTCAAGGCTGATCGCAGCCTCGAGGATAGCATTCTCAACCAGCCCGCCCATTTTCATGATCTGTGCTTGGATCGCTTCAAGATCACGGTCGAATGCTGATGCAATATGTTGCTCGTTCATGTTCAACTCCTTAGCCGATACGGCCAGTGATGTAGCTTTCAGTGCGCGGGTCGACGGGGTTGGTAAAGATGTTGGATGTCTCGCCATATTCAACAAGATTGCCCAGGTGGAAGAACGCAGTTTTCTGGCTTACCCTTGCTGCTTGTTGCATTGAGTGCGTGACGATCACGACGGAGTAGCTCTTGCGCAGCTCATCAATAAGCTCCTCAACTTGGGCCGTAGCGATAGGGTCAAGGGCCGAACATGGCTCATCCATCAAAAGCACTTCGGGTTCTGTCGCTACAGCGCGTGCGATGCAAAGTCGCTGCTGTTGACCACCAGAAAGGCCCGTACCAGGTGCATGCAGGCGGTCTTTTACCTCATCCCAGATTGCACCGCGGCGCAGGGCATTTTCCACAATTTCGTCCAGATCGCCTTTGTTCTTAGCCAAGCCGTGGATTTTAGGGCCGTAAGCGACGTTATCATAGATCGATTTGGGAAACGGGTTCGGCTTTTGGAAAACTATACCGACCTTCGCGCGAAGCTGCACAGGATCAACCTGCGGGTCGTAGATGTCTTCACCGTCTATCCTGATATCGCCCATGACGCGGCAAATATCAATTGTGTCGTTCATCCGGTTAATACAGCGCAAAAAGGTGGACTTGCCGCACCCCGAAGGCCCGATAAAGGCTGTTACAGTTTTGTCTTCGATTTCGACACTCACGTCCTTGATGGCGTGATTGTCGCCATAATAGACCTGTACGTCTTTGGCTGCGATCTTGACCTCGTTAGTGTCCACTTTTCTCTCCACAATTCTCATATCATCCATCGTACTGCTCCCTACCACCGGCGCTCAAAACGACGCCGCAGGATCACGGCAATGGCGTTCATTGTGATCAAGAATAGCAACAGAATGATAATGCCACCCCATGCTTTTTCGTAAAATCCGGGATCCGCGCGGCTGGCCCAGGTGTAGATCTGCGCTGGCATCGCCGAGTTGGCTTCGGTAAAGCCCGCCATAAACCCCTCTGGATACTCGCGCGCCACATAGCCAACCATGCCGATCAACAGAAGGGGGGCCGTTTCGCCCAAGGCTTGCGCCAATCCAATTATTGTTCCTGTCAGGATACCTGGCATTGCGAGCGGTAGCACATGGTGGAACACCGATTGCATTTTTGAGGCCCCTACCCCCAATGCTGCATCGCGGATCGACGGCGGCACAGCGGCCAGCGAAGCGCGTGTCGAGATAATGATGGTGGGCAGTGTCATAAGCGTCAGGACGAGCCCCCCGACCAGTGGCGCAGACTGCGGCAATCCTGCGAATTGTATGAAAACCGCCAGACCAAGAATACCAAACACAATCGATGGGACGGCCGCAAGATTCGAGATGTTGACTTCAATCAGATCAGTCCAGCGGTTCTTGGGGGCAAATTCTTCAAGGTAGATGGACGCAGCCACCCCAATAGGCAGGGATAGAAACAGCACAACAAGCATCATAAAAAATGAGCCGATTACCGATGCACCCAGCCCGGCGCCACCGGGATTGTCCACGCCCGAATCTGTGCCAGTAATAAAGTTCCAGTTGAACGCACCCTTGACGATGCCCGCTTCTTTCAAGGCATCCACCAGATCAAGGTCGGTCGCCATCAGGAACCGGCTGTCCACAAGCGTATCGCGTGTCACGCGCCCATTGAAATACCCGTCAACACGGGAAGATGCGGCAAGCTCGAACGACGCAGGTGTTCCAATACGGTCAGGGTTTTCAAGAAAGAAGCTGCGGATCGTGCCGCCTGGCTTACCAACAATTCGCTTAATCGCTTTATTGTCAAAGCCGACGTCCAACCCGCTGGCATCGAGCTGCTCAGTCAGCGCTTTCACAAATATCTTCTGATATTCGCCGGTCTTGAGCATCTTTGATTCCGCGGTGTCAAATTGCTCCTGTGTTAGGATAAATTCGATTTGCATCACTGTGTGTGTAAAAGCAGGAAGCCCCGACCGCAGGATAGAGGCGAATAGGAAGACTAGAAACAACAGACCCACAGCAATGGCAGACATGCCATACATGCGGAAACGGGTTTCAGCGGCATTGCGCTTGCGTGTGCGTGCATCCAGCACGGACAAGCTGGATTTTTTCTTCGGTGCGGCGGCGGGTGTCATGCTTGTTTCAGCCATTAGTCATACTGCTCTCGATATTTGCGAACGATGTAGAGGGCAAAGACATTCAGCCCGAGCGTCAGAACAAAAAGGGTCATGCCAAGGGCAAAAGCAACCAGCGCCTCGGGCGAGGCAAAATCGGCGTCTCCGGTCAGCTGGCTCACAATTTTTGCGGTTATGGTGGTCATGGCCTCAAACGGGTTGAGCGACAGCCGCGCTGCGGCCCCTGCCCCCAGCACCACAATCATTGTCTCGCCAATGGCGCGCGAGGCCGCCAGCAGGATCGCACCCACGATGCCGGGCAGAGCTGCGGGCAGGATCACCTGACGGATAGTCTCAGACTTCGTCGCACCAAGCCCGTAAGACCCGTCGCGCAACGCCTGAGGTACAGCATTGATAATGTCGTCAGATAGCGAGGACACAAAGGGAATGAGCATGATACCCATCACAAGACCCGCCGTCATTACGGCGGTGCCGCCTTGCATCCATCCCAGGGTGTCTTTGCCAAACATGCTCACCAACAGCGGGCCAACAGTAAGCAGCGCAAACAGCCCGTAGACGATCGTGGGAATGCCCGCAAGAATTTCGATCAGCGGCTTTGCGATACTGCGCACTTTCGGGCCGGCATATTCCGACAGATAGATCGCGGAAAAAAGACCAATGGGCACAGCGACCAAAAGGGCGATGAGAGAGATATAGAAAGTCCCCCACAGAAGCGGCAACACACCAAGATCAGAGGCCCCACCCCGCCCGGAGAAGCTCGGCGCCCAATTGGTGCCAAAGAAAAAATCGGTCGCAGGGTAAAGCTTAAAGAATTCGATGGTGTTAAACAGGAGGGCAAACAAGATGCCGATGGTTGTCAGGATCGCGACAGATGCGGCTGCAATCAGAAGACCCAAGATGCCCCGCTCAACGTTGTTGCGGGCGCGGAAATTTGCGTTGGATCGCAAATAGGCATAGGCGGCCCCACCCAGTGCCATGAGCAGCACAACCAGCGACATAAGAGCCGAACTGGTCGCATTGAGCGTGCGGTAGAGCTGCGCTCCTTTCAACACTTCAGGGCTAACACTGGAGCCAAGGGCCACGCCAACACCACCAAGCCGCGCACGCACATCAGAAGTTTCCGTGTTTAGAGCGGCGGCCTCCGCGCGGGTCATCGCGCCTTGCTCGACCGCGGTATCAAGGCCATCCGCCACGCGGCGTACATCACTCATTACAAGGCCGATGGAGCTGCCTTCGGACACCATCGTGTCGGGCAAGGTCTCAAGCACACGGGCGTTTACAAAAAACGGCTGTACCAACATCCAGATGATGACTACTGTCGTTGCCGGCACGATTGCCCACATCGTCACATTCGCACCGTAATATACAGGTAAAGAATGAAGATTGCGGCGGTCACCTCCCGCGCTTTTCAACGCGCGACTGCGCCCCATTTGATAACCAACTACTGCAATGGCAGCGAGGATCAATATGAGCCATGTAAACGGCATATGGGCTCCAATCGTAGTAATTGTTCATGTGGTAAATGCCCCCAAAGGGGCACTAGGTTTGTGAGGTGGAGATGGCGCAGAACGCGCCATCTTCTATGTTCAGGGGCTTAATTGCCACCCATCGTTGTTTCGTCTGCAATGGCAGTTTGTGTGACTGAAAGTTCGGGATCTGCAACCAGACCGTATGTCGACAGTGGTCCGTCAGAGCCTGCAATCTCGTCAGCCACGAAGAAAGACGCAAACTCTTTGAGGCCCGGGATCACGCCGATATGTGCTTTCTTCACGTAGAAGAACAGCGGGCGCGACACGGGGTACTCACCCGTGGAAATGGTCGCGGTTGAAGGTGCAACACCGCCCATTATCGCCACTTTCAGCTTGTCCTGATTGTTCTCATAGAACGCCAGACCAAAGATGCCAATGCCGTTGGGGTTGGCGTCAATACGTGCCAGTGTTTCGGTGTAGTCACCGTCGATGTCCACAGACACGCCGTCCTGACGGACGTCGATGCAAGCGTCTTCTGCATCATCTTCGGACATGCCGGAGGCCATCATCGCTTCCATAGCACCAGTAGCTTCACAGCCCTCCAGCAGCACTTTGTCCTCGAATACTTCGCGGGTGCCGTGCTTGGTGCCGGGGATGAATGCCACGATGTCGACAGCTGGCAGGTCCGCGTTGAAATCAGCCCACTGGCTGTGCGGGTTATCTACAATCGCTCCGTCCACAAGCACCTTGGAGCCCAGAGCGTTGAAGATGTCGGCAGGCTGGAAAGCAGTGTAGGCAGGGCCGTCGATCTTGCTTGCGAAGACGATCCCGTCATAGCCGATACGCACTTCGATGATGTCTGTCACACCTGCTTCAGCGCAGGCTGCGATCTCTTTTTCACGGATGGCGCGGGAGGCGTTTGCAATGTCGATGGTGTTTTCGCCAACACCTTCGCAGAACCGCTTGAGGCCCGAGCTTGAGCCGCCTGATTCAACAACGGGTGTCGGGAAGTCAAAGTTTTCACCAAAAGCTTCGGCGACGATGGATGCATAGGGCAGCACGGTCGAGGAACCAGCGATTTGCACCTGATCACGTGCCGCAGCAGTTGTTGCAGCCATTGCGGACAGTGCCAGTGCGGAAGTTGCGAGTTTTGCGAAAGACATGCGTGTCTCCTGTTTGTACGTTTGCTTCTGATCCCCCCATGGGAATCTCCCGCTCCGTTTACGGGGGCCACGTAACAGCTTTGTGACACTTGCATTACATGTTTATGACAATGAGTGAAATGACTTATTGGCGCTCAAAGACTACCCTGAATTGGTAGAATGACGGTAAATGTCGTGCCTTTACCAAGCTCGCTTTTAACACGCAGGCGGCCGCGGTGGCGGTTAATGATGTGCTTGACGATCGCAAGCCCAAGACCTGTGCCGCCAAGCTCCTTGCTGCGGTGGTCATCGGCGCGGTAGAATCGCTCGGTCAAACGCGGCAAATGGATGGGATCAATGCCCGCTCCATAGTCGATGATCTGGATGCGCACGCCAGGCGCACGCAAAACTGGCTCGCGGATACTCTCTGTCACCCGCAGGGTAACC
>JAQWVA010000098.1:0-121499 GCA_029250205.1 Tateyamaria sp.
ATGTGAAAAGCTTATCTGGCAGACAAAGTTCATCCGATACAAAACGCATTATGCAGTGCCAAACATTGCACCGGGCAAGCAGGCGAAGTATCCATGGCCCAGTACGGCGAGGATTAGATGAAATTACTTTTTGTTCACCAGAATATGCCTGGCCAATATCGAGAACTTATTCAATGTCTTAGGCGTTACAAAAACCCGTGACCATCTACCCAGAAAAGCGGGCATCTCAAGCCCAATTAAAATAATGAAGCCACGATCAGACGTCAGACTTCAATTCTGATACAACTCGCGCTTAGTCCCAAGGAACCTATTTGTATCCAAAAGCAGAGTTCGGCATCCAATCAGGTGCACGCTTCCCCATGCGCATGTGCAGACAAGCGGTACCAGCACGCTGGAAATAAACGGCTTGTAGCTTATACCAGCCACCTTGCGGAACCTCGACCCGAACCGAGTTGGTTTCTTTGCACGCTTGTCGTCCATTGAAATAGCCAACTTGTTGACCGCCAACCGAGACATCAAGCCCATCATTTGTCAGGAAATCGATTAAATAAACGCCAGGATTATCAAATCTTACATATCCTGAAATCTCCGCAACTACATTATGCGCCGTATCCGACGTGAGCGTTGCATCGCCGTTGTTCGTATCCCAGTAATCAAGTCCAGACAACGGTTTACCCGGCTGACTTTTCTTTAGTGCCCGGTTCGCCTGATTCAGCGTCTTTACATCACGCGGAAAGGCATAATTGACAGCAAGCCCTTCTTTCAAGCCACTAGGTTGCGGATCAGCTGGCGTCAATTTGAGAGGAGCAGCAAAAGCAGTAACTGCAACGCACGTCGTAATCACCGCAGCGCAAGCTGTTTTAAGAAATGTCATTTCAGAGCTCCCTATATCATGGTCAGTAATGGCCACGGTCACATTATTAGAACTGTAAAATGACAAAGGCTGTAATGACAACCAGCTAAAGTTGGTTGGGTTTGAAATGCGAAATTTTTCAGGGTGCGCGATAGAACAAGTAACGTTCCGGATCAATCGTTTCGGGCCCGTTGATCTGGGTGAACCCAACAAGGGGTTGTTGTGACAGGACCAGTCCTCCCGGTGCCATCACGGCCGCGATGGCGGGGCTGAGCTTTGCACCCTCTTCCACATCCAACTTTTTGACACCAAAACCGAAATCATAATGCGCGAGGGCGATATTGACGCGACCGTCAGCCAAACGTTTCAACATATCTTCAGCTTCACCCTGCAAGAAATCATGATCTGGCGGTACACAGCTGGGATGCGGGTTCAGGACGCGGTCAATGACCCAAATCCGACGACCTCCGATCTGCTGGCGCAGGTGGTCATAGCTGCGCCCGTTGCCCAAGCCCATCTCAAGAATATCGCCATTAATTCCCAAAATCTGATCAGCAGCCCAGTTTATCCCATCGATCTGGGCGGTCAAACGACGTCGCATTGATTCAAGTCGGCTCATACCTTGTTCTCCATCGTCCAACGGCTTGCCCCGCCAGTTTGCATTTCAGTCAGGAACGCCTCTGCAAAAGCCCATATTGCAGGGCTGTGCACAAGGTGGTGGGTCAACAAGCCAAAGGGCTCGTCGGCATCCGCCAGACCTTGCGCTCGCGCTTCAATATGTGTTGCGGCTCGGGTAATCAACGCATCCGGATCTAACAAATCACGCGTTCCATTCCACCAAATTGGATCAACATGCGTGTTCACGAGACTCAGGCCCGATAAGCTAGCCGCATGACGCGCACCAAAGGTAGACAAACACTGATATCCTTGTCCGGCCAGCGCCGCTGTTACCGCTGGGTTAATGCGGTTCCATGGCGGCACGAACATACGCCTGAGTCTAGGGCCAAAGAGGCCAGTCATTTTTTCCATTGCCAAGCGGGTTTCTTGTACAGAGTGCGCGCGAACCGTCAGAAATTCGTTCTTTTTCTCATCTGGCCTGCTGTGGTCGGTATGTGCCCAACCATGGACAATTGGCAGCATATAGTCAGGATCAAGTAGGTTCGGCAAAGCCGGATCTACATGTGCGGGAATAATTGCCAGATGCACCGGTATGCCAGTGCGCCGCGACAGGTCAGTCAAATTGTCAAGCGCCCGGGTCGCAATGATTGCGTCATCGTCGCGCCACCACAAAGGGACAGAAACCTGCTGCGCCCGACTGGCGGCCAATGCTTTGCGCAAAGGTGTCCAATCAAAGTTCATTTCGCCCTCTCAACATGCAGTCGGTGGGCGATTTTCACGGTAACCGCGGCCCCGTCCATGCCATCAGCTTTGGGCGTGCGGCGGGATTGGGTCATCAACGCTGATACTTCCCGAGCCAAAGATGCCCCATCCAAAACATCCTGCCGGATCAGCGATGTGGCCCGTAACGCTATAAGTGCTTGGGCGCGCAGCCCTTGTTCGACTTCATCGCCGTCGTCGAATGGGATCAGAACTGCAGGCACTCCAGTTTGTAGTACATCCATTACCGTATTGTAGCCCACCATCGAAACAGACACATCTGCCGTTGCCATAAGGTGCCGAAAATCAGAGCGAGGCGCTTGAATCGTGACATTTTTTGGCGCGTAAGCGGCGAAACTTGTGCGCCGTTCGTCTGGGCCGCTAATAAATATACACCACGCGACATCAGGCAAAAGTCTGGCCGCGTCGCAGGCAGCACCAAAGACCTTGTCGCCGACATTACCACCGCCAGCGCTGACAAGAACGCCAGCCTGACGCGATGGGGGATCAGCGGGTGGGGCCGGTGCTACAAAACCGGTATAGTAAAGACGCCTTTCCAAGCTGCCGCTGACTGGCCAGCTGCGATCCAGCCGCACCACATCCGGGTCGGCGTGAACCAGAACGCCATCATAAAAACGGTTTATAAGATCTTCGGCAAAGGTCACTTTGCTTGGTTTGCTCGGCGGCGCCAGAATATCACGGACTGATGCAAGGGTGACCGGCTGCAGTGCCATATCTCGCCCTGCCTGCAACAACTCAATGAATTCGTTCCGAAGAATTCGACGGCCAAAAGGAAACAGTTCCGTAATCAAAATATCAGGCTGAACATCCTTTAAGATGGCGAGAAGCCTTTGCTGACGCGCGACGAGCATGGCGGGGCTTGCAGCCTGCCCGTCACGGTCCAAAAGCGTTGTGAAATCCGTTCCGTTGGACCTAACCTCTGGCAGTTGTTCAAATCGTAGTCCGGTGGTTTCAAAATGGCCTACCGACGTACCTCCGCTCACAATTGTCACTGCATTGTCTGCCGCTGCAAAAGCTCGCGCCAAAGTAAGCGCCCGTGCAAGATGCCCTGTGCCCAATAGATGGGTCACGGCGATCATTACTCGCATGGCGTAGCTTTCAGTAAGCGAATGGGCGTGGACTCTGCAGTAAATCTGTCGTCTTTCACGTTCACGACAAACAGCCTATCTCGCTTGATCCGAAAGGGGGCCGGGCCGTCAAAATCCCAGCCTGTGGCCAATGCCAATACCACGCGCATGACACCGATGTGGCAGACGGCAACCGTGTCATTTTTCAAGCCCTGCATCCAGGGCACAAGACGCTCGCGCAGAGCAGAAGGGCTTTCACCACCCGGTGGGCAATAGCTCCAGCCCCAGCTTTCGATGTCGCGGTACCCGCTTTCGGGATCGGCACGCAACACAGCGCCTTGTCCGCTTTCCCAGTCACCCCAGTTCATCTCCATCAATGCCGCCTCGGTCCGTGGCGTGCGCCCAGCCACGATCTGGCCTGTCTCAACCGCGCGGCTTAACGGGCTGGCCACAAGATCCGCATTGACCCACTCGGGCGGCAAAGAAAATTGGGCCAGATGCGCGCGTGCTTCATCGTCCAGCGGTATGTCTGTTCGACCCTGTATTTGTCCGGCACGGTTCCACGCAGTATGGCCGTGACGCAAAAGAGCCAGCCGGGTCATAGCACCGGCCCTAGGACGGATTTCAGTTTAGCCGCTGCCGCACCGATCAGGTGTCGTGAGACAACCATGTTACGCGCAGCGCGCCCGGTCTGATTCCGTTCAATGTCGTTGCTCAACAGGTGAGCGATTTGATGTGCCATGGCTTTGGGCCCCTCTTGCGGGTCGGGATGCCGACCGTAAACAACATCACAGACTCCGGGACGATCCTGCGCAACAACAGGAAGACCAGCGGCCTGCGCCTCAAGATAAACAAGACCAAAGGCCTCGTTGACGCCGGGCCAGAAAAACAGACTGGCTTGCGCGCATGCTTTTTCCAGCGGCTCGGCATCCAACGCGCCAAGCAGCGTTACACGTTTCTGAAACGGAGACATGATATCGGCGACATCTGCGCGCACCGGCCCATCGCCTGCAATCTCCAACGCCCAGTCAAGTCCTTGCGGCAAGTGAGCAAGTGTGTCTGCGATCAATCTGTACGAGGCCAGCTTGTCCCCCGGGCGCATCATCCCAACACTTAACATAGGGCCAGTGCGCGTACTCTCGGGCGGCATCTTGGTGCGGGCCAGAAACGGTGGCAGATGGATCAAATTTTGCCCGTCCGGCGCATCTCGTCGCAGGGTTTCAGCATCGCGTTGGGTGACGTAAAAAATTGTATGCGCTGCATCGCTTGCGGCCTCTGCGGCATGGGCGAATTTCGCCCACGGACCAGACAGCCGCTTGCGTGCTCGCGTGCTTTCCACCTGAAAATAAGGAATACCCAAACCCTCGCTAACGGCAGGGCCAATCAGGTCAGGTGCCTTGTAGTAATTGTGATAGGTCACCCAAGCGCGCCACAAAGATGCGGCCGGATCCGCCAACAGCCGGGCCACTTCAAGCTTGGCCGCAGATGCAAGCCGGGCCTGTTCGCCGACATCTCCGAATTTGTCATAGATCCGCAATTCAGAAACCAGCGAGACATCAAAGCCTCCGTGTTCAAGTGCTGCAAGAATGGCCCGTGCCATGGCTCTGTCACCAGATGGAACAGGGTGCTTCGGGGATTTAAGCGGAGCGTAGAAAGCAATTGTCATACGCCTGGCAGGCCACCCATGATCGCGCGCAAACGCTTGGCAAGGTGATCGATCCCCGGTTGCATTCGAAAGTCTGATTGCAGGCGTTCGAATGCAGCCGCAGCCATGGTCGGCCCCAGATCTGGCGCATCAGCAAATCGTGTGATTTGCGCGGCAAGAACGTCTGGCTCATCGGCGCACAATATGCCGTGTACACCATCATCGATGAATTCTGGAATCGCTGAAACCGGTGTGGACAGAATTGGTAAACGTTGACTGGCGGCCTCCATCAAAACGTTGGGCAAACCGTCCCGATCCCCGTTGGTCGCAACCCGACTGGGCAATACAAAAAGATCACTGGCGCGCATCGCCTCGATCACTTCGGGCTGGTCACAGGCCCCGCGCCATGTGATTCTTTCTTGCAGGCCTAAACCTTCGGCGTGCGCGCGCATCTCTGCGGCCAGTTCGCCACCACCGATGTGGGTCCAGTGCCAGTTGATGTGCGCAGGTAACAGGGCCAAAGCATCCAGCAACCGGTCGAACCCCTTTTTCTCGACCAATCGACCAACCGAAACCATTGCGAATGGGGTATCCGTCGTCCGGTGCGCACGGTCCGGTGGCGCGGGAAAGCGACCCAGATCAAGACCATGATAGACAAGATCCACAGGTGTTCCGTTGGAAAGTGCGTTCAGATGTTCTGCTCCAAACGCCGTGCAGGTCGCACCAAAGGCCGCCCCCGACGTTCTGGCAGTTAGCTTTTCGCGCAGCTCCCATTCCGGGGAGGTCCAGATATCCTTGGCATGCGCCGAGAAAGACCACGGAACGCCGCAGATGATCGCAGCATAGCGCGCGACAGAAGACGGGGTATGCAGGAAATGGGCATAAAGTGCCCGCGTTTCGTTGGGTACTTCGCGGGCCATGACGCAGGCCTGCCCAAAGCGACGAATACGGTTACGTGTCATGTCGCGGCGCAGATCACGAAGGAACTTGCCACAAGAATTGCCAAACCCGCGCCGGGTCATCGCCCAGAAAAGCCCCCTGAGCACGCGCACCGGCTCTTGATGCAGATATTCGGGCAGGTAATAGACGGGCGCACGCAGCTGATCATGCAGCGGATGTGTTTTGTGATCGGTCGGGTGGCGCAACGACCAGATAGCAAAATCGATGCCCGCTCGCTCCAAAGCAACCAGCTCTTGCGCGATAAATGTCTCTGATAGGCGGGGCCATCCTTTTACCACGATGGCGAGCGACGGGCCTTTGCTGGTCATTCGGCGGCATCCCTGACGCGCTGCGACATAAGTTGACGCGCCCGGTTTATCACGACATCCAGCCCATCCAGCAAACCATCTGCACCCGACTGAGAGGGGCGACGCAGATTGGGAAGGTCACGTATGGCCGCAATCATACTTTGCGGCGTCAAGCCATCACGGAACTGGTCGAGGTTGCGAACCAAACCAAGTTGTTCAGCACGGTTGGCACGAATCCACTGTTCCAGCCGGGGTCGCGTACGCGGCACAATCACTGCGCGTTTATCAAACGAAAGTACTTCGCAAAATGTATTGTAGCCACCCATAGATACAACACCTTCAGCACCAGCAAACAGCGCTTCGATACGACTGTCAAAACCGGTTGCCGTGACCCTGCCGTTCAGTGCTGCAACCCGGGCTTCGAAAGCATCGCGCGTGTCGCCAGATAAGAACGGCCCGTAGACCAGCACCGCGTCGGGTCCTAGCGTTGGGTCTTGTTCATAAGCTTTCAACACCAGATCGACCATCGCCTGCCCATCGCCGCCACCTCCCGGCGTAATCAGGACATAAGGTTCTTCCGGCACGTCCGCAGGGTCAACGATTTCCCGTCGCAAATAGCCAGTCCAGTAGGTACGTGCGCGCGCGCGGTCTGACAGTGGCAAGCCCTTTGTCGGATCATAAACAGACTTTACGCCATAAACCCAAATTTCGTTGTAAAATGCCTCTGTTGCCTCGACCGCACCCTTTCGGTCCCATTCGGAGGCCAGCACTTCGGGTTCATCCAGCACGTCGCGCAGTCCTAGCACGATTTTGGTCTTTCCAGACCCGTTTAGCATTTCAAGCGTCGGGATCAATTCACCACGAAATCCCGTCGGTTCTTTGTCAACGATCAGCAAATCAGGGTCGTACTGGGCGACCGTGGATTGAATCAACCCTGCACGCAGGGCCGTCGTTGCATCAATGTCCATACCGCTGGCCTGGCTGGCATAAGATCCATCGCCCAGCTTTTTGACACCAGGAAGCCGCACATGATCCACCGCTTCGGGGAATGTAAAACGGCCCGCAACTGGACTGCCCGTCAAGATGATAGCTGAGGCAGCAGCTCCCGATTGCGTCAGCGCCGAAGCAAGCGCCCGACTGCGCCGCAGATGGCCCAGCCCAAACGTATCGTGGCTATACAGCACTACGCGCCGCGGGCGCGTACCAACCTGTTTTGGCGCTGCGAATGTCGATTGGCCCATAATTCTTGTCTTCTATCCTATACGTATTTGGGCGACCTCACAGCCTGCGCCAAAAGAATCCCTAAAGGCGTATACCACCATATGCAATTTTCCAAGAGAGGCGCTAAACCCAGCGCGACCCGTTGCTTACAGCACACATTAAGACGACAAAGAGTGAGCATTTACACGGGCAGGCCCTTTAACTAAATCATACCCCTCATTAAATCCTAGCGCCCTAAGGCTTCGCGCCAGATTGTGTTGCCGATGCCCATAGCATATTACTAGAAAAAACTATGCGTAGGACGGACAAATCGTGAAAAATCAATTGATTTTCGGGCTTTTCGCCTGTTTCATCCTCGGACTGGTAGGCCTGCTTTCAAGCCCAGTCGCAGCGCAAGGCCTCACATCAGTTCTAGGTGCCACAACAACGCCGGCAGCCGATAGCGAAATCGCCAAGATTATGCGAAGTGCCAGCGAAAATGGGGTTAGCGTCGTTGTCATCGACAGTGATGGCACCATCATAACACAAATTGGGGATAACCCGCCTGCGGATACGATAAGGGCAGAAAGCTCGTCCATGATGTCCATGCAAGAGAGCGCCGGGGCCTTTCGTGCAGCGCTCGTCGAGAGATTGCTTGGGCTGCCCAACGCTTTAAACGAAGTGCTATACATCCTGCGCGCCACCAGCCCAGATGGCACAATCTTTGCCTACGCCAAAGTCTTGTTCTTCAGCATGCTTATGCTTGGTGCGGGCATGGTCTTTGCACAAGAAATCTATGGCAAACGGATCATCAAACGTTTTGTGATGGCGAGGATAATAGAAAAGCCGCAAGGCTATGCAGAGAAAATGCCGTTTCTGATGTTCCGCTTTTTCATGGGCGTCATAGGTATTTTGGTTGCAATCGTGGTGGCATATATCCTCGGTACGATCATTTTTGGCTCTCTTGAAGATCCTGCCCTGCAATTCACCGCAGTCCTGATCAATGTCGGTTTTTTCCTGATCCGGCTCGTGATCAGCGTCTGGCGCATGATCCTGTCGCCATTTCTATCGCAGTACCGCATTCCATTGCTCTCAGATCAGGATGCAAAGCGCCTTTTCAATTGGATGTCCATGGGGACATTTCTAGGTCTTGGGGCCATCTTGTTTGGAATCTGGATTCAGGAACTTGGCCTGAACGCTGAGGTATATGTGTTCCTTTATTCTCTGCTGTCTTTCCTTGTGATGGTGCAAAGCGTGGCTCTCGTCCTGTTCAATCACCGCGCCGTAAGCAATGCGCTTTTGAACGGTACCCCATTGGAATCAACAACCTTGGTGCTGCGAGCCTTATCGCGCGCTTGGGCACCCATCAGCATCTTGTTTTTTGTCTTTGCCTGGAGCAACCAGACCTTCCAATTGATCATAGGCGAGCCTGAAACTGTGCCCTTGTTGGTCGGAGGATGGGTGATTTTGACGACAATTATTGTCGTCTATGGCGTGCTCAACTTCTTTATCGAAAGGAATTTTACTCGTTCGCGCCGGATTGTAGCACAAGCTGCGCTAATCGGCACAGCAACAGCAGTGCCCGTAGCAACACTTATTCCACGCAGTAAAGGGCTAACCAACTTTGAAGAGCTCGCGCAGCGGATTGCTGG
The DNA here is from genome assembly GCA_029250205.1 of Tateyamaria sp. Classification (GTDB taxonomy): domain Bacteria; phylum Pseudomonadota; class Alphaproteobacteria; order Rhodobacterales; family Rhodobacteraceae; genus Tateyamaria. The sequence continues at coordinate 9,063 of JAQWVA010000098.1, forward strand.
CATTATTGCTTTTGTGGCTGGCCTTTACGCCTTTGTCGTTATGTGGAGCGGGAATGCCGGGATCATGGCAAACAGTATTGCGGACCGATCCTTTGACATCGTGGTGATCCTGTTTCTTGGCTATATTGGCTATAATGCCTTTCGCATCTGGGTTGACAAAAAGATCGTAGAAGAACAGGGCGACATCGAAGCGGGCGAACTGGGCGACGAAGGGGGCGGCACAAGTGCGTCACGTTTGGCGACACTGCTGCCCCTGTTCCGGAACTTCATACTCATTGTGATCGTTGCAACTGTGTTCCTGATTGGCTTGATGGAGCTTGGGGTAAACGTGGGCCCGCTCTTTGCTGGGGCCGGAATTGTGGGCGTGGCGGTCGGCTTTGGCAGCCAAAGCCTGGTACGAGACATTTTTTCGGGGGCGTTTTTTCTATTCGACGATTCCTTTCGACGGGGTGAGTATATCGATGTGGGCGGGGTCAAGGGCACGGTTGAAAAGATTAGCGTGCGCAGCTTTCAATTACGCCATCACCTTGGAGCTTTACACACCATGCCATTTGGCGAAATTCAGGTGCTGACAAACTATTCCCGCGACTGGGTGATCATGAAACTGCCTATGCGGGTAACCTATGACACTGACGTTGAAAAAGTCCGGAAGCTGATTAAGAAACTTGGCGTTCAGTTACTTGATGATCCAGTTATCGGCGAAAATTTCATCCAACCTCTAAAATCGCAGGGCGTGATTGAAATGCAGGACAGTGCAATGATCATCCGGGTCAAATTTATGACTAAACCCGGCGATCAGTGGCTGGTGCGCAAAAAAGTTTACGAGGAAATTCGCGCCCTCTTTGAACGCGAGGGGATCAAATTCGCGCACCGCGAGGTGACCGTCCGTCTGGCGGATGGCAAAAAAGCGGAGGATCTGGACGAGGACGACCGCAAAGCTGTCACTGCTGCGGCGCAAGCATCGATTGAAGAAGACCTGATGGAAGGCGGTGCCACAGACGGCGACGACAGATAAACCTCTCGACATACGAGACGAAAGGGCATAGGCGCGCATGCCTGGTGACCGGCAATGGCCGGACCCTGTGATGTGTTAGGACCGATACCTTGATGAAACCACTTCAGACCGCGCTGACTTCACGCGGTTACACCGAACTGACTCCTGTTCAAACCGCCGTCACCGACCCCGATCTGATTGGGGCGGATATGCTTGTATCTGCGCAAACTGGGTCAGGCAAAACAGTTGGCTTTGGTCTGGCGCTTGGTCCGACCCTTCTGGGCGACGCAGACAGATTTGAAGCTGCCGATACACCATTGGCCCTGATTATCGCGCCGACGCGGGAATTGGCCATTCAGGTCAAGCGCGAGCTTTCGTGGCTGTATGCGGAAACTGGTGTTGTGATGGCGTCTTGCGTCGGCGGTATGGACATGCGCGACGAACGCCGTGCGCTAGCGCGCGGGGCGCATATCGTGGTGGCCACACCGGGCCGGCTTCGTGATCACATCATGCGCGGGTCTATCAACTTGACGGCCATTCGCGGCGTGGTGTTGGACGAAGCCGACGAGATGCTCGACCTTGGGTTTCGCGAAGATCTTGAGTTTATCCTTGGCGAATGCCCGGACACACGCCGCACCTTGATGTTTTCGGCGACTGTGCCGGCACAAATCGCCCGGCTCGCCAAGACCTACCAGAAAGATGCCGTGCGCGTCGCCACACAGGCAAGCGGCAGCCAACATGCCGATATCACCTATCAGGCAATGATGGTGGCCAACCATGACGCAGAAAACGCCATCATCAACGTGCTGCGCTTTCACGAAGCCCCCAACGCCATCGTTTTTTGCAACACCCGCGCCATGGTCAACCGCGTGACAACGCGTCTGTCAAACCGTGGCTTTTCAGTTGTGGCGCTGTCCGGCGAATTAACCCAATCTGAACGGACGAACGCGTTGCAGGCAATGCGCGATGGGCGGGCCCGTGTTTGCGTTGCAACGGATGTGGCTGCACGCGGCATCGATCTGCCCAATCTTGAACTGGTGGTACATGCCGAACTGCCATCCAATCACGAGACACTTTTGCACCGATCCGGTCGAACAGGTCGCGCAGGCCGCAAGGGCACCAGCGCGCTGATCGTGACAGCCAAGGTCCGCTCAAAGGCGACGCGCATCCTGAAAGGTGCCAAGCTTGAAGCTCAATGGATCGATGCACCGTCGGCCGAGGCTATCCGCGCTCAGGATGAACTGCGTATGTTGGATGATCCGATGTGGACCGATCCAGTGACCGAGGCAGAGACTGCCATGGTTGCAAAACTGGCAGAACAGTTCGAGCCCACACAACTTGCTGCCGCCATTTTGCGGATGCACGGGCTGCGCCACTCTGCACCAGAGCATTTGTCTGCTGTGACCGGTGATAAGGCCCCCAAAGCCCGCGCGCCTTTTGGCCCTAGCGTCTGGTTTTCGGTTTCTGGGGGGCGCAATCAGGGCGTCGAAGTTCGCCGTCTTTTGCCGATCGTATGTAACGCTGGTGACATCACCAAGGATGACATCGGGGCAATCCGTATTCAGGGTGATATGTCTTACGTGGAAATTCTGGCAACGTCAGCTGATGGATTCACCAGCGCCCTTGGGTCTGATATGAAAGTTGAGGGTGGCGCAGTTGTAACGCGATTGCAAGGCGTACCCGCAGCGGCCAGCCAACCCAAACCACGTTTCGAGCCAAGATCTGGGGGCAAGCCAGCATCGCAAGGCCCCAAGAAAAATTACGACGACAGCCCCAAACCCAATTCGACGAAACGCGTCTGGGACAAACCAGCGACCAAACCGGCACGTACAGCATCATCAGAATCCAAACCAAAATCTTCGGCGCCTATAGAGTGGAACGATGCACCGCCACCGCGACACAAGAAACCAAAGCCCGGGGCAAAACCAGTGTCAAAATCTGGTGCGAAAACGCGCTTTGCAAAGCCACCCTCGGCCCTTGAAAAAGCCATGAACGATGGCAGCGTAAACGAATTCAAGAAGCCACGCCAAAAATCTGGCACAAAGGGGCAACAACCCAGCGGCGCGCCCAAGGTTGGCAAACAAAACAGCAAAAAGAACAAGGCCCGCCGCGCAGCCGCCGCCGCCGGTGGCACACAGCCGCCACGACGCAAATAATAGTAAGCGCTGTTTCTAGCCTTTGTACGGGTCCAAACTGTCGCGCAAGCCGTCACCCAAAAAGTTGAACGCCAGCACAACAATGATGATTGGCAGCATCGGGATCGCTGTCCAAGGATAGATCTCGATGCTGGCGAGATTCTGCGCATCATTCAACATCACGCCCCAAGACACCGCAGGTGCCCTCAGGCCAAGGCCTAAAAAGGACAGTGCCGTTTCCCCCAAGATCATCGCTGGTATCGAAAGAGTCGCCGAAGCAATCAGGTGGCTCATAAAGTTCGGCAACAAATGCCGCCGTATCACCCGTCCGGGTTTGGCCCCCATCATCTCTGCTGCGCGCACATATTCCTCCTCTCTCAACGAGAGGAATTTACTTCGGACTGCCCGCGCCAAACCGGGCCAATCCAATAGCCCAAGTATAATGGAGATGATGAAAAAGACAGATACCGGCCCCCAGTTTGATGGCACCGCCGCTGACAGGGCCAACCAAAGCGGCAACTCAGGCAGGGACCGAAGGATTTCAATGGCCCGGTTGACCACCCAGTCGACGGTGCCACCAAAATAGCCCGCAATCGCGCCAAAGGTGATGCCAAGCACGAATGAAACGGTGATCCCGATCAGCCCAACGGTCAGTGACAACTGCGCACCGTAAGATATGCGCGAGAATACATCCCGCCCCAACCTGTCAGATCCCAGAATGAACACCGTGGCCCCTTCGGGCGCACAGAAAAGGTGTCTCTCGGTTGGGATCAATCCAAATACGTTGTACTTTGTTCGATTGCAGAAAAACTCCAGCCGCATAGGCTGCGTTTCGTCGGTGATATAGGTCCAGCGATAATTTTCGAGGTCAGCAAAGGCTTGGGTTGGGTATACAAAGGGGCCGATGAATTCCCCTTCATGCCAAAAATTGATCGCCTGCGGCGGATGGTACAGGTAATCAGCACTGCGTTCATTTGGCGTGTAGGGCGAAAAGAATCCCGCAAAAGGGATCGCCATATATGCCAGCAGCAAAAAAATACCTGATATCAGGCCCAGCCGGTGCTTGCGGAATTTCCGCCAAACAAGCACCCAATTGGGTGCGTCCATATCTGTCCGGTCAAGCGCAGATAAGTCTACGTTCGGGTCATATGGGGCATCGTCTACAAAGCGGCCGTCAGGAAGCGTGGTCATAATATTATCCCTCTCGCGCGCCATAGCGGATGCGCGGATCAAGCAGCACCAGCAACAGGTCGGAAATCATCGTGCCAATCAGCGTCAGAAGCGCCACGAACATCAGGACGAAAGCAGCTAGGAACTGATCCTGTGATTTCAGCGCAGTCAACAAGGCCGGGCCGATCGTCTGCAAGCCCAGCACCACAGACACCAGAACCGAACCAGACACCATCGCAGGCAACAGGTTCCCAATGTCCGCTACAAACGGGTTAAACGCCATACGCAGTGGATACTTGGTCAATAGCCGCGTTGGCGCCAGACCTTTGGCGATGCCCGTTTCGACATAGGGCTTCGACAGCTCGTCCAGCATGTTGGCGCGCAACCTTTGCATCATTCCCGCCGCACCAGACGTGCCGATCACAAAGGTTGGCACGATCAGATGCACAAGGATGGACCTGACCTTTTCAAAAGACATGGGTTCGCCTTCAAACTCGGGTGCCATCAACCCTCCGATCGGCAATCCCAAATATTTGTGTCCGTAATAAAATAACATCAACGCCAACAAAAAGTTCGGCGTGGCAAGGCCCAGATAGCCAACAAAGGCAGTTGTATAATCCACCCAAGTAGATGAGCGCGCAGCGGCCAAGACCCCCAGAGGCAAAGCCACAAGGTAGACAAACAAGACGGCAGCAAGGTTCACCAGAACCGTCAGCCACAGTGCATCACCCACAATCTCGGCCACCGGCGCATCAAATTCAAATGACCAGCCGAAATCTCCTTGCAGCAGTCCCGAAAACCCTTGTGGGCCGGGGAACGCGCCCACCCAGATCAGGTATTGCTGCCACAACGGCCGATCAAGCGCATATTCCTTGCGCAGGAATTCTGCCTTAGCGACGCCTTCGGCCTGACCGGTTGCACGCAGCTCTGCGATTTGGTTGGATAAATAATCCCCCGGTGGCAGGTTGATAATGATAAAAATCAGCACTGACACGACTGCAAGCGTGAGCAACATCGTCAGCAGACGATACCCGGCATAGCGCACGAACATCATTGGCTCATCTCCGCGTGTGGATCATCGGCAAAATAAAATTCATCAACGCGGTGAATGCCAAAATGTGCACCTGGTTCCCACGCCCATTTACCCAACTCGGGCACATTGCGCAGCTGGTCCGATACAACAACCGGCTGAGGCGCCTCGGAAAGAATACCGATGCCATATTGCTGGTTCGCATGAATACCCAGCATCTCACGCCAGATCTTGCCGCGCGTTTCCTCGTCATCAGTGATAGCCCAGGCCGCGTTCAGATCCATCAAACGCTGCGCTGGTTCCATATCGACAGGTTCGCCAGCGGCACCGCGTGTTTGGTGATGCTGGCCCCACTTCGGCCAAGCAAAGAAAACCTGGTCCGTCGGGGCAAGATAACCGGGCGGCGTATAGGCTTGTGGGATACCATTATCCCACCCAAACCAGACAGAGGCCATGGTCACACCAGAAAACACGCGGTTGCGTAGAATGTCGCGGTCTAACGGGCGCATGATCAGCTTTATGCCGATATCGCGCCATGTGTCCGTGATGATGGCAAGTGCATTTTCAACCTCTTGCCGCTCACCGGCGGTTTCGATCACGAACTCCATTGGGCGTCCATCCGACAGCAATCGGTACCCTGCCTTGTCACGTTTGTTCAGGCCCATCTCATCCAGCATCGCGTTTGCTGTAGACGGGTCATAAACCGCCCATTTACTCAGGTTGCTTGCGTCAAAAAAGGGGCTTTGGGCAAGTGCGGTCATGCCCCCTTCGGTGCCCAATCCAAAATAAAGCGCGCGATTGATCATGCGGCGGTCGATGCCCATCGAAAGAGCACGACGAAAGCGCGGGTCGCGTATCACGTCGCGCCAAATCAGATCAGCAAAGTTCAGGTTCGGATAAATCGCGATCTGGCTAGCGGCTCCGTTGGCCCAAAGTAGTGTTTTGTAGGCCGCGCCGTCTGTTTCGCCTTTTTTGAGGATCGACACATCACGAAAATCGAGGCCGCGGGCCTGCAAGTCGCTCTCACCCGCATTGGATTTCGCAGCAACCAAGCCCGATCCGACAATCCCCATTTCGACCACGTCGATATAAGGCAGTTGTACGCCACGGGCATCGACACGGTGAAAGTAAGGATTTCGCACGAACAACTGGCGGGATGACCCACCCGCATTAACAGGCATCCATGGTTGCAATGTCGGCAATTGGTGATTGTCGAACTTGTACATATTGTCGAGCTTGTTGTGCAGCGGCGCCCAGCCTCGTACCCGCTTGCTTCGGATCATCTGGGCCATCGCATCGGCAGTGTTAAAGTCAACGTGGAACTGCTTGAGATAATGCGCGGGCCGATAGATAAATGGGGGGCTGGCACCAGCCAACGATTGCAGAAATACAGGGTTTGGCAGCGAAAATTCGATAACAACGGTATATGCATTGGGAAACGTGACTGTCGCGATTTCTCCGCCTGATCGCATCACCTCGGGGGGGCCATTTGGGCTAAGCTCTTCGTTTTGGGCGACGTGTTTCCACCAGTACTCAAAATCTGCGGATGTAAACGGTGCACCATCTGACCAGCGATGACCCGTTCGCAGGTGCAGGGTAAATTTGCGTTGATCCTCGACCTCGTAGTCCCGCAAGATATCCGGCTGGAGGGCATAGTTGTGATCGTAGCCAACCAGCCGCGCATAGCCATACACCACCATCTGCCGCACGTCCTTGGACCGGGTCACCATGGTGCGCAATGTGCCCCCTTGTGTGCCAAACGTGCGGCCTTTGGCCTCAAGATCAACGATGAGTGGCGTCTCTGGGATCCTAAAAGCCGCTCTATCCATTTCCCCACTGGCAACCTCGGCCTCCCAGTAGGTGCTTTCCAGAACGACTGGCTGCGCGAATGCTGGCAGGGCCATAACGGCTGCGGTGATGATGGCAATCAATCGGTTAAACATGGCAGCGCACCTTGTGGCCCGGTTCGATCTGGACAAGGTCCGGCGCATCCGCTCCTTCAAACCGGTACATGTCCGGCCAAGACGCCGCAGAACCGGCACCAAGCGCGACTTGGGCCAAATCGATCGGTCTGTTCACATCTGGTTCGGGCTGAGCCGCGATAAGCGCCTTGGTGTAGGGATGACGTGGATTGTAAAAAAGGGTTTCGGGCGGCGCCTGTTCAACGACAACGCCCTGACGCATCACAGCAACTTCGTCAGCTATACGAGCGACAACTGCCAAATCGTGACTGATGAACAAATAGCTTAATCCCATGTCATCTTGAATACGCTCCAACAGGGTCAGAATCTGCTCCTGAACGGACACATCGAGCGCTGAGGTGGGTTCATCGCACACCAGAAGGACCGGGTTCAAAGTGAGTGCGCGCGCGATGGATAAGCGCTGGCGCTGGCCGCCCGAGAAGGCATGCGGATAGCGTTTGAGCATATCGGGATTCAGCCCCACCCAACGCAGCATTTCAGCGGCCTTGTCTTGACGTGCGGAACGGTTGCCAATTCCGTGAATTTCCATGGGTTCGGTCAGGGCTTGTTCGACCCGCATCCGGGGGCTGAGTGATGAATAGGGGTCCTGGAACACCATCTGCGCCTGACGTTGGAATGTCACCTTTTCGGCGCGAGACATTTCGTGAATACGCAACGTTGCCGCATCAGCGGATGGCCGAAACAAAACTTGCGCTTGGGCGTCGGGCTGTTCTGCACCCAGAGCGATGCGGGCGCAGGTCGTTTTGCCCGATCCGCTTTCACCGACGATGGCCAGTGTCTTGCCCCGTTGCAGCGACAAGTTCACGTCGATACAGGCGCGCACCTTGGCTTGCGCCCGCAAGCCTCCCGCCCGCATAACATAGGTCTTCGAGACATTCTTTAGTTCAAGAATGCTGTCATCATGCCCAACCGGTTGGGCGGGTTGGGCGACCTCGGGGATCATTGGTGCAGCCGCAAACAGCTTTTGCGTGTACCCATGCCCGGGATCGCCCAGTACCGCCGGTGCTGGCCCGCTCTCCATCACGTGGCCCTTGTTCATCACAACGACGTTATCGGCCATGTTGGCCACGACGCCCAAATCGTGCGTCACGAGGATCATTGCCATACCCGTTTCACGCTGAAGATCTTTCATCAGGCCCAGAACCTGCGCTTGCGTCGTCACATCAAGCGCAGTTGTCGGTTCGTCCGCGATCAACAGATCGGGCTTTGCAACCATGGCCATTGCAATCATCGCGCGTTGTCGCATGCCGCCAGACATCTCGAAGGGGTAGGCACGAAATGCACGTTCGGGATCTGCAAACCCCACACGCTCGAACGTGTCCAATACATCTTTCTTTGCCTGTGAATGGGATAGATCGCGGTGCAGGGTCAGCACCTCACAGACCTGATTCCCGATCCGGTGCAATGGCGATAGGGATCGCATCGGTTCCTGAAAGATCATCGAAATCCGGTTTCCCCGAACATTACGGATCTCGCGCGGGGGCAGGCGCAGCAAATCTCTGCTGTCAGCCCCGGTGCCGAAATTGACGGTTCCGCTGCGCAACTGAGCCGCCTCGGGCAAAATGCGCAGAACCGAACGACAGGTCAGAGTTTTCCCTGATCCACTTTCACCGACAATGGCCAGCGTCTCGCCCGAGTTGACCTGAAAACTGACACCAGACACGACAGACGGCGCAGCGCCAAATCCGATAGACAGGTTTTGCACATCGAGCAGGGGCGACATCGAATATCCTTCTTTCGAGCTACGTAGAAACGCAGTGAAACCGATTCAGGCACAGACGTCCAGACAAGCATTTTCTTTTAAAGATGCTACACATTTCCTTCAGACTGTTCCATCTAGGGTTACAGACAAAGGAATGTGTGATGACCCAAAGCCGCCTTGACCTTTTTGTAGACCGTATGGTGTCTCAGCGGGCCTGCCTTGATCAGGCCGCCAAAACCATCTCCTCAATGCCCGGTCCGGTCTTTGAGCTGGGCTTGGGAAACGGCCGAACCTATCACCATATGCGCCATGTTATGCCCGACCGCGAAATCTATGTGTTTGAGCGCGCAGTCGCCTCACATCCTGACAGCACACCGCCACATGATGTGGTGATGCTGGGCGACGTGTTCGATACATTACCGCAAGCGCTGAAACAGTTCGGATCAACAGCAGCCCTGATTCACGCCGATCTGGGCGGGCACAATGCCGCAAAAAATGACCAGTTTGCCCGCGATATTTCGCCATTTGTTGAGCCGTTGCTTGCCGTCGGCGGATTGATGGTCGCATCAGATCGCATGTACTTTAATTCTCTGGTGGAACAACCGCTTCCTAATGGGGCAGTGCCCGGACGTTGCTTTATTTACCGGCGGGACAGCTAGGATCAGGACCGATTAATTCTGTATTGCCAGCAATTTAAACTGCCCGAAATCGGCGATTTTTGATGGGCAGGAAAGGCTGGTTGTCTTTTCAAGCAGCACTGGGCGCCGAGGCGGGCAGTTCACCTTGCCCTCCGGGTTCGGCGGGTTTTGCCCCAGACAAAGATTAAAGCCCCGGAATAGAAACACTATTCTTTCTGCTTTGATCTTTGTTAGGCGCAAAATTTGCCGAACTGGCAACACAGGATTAATCGGTCCTGACCCTAAGCGGATCGTGGCGCATTTTCAGCGTTGCACATTAGGCAAAATAAAATTGAATAAAAGGCCGGGACGTAACGTTCCCAGCGCACGGCGGGATCGGCTCTTGCCCTTTTGCACCTACTGCTTAATTTGCTTTTCCAATGCACAAGGCAATGCTTCAGTGCGCCATATAAATTCAGCAGGGGCCTCATGAACGACAAGATAGCGTATTCCCGTCACGGCGATATCGCCGTTCTCACAGTTCAAAATCCACCAGTCAACGCGCTAAGCCAAGCGGTGCGCCAAGGTCTTTGGGACGGAATGCAGCAAGCTGAGGACGATGATGGCGTGCGCGCGGTTTTGATCGTAGGTGATGGGCGCGCGTTTTTCGCTGGTGCTGACATCACCGAATTTGGCAAGCCACCGCTTGAACCGCACCTGCCCACGTTGATCAATCGAATCGAAGCTTCGCCGCTTTTGGTTGTTGCCTCAATGCATGGGGTATCACTGGGCGGTGGACTAGAGGTTGCTTTGGGCTGCCATTACCGCATCGCAGTGCCATCTGCGCGTGTCGGACTGCCCGAAGTGCACCTTGGCTTGATCCCCGGAGCGGGAGGTACGCAACGCCTGCCCCGACTGTCCGGCGTGGAGGCTGCGTTAGACGTCATGACGACCGGGCGTCATGTCGGCGCCAAGGCCGCGCACGAGATGGGTATCATTGATGTAGTTCAGGATGGCGATCCCAAGGAAATCGGGCTTGCCTATGCCCAAAAATTGCTCGACCGCGACGCAGGGCGGCGCGCTGTCAGCGAACTGCCACCGCCAGGTGCAATAGACTGGGATGCTGCGTTTGACGCTACGCTGCAACGCGGGCGCGGCCAGGTATCTCCGGCATGGTGTGTCCGCGCGGTTCAGGCATCGGTGGAGAAATCTTTTGACGAAGGGCTGGCCGCCGAGCGTCAGATCTTTTTCGACCTGATGCAGACAGATCAGCGTCAGGGCATGATCCACGCATTCTTTTCCGAACGGGCCGTTAGCAATATCCCTGAACTCAAGGGTATCAAGCCACGCACATTAGAACAGATCGGCGTAATTGGCGGCGGTACGATGGGCGCGGGCATCGCCACTGCGGCTCTTTTGGCCGGGCTGAAAGTCACCATGCTCGAGATGACAGCCGAAGCCGGACAAGCCGCAAGCGACCGCATCGAACGCAATCTGTCCGGCGCTCTTAAACGGGGCAAAATTTCTTCAGAGCAGCATGACAAAATCATGACGCAAACACTCAGCGTAGCGACGGACTACGACAAACTTCAGGACGCGGATCTTGTAATTGAGGCCGTGTTCGAAGACATGGACGTAAAGAAAACAGTCTTTGCCGAGCTTGACCGCGTTTGCAAACCGGGCTGTATTCTGGCCTCGAACACATCGTATCTTGATATTAATGAAATAGCGGTGAGCACGTCGCGCCCGCAGGATGTATTGGGGCTGCATTTTTTCTCACCCGCTCACGTGATGAAGCTGCTCGAGATTGTTGTGGCAGACAAAACAGCGCCCGAGGTGACTGCGACAGGCTTTGCCCTAGGCAAGGCCCTGGGCAAGATCAATGTGCGCGCAGGGGTCTGCGACGGATTCATCGGCAACCGAATCTTGTCAACCTACCGCACAGCGGCGGATCACATGATACTGGATGGCGCGTCGCCCTATGACATTGATGTCGCTCTGGAAGAGTTTGGGTTTGCAATGGGGCCCTTTGCCGTGGCCGATCTGGCAGGGCTCGACATCGGTTGGGCTGTACGCAAACGCAAACGCAAAGAGGGCCTTGATCCGCGGGCCCGGGACACGACCTATGTTGATAAGCTCTGCGAAGATGGCCACTTTGGTCAAAAAACTGGCGAAGGGTATTATGACTACAAGGCCGGCGCCAAGGCCCGTGTTCCCAACCCCAAGGTCATGCCTCTTATCGAAGCAGAACGCGTATCACTGGGCCTTAGCTCGCATGACTTTTCGCATCAGGACATCGTGCGCCAGTACATGGCTGCAATGGTTAACGAAGCGGCCAAAGTGGTTGGGGAGGGCATTGCACGCCGCCCGCTTGACGTCGATATGACGCTGCTGTTTGGCTATGGATTTCCCCGATATCGCGGCGGCCCGCTAAAATGGGCCGACATGGTTGGACTGGAGGGTTTGCTAGCAGACATCAAGCGATATGCCGAAGTTGATCCCTATTTCTGGCAGCCCGCGCCGCTGTTGGAACAGCTTGTCTCCGAAGACCGCACATTTGACGATCTGAACAAGGAAGGCTGAGACATGGATCTAAGTTACAACACCGAAGAATTGGCCTTTCGTGACGAGGTCCGCGCATTCATGCGAGATGATTTGCCTTCTGAATTTTCCGAGAAAGTGCGCAAAGGGAACGAACTGACCAAGGCTGATATGGAGCGCTGGCACGCGATCCTGAACGCACGCGGCTGGCTTGCACCAAACTGGCCAAGTTCGTTTGGTGGGGCGGAATGGAACGCCGTTCAGCGCCATATCTTCGAAGAAGAAGCCGCAATGGCCAATGCTCCGCGCACTGTACCCTTTGGCCTGTCGATGCTGGCCCCTGTATTACAAAAATTTGGATCCAAGGTACAGCAAGACCATTGGCTGCCCCGAATCCTGGATGGTTCAGACTGGTGGTGTCAGGGTTATTCCGAGCCGGGCGCAGGCTCAGACCTTGCCTCTCTCAAGACCAAGGCAGTGCGCGAGGGCGACCACTATGTCGTCAACGGCCAAAAGACATGGACCACTCTGGGCCAGCACGCCAACATGATCTTTTGTCTTGTCCGCACAGATCCGGATGCAAAGCAGCAGGAGGGCATATCCTTTCTTCTGATCGACATGAATACCCCCGGGATCGAGGTGCGGCCCATCATCCTGCTGGATGGCACGCCCGAGGTAAACGAGGTTTGGTTCACTGATGTAAAAGTGCCCGTCGAAAACCTTGTGGGCGAAGAAAACAAGGGCTGGACCTATGCCAAGTATCTGCTCAGCCACGAACGCACCAACATTGCTGGCGTCGGATTTTCGCAGGCCGGTCTGGCAGGCGTCAAACGCTTGGCCCGTGCCGAACAGCACAATGGCAAGCCGCTGATAGAAAACCCACATTTCGCGGCCCGCGTGGCGCAGGTTGAAATTGACCTGCGTGCCATGGCAACAACAAACCTTCGGATCATTTCCAAGGCCGCAGCAGGCGGTGCTCCTGGTGTCGAAGCGTCAATGCTCAAGGTTAAAGGCTCGATTATTCGTCAAGAACTAAACGATCTCGCGCGGCGTGCTGTGGGGCCTTATGCGATGCCATTCGCCTCGGAAGCCTTGGAAGGAAGCAATGAGCTGTTGCCTGATCCCCATGACGCGGGGCCTGTCGCGGCACAATATTTCAACAATCGCAAGCTGTCGATCTTTGGCGGCTCGAACGAAATTCAACGCGGTATCATCGCCAAAGTTACGATGGGAGGCGGGCGATGAACTTTGAACTCACCGAAGAACGGCAAATGCTGCAAGACACGCTGCGCCGCTACCTGTCAGACAAATATACAACAGCAACACGCAACGAGATACTGAATTCAGACACTGGTCAGTCTGCGGACATCTGGGCGGAACTAGCGGAACTGGGCGTTATTGGTGCGCTGTTTACCGAAGAGCAAGGCGGCTTTGGCGGCACAGGCTTTGACCTCGCCGTCGTCTTCGAGGAACTGGGCCGCGCAGGTGTTGTCGAACCCTTTCTTGACAGTGGATTGATGGCGGGACGCTTACTTGCGGCGGCAGACCGCGAAGATCTGGTTGAACAGGTGATCTCGGGCAGTTTGCAATTGGCCGTTGCCCATGGCGAGCCCGGCGGGCGCTATGATCTGGATCACGTGACGACCACTGCCACGGATGGCAATCTGACAGGCCGCAAGGCCGTGGTTGTGAATGCCGAAGCCGCCGATCATCTTATCGTTTCGGCCCAAGACGGAGATGGCATCGGCCTGTATCTGGTGGACCGCGGCGCATCTGGCCTGAACATTCAGGGCTATCCGCTGCTGGCCGGGGGCCGCGCAGGCGAGGTCACGCTGGACAACACGCCTAGCACGGCGCTGAATATTGGCCTTGCTGCCCTGCAGGATATTAATGCTTTGGCCATCGTCGCCCAAACCGCTGAGACACTTGGTGCAATGGAATCTGCGACTGCGCTGACCAAAGACTATCTTGGAACACGCCAGCAATTTGGGCGCCCCATTGCAACCTTCCAAGCCCTTGCGCACCGCATGTCGGATCTGTTGATCGAATTGGAACAGGCACGCTCTGCTGTGATCAATGCCGCGGGATATTTGGACACCAGCGACCGAGACCTGACGCTTTCCGCAACCAAAAACCTGATCGGCCGGGTTGGTCGATTGGTTGCAGAAGAGGCGATCCAGATGCACGGCGGTATCGCTATGACGCAGGAATATGAACTGGCCCATATCGCCAAACGGATCGTCATGGCTGATCACCGCTTTGGTGATACCGACTATCATCTGGAGCGTTTCATTGCCCTCTCTGCCGCCTGATCAGCCGGGCATCATCCGCGACGAAACCGGCGCACAGACGTTGCTGGGTTACGTGGTTGATTTCACCGCCCGGGATGGCACGGCAAAGTGTATCCTTGATATCGGTCCGCAACACGGCAACCGACATGGCAGCCTGCACGGCGGCATCATTTCCTGCATGCTGGACAATGCCATGGGCTTTGCCGCCTCGCTAACCGGGGATGACGCAGGGGACACGCGGTTCATGACCATTTCGATGAATACCCAGTTCATGGCGCCCGTACGCGAGGGCCGTGTCACAGCAACGGGCGTAATTTCGGGCGGTGGGCGCAACTTGCTTTTCGCCGAAGGTTCAATTCACGACGACGCCGGTGCCGTCATTGCGACAGCAACCGGTGTTTATAAACGCATCAAGGAGACACGATCATGAGCGCACGCATCGAGGACGCAGGCGACCGTATCATAGTCTGGAACGGCAACACTGCAAGACGTGGCGCCTTGTCGCCCGAGCTGTATACCTGCATCAAAGACGCCAGCAATCTTGCGCAAGAGCCGCGTATTCGCGCCATCATTCTGACATCGGACGGGCCGTTCTTTTGCGCGGGCGGTGACCTCAACGTTCTGATTGCGGGGCAAACAAGCAGTGAAGCAGAGCGGCGCGAAAGGATCGAAGATCTTCACGACGTCGTCCGTGCCATCCGTTCCAGCCCCGTCCCTGTCATCGCTGCTGTCAAAGGTGGCGCCGCCGGAGCGGGTGCATCGCTGGCCCTGGCGTGCGATCTGATCGTTGCAGAGACCGGCGCCTTGTTTACAGCCGCCTATGTGAAAGCAGGGCTCGTGCCTGATGGTGGTCTAACTGCATCGCTGGCCCGCTTGGTTCCGCGTATTTTAGCTATGGAGATGTGCCTGCTTGCGCGACCAGTATCGGCCGACCAACTACTGGCCTTGGGCGCAGTCACAGCAACAGCCCCAGCAGACGAGGTGATAGTGCGGGCACAGGCCCTTGCTGATGCCTTGGCGGCTGGCCCCCGTGTTGCCATTGGTGCTATTCGCCAAATGGTAAATACTGCCTATGATCAAACTGAAGCCGAGCAGCTGGATGTTGAGAGAAACGCAATGGCGCGCGCGTCTGGCGGAACAGAAGCCGCCGAAGGCATCGCAGCATTTCTTGAAAAACGTAGTCCAAGGTTTGGCCAATGAGCCGCGTAGAAGAATACCTTGCTGATCAGGTATCCGCGCGACCAGATGCGCTGGCCCTAACAGACAGCACCGGGGTGCGCTGGTCGTATCAAGATCTTGAAGATGCAGTCGTAGCATTGGCAGAAGAGTTGCAGGCGCAAAATGTGACCGTGGGTGATCGCGTTCTTGTGGTGTCAGAAAACTGCGCGGCGGCGGTTGCAGCGTTGTTTGCAACTTGGCGCGTTGGGGCCATCGTTGTGCCCGTCAATGCCCGGCAGACCGAACGTGAACTGACACGTATCATTGACCATGCCACACCGCGTGTTGTGTTGTTGACGCCCGAGGTGTCGCCTGATGCTGTGGCACATGGGAAACGGCTTGGTGGGCGGGCGGCTTTGGGCGCTTGGGGTAATTTGACCATGTCGCGCTTTGAGAACCGGGATGCATACCCAGATCCTGACATTGCTGTTTTGTTGTACACAACCGGGACCACTGGCGATCCGAAGGGCGTGATGATGACTCACGCAAACGTTCGCTTTGGCGGTATGACGTCGGCTAATCTGCGCGACATGACATCCGACGACATGATCTATGGCGTGCTACCGACAACCCATGTGTTTGGGCTGTGTTCTGTTGTGATTGCTGCAATCTATGCCGGTGCCCCGGTGCGGCTAGTTCCACGGTTCGATGTTGCTGCGGTCTATGATGGTCTACGCGACGGTATCACGCTGTTTTCTGCAGTTCCGCAGATGCACGCATTGTTGATGGCACATGCCCGCACCCATGGGTTAACCACGCTTGGATCAGCCACGTTGCGCTATGTCTCGTCTGGCGCCGCACCGCTTGATCCGACATGGAAGCGTGAGGCAGAAGCCTTTTATGGCGTCGCTTTGCAAAATGGATACGGCATGACTGAATCCACTGCGGGAACAGCGGCCACGCGAAATAAAATAGGCGATCCGGACATATCTGTTGGTCCTCCACTGCCGGGGATTGAAGTGGCCATTGATGTGAACGTTTCAGGCGGCGGTGACGCGAAGGGTGAAGTGTTGACCCGTGGACCGCATGTTATGCTCGGATATTTCCGAAATCCCAAGGAAACAGAAAAGGCACTGGACGCGCAGGGGTGGTTACACACCGGCGATTTGGGCCGCATTGATGACGCGGGAAATCTGCACATTCTGGGCCGATCGAAAGAGCTGATCATTCATGGTGGGTTCAATGTCTACCCGCCAGAGGTAGAGGCAGCTTTGAATGATCACCCAGAGATCGTTCAGGCGGCGGTTGTCGGACGTTTGACCAAAGGCGACGAAGAAGTGCTTGCGTTTGTTCAGGTCGCGCCAGAATGCGCGTTGACAGAGGCGAGCTTGAAGCAGTTCGTGCGTGGTACGCTCACCGGGTACAAACGCCCAAGCAGGATCATTCTGGCCAACGAATTGCCCGCTGCTCCGACAGGAAAAGTGCTGAAACACAAACTACTTGATACATTTGCAGAGCAGTTGAGCTAAAGCGCTATGCGAAAAACTTTAATCACCTAACGCTGCCTGAAATCAAAAATTTCAACACATAAGGTGCTCACTGAGTTTCAGGTATTTCGTCAAAGGCTATAGATGCAAAGCAGCGCGCATCCGCACAGATTTTCATGCCAGAAAAGGTTTACACCCAAACACCTTGGGCGGCTGTTCGGATGGCTGTGATATTTTCGCCATAAGGGGTCGGGTTGGTAACTGAACCGCCCCTGAAAACCGCAGAACCCGCCACAAGCACATCTGCACCAGCCTTCGATACCAGTGGCGCCGTTGTCGGGTCGACACCACCATCGATCTCAATATGTATCGGCCTGTCACCGATCATGTCGCGCAGAGTTCTAATTTTGGCCGTCATATCTATAAAGCTTTGTCCACCAAACCCGGGGTTTACCGTCATCACGCAAATAAGGTCTGTCAGGTCCAACACCTCTTGCACCGCACTGGCAGGTGTTCCCGGATTCAGCGCTATGCCGGCTTTCATCCCCGCCCCACGGATCGCTTGCAGCGTTCGATGAATATGCGGGCCAGCCTCTATATGCGCGGTGAGTATATCCGCACCCGATTGAGCAAATGCGTCGATATAGGGATCAACCGGGGCAATCATCAGGTGAACATCCATGACGCCCTTGATATGTGGCCGGATGGCGGCACAGGTGGCCGGCCCAAATGTGATGTTCGGAACGAAATGTCCGTCCATCACATCAACATGTATCCAATCTGCGCCTTGTGCCTCGACGGCGGTACATTCTGCGCCAAAATTTGCGAAATCGGCGGCAAGGATAGAGGGCGCGATCTTGATCGAGCGGTCAAAGGACATAGGCACTCCTGTCTGTCATGGCGCCCGTATATCTATCTGACGAAGGCGATGAAAGGGCACTTACGGCCAAGAACCGCGACCACGGGCATCAGAGTTGATAGTATTCACGATACCAGCCAACAAAAGCATTGATACCATCCTGAACAGATGTCTGTGGCCGCTGCCCCGTCAGTTCCCTGAGCAAGCTCGCATCCGCCCAGGTCGCGGGCACATCGCCGGGTTGCATACCGTGGAACGTCTTGATGGCTGCGCGGCCGCAGGCCTTTTCGATGGCAGCAATAAAATCCATTAATTCCACTAGGGCGCCGTTACCAATGTTGACAATGCGATGCGGTGCGACGGGTGATAGACTATCGCCCTCTACCGGGACGCTGCCCGGCACGACGTCGATCAGCGCCAAGATACTGGCTGTAAGATCGTCGATAAATGTGAAATCCCGTCTCATATCGCCATGATTATAGATGTTGATCGTATCACCGTTCAGGATTGCTTTGGTGAATTTGAAATGGGCCATGTCCGGTCTGCCCCAAGGGCCATATACGGTAAAGAAACGAAACATCGAAATTGGCAACCGATAGAGATGCGCATAGCTATGCGCCATATTCTCGGTCGCTTTTTTTGTGGCCGCATAGAACGACATCTGGTGATCGGATTTGTCGTTTTCACAATAGGGCATTGCGGTGTTGGCCCCATAGGCTGAAGACGTCGAAGCCAGCAGCATATGTGAGGGTGGAAACGCGCGCGCGGCCTCAAGAAGTTCAAATGTGCCTATAAGGTTCGCTTCGACATAGGATCTGGGCGCTTCGATTGAATGGCGTACCCCAGCCTGAGCCGCCAGGTGGATCACAGCATCAAAACGGTGCTGTTCGAACAGATTTTTCAGGACACCCGGTGTTTCCAGCCGCGCCTCGATATCGGTATAACCGGATGACTTGCGCAACATCGCACGACGCTTTTCTTTTAGCGATACGTCGTAATAGTCGGTCATGGCGTCAAGGCCTACGACCTGCCAACCATTTGCCAAAAGTGCCTGAGCCGTGAAATATCCAATAAATCCGGCCGAACCGGTAATCAGTGCTGTCCGCAACATTGTGTTTTCCACCTTTTAAACTTCACTTGCCGTAGTCCGCGCAAAATTACCAGCAATGTATCGTTAAATTTGACTTTCGAATTAATTGCCGCGAGGGTAGCGCAAGGAGAAGTCGAATGTTTGTCGGTCTAGATTTGGGCACATCCGGTGTCAAAGCGGTTTTGGTCGATCACTTGGGCAATGCTATTGCCAGCGCCGATGCCAGTTATGGCGCAGCCAACCCGGCGCCTGGCTACAGTGAACAAGACCCGGCCGATTGGCTTCTGGGCGTTACCAAGGTTTTGGTGGATCTGAGTGCGCAACAAACTGCGGCATATGACGCCATCAAGGGCCTGTCGTTATCGGGCCACATGCATGGTGCTGTGCTGCTTGATGCTGGGGGATCTGTGTTGCGTCCTTGCATCCTTTGGAATGATACACGCAGCCATGCCGAAGCCGCCAGACTGGACGCGATGCCGGGTTCACAAGCATGTAGCGGCAATATCGTCTTCCCCGGTTTTACCGCGCCCAAGCTGGCTTGGGTTGCCGCGCATGAGCCAGAGGTTTTTCAACGCGTGGCAAAGGTCGTGCTGCCCAAGGACTATGTTTTGTGGTGGCTGACCGGTCGATGTGTCACCGACATGTCCGACGCGGCAGGCACTGCGTGGCTCGACGTGAAAGATCGTAAATGGTCAGATACCTTGCTGGCCAATGGCGGCATGCGTGTTGACCAGATGCCAGAGTTGCTGGAGGGAACTGCTGTGGTTGGGCCGTTGCAAGCGGCGCGCGCTGATCTGGGTCTGCCCAAGACGGCATTGGTCGTTGCGGGTGGTGCAGACAACGCCGTGTCTGCATGCGGCGTTGGGGCCTTGGGTGAGGGTGATGGCTTTGTCTCGCTTGGAACATCCGGGGTCGTGCTTGCGGGACGTGACCGTTATGCCCCGCGGGCCGAAAGCGCCGTTCATACATTTTGCCATGCAGTTCCGGACCGCTGGTATCAAATGGGCGTCGTTCTGGCCGCAACAGACAGCCTGAACTGGCTCTCGCGGGTGACTGGGCAAAGCCCCAGCGTCCTGTCCGATGCTGTAGGAAACAGTCTGATGCCGCCGGGCGCGGTGCGGTTCTATCCCTATCTATCGGGTGAACGCACGCCACATAACGACGCGCAGATACGTGGTGGATTTACCGGTCTTGAGGTTGCCACAGGCCCCGAGGATCTGACCCGTGCCGTGATGGTCGGTGTCAGTTTTGCCCTGCGTGACAGTCTAGAAGCCCTACGATCCACCGGAGCTCAACTGGACAGCGCGCTTGCAATCGGAGGCGGCTGCCGGTCTGATCATTGGACAACCCTGCTGGCGACGATCCTGAACATTCCGCTGGAACGCCCTGATGAAAGCGCTTTTGGGGCGGCCATCGGGGCTGCGCGTATTGCTATCTGCGGCGTCACGGGCGCCGCCCCCGAAAATGTGATGATCAAACCCCCGATCAAGGATATCATTGCGCCAGACCCCGATCACGTCGCCGCCTATGACGATGCTTATCGCGGCTTTGCCGCCGCCTACCCAACTTTGAAGGCCATGCCATGACAACTGGATTTTTTGACGGGCTCAGCCCGGCAACATACGAAGGCCCCGACAGCACGAACCCAATGGTCTTCCGCCACTACAACCCTGACGAGGTCGTTCTGGGCAAATCAATGAAAGAGCACCTGCGCTTTGCGGTGGCCTATTGGCATTCCTTTGCATGGGAGGGCGGTGATCCGTTCGGTAGTCAGACGTTCATTCGTCCTTGGCATCCGCAGGACGATATGGGCCGCGCCAAAATGAAAGCCGATGTTGCCTTTGAAATGTTTGACCTGCTGGGTGCGCCATATTTTTGCTGGCACGATGCAGACGTGCGGCCCGAAGGCGCAACTCTGGCCGAAAGCATTGCGAGGCTGGATGAGATTACTGACTATTTCCTGACAAAGATGGAAACGCGAGACACTGGGCTGCTCTGGGGTACGGCCAACATGTTTAGCCACCGCCGCTGGATGGGTGGAGCGTCAACCAACCCGAACCCAGATGTTTTTGCCTATGCCGCAGCGACTGTGAAATCCTGCATGGACGCAACTCAGAAAATGGGCGGTCATAACTATGTTTTGTGGGGGGGGCGCGAAGGGTATGAGACGCTTTTGAACACGGATATGGGGCGCGAGCTTGACCACATGGGCCGGTTCCTGAACATGGTGGTCGAGTACAAGCACAAGATCGGATTCAAGGGCCAGATACTTGTCGAGCCGAAGCCGCAAGAACCGTCCAAGCATCAATACGATTTTGACGCGGCCACCTGCATCGGTTTCTTGCGCAAATACGGGCTGGAAGACGAGGTGAAGCTAAACCTTGAACAAGGGCACGCAATTCTTGCCGGACACTCATTCGAACACGAGATTGCCGTGGCCACAGCCGAAGAAATGCTGGGTTCAATCGACATGAACCGCAACGACTATCAATCCGGGT
This sequence comes from Tateyamaria sp., assembly GCA_029250205.1. GTDB lineage: Bacteria > Pseudomonadota > Alphaproteobacteria > Rhodobacterales > Rhodobacteraceae > Tateyamaria. Next base: position 30,617 of record JAQWVA010000098.1, read on the forward strand.
GGGATACCGATCAGTTCCCGAACAACGTTCCCGAAGTCGTGCTGTGCTATTACCACATTCTCAAGGCTGGCGGACTGGGACAGGGCGGTACGAACTTTGATGCCAAATTGCGCCGACAATCGATTGATCCCGTGGATCTGATCGCAGCCCATATCGGAGCGATGGATATCTGCGCACGCGGGCTTAAGGCGGCGGCAGCGATGATCGAGGATGGTGGTCTGGAGGATGCCATAGCTCAACGCTATTCCGGCTGGGACACGGATGCAGCAAAGGCGATGCTGAGCAGTGATCTTACTACAATCTCTAATGACATCGTGGCGCGCGAAATTGATCCCGAACCCCGGTCCGGCCGTCAGGAAGTGTTGGAGAACTATGTTTCGCGTTTTGTTTAAACTGATCGCATCTTTGCTGTGTGCAACCCCTGCCTTTGCGGGTGAGATGCCCTATGGGGAACCGGTCTTTCCGCCTGTGAACAGCGCGCAGGTCGAATTGGGTCAATTGCTGTTCTATGACCCTATCCTTTCGGGTTCTAAAACCGTGTCATGTGCAACGTGTCACCATCCACGCCATGGTACGGGTGACGGCCTGTCGCTCGGCCTCGGCGATGGCGGCATCGCCCTTGGGCCTGATCGGAAAGTCGATCACACAAATATGCCCGAACAACGCATTCCCAGAAATGCACCCCCACTTTTCAACCTTGGCGCCCGCGAATTCACTGTCTTTTTCCATGATGGCAGGCTTGAGAAAGATGCCGCGCGGCCCTCGGGCATCCGCACCCCTCTCGGGTCTGAAATGGAGATGGGATTTGCATCTGCCCTGAGCGCACAATCGATGTTCCCAGTTCTGTCCGCGGATGAAATGGCCGGACACTACGCTGAAAATGACGTGGCCCAAGCTGTGCGACAGGGGTTGATTACCGGGCCAGACGGCGCTTGGGATCTGTTGTCCAAACGGATCGAGGACATTCCCGCATATCGCAGCCGCTTTGACACCCTGATTGGGCAGGAGGCCATCAGCTTTACCCATATCTCTGATGCTGTTGCCGCTTTCCTTGATTTTGAATGGCGCGGGGTGGCGAGCCCCTTCGACTTGTATCTGCGAAATGGCACCAGGATGAACGGAGCCGCGATGCGCGGTATGGAGCTGTTCTACGGTGATGCCGGATGCAGCACCTGCCATGCAGGCCGGTTTCAGACCGATCACGATTTTCATGCGATCGCGATGCCGCAAATCGGACCGGGCAAGGCTGCACGCTTTGAAAGTCATGCGCGCGATGTGGGTCGTCTCCGGGTTACAGGTCGGGCCGAAGATGCATATGCCTTTCGCACACCGCCCCTGCGCAACGTTGCCCATACTGCGCCATATGGCCATTCTGGCGCCTATGCGACCCTCGAAGCCGTCGTGCGCCACCATCTTGATCCTGTAAACAGTCTGCGGAACTATGACCCTGCGCAGGCTGTTTTGCCCGGGCTTGACGTTGATGACTTGCGGATCCTGTCAGACCCGGCCGAGATTGACGCGATTGCAGCGGCAAACAGCCTTGCTCCGCGCGATCTGGATGATCAACAAGTGGCCGACATACTGGTATTTCTTGAAGGACTGACTGACACACAAAGCCTGCGCGGGGCATTGGGGGTGCCACTCTCTGTGCCCAGCGGTCTGCTGGTGGAAAAATAACCGTATGTGGTCAAAATCCCTGGGTCATGCCCGCCCTGTCACCGCTCAACCATCATGTGTTGGCACTGCTTTTGATGGCGCGACATAAGGGCGTGTTACGTCCTTGAGTGTTGCCTCGATCACTTCGACCTCAAGACGCAGCGCGCCATCCCCGGCCAGCGTCAGCAGGATATTGCCAGCCCCATCTTCGGAAGGTTCAAACGTGACAGACAGCAACGAGAGAATTGTATCTTGGTCGTTGCGATCTATGCCATGGGTTGAAACGCGCAAAACATGATCAAACGCCAACAGGGCCTGCACTCGTTCGGGTGCATGACGGTCGGCGCCTGAGTCTTCCCAACGGAACCGATTCAACAAAAGACCAAAGCGTCGCACCTTTGGATTCCACTGCATCTCGGTGATTGGAAAGACAGCATCCTGAGCCAAAGAAGATAAAATCGTCAGATCGTCGGCGTCCATTGCGCCAAGATTCAACGGTATTTCACGGCCGTCCTCAAACTTAGCATCTTGCGTCATTCGCCTTGTACCCGTTCAATGTTGGCCCCGATGCCAGACAGTTTGCGCACAACATGCTCATAGCCTCGATCAAGGTGATAGACGCGTGCAACGCGCGTTTCCCCTTGGGCCGCAAGCCCCGCAAGGATTAGGCTGATACTGGCCCGTAAATCCGTGGCCATGACAGGCGCGCCTTTCAGCTGTTCGACACCCCTGACCGTTGCTGTTCCGCCTTGGACGTCAATGCGCGCACCCATCCGGATCAGTTCGGGGGCATGCATGAAACGGTTTTCGAATATTTTCTCTTCCAGAACTGAAATGCCGTCTGCAGTGCATAACAGCGCCATCATTTGCGCCTGTAAATCCGTCGGAAAACCAGGAAACGGTTCTGTCGTGACATCGATAGCCCGGATGCCCCCACCCTTACGCTTGACCATCAAACCAGTTTCGGTTTGTGTCACGTCGACGCCTGCCGCATCTAGTTTTTCACAAAATGCGCCAATAAGGTCTATCCTACCACCGAGCAATTCTACTTCACCCCCACAAATGGCAGGGGCCAGCATATATGTGCCCAACTCAATGCGGTCTGTAACAACGGGATGCGTCGCGCCCGTCAATCGATCTACACCTTGCACTGTGATTGTCGATGTTCCGGCCCCGTCAACCTGCGCACCCATCTTGCGAAGGCAATCCGCTAAATCGACGATTTCAGGCTCGCGCGCTGCATTATTGATAACGGTTGTGCCCTTGGCCAGGGTCGCGGCCATCATAATGTTTTCGGTCGCACCCACACTGGCAAAAGGAAAGTCGATCACCGCACCCCTAAGCCGCCCGCCTTCGGCTTTAGCATGCAGGTAGCCATCCCGCAGGTCGATTTCAGCCCCCATCTTAGTCAGCCCATCCGTGTGGATATTCATGGGGCGCGCACCAATCGCGCAACCACCGGGAAGCGATACCTCTGCATATCCTTCGCGTGCCAAAAGCGGGCCAAGCACCAGGTTTGATGCGCGCATCTTGCGAACGATATCATATTCGGCACGGGTGTTGATCGCGCCGTGGCTCGACATGGCAATGACGTTGCCGTCTTGCAGCGATGCGACTTCTGCACCCAAGGATTGCAAAAGTTGTGTCATCGTGTGGATATCGCTCAGTCGTGGCGCGTTGGTGAGGGTCAGCGGCTCTTCGCTCAGCAGCGTGGCTGGCATAAGCGCGAGGCACGCATTCTTGGCCCCTGCAATCGGGATCTGACCATTCAGTGGCCCACCACCCCTGACCAAAATACTATCCATTGTTCTGCTCCTGCACTTTTCCCGCACCATCCCGCGCCTTGGCCTGAGCTTTGCGCCGAGCAAGGTTCACTTTGAGAGCCGCCTTAAGGCGGTCCTCTCGATCTTGTGTCGATTTGGGTTTGGGTGTTAGTTTTTCCGCCATGTCGCTTCTCTAACGCAGGGGAACGGAAGCGTCCAGAATGGGCTTGCACGCATGGTCGATTGAGTCTAACCACCCGCCCATAAAGCTGTGGTAGCTCAGTGGTAGAGCACACCCTTGGTAAGGGTGAGGTCGAGAGTTCAATCCTCTCTCACAGCACCATTACTTTTACACTCCCTGAAAGCACACCTAAAGCATTGAAAGGCAACGCTATTTGGGGTGTTCTAGCTCCATCAATTCGATGGTGCGAAAATCCGCTCGAAAAACCTAATCTGAGCACGGTTCTGCGCAGATTCGCATCGCCGCTTTCCCATATTCTCCAAGGGCGTGAGAGGAACTTTAGGGAGAGTTCTAGATAATCCTCATACCTCTTCGGTTTTGACGCCTTTTCTGCAAGATTTTCAGCCATGATCACCTTCGACTTCTCCAGTTCAGTGATCTTGTTTTCACAGGCACCGATGACCGCATCGTTGCTCGCCTGCATAATACGCGAGAGCAGCGCTTCGATCTGCGACTCGGCATCTGTGATTTGGCGCTTGGTTAAACGCGCAACATCTTTGGATTGAGCCAGTCGTGCACCCCACGCACGTCTGAACATGGCTTTTGCCAACACGAAGTATTTAGGACTCGGTTCCAGTGTTCGACAACATCAGCCAACGCGCCTTCAATCTTGTCGCGTGGGCTAGACTTCCCACAGCAGCGTAAATCAGCCCGCCGATCCGCGACAGAGCGCTCAGGTCAAACTGGTAAGGCTAACGATGGAATGCCTGTTCCTGAATTAGGGGCTTCAACGTGTATTGGTGCGCATACGATTTTCGCACACTGAATTCCCAAGCATTCAAAATGGTCGGCTCAGCCATCCATTTTGAGCGCGCTGATGAATGCTTCTTGTGGGATGTCTACCTTACCGAATTGCCGCATTTTTTTCTTACCCGCCTTCTGCTTGTCGAGTAGCTTGCGTTTTCGGGTCGCGTCGCCACCATAGCACTTGGCGGTCACGTCTTTGCGCATGGCTGATAAGGTTTCGCGGGCGATAACCTTACCACCAATTGCGGCTTGAATCGGAATTTTGAACATGTGCCGTGGGATGAGATCCTTGAGCTTTTCGACCATAGCACGGCCGCGCATCTCGGCCCGTTCCCGATGCACCATCATCGAAAGTGCGTCGACGGGTTCGTCGTTCACCAGAACAGACATCTTGACTAGGTTGTCCTCTTGGTACCCGGTCATTTGGTAATCGAACGACGCATAGCCCTTGGTCACTGACTTGAGCCGATCATAAAAATCAAAAACCACTTCGTTCAGCGGCAAGTCATAGACTGTCATTGCGCGCGTACCGGCATAGGTCAGATCCTGCTGTACGCCGCGCCTTTCTTGGCAAAGTTTAAGCACATCACCGAGGTATTCGTCCGGCACAAGGATAGTGGCCTTAATGCGCGGCTCTTTGAGGTGATCAACGATGCTGAGGTCGGGCATATCTGCTGGGTTGTGCAACTCGATCATCGTGCCATCACGCATGTATACGTGATAGACTACCGAGGGCGCGGTCGTGATCAATTCTATGTTATATTCGCGTTCGATGCGGTCGCGGATGACCTCGAGGTGCAAAAGGCCAAGAAACCCGCAGCGAAACCCAAAGCCAAGCGCGGCCGAGGTTTCCATCTCAAAAGAAAAGCTAGCGTCGTTCAATGCCAGTTTGTCTATTGCATCGCGCAGGTCCTCGAATTCAGAGCTATCGACAGGGAACAAGCCGCAAAACACTACGGGTTGAGAAGGTTTAAAGCCGGGGAGTGCGTCTACTTTTGCACGTTCGTGCGTGATCGTGTCACCTACGCGGGTGTCGCGCACCTGTTTGATCGACGCCGTAAGGAATCCGATCTCGCCGGGGCCAAGGCTGTCCACGGGTTGCATGGCGGGGCGGAACACGCCGATTCGATCCACGTGGTGGACGCTGCTGTTTGACAGAAACCGAACCTTTTCACCCTTTTTGAGCTGCCCGTCGATCACGCGGATCAGAACTATGACACCGAGGTAACTGTCGTACCAGCTGTCTACCAACATAGCCTTAAGCGGTGCGTCGGGGTCACCTTGCGGTGCTGGCAGTTGCTTTACGATGGCCTCAAGGGTTTCATGAATGCCGACGCCTGTCTTTGCCGACACCTTAATCGCACCGGACGCGTCGATGCCGATGACGTCTTCGATCTGTTCTGCCACGCGGTCGCAGTCGGTGGCGGGTAAATCGATCTTGTTGAGAACGGGAACAATTTCGTGGTCCGCATCGATGGCCTGATAGACGTTGGCCAGCGTCTGTGCCTCGACACCTTGGGTGCTGTCCACCACCAAAAGCGACCCTTCGACCGCGCGCATTGACCGGCTGACCTCATAGGCAAAATCCACGTGGCCTGGGGTGTCGATCAGGTTCAGCACATACTGTTCGCCATCTTCGGCGGTATAGTCGATGCGGACAGTGTTTGCCTTGATGGTGATGCCGCGCTCGCGTTCGATATCCATGCTGTCGAGTAGCTGTTCCTTCATGTCCCGGTCGGCTACGGTTTTGGTGGATTGAATCAGCCGGTCGGCCAGTGTCGATTTCCCGTGGTCGATGTGCGCGACGATGGAGAAATTGCGGATATGAGAGGTAGGTGTCATAAGAGGGATATGTAGGGGTTTTTGAAGGTGGTCAATGGGTGCATTGGATTGTTGCACTTGTGCGATACCGAATGGGTTTGCACATGCCTGCGCGCATTGGGTTGAACATCTGCTGCCATGATCGTGAATTGCGCTTAGATCGCCATTTTGCCATAGTTTCTGCGTAGGAACGGGTAACATCACCGGAATTTAAGAGCCATACAGATGAAGCTTTCCTTGATCATAATCACTGCAATGGCCGCGATGGCGCTAACTGCCTGTGGAAGCACACGTTATTCCAGTGAAAATGCAGTTCATACCTCGGTGCCTACAGACTTGGTTGACAATGGCCCAATCTATTCTGCCTGCCGCAAAGCTGGGCGAAAACAGGCCAGCCGCAAGCATTGTGGTTGCGTGCAGGGGGTTGCCCATCAAAGCCTTGGACCCACTGAGCAGCAGTTTGGCGCGACTTTTTTTGATGATCCACACAGCGCACAATCAGTGCGCCAATCCGATCGCCACCAAGATGAACTGTTCTGGACAAAGTGGAAGGAATATGGAGCGCAGGCCGTAGAGATGTGCACCTGAGCTTGTTACCCATTCTTTCACATCACAGATTCGGTTGATAAACTTCCATGCTGGGGAATGTTTCAGCCTTATTGCCGCCTGTGATCAAATGCTGCGACACCAGATTTGTATTGGTTCCTCAGTCGCGTTTGATTGGTCTAGGTCTTTTCATCTAAATTGCGCGATTCCACTTGGTAGAATCGCAATTCCACCCCTTAAGCAGCTTCTGGAAACGCTGTAGTCAGACGGCCCAAGCGGGTAGTCTGGCGGCCATACCACCGCTTAATCGCAAATGCAGGCAGAGCCCTACACGTGGCGACAGTGAAATATGACGTTCTCGCCACACCAAAAGTTGCTGGAAATATTACTCTGAAATTTTGAGAGGTCACTTGCGTGGCGCGCCAGCGTTGTGGCGACAAATGCTTCGACGAGTTGACCTCCTTCAGGTTTCCTCGATCGGGGCGCCCCAGCGATCAATAAGACGGGCGATGATCTGGTCTCGGGCGGCAGAATAGCTTTCTAGCTTGGCTTCGCGGGTTTCACCAAGGCCGGTAGGATCGAGAGTGGGCCAGTATTCCACTTCCAGATGATAAAATCGGGTCAGTTCCAGAGCCCGGCGCTGACTGGCAGGCGACAATGCAACAACCAAATCGAAAGAACTGAGGTCATCGCCCCATTGCTCCATTTCGTCAAAACTGCGTGACTGGTGTCGACTGAGTTCAACGTCCATCTCGGCGCAGACGGCAATGGAAAAGCCGTCAATCTCCAAGTCGTTTGTTACGCCAACGGACTGGACATAGGTGCCGGTGCCGTAAAACTTTTTCATCAAACCTTCGGCCATTGGCGAGCGGACCGCGTTGTGGTCACAGCAGAATAGCACGGACTGGGGCAGTGGTTGGATCATTTAGCCGCCAAAATGCAAGACGCAGATTAAAGTGAAAAGCCTGCGGGCGGTGTCAGTGTCGAGTTCGACCTTGCCTTCTAGGCGCTCCTGCAACACTCGGCTGCCCTCGTTGTGGATGCCGCGCCTGGCCATATCGATGGTTTCAATCTGGCTGGGAGGCAGTTTTTTAACCGCGTCGAAATAGCTTTCGCAGATTTGGAAATAGTCTTTGACGACCTGACGAAAGGGGCCAAGAGACAGATGGAATTCAGCTGCCTGTTCGGCGGCTTCTGTGGCGACGTCAAAGACAAGCCGCTTGTCCCGAATGGACAAGTTTACATTGTATGGTCCTGCAGGAACAACATGACCGTCGCGCGGTGGCAGAACAAAGGTATTGTTTTCCAGCAAGTCAAATACTGCGACTTTGCGTTCTTGCTCGACTTCGGGTGTGGGTGGAGGCAGGTTTGCGTCGTCCAGAGTTATATGTCTGATGCAGGTCATTTGGCAGGTCAGGTGTCCAGAAGTGATAGGGTGAGATAGTCGCGCAGCGCGCCAAGGAACACAATGGTGGGATGCCCCAGAATTTCCACCATTCAATGGTGATCGGGGGTGGTTTTTTTGCTGTTATGTAAAATCTTTAAGAATAGTGCCGGTGCTCCGAGAGAAATAGGCTGTTCTAGCCGTTCAGCTTGCGCAGGCGGGCGGTGACAGACAGGCCATGCGCCTCTAGGCTTTCGGATGCTGCAAGGCGTTCCGCACCGGGGCCGATGGCACGCAGTGCGTCTGGGCTCATTTCCGCCAAGGTTGTGCGCTTCACAAAGTCCATCACCGACAGGCCTGAAGAGAACCGGGCCGAGCGTGCGGTGGGCAACACATGGTTTGGTCCGCCAATGTAGTCGCCAATTGCCTCGGGTGTCCATTGACCTAGGAAAATCGCGCCTGCGTGGGTGATGTTGGCTGACAACGTTTTGGGTTCAGCCACACAAAGCTCAAGATGTTCGGGGGCGATGCGGTCTGATAGCTGCGCAGCTGTGTCGAGATCAGGCACCGAAATTATCGCGCCATAGTCGCGCCAGCTTGCTCCGGCGATGGCCCGCCGTTCTAGAGTCTCGAGCCGCTTTTCAACGGCCTTGGCGACAGCGCGGCCAAAACTTGCATCAGTTGTGATCAAAAGCGATTGCGCACTTTCGTCGTGCTCTGCCTGACTTAGTAGGTCGAGCGCGATCCAATCGGGATCATTGTCACCATCAGCAATAACAAGGATTTCCGATGGCCCTGCGATCATGTCGATCCCTACCTTGCCAAAGACCCGCCGTTTGGCGGCCGCTACAAAAGCGTTTCCGGGGCCCGTGATTTTATCGACTGGAGCGACAGTTTCGGTGCCATAGGCGAGTGCTGCGATAGCCTGTGCACCACCGATCCGGTAAATTTCGTCTACGCCTGCCAGTTTCGCGGCCATCAAAACCAGCGGATTTAGCACGCCGTCGGGCGTTGGTACGGTGACCGCTAACCGCCCGACGCCCGCCACCTTCGCCGGAATCGCATTCATCAGCACTGAGGATGGATAGCTTGCCAGCCCGCCCGGCACGTAAAGCCCGGCGGCTGAAACAGGTGTCCAGCGCCAACCCAGTGTTGCGCCAACTTCATCCCTCCATTCCGCATCCTGTGGCATTTGCCGAGCGTGGTAGGCAGAGATCCGATCTGCGGCCAGTTCCAGTGCTTTACGATCTGCGGCATCTACTTTGGCAATCCCGGTGTCAATTTCTGCCTCGGTGATCCGCAATGTGCCTGGCGTCAGATTGATCCGATCGAATTTCGCGGTCAGTTCGATAACCGCCGCATCACCGCGTGCGCGTACGTCCGCAATGATGTTGGCGACGACTGCGTCGACGTCCGGACTGTCTTCGCGCTTGGCTGCCAGCAAAGCGTCAAAACGCTGGGCAAAGTCAGTATCGCCATAATCTAGAAACTGGGGCATGGGCGTCCTTTCCGTTCCCTTTGGGACATAGCGGGCAGGGCCGCGCGTCTCAAGGTAGGACTGACGCGGCATTTCGTGCCGATGTGCATATTTACGGGCGCGTGATATGCAGCACTTGATTGGCCGTGACCGTCTGCCAGTCGGACCAGTCCGCATGCGGCCAGTGCACTCTCAGGCGTACCGTTTCTGCGGTACCCAATCCGAAATGCTGAGGCCCCGAGACTCCGCTTACATGCCCTCCACCCACGGTGATTTCGCGCGACTGGATGGCGCGACCGTCATCGACCTCGATCCATGCACCGACCGCTTGCGTGTTCGCGCTGCGCTGATGCAGTGCCACCGACAGCCACCGCCCAGCGCTCGGTGTCACGTTCCGCCACACTTCAAGCGGCGCGCGCCGATTAACCACCGCGAGGTCCAGCAGCCCGTCTGCGTTCAGATCGACCAAGGCGGCCCCCCGACTGCGATGCATGGATGCGACGCCCGCCACGTCACCTCGTTCGCTGAAGCTGCCATCAAGCATCCCAATCAGTAGATTGTTTGGGTCCTGCATGGCGCTTCCGGGCATTTGCTGGACGTTTCCTTTGGCAATGAATGCATCGTCCAGCCCATCATTTTGCACGTCCCCAAAGGCGATATGCCAACCGGTCGAGGGTCGACCATCATCGCCCACATAGGGTCTTTGGGCGGCTGTGCCGCGGGCAAAGGGGACGTCTTTGTAGGTAAGTGTATCGCCTTGCTGCTCCATAAGTCGCTGGTCACCCATCGAACTCAGGTACACTTCGTCCCTGCCATCACGGTCAAGATCCCGTGTTGCAATGCCCATTCCCCAAAGCTTGTGCCGTCGCCAGCCATCTGCCTCGGTATAAAGCCGAGGCTGTGCTTCCATTGCCCAAAGCTGTTCCTGCCCGTCGCTTACATAATAATGCCGGTCGTTGGAAATCCGCAGGTCCGCGCGCCCATTGCGCGCCCAGTCGGTGAACAGTATCGACAAAGCGCAATGACCCGGAGCAAGCAAAGTTGCCACGTGGCCAGCACCGGTTGGCCGCCAAAGTGTGTTGCTATCACAGGCCTCAAACGGGCCCTCGGGGTCGGCGCGGTCGACATAATGGCCAAAAGCAAGCGTGGGCTGGCTATTTCCAGCCTCCCACGTGGCGGAAAAAGCAGTGGACCAGTGATCGCCCGTGTCCGGTGGTGCCCGGGTGAAGCCGCAATCGCCATCGCCATGTAACACAACGTCTGGTCCAACCCGAAGCATTACTAGATCAAGCAGGCCATCATTGTTTATATCAAGCGGGTAAGCACCGGTAGTGTCTGGCAGATCAAGTGCGGGTGGCGTCGCGTCCTCAAACAACAACGCACCACCAGCCATGGACAGGTTTCGCAACAGTATTGGAGGGTTAGAACCTCCCGCTGCAACTATGTCGGGCCGCGTGTCACCATTGCAGTCAAGAATAGCAAGACCACCGCCTACGAAATGTTCCCAACCGCCATCATAAATATGTTCAGGCACATTCACGGGTACAAAGCTGGGGTCTGTTGCCTGTGCTGGTTCTGCAACGGCCAGCGTCAAGACGCCAAGGATGGCACCAGCATGCGCAACGGCACGCAAAGAACGCGGCCTGCAACGCTTGTCGAATCGTTCAAAAAACCCCGACTTCTCAAGCGTCATCCAGTGCCTCCACGGCCATATTATGGACGAATTCAAGCGCATAGGCTGCGGCCCCGCGCGCCCACATCAGATTGTCCCACTTGTGAACGACCACTTCTGGAGCCGGCTTGTCGATCTCGACAATGGACTTGCACATCTCTTCGATCACCACATCTGCATATAGGTGGTCAAACTCAATCTGTTCTCCAGCGAGAATCACCAGCTCTGGGTCAAAAATATTGACGAGGTTCGCCAGCCCCATGGCAAACATTCGCCCCGCCCGTTCAACAACGCGCTGGGCCGTGGTATCGCCTGAGCGAGCCGCTGACAGGATCGTCTTTACCGCCTGAGAGGTTGGCGTGTTCAGGTTGACGGCCCCCACACTGTTCGCCTCGCGCACCAAAGCATAATCGGCAACATAAGCCTCAAGGCAACCGCGCTGCCCGCACCGGCATAGCGCGCCCTCTAGGTGAACTTTGGTGTGCCCAAATTCAGCGCCGCAGCCACGCGTGCCGCGATAGATTTGTCCCCCCAGCACCATGCCCATGCCCACACCGCTTTCGATGGTGATGACGATGAAGTCGGAGTGGTCCTTGCCCTTGCCAAAGGTAAGTTCAGCCATCGCTACAAGGTTTGCATCATTGTCTACATAAGCGGGCACTTCCAACCGATCGGTCAAAATTTTTCCAAGACCCACGTTGCGTTGATCAAGCGATGGCGACCAATAGACCAGCCCATGATTAGCATCCACCACGCCCGAAATCCCGACGCCGACACCGGACAGGTCGGTTAATTTTTTTCCGGCCCGAGCGGTAAGCGCAGTCAAACCTTTTGCGATTTCGTCCGCCAGGATGCTGGCGGGCTGGCGGATTTGATCCATCTGACATTCGTAATCGGCAATCTGATTGCCTTCGAAATCCATCAATACGAGAGAGATCGAAGTGTCAGAAACTTTGAGTCCAGCGACCAGGTGGGCGGCTCCACGAATCTTCAGATCAATCCGTGGGCGGCCTCTAATCGGTGCCTTGCTGGGTGATTCGCTGGGCTCTTCCAAGATCAACCCACCGCGCAAAAGATCGCTAGTTACTGCCGTCACTGTTGCGCGGCTGATCCCGGTGTGGGAGGCAAGTTCGATGCGTGGCATTGGCCCATGCTGGGCAATTTCACGCAGTAATATGCGTCTGCTCTCAACCTTATGATGACCGAAGCTCATGATTTAATTCTCTTTATTCTTCAAATTCGCAACTGCGCGAAATTACTTCTATGCTGATGATGCCTTTTTTTGCAGATCTCTCCAAGGGGCATGTTCAATTTAATTTACTTTTCGAATTTAATGGGCTAATCTAATCAAACCTAACCCGCTTGGAAGCTATTTGGAATGGCGGGCAGTAGTCTTTGGGAGGACACTCAAATGAAACGACGTACCCTTATCGCGGCCCTTGCTGCTACAACCATGCTTTCGGCTCCGGCCTTTGCGGGAGGCCACGGTGTTACCGTCGGCGTCAGCTGGTCGAACTTTCAGGAAGAGCGCTGGAAAACTGACGAAGCTGCAATCAAAGCCACACTCGAAGAGCTGGGCGCAAAATACATTTCTGCTGACGCGCAAGCGTCTGCTGCTAAGCAGCTGACCGACGTCGAAGCTCTGATCGCACAAGGCGCCGATGCGCTGATTATTCTAGCGATGGACAAGGACGCAATTGGCCCCGCCGTTGATCAAGCTGATGCAGAAGGCATTCCAGTTGTTGGCTATGACCGCCTGATCGAAGACAACCGTACTTTCTATCTGACGTTTGACAACAAGGGTGTGGGCCGGATCATCGCCCAGGCCGTGACGGCCGCGCAGCCAGAAGGCAACTTTGCCATCATCAAGGGTGACAAGGGCGATCCAAACGCTGGCTTCCTGCTGGAAGGTATGATGGAAGTTATTGGCGATGACGTAGCATCGGGCAAAATCACCATCGTAGGCGAGGCCTTTACCGATGGCTGGAAGCCTGACAATGCACAGCGCAACATGGAGCAAATCCTAACCGCCGCCAACAACGGCGTTGACGCTGTTCTGGCACAAAACGATGGCATGGCGGGTGGCGCAATTGCTGCGCTGCAAGCCCAAGGTCTGGCCGTTCCGGTTGGTGGTCAAGATGGTGACCATGCCGCCCTGAACCGTGTCGCTCGGGGCCAACAGACCGTATCGGTTTGGAAGAACGCGCTTGATCTGGGTGGCAAGGCTGCCGAGATTGCTGTCGCCCTTGCTGGTGGTGCGGCCCTGTCTGATATCGACGGCGCAGTAAGCTGGTCCGGTGGTGCAAATGGTGTTGAGATGAACGCTATCTTCCTCGACCCGACGCCGGTGACACAGGCCAACATCAGTGCCGTTATCGACGCAGGCCACATCGCCAAAGACAAGGTATGTGCTGGTGCCGAAGCTGGCGTTGCTGGCTGCTAATACGGTCCATCATTACTAAGCACCGGCGGCAGAGATTGTCGCCGGTGCATACCCTAAAATTTTTCCTTAACATTACCTGTGCGCTCCGGCCCGAGATGTTTCTTGTGGCAATAGGTGCCCTATTTTCTGGGATTTCGTTATGACTGATATGTCTAACTCAGGTGACCCTGCCACCCCTATCATCAAGAGCCCAGTCGCCCGATTTATTCAGGCGACCGAGCTTGATACCCGCTTGCTGGGCATGTTGGGTGCCTTGGCTCTGATTTGGATCGGTTTTCATGTCTATGGTGCGGTTGTAAACGGCTTTGGTGCCTTTCTGACGCCGCGCAACCTGTGGAACTTGAGTGTGCAGACGTCGTCAATCGGGATTATGGCTTGTGGTATGGTTCTGGTCATTGTGACTCGCCACATTGATCTGTCTGTTGGGTCGGTTCTGGGCTTTTGTGCGATCATCATGGGCGTCACTCAGGTGTGGCTGCTACCGCAGCTTGTCGGCCTCGAGCATTGGTCGATCTGGATCATTGCCGTCATTGTGGGTCTGATCACGGGCACATTGGTGGGTGCATTTCACGGATACCTCATTGCGTATCACTCAATCCCTGCCTTTATCGTCACCCTTGGCGGTCTGTTGGCCTGGCGCGGCGCTGGCTTTCTTGTCGCCCGAGGCGAGACAATTTCACCAGTCGACAGCACATTTCGCCTGCTCGGCGGGACGGCGGACGGTGCCATTGGCGCTACAGGGTCGTGGATTGTTGGACTGGTTGGTGTTGTGGCTGTTGTTGCCTCCGTGATTCTGGGTCGCCGCCAGCGCATTACACACGGATTTGGTCTGCGTCCGGTCTGGGCGGACTGGTTCATTGCCCTCGTCGGCTCAGCGACGATGATCGGAGCGGTTTTGTTGGTCAACTCGTATTACTGGCCACGTGGTATTGTGCGTCGCTATGCGGCCGAAAACAACATTACCATTCCGCAAGAAGGCCTGTTTATCAGCTACGGTTTTGCCATCCCGGTTCTCATCCTGCTGGCGGTCGGCATCATCATGACGCTGGTCATGTCGCGCACCCGCTTTGGGCGCTATGTCTACGCGATTGGCGGCAACCCCGAGGCTGCGGCGCTCGCAGGCATCAACACCAAGTGGATGACGGTCAAGATTTTTGCCCTAATGGGGTTCCTTGCGGGTCTTTCAGCGGCTGTTGCTTCTGCCCGGCTTGGATCGGCGACCAACGCGCTTGGTACACTTGATGAGCTTTATGTCATTGCGGCGGCTGTCATCGGCGGCACATCTTTGGCCGGTGGTGTTGGTACTATTTATGGGGCCATCCTTGGGGCCGTGGTCATGCAATCTTTGCAAACAGGCATGGTGCTTATCGGATTTGATGCCGCCATTCAGCAGATCGTTGTTGGCTCGGTCCTCGTATTGGCCGTTTATCTGGACAACCTCTATCGGAGGACTTCGAAATGAGCACAGCAAAGACAATTGATCGGTCAGGCACACCCCTTGTCGACATGCGAGACATCTGTATCTCTTTCGGTGGGGTGCATGCGGTGGATCATGTTTCGGTCGACCTGTATCCCGGCGAAGTTGTTGGGTTATTGGGCCACAATGGTGCTGGAAAATCAACGTTGATCAAGATCCTGTCGGGCGCTTATGCGATGGACTCGGGCGAGATCTATGTTGATGGCGAGAACGCGACAATCAACAACCCACGCGACGCACGGTCCTATAACATCGAGACCATTTATCAGACGCTTGCGCTGGCTGATAACCTTGATGCGGCATCGAATCTGTTTTTGGGTCGCGAACTGGTGTCGCCCCTCGGGTTCGTGAACGACGACGCGATGGAGGCAGAAACCCGCAAGATCATGGCCCGGCTGAACCCGAACTTCAAAAAGTTCAAGGATCCGGTCAGTGCCTTATCAGGTGGTCAGCGTCAGTCGGTGGCCATTGCCCGTGCAGTATACTTCAATGCCCGCATCCTCATCATGGATGAGCCGACGGCGGCCCTTGGCCCGCACGAGACCCAGATGGTGTCTGAACTGATCACCCAGCTCAAGGCAGAAGGCATTGGCATCTTTCTGATTAGTCACGATATTCATGATGTAATGGAGCTGTGCGACCGCGCTTCAGTCATGAAGAACGGAAAATTGGTTGGCACGGTTGATGTCGATGATGTAACCGACGATGATCTTCTCGGAATGATCATATTGGGCAAGCAACCAGGCGAGGCGTAAATGCGGGACGGGCATGCAACAGTTCAGTTGGTGGCGGACGTTGGCGGCACCAACTGTCGTCTTGCGTTGGCGGATGCTAATGGGCTGCATGCTGGCACCGTGCGTCGTTTTCGCAACAATGATTACAACAGCTTTTCCGCCTGTGCCCGTGTCTATTTGGCCGATCATCCGGGTGTCACGTCGGCGGCGGTTGCGATTGCCGGCCCAGTGGCCAGGGGGTGGGGACGTTTAACCAATCGTGACTGGCACTTCGATGCTGAAGAACTGGCGCAGGAACTGTCCCTCGATGTGGTATACCTGCTGAACGATCTTGAGGCTCTGGGCCATGCCATTGCGGTGCTACCCACCGCTTCGCTGCACTGTCTGAGCGGCACACCGGCAGAGGACGAACCGCAATCGGTCGTCATTGGTTTGGGTACTGGGTTCAACGTCAGCGTGGCTCATGGCGCGCGTGGTGTCGTGTTTGCAGCCGAAATGGGCCATGCTGCTCTTCCGCAGCCGGTGAACGCGATCATCCGTAGCGACGTCGACAATATCGCTGATTTTACTACGGTGGAGCACCTGTTTTCAGGCAATGGCCTGACACGGCTACACTTGGGCCGAACGGGAAACAATTGTGCCCCCGAAAGCGTTGCAGGGGCAGTGGGCGGCGCACAAACACTCACCTTAATGGCAAGGGCGCTGGGCGCGTTGGTACGCGAGATCGCCTATCTGTATCTGCCAGAGGCAGGGATATACTTTAATGGCTCTTTAGCGCGCACTTTGTTGAGCGGGGACCTGACCCACCATGTTCTTGATCCTTTGCAAAAGGATGAGACTTTTCATGGCCGAATGGCGCGGATACCGATGTATCTGCTGACTGATGACGCATCCGCACTTCATGGCTGTGCACGGTACCTGGGCATTCACCGCTAGTCCGTACTGGCGCGCGATGTTGTAATCAAATTGAGCGGCTGCGCCGCACGTGATTTTGAAATGGCGCGGCACAGGCGTTGCACTTGCATGTGTCGTTTTTTGGATATTTCAGGTCCGGAGCTTGGGAATATTTCGGTTGTTGGTGCATAGACCGATGTGATTGCTCCATTTGAAAATCGAAGCACCAGTCGCCGCTGTCGGATCGAATTTTGTTGGCTTTTATGCTGTCAAAAGGAGGCGGTAGGTGTTGCAGGTTGGCTGTGTTGCAGATCATCCTAGCCTTGATTTTGTCGGAGAGGTGCTTGGCTGGCGCTGCTGTGCGGTAAGCTTATAGTCAAGATGCCAGCGCTGTGCGTCGCCGATCACGCTTAATAATATACCTAAAACAACATGTATCATTTAACGCGTTGAAATGTTTATTTTAGGCAGTGTCAGTGTGCAATTTTTTGCGAAATGCTTCAAGTTAGCTCTGACGCCCAAGGAGGATTGGCGCCGACGCGTGATACTGTGACAGCCGCCGCTCGGCTGGCAAGGCTGAGCATGTCGGTCAGAGCGATTTTGTTCAACTTTTCAAGGGCGTCTGGTGTCAGAGCGCCAGCGCTGCGCAAGGCAGCAATAACCCCAGCGTTGAAGGTATCGCCTGCGCCGACGGTATCAATCACATTTGCCTTGCTGGCAGCGACGCTGGCCTGAATGCCGCCGTGAATCAAAGCTGTTGCCCCGGCGCTACCCTCAGTCAAAAGCAGAAGCTTCGGGCCCATATCGAGCACCGCGCGCCCTTTGTCATGAAGTGTGGCATCGCCTTTGATCAGCCAATGAATGTCTTCATCAGACAACTTCGCGATATCCGCTCGATTTAACAAAGCTGTCAGTCGCGCACGATACCCGGCTGGATCAGAGATAAAGCCGGGCCGGATATTGGGATCAATCATCACGATCCGATCCGCAGGCTGGGCCAATGCAAGGTCAAGCAAGCTGTCTGCAACTGGCGGATTGCACAGGCTGATGCCGCCAAAGAAAACCAACTTAGTATCATTTGGCAACATGGGTATGTCGGCGCTGTAAATGGCCCGGGTCGCGGTGTTATCATCATAGAATGCGTATGTCGCTCGCCCGTCCTTCAGGTGGACAAAGGCTAGCGTGGTGTTCCTGCCGCTGCGAATAACATAGGCCGTGTTCACGTTGCTGGCGATTAAGGCGGCCTCGATCATTTTGCCAAAAGGGTCCGAGGACAGGCCAGTCATTAAGCCAGTTGGTACTCCAAGGCGACCAAGGGCTACAGATGTATTCAGCACGGCGCCACCAACGCAGGGCACGAAGCCAGTGCCATTTGGCAATGACATCATGTCAATAAGGGAGTCGCCACAGCAAATGATCAAGTTGGATACTCCTTCAAAATCATGATCACAGGTCCTTAAACTACGGTAGAAATCAATACCGCCTATTTACATCCACTGGCGTGGATCAACCGACTGACCCGTACGAGCGCTTTCTTGTGCTGCCAGACCCATGGCAACTGCGGCCCAGCCGTCGTTCAACGACACCTCTGGGGTCTGTGTCTCGCCACGGACCAAGGCGGCAAAGCGTTGGTGCTGATAATAGGTCGATCCATTGTGATCGCCCGCCTCCAAGAGGGTAGGATCCACAGGAATATCGTGGCTGATCGGGCCGCGTGGATCGCGCGGGCTAGTGATCAGCTTGGCCACAGGGGCGGCCCCCAGATGCGCGGGCCAGAACCTGCCCGGCCCGGGCACGAAGGCTTCGATCTTACCGCTCGGACCGACGGCTGACAATTCTTCTTGATAGGCGCTGCCGTCGGCAAACATGCACAGTTCAAGCATGGCGCGCGCTCCGCCTTCGAAATCCACGATGACATAGCCACTGTCAAAGATGTCCGGCACTGTGCCACCATACTCTTCGTCGAGGTGGTTCACCGCCTGTGTCGCCGATGCCATCACTCGGATTGGATCAGCATCAAGCGCAAGGCGCATTAAATCAAAGAAATGGCAGCATTTCTCGACAAAAGTGCCGCCAGTGAAACAGTTGAACCGGTTCCAATCACCAACCTTTTCGAGGAATGGAAAGCGATGCTCGCGGATCGAAAGCATGCGAATGCCGCCTGTCGTGTCGTCAGCCGTTTCAAGAAACTTGATAATCACGGGCATGTAGCGGTATTCCATCGCGACCCAGACAGGCGCCGGATAATCGGCGCGGAATTTGGCCAATCGCATGGTGTCAGCCGGGTCGGTGAACAAGGGTTTTTCGACCAGCAGGGGCAGGGGGCGTATGGTGCGGATCGCCTCCATCTGTTCTACGTGGCGGAAGTTGGGACTGACGATCAGCAGACAATCGAGTTCCGGCACTTCCAGCAACGCATTCAGGCTGTCCGTTGCGCGGGCATTTGGGCAAAGTGCTTGCGCCTGCGCTTTCATCCCGGCATCGGGTTCATAAAAAGCGGCCACCGACGCGTGGGGCAACAGGGCGATGTTGCGTATATGCTCTTGCCCCATCATTCCGCATCCGATGATGCCATAGCGTACGTGTTGTACCATTTGCGGCGTTCCTTACTTAAGTCGTTGAACATAGACAGCGCGCGCAGGGTCAAACCACGTGCGAGAAAATTCGATTGGTGCACTTGCATCCGACCAACTGAACCGTTCGATATAGCCGACGGTCGTGCCGCAGCATTGCGTAAACGTATCAGGCGCCCAATCAGGTACGGCTCCGAGACTAACCCTGTCTTCGGCGCGCTGAATCCATAGGCCTAGGTTTTGACGATAAGTTGCATAAAGCGATTCGCTCATTGTTGCCTGTCTCACTAATCCAGCGTCGGCATCCAGCCAAATTTCTTCGACACCCATGATTGTGTCATTCAAGGATCGCAAACGTCTTATGCGCGTTCCCTGTTTGGCAGTCCCAAAAGCGGGCAGATCGTCAGGCTTGTTCAGCAGGTCCACGCTCAGCACCTGCGCACGTGGCAGGCCTCCTCCGTTCAGCAGTTCCAGTCGGAACATCGCATAAACTGTGCCGGTATCTCCGTCTGCGCGGATATAGTTGCCCGACCCCTGAACCCTTTCGATCAGCCCCTTGTCGGTCATGCCCTGCAGAGCCTTGCGCAAAGTGCCCACCGATACGCCCAACTCTGTAGCCATGTCTCGCTCGGGCGGCAGCCGCTCGCCATCTATAAGACGGCCGGCAACGATATCACGGGTCAGCAACTCGGCGATCTGCACATAGATCGGCAACGCTTGGGGTGAGTGTTTGGCCGGGGGCATGAGGTCTTTCAGTGTCGGATAAATGAAAATTGATACACTATTGATCTACAGAAATGACAGTGCTACGCAAGTGCCAAGTTAAAGACATCGAAAGACCTTTGGAAATGACAGTTGTCCCTATCACGTCTCCGGATCTCGACGCGGCAGAGGTATCGTGGTTTTCGGCGCTCTGCTCGGACGACTACCAGTTTCTTAGCGTGCCAGAGGGTGATCTGCGCTCAAGCTGGGCGCATTGTTCCGACATCGTAAAAGAGGCCGAGGCGCAAGGCTTCCGCAACATTCTGTGCCCTTCGTCATATCAGGTGGGTCAGGATACGCTGTCTTTCGTGGCGGGCTGTGCCCCAATCACGGACAAGATCAACATGTTGGCCGCTGTGCGCTGTGGAGAGATGCAGCCAATCATGCTGGCGCGGACCATCGCCACGCTGGATCACATGCTCGAGGGTCGCCTAACGGTGAACATCATTTCATCAGATTTCCCCGGTGAAAAGGCTGACAGCAATTACCGTTACCAACGTTCGCGGGAAGTTGTCGAAATCCTTAAGCAGGCTTGGACACAAGACGAAATCAATTATCACGGCGATGTCTATAACTTTGAAGCGGTTGCCACAGATCCTGCGCGCCCTTACCAGACTGGTGGCCCGTTGCTTTATTTCGGTGGCTATTCACCTGCTGCGCTCGAATTATGCGGACAGCATTGCGACGTTTACCTAATGTGGCCCGAACCCGTGGAAAACCTCAAGAGCCGCATGCGGGACGTTCACAAGGTGGCCGCGACATATGATCGGACTTTGGATTACGGCCTGCGAGTGCATATGATTGTACGCGACACCGAAGTAGAAGCCCGCGAATATGCCGATTACATCGTGTCTAAACTGGATGATGAATATGGCAAGCTGATCCGCGACCGGGCTCACGATTCCATCTCGCTGGGTGTGGCGCATCAAGCCAAGGCGCGCGAGCTGGCCGACAAGTTCGGCTATGTGGAGCCGGGCCTTTGGACGGGCGTGGGACGGGCGAGATCAGGCTGTGGTGCCGCGCTAGTAGGCTCCACTGATCAGGTCATGTCCAAGATCGAAGAATACAAAAAGATGGGCATCCGCTCATTCATCTTTTCGGGTTACCCTCACATCGACGAAGCAAAACATTTTGGCGCGCGCGTGATGCCGCACTTGAAAACCTGCTCTCTGCCCCATGTCTATGGCCGAGTGCCTGCACAGGCGCCCGCAACCCCCCTTGCCGCAGGAGAGCGCCGCTGATGGACCGCGTCCAACTATCACCAAACCTTGAATTTTCCCGGATTGTTTATGGAATGTGGCGACTGGGCGATGACGTCGATACGTCCGTAGGCCATGTCCAGGCCAAGATTCATGCTTGCCTTGATCAGGGTATCACCACTTTCGATCAAGCGGATATTTATGGCGGCTACATTGCCGAAGCAGTTTTGGGGCAAGCGCTCAGAGCTGATCCCGACCTGCGCAGCAAGATGGAAATTGTGACCAAGTGTGACATCGTGGCGCCCGTTGGTCGTTATGCAAAAGCACCGGTCAAATATTACGATACATCGCGTGTGCACATCATGCAGTCGATCGAGAATTCGCTGAGCGATATGGCCATCGATCATATCGACCTTTTGCTGATCCACCGACCGGACCCGTTCATGGACCACCATGAAACTGGCGCAGCGCTGGATGAGGCAGTGGCCAGTGGCAAGGTGGGGAACGTTGGTGTATCCAACTTCCGTCCCTATGATTTCGAACTGTTGCAATCGGCGATGAAAGCGCCTTTGGTTACCAACCAAATCGAAATTTCTCTGGGGGAAATCGCGCCCTTCACCAATGGTGATCTGGCCTTTCATCAGCGCCATGGTCATCATCTTATGGCTTGGTCACCTCTTGGGGGCGGCGGCCTGATGACGGGCAATGAAAAGGTGCACGCCGTAATGGACGAAATTGCGTCTGCCTTTGACGTGGACCGTGCTGCTGTTGCCGTGGCCTTCCTTCTGGCACATCCTGCGGGCATCCTTCCGGTGATGGGCACAAACAATCTGGATCGTATCAAGCGAATAGGCGTTGCGACCCGCGTTACGCTTGACCGTCCCACGTGGTTCAGCCTTTATGAAGCTGCGTTAGGGCATGAGGTGGCTTGATGACAATGCAAAGCCCCAAACAGCCCACTGTCTTTTCTTCTGATCGTAACTCAAGCCGCCAGTTGCGCGATGCGTTTGGCAAGTTTGCTACCGGCATTACGGTCATCACCGCTGCCAGTAACGACGGGCCAGTTTGCATCGTTGCGAACAGTTTCTCATCTGTATCGCTGGATCCGGCATTGGTGCTCTGGTCTGTTGATCGCAGCGCCCGGCGGTTTCCTTATTTTGACGCGGCGAACCACTATGCCATTCACGTGCTGGCGGCCGAGCAACATGACCTGTGCACGCAAGTGGCACGCAATGTTCATGCTCTTGATGAGCAGCCGTTTCAGATCAATTCTGACGGAGTTCCGATTATTGATCATTGCCTTGCACGGTTTGAATGTCGCAGGGTGGCAGCACATGACGCGGGTGATCACGTCATTATCGTTGGTCAGGTTCAGCGAACACAGATGCGGGATGGCGCGCCGCTTACATTCTATGGTGGTGATTTCGGCACCGTCACACAAGGCTAAGATAAAAGGACGGACCGCAAGGGTTCGGCCATTTCAAACCCCGCATAACGGGGGCAAGACCCAAGCGCGGGGTACAGCGCACCAAAGCCACGGCGGACATAACTGCCGGGCAGCGACATAAGGGAGGGGCCCGCATGGGCGCACTACTGACGGTGTTGGCGCCGATCAGCATAGTGAATGCATTCGTGCTAAGAATTGGGCGCGGGATGGGCATTATTGCCATCGTGCTTATGGTCGTGGCGATCCTTATTCAGGTGGTCGCCCGTTATGTTTTTAACAATGCTTTGCCTTGGCCAGACGAAGCAGCCCGGTTTTGCATGATGTGGATGACGGGTCTGATGGCTCCGACGGCATTCAGGCGTGGTGGCTTTGTCGCGCTTGATATGATCTCTGGATTTCTTAACAGCCGTTTTGCAGCGCTGCTTGGCTTGCTGTTGTTGGTGATTTCGCTGATGATCCTGATTGTGGCCGTGCAGATTGGATACAACGAAGTCACTGGTTTCGGAGGCCGTTTCGCGACCGCCTCGCTTTACCTTCCCACCTTTGATGGATGGTTCAGAGTGCCGCGCAGCTGGATGATGCTGTCACTTTTGGTTGGGGTCATCCTTTTTCTCAGTGTCAATGTAGAATTGATCTTGCGCAGCATTGTCACGTTCTTCGGGGGCGGCGCGAAATTGCCAGATCTTGATCTGGGCGACATGGCCGCGGGGAGCGATTAAATGTTGATTTGGTTCCTTCCACTGTTCCTGTTGTTCTTGCTGATCGGATTGCCAGTGTTCTTTGGCCTGCTGGCCGCGCCCGGCTTGCTTCTTTGGCTGAACGGGCAAGAAAAAGACATCACGCTGCTGTACCGGAACGTCTATAACGGCATGGACAGCTTTCCGCTCATGGCGATCCCGTTCTTTATGCTGGCAGGCGAGTTGATGAACAAAGGCGGCATCACCATCCGCCTTGTACAGTTCAGCCAAGCGCTGATGGGCCACCTGCGGGGCGGCTTGGCACAGGTCAACGTCTTGTCGTCGATCTTATTTGCGGGCCTGTCCGGCTCGGCTGTGGCTGACACCTCTGCCTTGGGGTCCATGCTGATTCCCGCGATGGAGAAAGAGGGATATACCCGTCGTTTTGCTGCGGCCATCACGGCTGCAAGTTCCGTTATCGGCCCGATCATCCCACCGTCGGGCATCATGATCATTTATGCCTACGTCATGGGTGAAAGTGTGGCTGCGCTGTTCCTTGCTGGCATCGTGCCTGGTATTCTTGTGGGCGTGGGGCTCATGGTCATGATCCGCGTAACCGCCGACCGCTATGACCTGCCTGCGGCGAAACGTGTTGCCTTTGATGGAGTCGAGCTTGGCAATCTGGAAAAATGGGTATCTTTTGCCCTTGTGCGGCTGAACATAGGTCTGCTGATCTGGGTTATCGCGCCGCTGCCTGAAACCGCGGGCCTGATGACATGGGTGACATTTCTTGGGGCTCTCGCCGTAGCGCACGCGCTGATGCTGGCCCTGCGCACGCAGGTCAGCTCAGAGTTTCGCACAATCTGCAAGCGCGCAATCGTGCCGCTGCAAACACCTGTGCTGATCCTTGGTGGCATCCTTGGTGGCGTGTTCACACCAACCGAAGCGGCCGCAGTCGCCGTGGCCTATGCGCTATTTGTTGCGTTTTTTGTGCTGCGCACCATGTCGCTCAGGGATTTGCCCGATATTCTGAGCCGAGCGGGGCTGACGTCAGCAGTGGTGCTGTTGCTGGTTGGCGCGGCAATGGCATTCAAGACGGTTGTGTCGCTGTCTTATGCGCCACAGATACTGGCGGATTATATTCTGACGCTGTCGGAAAACCCGCTTATCCTTTTGTTCCTGATCAACCTGTTGCTGTTCATCGTGGGCATGTTCCTCGATGCAGGGCCGGCGATTATCATCCTTGGCCCAATTCTTGCGCCCATCTTCACGGACTTGGGCGTAGACAGTATCCATTTCGCCATCATCATGAGCGTGAATTTGACCGTGGGATTGGCGACGCCGCCCATGGGGCTTGTGCTTTTTGTGGCTGCAGCAGTCAGCAAAGAAAAGGTCGAAACCATAGCCAAGGCAATTCTGCCTTTCCTTGCGGTTGAAGTGGCAGTGATTTTCTTGATCACCTATGTGCCTGCAATTTCCATGACCATTCCCCGCCTGACGGGGTTTGCAAATTAATACTTATCCAGAGCTTAACGGGAGGACTGAACCAAATGCTCAAAACGACCCTTAAAACCCTAACGGCCGCGGCGCTTGTCGCCGGATCGGCCATGATGGCATCGGCACAGGATTATACGATCCGCGCCACCGCCAACTCGAACACCAACGACGAAGACTATGATGGTCTGGTCGTATTCAAGAACTATGTCGAAGCGGCCTCGAACGGTGCCATCGCCGTAGAGTTGTTCATCGGGACACAGCTGTGTTCAAACGGGGCGGAATGCCTGCAAGGTGTGGCCGACGGTTCGATCGATGTCTACATTTCGACATCGGGCGGCGCATCAGGCATCTTCCCCTACGTGCAGGTCTTGGATTTGCCGTACCTGATGGCAGACGACCGCATCGCCGAGCATGTCCTTTCTGGCGATTTCACCCGCACAATGCGCGACATGGCGCTTGAGGATTCTGGTGGTGCTATCCGCCTGATGACAATTGGTAACACTGGCGGCTGGCGCAACTTTGCCAACACGCAACGCCGTGTCGCCGAACCTGCCGACATGGACGGCCTGAAAATTCGTACGGTCGTTGCCGACCTGCCACAGGAGTTGGTCAAGGCGCTGGGCGCGTCCCCAACTCCAATCCCATGGCCCGAGCTGTTCACATCGTTCCAAACTGGCGTTGTTGAGGGTTCCAAAAACGGCATCACCGACATTATGGGCATGAAGTTCCCTGATGCAGGTCTGCAATATGTCACGCTGGACGGTCACGCCTATATGGGCGCACTGTGGTGGATGTCGAATGAAAACTTCATGGGCATGCCCGAAGACATGCGCCGCGTTGTGGTCGACGGATTCTATGCGCTGCAACAGGCGACATTCGCTTCGCCAAAGCGCAAGTCGATCCAGGCATATGAAGACTTTGTAGCTGGTGGTGGCGATCTCTATGTGCCGACACCCGCGCAAAAAGCAGCCTTTGCAGCCGCAGCAGCGCCTGTGAACGACTGGTTCATTGGCAACGTAGCACGCGGCGGTGAAATTCTGTCGGCACTGCAAGAGGCCGTGGCCGAGGCTGAGACCGAAGTGAACGCAGCCCGTGCAGCTGATCTGAATTAAGCTGCTTGCGGACTATGATCCGCAACGCTGGAATTGTGGAAAGGCCGCTCTGAACAGGGCGGCCTTTTTGCGTGATGCTCAGACGCGTTTAATTACTCTTGGTCGACAGAAAAGCATATGGCACCATGCAACTGGAGCGATTATTCGAGAAGAACTTTACCCTAAAGCAACGCGATGATGCTTGACGCACGTGAACTTGAAGCAGGGGTCATATTAGGAAATGACGTTATGACGACACGTAATCGCGCACTTATGCCAGACTACCTGCGGCTTGTCGCACTGTTTGGAATAGTGGTTGTGAACGTGCAGTTCATAGCATTTTCGGCCTTGCATGGTTTTATTGAACCCGCCGGAGAGACATTTCGCGATGCTGTAACCCTATGGCTGGTCAACGGACTGGCGCTGCTCAAGACTTATGGCTTGTTTTCTTTCATGTTTGGTGTGGGTCTTGGGTTTCTCATGCGATCTGCTGACAGGCAAAACATGCCGTTTGGCCGCATCTATCGGAACCGGATGATTGGCCTTGTCGTGCTGGGAATAGCGCATGGGTGCTTGTTCTTTCCTGGGGACATTCTGGTCATTTATGCGGCAACGGGCACCATTCTGTTTTTTCTGCGCAACCTTGCTGTGAAAAAGCTGGTTAAAGTTGGGATTGTGCTGCTTGTTCTGCAGACTTTCGTTGCGTTGTCGTTATTCTTTATGCCTTCGGGAACACCAGCAGAAATTTTCCGGTTTGAAGAGGCGGCCTACGGCAATGGCGGTTTCCTTGACGCTGTGATTTTCAGAAGCATCGGTTTTGCACTCACTATGCCGCTGTTCCTTATTATTCAGGGAACCTCGGCGCTAGGTTGGTTTTGCCTTGGATTGGCATCTGTGAAATCGGGTATGATTGATGATGCCATGCATCCGCTGTGGCGCCGCGCCCGACGCCTATGCCTGCTGCCGGGTGTTGGCATTAGCTTGCTGGGGGCGGGGTTGTGGCAATGGGGGCCCGTTTGGCCTGGCGCTGCACTTACGATGATCGTCGCACCCGTTTCGACCTTGGGATACCTTGGCCTGATCGCTATGGTGTCGCGCGCACCGGGACCGATGATGTCGCGAGCTTTGGCCGCTGGTGGATCAAGCCTGAGCATTTATTTGGGTCAGTCCATTCTCTTGTCGACCGTCTTTTCAGCCTATGGTTTGGGCCTGTGGAGCCAAGTTGACCGCGCAACCGCATCTGGCATCGCTGTTTTGGTGACGATTGTGTTGATTATTGCCGTAATGATCTGGCGGAGCTGGTTCAAGCTTGGCCCATTTGAATGGGTGTTGCGATGGATCACTTATGCCGGGGCGCGCCGATCACTAAACTGACGTTTTTAAAAATGAAGGTTTCGGCGCTTATCCAATGCCGGACTGAAGTCTGCCGTTACTGATTGGTCATTCGCTGCACCAAGCGCGTTGTATAAACACCTCTTGCTCACAAAAGGTGTTTTTGGGGGTCTCAGACGTCTAGGCTGGATCCCTCGGAAGGTTGGCAAACGGCTGCACCGGTTCCGGAGCCATGGAATCGTATTGCGTGATTGTCGATGGCCAACAGTCATTTGCCAAAGAGTGCAGCGGACGTTGCCTTTTAAACGGATTGAGTGGCTGCAATGGCGCGTTGCCAACGTGCATATCCCTTTTCGCGTGCAGCCTCGTCTATAATCGGCGTAAAGCGTGCGTCGCGGGCCCATGTCGCGGCAAATCCGTCCATGTCAGGATAGAGTCCTGCTCGCATCCCGGCCAGCCAAGCCGCTCCAAGCGCGGTAGTCTCAAGACCTACTGGCCGGTCGACGGGTGCGCCCAGCATGTCCGAAAGAAACTGCATAGCCCAGTCATTTGCGCTAAGACCACCATCGACACGAAGCACAGCTTCGTCGCCTTCGGGCCAGTCTGCGCGCATTGCTTCCCACAGATCGCGGGTCTGAAATCCAATGCTTTCTAGCGCGGCACGGGCCATGTCGGCGGCATTTGTATCGCGTGTCAGGCCATATACAGCGCCCCTGCAATCTGGATTCCAATAGGGCGCGCCAAGGCCGGTAAACGCTGGCACTAGGGTCACATTACCTCGCCCCTGATCGGCGAGAACCTGCGTTTCAGCCGCAGTCGTGATAATTTCCAGTCCGTCACGCAGCCATTGCACGACCGCCCCGGCGACAAAGATTGACCCTTCGAGCGCATAAGTCGGCTTGCCATCCAGTTGATACGCCACGGTTGTCAGCAACCGGTTCCGTGACCGTGTCGGCGTATCCCCGGTATTCAAAAGTGCGAAACAGCCGGTGCCGTATGTTGACTTTAGCATTCCGGGTTTAAAACAGGCCTGCCCAATGGTGGCGGCTTGCTGATCGCCGGCAACGCCAAGTATGGGTGTCGCCCCACCAAGCAAGTCGGTCACGCCAAAGTCTGAGGCGCAGTCGCGGACCTCGGGCAGCATTTGCATCGGGATGTCGAGCATGGCGCACATCTCGGGGCTCCATGCGCTTTTGTGGATGTCGTACAGCATAGTGCGTGCGGCATTCGTGGCGTCAGTCACGTGGGCTGCACCGCCGGTCATATGCCAGATCAAAAAGCTGTCGACCGTACCGAAAAGCAATTCACCGGCTGCTGCACGTTCGCGGGCGCCGGGGTTCTGGTCGAGGATCCACTTGACTTTCGTGGCGCTGAAATACGGATCAAGCAGTAGGCCGGTGATGTCTGTCACCTGATCGCTGTGCCCGGCTGCTCGCAGGCTTTCGCACATCTTGGCGGTACGACGGTCTTGCCAAACAATCGCATTGTGCAAAGGCGCACCAGTGTTTGCATCCCATATAACGGTGGTTTCCCGTTGATTTGTGATACCGATGGCTGCAATGTCGTCTGCCTTTAAACTGGCCTTTTTTAACGCTTCTGCACATGTGGATTTGACTGTAGCCAAAAGATCGGCGGGCTCGTGTTCAACCCAGCCGCTTTCCGGAAAATGCTGAGTGAATTCTTCTTGTGCGCTGGCAATGGGTTGCATGTTGGCGTCAAAGATAATGGCCCGCGATGAAGTCGTGCCCTGATCAATGGCAAGAATATGTGTCATGCGGCCTGTTCCTTCATCCAGTCATCTACTGCCTCGCGCTCGGAAGCATTCAGGCGCAAACCCAATTTGGTCCGCCGCCAGAGCGCGTCATCGCCTGTTTTGGCGTATTCGTGATCCACCATCCATTTCAATTCTGCCGCGGTCAACGTGGCCCCGAAATTCTGGCCAAGATCGTCGATTGTTGTCGCTGTACCAAGGATTTCTCGCGCTTCAGTTCCATAGGCACGGATTAGACGGGCTGCCCATTTCTGATCAAGAAACGGATAATCAGCCAAAAGCTGGTCACGCAGCGTAGTTACGTCGCCAACGGCAAAATCGCCGCCAGGCATTGGGACACCGGCAGTCCAAGGTTGACCAAGCCGCATTTTTGCAAGTGCCTGTTCGGCCAGTTTGCGATATGTTGTTATCTTGCCGCCGAAGACGCTCAGCACTGGCGGCCCGTTGTCATCCAGAGCAAGCACGTAATCGCGCGTGGCGGCCGTCGCTGATGAGGCACCGTCGTCATATAGCGGGCGAACGCCGGAATAAGTCCAAACGACATCGTCTGGTGTCACGGGAGTCTTGAAATACTCAGATGCAAAGTCGCACAGATAGTCGCGCTCAGCGTCACTGATTGTGGGTTTTGTGTTGGCGTCTTCCTGTTCGGCATCTGTCGTGCCGATCAGGGTGAAATCCTGTTCATAGGGAATTGCAAAGATGATGCGCCCGTCCGTGCCTTGAAAGAAATAGGCCTTGTCATGATCATAGAGTTTTTTGGTCACGATATGGCTGCCACGCACTAGCCTGATGGCATGCTGCGTGTTCTGGCGCATGACCCCGGTCAGGATGTCCGCCACCCATGGGCCGCCCGCGTTGACGAGGGCTTTGGCGCGGAAGGTGCCTTTTGGTGTCTCGATCTCCCAAAGCGTGTCTGTGCGAGTGGCAACGGTCACGGGGCATCGGGTCAGGATCGTAGCGCCGCGCGCCTCTGCGTCGCGGGCGTTGAGCATCACCAGCCGTGAATCTTCTACCCAGCAGTCACTATATTCATAGGCCTTCTTAAATCGATTGTTTAGCGGTGCCCCCTCGGGCGCAGTTGCGAGGTCTAGTGTCTGGGTGCCAGGCAAGATTTTCCGGCCACCAAGATTGTCATAAAGGAAAAGGCCAAGACGGATCAGCCATGCAGGCCGACGCCCTTTCATCCACGGCATTACCCATGTCAAAAGCCGTGATGTCGGTGTCTCGCTATCGAACCGCATATCTTTGGCATAGGGCAGCACAAAGCGCATTGGCCAGCTTATATGTGTCATCGCCTTGAGCAGCACCTCGCGCTCTGTGAGCGCAGATTTGACAAGACCGAACTCAAAGAATTCAAGATAGCGCAATCCGCCATGGAACAATTTGGTTGATGATGATGAGGTCGCCCCGCCCAGATCACCGGCTTCAGCCAATGCAACGCTCAGACCGCGACCAGTAGCGTCGCGCGCAATACCGCATCCGTTGATGCCGCCGCCAATAATAAAAAGGTCGTATATCTTGCTGTCTGCCAATTGACTGGCCCTCCATCCGGTTTTGAGCGTGTTTTAGGGCCATACGAAAGAAGCTTCAATCGTTAGCGTTAACTTCGTGCCAAATGGTAAGTGTCGCACATCACCAAATGTTGCAGAAATCATCTGATCTGACTTAATAATTTGCGAAACTTAAGTAGCAAGAAAAACTATAGGATATCCAATTACCGGGATGCCAAGGCAGCACCGTACCACCCCAATTATGGATACCAGCAGCCTTTTTCGTTGCATCGAACATGAACAACAACTGGCTGGTATCAATCGCAGCTGCAAAAATTCAGTAGGCACTAGTCCGGTAAAGATGACTGATCTCTTGAGCTTTAGGAAAGCGCCAGATCATGCCCAAAGATCGTATCGGCATGATCGGTCATATAAATGCGTAGCCAAGGTGTAAACCGTTCCGGGTATTTCGACAGCGCGGTGCGCAGGTCGCGTACGTCAATCCATTCGGTTGCCATGACCTCGTCTGGGTTTGCAGCAAATTCCACATTGTCCGGAGCAAATCCAACGTAGACTTCGACGACCTCGTGCTCGATCAGTCCGCTGCCGACCTCTGCACGGTATTCCAGGTGGTGGCGATGCTCGAGTGGAATCCCTGTTAGTCCCAACTCTTCGTCCAGGCGGCGCAGCGCACATTTTCCTGGATCTTCGTCCCAGTCGGGGTGCGTACAGCAGGTGTTCGCCCACAGCCCGGGCGTATGGTATTTGCCCATAGCGCGCCGCTGTAACAGCACTTTGCTTTGGTGAATTATAAAAACGGAAACCGCCTTATGGCGCAACCCTCGCTGGTGTGCCTCAAGCTTCTCAACAGGGATCAGGGTGCCATCAACCCAGGCGGGGATCATGATGCTCATACGTGTTCTGCCTTTATCAACCCAGTGAGGTGAGCCAGATTTTTGATGCCAATTTTAAGGTGGGCAAGAGGCCGTGCTTTTACCAACCTTTTGTTCATATAAGCTTCAAATGTGAGTTTTTGAACATCGACATCATGGCAGAGCGATACAAAGCGTTCGCGCCGGTCATCGGATCGGTAATAAGCGTTCTGCATCGAGGCAAGCACCCGAAACACGGTCTTATGTTCGCGCATAAAGAGCTTGCGTGCCAGCCGAAGGTCTTTGGCCCGCCCCGACGCAAGTGTCGCTGCACAGGCCGTTGCTGCGACCCGTCCGCCGACCATGGCGTAGTAAATGCCTTCTCCCGAAGAAGGCGCCACAACGCCGGCGGCGTCCCCCGCAAGCACCACGTCTTGTCCGTTGTCCCATCGGTCCAGCGGTTTGAGCGGGATGGGCGCGCCCTCTTTGCGAAGCGTCTCGCATTCGGCGAGGCCGGATGCTGCGCGCAGATCAGCCGTTGCCTGTTTGAGGTTCACCGAAGACAGTTCTGAACCCATGCCAACGCTTGCGCTATCGCCATGGGGAAAGACCCAGCCATAAAAATCCGGCGAGATCGCACCATCATAAATCACGTCGCATCGGACCGGATCATAAATGTCGGTCTTAGCGGGGGCTTTGATGATCTCATGATAGGCAAAGACCAGTGGGACCTTGTCTGCATCTTTGACTTCGGCCAACCCGACGCGAGATTTGGCCCCATCGGCGCCGATCACCAGCTTGCAGGGCAGTTCATGGGTTTCTTGCGTGGCCTTGTCGCGATAGAATACCACCGGTGTTCCGTTGAGCCGCTCGATTTTGACAAAGGTGCCGGTAAAATACGTGGCCCCCGCCGCGATAGCACGCGCGCGCAGAAAGGGATCAAAGTCCTTGCGATCAACCATGCCGACAAAGCCGTTTTCGATCGGGATATCCACGTGCCGCCCGGTCGGCGAGATCATGCGCGCTGTGTTTACCTTGGCCAGCAACTGATCGTCCCCGATATCAAAATCCTGCATCAGACGCGGTGGAATGGCACCGCCACAGGGTTTGATTCGACCTTCGCGGTCAAGCAAGGCAACGGAATGGCCCGAACGGACCAGATCTTCGGCTGCTGTGGCACCGGACGGCCCACCGCCAACGACGACGACATCATACATATCTTTATTCCCCCGGAACCAAGGTTGCGTCAGACATATCAGAGGCTGCTCGCATCACGCGCGCTGCAACAACGGCGGCGACAAGGAACAGAACAGCTTCGAGTGTGAACACCGACGCATAGGCGGCGGCATCTGGTAAAATCATCCGTGTGAGATCAAGCATGCCGGTTGCGACCAACCCGGCCAGCCCGGCCGCTATGGCCTGTGCCGCGCCAAACACACCCATCCGAAGGCCCGTCGCCTTGGCACGCGCTGCGGCCAGTTGCATCATAGAACCGACGGCACCGACAACAAACAGGCCGTTGCCCAATCCAAGGACCACCGTGCTTGGCACCAATGGCAGACCGGCGGCAAAGCCCAACAGGCCCAAAGCCGAAAGCACACAGCCCAAAACGGCCCAGAACCGCAAGCTTCCAATGGCAAGATGCGACAGCACACCCGCACCGATCATGCCCAAAAGTGCGGCACCATCCTTGCCGCCCGAAAGTTTGGTGCTGTCTTCCGGGCTTAGGCCGTGTACGTGGCCCGCGAAAGGCTCGAACACCAGCTCGGAAAGATAAAATGCGAGGATGGAAAGGAAAACAAATCCTGTGAAACGTCTGGCGATCGGGTCCGCCCATGTCGCGCGCAGTGCCTCAGTCAGTGGTGTTTCGAGGGTGGCGCACACCGAAGAGAGCCGCCGCTCGATCCCCCATGTTGCCAGAACGCAGAGCAGAAATGCGATCGCGCAGACGCCAGCTATGACGACAACCAGTCGTTCCGGGCTGTATGGTTCAAGTGCGATCCCTGTCCCGACCGAGGCAAAGATGGCGCCTGCAATCAACAAAAGCCAAGCCAATGTGGCTGATCCACCTTTGCGCGGGCCGGTTGCACTGGCCAGTAGCGCCAGAAATGACGTGCCCGCAGCGCCGATGCCAAGGCCTATGGCAGTATAAGACAAGACCCAAAGCGCGATTGCGAGCGGGACAGACCGCTCTGCTATCTGAATTCCCCAAGCGGCACCAAGTACGCCAAAGCCTACAAGGGCGATGCCGCCAAGAATGAATGGGGTCCGCCCCCCTTTGAGGTCCGAACGGTGGCCCCAGAATGGGCGCGTCAACTGCACGCCGTAATGAAGAGCGACCAGAAGCCCCGGCAGAAGAGCGGGTAGGGCCAGTTCCACAGTCATCAGCCGGTTGAACAGGTTTACCGGCAGGGCGGCCAAGCCACCGATTGCTGCATTTACCAAACACAGCCGCACGAGCGTTGCCGACCCCAAACTCATGATACGCCTCGCAGGGCAAAGGCCGCCATCATCATGCCAGAAACATAAAGCAAGACGCCTGTTCCATTATACCAAGGGGCCTTGGCGCGGGGATCTTTGAACATTACGCTCATTGCCCAGAACTGGGCTGCTAAAACCACCGCAACGCTGAGCGCATGCACTGGGCGATCCCAAAGGGTCAGTAATGCGATCACGATGGCTTGCGGTGCCGCCATCACAAGACAGGCAACTTGCGCGGCCCGGCGGGGCCCAAGCGTAACCGGCAGTGAATTGACTCCCATCTGTCGGTCACCTTCGAGCGCTTTGAAATCGTTCAGTGTCATGATGCCATGCGCGCCTAATCCATATAAAAGTGCGACAACCAGCACCTCTGCGCGTGGCGCACCTGCGCTCAGAACCGCCGCTCCGGTGATCCAGGGCAATGTCTCATAACTTAGTCCGACCAGCCCGGGCCCCCACCAGCCTGATCGTTTCAACCTAACAGGTTCTGCGGAGTAGGCCCAAGCTGCCAGCACACCAACGACCGTAGCGGCAAACCCCCATAACCCCAACTGCCAGCCGACAAAAAGAGACAGGCCAGACATTGCCAGTGCGATCCAAAGGCCCCATCGGCCGGGAATGCGACCAGATGGGATCGGGCGGCCGGGTTCGTTGATGGCGTCGACATGGCGGTCGCACCAATCATTTGCAGCTTGGCTCATTCCGCAAACGATGGGCCCGGCCAGTATCACGCCTAGTAGAACCAGTTGCCATTGGTCGATCGGCGATACATCTGACGAGATCACGCCACACACATAGGCCCACATCGGTGGAAACCACGTGATCGGCTTGATCAAACGCAGGGCAGCCGCAGGTTCTGGAAAACGGCGTTGATGTAAGGATTGGCTAACATCCATGTGTCAACTATGTCTGACACTTTGAGTCGACGCAAGTGCTGGTGGCGCAACGTATTACTCTTTGGCAAGCAAGCCGTACTTGCGCAGCTTTACATACAGTGACTGCCGCGACAGGCCGAGCATTTCGGCGGCCGCAACACGGTTATTCTTGGTCAGACTTACTGCCGTTTCGATACACATCTTTTCGACGACATCGGTGGTTTCGGCGACAATATCCTTGAGAGAAGAAGACCCAACAAGATCCATGACATTGTTGCGTGGCTCTTGCAGGGCATTCGCTCCTTCAGACTTTCTAACACCTTCGAGGCGACTGACATCCCTGAGAATCAGTGCGACCACTGGGTTCTCTGGATCATCGAGCCGTGTCGCAGATACTTCTACTGGAACGCGCCCACCAAGGTCATTGACAAGCTTGGTGCTGTAGACGCGCATCTGGCCAGCTTTGCCAGTGTTGCCTAACAAAACATCCAGATCAATCTGACCACGGGCTACGAAATCAGATAGCGTGTTGCCAACAATATCGCTCATGTGGGCTGCCCCGACGAGGTCAAGGAACGCGGTGTTTACAGATAGGACTGCGCCGCGCGTATCCATGAAGGCGATGCCGTCGGTTGTCTGATGGAACAGGGCGGCGGCATGGCTGGCAGTTGCATTGGGCGCAACGGAAGTTCGGACATCATTTTTTAGCTTACACATCAGCACACGTTGGCCGGCGGCTCGAAATACAAATGGTTCAATGGTCAATGTCTGGCGCGTCCGCGTGGCGCGCACTGTTACGGGGTGTGCGTCATCTGAAAGGGTCGCGTTGATCAGACTTTCAATCAGTTCGCTGCCCGACCTATCCGAGAAGAGGCTGGCAAACGTTGCACCAGTTAAAGCCTCAGCCTTGAGGCCCAGCAAAGCGGCTGCATGCACGTTCGCGTCATCAATTCGACCGGTCTGGACCGAGACGAACACCACTGCATCATCAGCATTGGCCATAACAACCCGGTAGCGCGCGTCATATTCGCGGCGCGCCTCATAGCCTTGTTCCAGCGCGATTTGCGCCTGCACCAGCTGTTGCTGAGTTTCTGCGATTGGGCGCAAGTCTCGACCAAGCAGTAAGACGGCGTCTTCGTGACCAAACCGATGGAATGTGTAACGCACTGGATATTGCCAGACGGCATTGTCCGAATGATTCAGTTCCATAGGCTTCCGCGGCGCTGTTCCGGACAGATATTCGGAATGGGCAATTTTGAATTTGTTGATGCTGTCCTCTGTCAGGAACTCAACGACAGGGCGTCCTTCCCAATGCTTGAGGTTGCCAAAGCTGTCATCGTTCGAATTAATCACAACGGACAGGATTGTCGCCTGAGCCGATACAACCAGCGCAATATCCGAAGCCGCACCTATGATACTGCCAAGAAATTCTGGCTCAATGAGCGGCACAGAGCCGCTTGTCCAAAAATTGCTGCCTCCGGTTGTCATCCTCGGCCTATTGCTTTCCGCCGCTTGGTGCAGAAGCCAACGACATCCTTGGGAGAATTCGTCACCAAATCTACGCCTGTTAATGCTTTGATGCCGTCCACATCGCCTCTAATCGCTCCGCCAAGGGCGATTACAGGAACAGGATTCGCATTGGTCTTGATTTCTTGAACGGTCATGGAAATGGCGCCAAGCGGGTAAGCTCGCGCGCAAGACATAAGAACCATATCTGGCTGATCGCCAATAATTCTTGCCAGCACCTGTTTAGGGGTTTCACAAAACGAGATGGCTGCATCACATCCCAGTCGGCGCAACTGGGCGGCGACAACGTTTGCACCCAGAAAATGCTGTTCCCCCTCTGGTACGATCATTAGAGCGCTTAAAACGTCTCTTATGCCCGCTGCAGGTAAATGTGGCATTTCCGCGGTTGCTTCGGTTAGCAATGCCTGAAGTCTTAAAGAGCCGATCGTGACATCAGCAAAATCGATATCAGACGTTTGCCACATCTGCCCAAGTTCGATTGCTGCCTGCGGCACATAAAGATCAATGATGGCATCAACTGTCAGCCTGTATCCGCGGAGCTCATGCATCACTTGCACCGGATCGAACAGGTTTTGTGACAGTGATGCGCGCACTAAATAGTCAAAGATAACTTTGCGCGCACCAGCAGGATTCACAGTCTGACGTTCGGACAGCAATGAAACAACCTGCGCAGCCAGCGGCTCCGTATCCAAGCCAGCGCTAGGGTCAATCATGTCATAAGTGTCGTCGTTCGCCATTCTATACCTCAAATCGGCAGGAACGCAGTCGATGACTCTGTAGCTTTAGAGCCACAAATCCCGAAAGGTGCCTGACTGGACAGTTGATATGTCAACTGAATTTGACAGATTTCGGTTTTCACTGCGTATGCCGTATCTCCTATATACGTGAAAGTGACTATGATTTAAAGGATTTTCGCTGAATATATCTGACAAACTCACTCAGGCAGGCTGAACAGCAAGGAATCATTGGACTGTAAGTTTTAATTGACACTTTTCATCTGTCGCAGATACCTTGAACGCAGAATTATGCATGAGGTCAGTGTTAATGTCCGAACGGACACATTCCAAACCGGTGAAAGTCGGCCTTTAT
The DNA here is from genome assembly GCA_029250205.1 of Tateyamaria sp. GTDB lineage: Bacteria > Pseudomonadota > Alphaproteobacteria > Rhodobacterales > Rhodobacteraceae > Tateyamaria. The sequence continues at coordinate 68,155 of JAQWVA010000098.1, forward strand.
ACGGCCGAAGAGCGCGCACGCCGCGACGCCACGATCTGGACTCCAGTTCAAGGCATTCTGGCGCCGATCCAGTTCGTGGCTTTTCTGATCTCGCTCGTTTTAGTGGTGCGCTATCTTTTGGGCGGCAGTGGATACGAGATTGCGACCTTGTCCATCATCGTCAAAACCATGCTGCTTTATGTAATTATGATTACTGGTGCGATTTGGGAAAAAGTCGTTTTTGGGCAATACCTTATGGCGCCCGCTTTTTTCTGGGAGGACGTGTTTTCCTTTCTCGTGATTGGGCTGCACACGGCGTACCTATGGGCGCTGTTTACAGGCGCGTTGGCACCGCAGGCTTTGATGTGGTTGGCGCTCGCAGCCTATGCGGCGTACGTCATTAATGCCGGTCAATTCCTGATGAAGCTGCGTGCAGCCCGGCTGCAAGCCGCAACATTTTCGGAGGTTGCAGCATGACTGAATTGCCCCGTCTTCCGGCCTCTGGCGGTTGTCGCGACACTCCGATTCTTAAGCAGCGCGGCCAGCGCGAAGTGTTCTGTGGGCTGACGGGAATCATCTGGCTGCATCGAAAGATGCAGGATGCGTTTTTTCTTGTAGTTGGATCGCGCACATGTGCGCACCTGTTGCAATCTGCTGCGGGCGTGATGATTTTTGCCGAACCGCGCTTTGGCACAGCGATTCTCGAAGAGACGGATTTGGCGGGTCTCGCCGATGCTCAGGATGAATTAGACAAAGTTGTCGACGAGCTGCTGGCACGCCGTCCTGACATCAAGCAACTGTTCCTTGTCGGGTCCTGCCCGTCGGAAGTCATCAAGCTTGACTTGTCCAAGGCCGCCGAGCGCATGACCCAACGCCACGCACCATCTGTCCGGGTGCTAAATTTTTCTGGCTCGGGGATTGAAACGACATTTACCCAAGGTGAGGATGCTTGCCTTGCCTCGATGGTTCCTGTGCTGCCAAAAGATGATCAACGCCAGCTGCTTTTGGTGGGTGCGCTACCGGATGTGGTAGAAGAACAAGCTGTCGGCCTGCTTGAGGCGATGGGCATCGGGCCGATCCGGGTTTTGCCGGCGTCGCGCGCAACCGATGATTTGGGTGTCGGCTCTGGCACGGTTTATGCGCTCACACAGCCCTTTCTGGGCGACACACATGATGTGCTGACGCGACGGGGTGCACGGCATCTGCCTGCCCCTTTCCCCTTTGGAGAAGAAGGCACGACCCAGTGGCTGGCCGCCATTGCAACAGAATTTGGCGTATCACCTGAGCTGTTCGAAAAAGTCACGGCGGCCCCGCGTGGCCGAGCGCGCAAGGCGGTAGCGCAAGCAGCCGAGGCGCTGAATGGAAAATCGATCTTTTTCTTTCCTGACAGCCAGTTGGAAATCCCTCTGGCCCGCTTTTTGACCCGTGAATGCGGCATGCAGGCCATCGAGGTTGGCGCGCCCTTTATCCACAAAGGTATTGTCGGCCCCGATCTTGATCTGATGGCCGCAGGGCCCACGATCTCCGAAGGGCAGGATGTCGACTTGCAGCTTGACCGCGTCCGCGCTGCTCGCCCCGACCTGACAGTTTGTGGCCTCGGCCTTGCCAATCCGCTCGAAGCCGAGGGTCTTGCTACCAAATGGGCGATCGAACTGGTTTTCACGCCTGTGCATTTTTACGAACAGGCCGGCGACCTTGCAGGGCTGTTTTCGCGCCCTGTCAGGCGCGCCGACCTTTTGAAAGTGGAGGCGACATGACCGCTCCGGGTTCAAAAGATACTCCGATGGGCTGCATGCAATGAAGCTGACGGTCTGGACATACGAAGGACCGCCCCACGTGGGTGCCATGCGGGTGGCCACGGGGATGACCGGGCTGCACTATGTGTTGCATGCCCCGCAGGGCGATACCTATGCCGATCTACTATTCACCATGATCGAACGGCGCAATCATCGCCCGCCCGTCACCTACACCACCTTTCAGGCCCGAGATCTGGGGGCAGACACCGCGAATCTATTCAAAACAGCAGCGCAGGATGCGTACGACAGATTTGCGCCAGAGGCGATTATCGTTGGCGCCTCTTGCACGGCTGAACTGATCCAGGACGATCCCGGCGGCATGGCAGAAACGATGGGCCTGCCGGTGCCGGTTATCCCGCTTGAGTTGCCGTCCTATCAGCGCAAAGAAAACTTTGGCGCGGACGAGACATTCTTTCAGATTGTAAAGGCGCTGGCCCGGCCGACGCAACGTAGTGCGCGAGTGACGGCCAACCTGATCGGTCCAACGGCCCTTGGTTTCCGTCACCGAGATGACATTCAAGAAATTACTGCGCTGTTGTCAGATATGGGCATAAGCGTAAATGTCGTGGCACCGATGACGGCCTCACCCGGCGATATTGCCCGCATGGGTGCTGCGCATTTTAACGTGCTGATGTACCCCGAAACAGCCGAGTCCGCTGCACGCTGGATGGAGCGTGAATTGGGCCAGCCGTTTACAAAAACTGTGCCTATCGGCGTTGGTGCGACTCGTGATTTCGTGAATGAAGTCGCCGAATTAACGGGGGTTGCGCCCTATCTGGATGACAGCCGGTTGCGTTTGCCGTGGTACTCTAAGTCGGTTGACAGCACATACCTTACGGGCAAGCGCGTATTTTTGTTTGGGGATGGGACGCATGTTTTGGCTGCCGCGCGTGTGGCGGCAGACGAAATGGGGTTCGAGGTCGTGGGCATGGGGTGCTACAACCGTGAAATGGCACGCCCTGTGCGCGCCAAAGCCAAGGAAATGGGCCTGCAGGCGACGATTACCGACGATTACCTTGAGGTTGAGCGTGTGATCGAGGCGCTGCAGCCCGAGATGATCCTGGGCACCCAGATGGAACGCCACATTGGAAAGCGTCTTGGCATCCCTTGTGCAGTGATTTCCGCACCTGTGCACGTACAGGATTTCCCGGCGCGCTATTCTCCTCAGATGGGCATCGAGGGAGCCAACGTGCTTTTTGACACATGGGTACATCCCTTGGTCATGGGGCTCGAAGAGCATCTGCTTCACATGTTCCGCGATGATTTTGAATTCCACGACGCTGCGGGTGCGTCGCATCACGGAGGCCATTCGCCGGTGCCAAACGCAGATGCCGCGGTACCCGAAAAATCCCGTCGGGAAAGTTCCATTCCGCAGCAAACTCAGGACGGCGATGTTATCTGGCTTGACGATGCAGAGCGCGAACTAAAAAAGATCCCGTTCTTTGTACGTGGCAAGGCACGTCGGAACACTGAAACATTCGCCGCCGAACGTGGCGTGGCGCAAATCTCTGTCGATACGCTATACGAGGCAAAGGCACATTATGCGCGATGAAACTGGCATCATGGGGCGCATGCCCGGCTACCGCGTGGTTATAATCACGCTGGACAGCCATGCCGCAGGCCCCGGACGCCGTGCAATGGACGTTCTTGCCACTGACTATCCCGGATTGGATCTGCAGATCCATGCGGCCGCTGAGTGGGGCGAAACCCCCGGCTCCTTCGAGGCGGCCGAAGAGGCCGTGCGCAACGGTGACATAATCATAGCCAATCTTTTGTTCCTCGAAGAGCACGTGGCGCGTATTCTGCCTGCCCTGCGTGCACGACGCGATCACTGCGATGCTATGATCGGCGTGGTGGCGGATGCCGAGGTTGTCAAGCTTACGCGCATGGGTACGTTGGATATGACGGCACCTCCCTCAACCATGGGCAAGCTGATGAAGCGCCTGCGTGGTTCATCCAAGCCGTCGACCGAGAGTGGTGCCAAGAAGATGGCAATGCTGCGTCGCTTGCCGAAGATCCTGAAATATCTGCCGGGCAAGGCGCAGGACTTGCGCGCGTGGTTCCTTGTCATGCAATACTGGCTGGGCGGATCGGACGACAACGTACGCTCTATGATCCAGTTCCTGCTGAACCGGTATGCTACGGACACCGGCTGGCAAGAGTCACCAGAGGCCGCAGCCCCAATCGATTACCCTGACGTAGGTCTATATCATCCTGACCTGCCGCATCGTATCACCACCGACCCAACCGACTTACCTGGCCCCGTTGGCGCCGAATTGACTGTGGGCGTAGTAATGTTGCGGTCTTATGTCCTTAGCTCAGACACGGCCCACTACGATGGTGTCATTCGCGGTCTTGAGGCAAAAGGCATACGCGTTTTGCCTGCCTTTTCCGGGGGGTTGGATGCGCGGCCGGCGATCGACGCGTATTTCGGGGGCAAGATCGATGCGTTGGTATCATTAACCGGGTTCTCGTTGGTGGGTGGCCCTGCTTATAATGACAACGATGCGGCGATCGAAGTTCTGAGTGTGCTGGATGTGCCCTATGTCGCGGCACATTCGCTCGAGTTTCAGACCCTTGGGCAATGGGCCGACAGCTCTGGTGGACTGGGCCCGATCGAGACGACAATGCTTGTTGCGCTGCCTGAGTTGGACGGTGCAACATGTCCGTCAGTCTTTGGTGGGCGGCTTGGGCCAGAGGGATGCGGCGGATGTGCGCATGCTTGTCAGGTCGTCGAACCCAAGGCCATGGTGCCTTGTCATGAGCGTATTGATCGTCTTACGGAAAAAGTGCGGCGAGTCGCTCGCTTGCGCCGCAAACAGAACGCCGAAAAGAAGATTGGGGTTGTCCTGTTTGGTTTTCCACCTAATGCTGGCGCGACTGGGACAGCAGCTTATCTAAGCGTATTTGAAAGCCTTTTCAACACTTTGCATGAGATGAAGGCGCGTGGATATATTGTCGAAGTCCCCGATAGCGTAGATGCGCTGCGTGCACTCGTCTTGCAAGGCAACGCGGTGCAGTACGGCCAAGAGGCTAATGTCGCAGCGCACGTGTCAGCCGATACAATTGTGCGCACCAGCCCACATCTTTCCGAGATCGAGGCCGTGTGGGGCCCAGCCCCCGGTCGTGTCCAATCAGACGGGCGCGGCGTTTTCGTGCTTGGCAAGGATCTGGGCAATGTCTTTGTTGGTGTGCAGCCCGCCTTTGGTTATGAGGGTGACCCCATGCGGCTGCTCTTTGAAAAGGGATTTGCGCCGACACACGCGTTTTCAACATTTTATAGCTGGCTGCGCGACACCTATTGCGTGGATGCGCTGCTGCATTTCGGCATGCATGGTGCGCTTGAATTTATGCCGGGTAAGCAGGCGGGAATGGGTGCCAGGGATTGGCCAGACCGGCTGATTGGCGACATGCCAAACGTCTATCTCTATGCAGCCAACAATCCGTCAGAGGCATCGTTAGCCAAACGCCGGTCAGGCGCTGTAATGGTCACTCATCTGACGCCACCACTGGCGCAATCGGGTCTTTACAAGGGGCTGGCTGACCTCAAAGACAGTTTGACACGGTGGCGAAGCCTTGATGCGGACAACAAAACAGTCCGCGCTGAATTGGAAGCGTTGATTGTTGAGCAGGCCGAAGCGGTGGACATGGGTGGCACATCGCCCGATGCACTGTGGTTGAAACTGCTTGAGACAGAAAATGCATTGATCCCGGATGGGCTGCATGTCGTCGGAACCAAATTTACCGACGCGCAGCGCGCCGAATACCTTGATCTTATGCCCCACGCAGACAAAGCGGCCCGAGACAGGGTGGATGCCCTGTTGCAAAACGAAACAGAGCTGACCGCATTGATGAATGCGCTGGATGCACGTTTCATACCGCCCGTGCCGGGCGGTGATCTGATCCGTTCGACTGATATCTTGCCCACGGGGCGCAATATTCATGCCTTTGATCCCTTCCGGATGCCAACGGCCTATGCCTGTCGCGACGGTGCGAAACAGGCGCAGCTGTTGCTGGATACGCATCCAACCTTGCCGCGTTCGATTGCGCTGGTGCTTTGGGGGTCTGACAACATCAAGTCTGATGGGGGACCGATTGCCCAAGCGCTGGCCCTGATGGGCTGCACCCCTCGTTTTGATAGCTTTGGCCGTCTTGCCGGTGCCGACCTCATCCCGCTGGAAGAGCTAGGCCGCCCGCGGATTGACGTGGTCATGACCCTCTCGGGCATCTTCCGCGATCTTCTGCCTTTGCAAAGCCGGATGCTGGCCGAGGCTGCGCTGAAATGTGCCAAGGCCGATGAACCTGTTGAGATGAACTATGTGCGCGCGCATGCTTTGGCCTATGCCGAAACTCAGGGCTGCGATTTGGAAACGGCGAGCCTGCGTGTCTTTTCTAACGCCGAAGGTGCCTATGGATCGAATGTAAACCAGTTGGTTGACAGCTCTGCTTTTGGGGACGAAGACGAACTGGCCGATGCCTATGAGAACCGAAAAAGCTTTGCTTATGGCGTCGATGGCAAATCTGCTGCCAATCCCAAGCTTCTGCAACAGGCGTTGGCGGATGTTGAACTGGCCTATCAGAACCTGGAGTCGGTCGAGCTTGGGGTAACGACGGTTGATCATTATTTCGACACGCTTGGTGGGATCGCGCGGGCGGTGAAGCGCGCGCGTGGGTCGGATGCTGCGGTCTATATCGGGGATCAGACGCGCGGCGCAGCCAAGGTACGTACGCTCAAGGATCAGGTTGCTCTCGAGACGCGGGCCCGGTCGCTCAACCCGAAATTCTTTGAGGGCCTTTTGAAGCATGGGGCAGAAGGCGTGCGCCAGATCGAGGCGCATGTGACCAATACAATGGGCTGGTCTGCAACGACCGGGCAGGTCGATGATTGGGTCTATCAACGCATTTCCGAAACCTTTGTGCTGGACGACGACATGCGCCAGAGGCTGGCGGATTTGAACCCGACAGCGTCCAGCCGCATGGCGAACCGCCTGCTCGAAGCATCGGATCGGAACTATTGGCAGCCTGATGCTGATACTCTGACAGCTTTGCAGGACGCAGCCGACGCATTGGAAGACAAGCTCGAAGGGATCGCAGCCGAATGACCCCTTCGCGCGACACAGATTACAGGAGCCTCCGGCGGGAGTTTCTCTGGCAAGATGAAGCAGGGGATTGCGCCCCCGATTGCAACAACAGGCAGCGCGTGTCTGATGAAAGGAGGCTCTCATGAGCCCACTCGATAGAAATCCACCCAATCTTCGCGGGCAAGACGGCGAAGGATCGGTGCAAGTGCATCAAGATGCTGACGCAAAGATTGAGGGCGCCAAGGTATTTTCCGTTTATGGCAAGGGTGGGATTGGTAAATCGACCACATCCTCAAATCTGTCGGCGGCATTTTCGATGCTGGGCAAGCGGGTTTTGCAGATTGGCTGTGATCCCAAACATGACAGCACTTTTACTTTGACCGGCATGCTGCAACCCACGGTTATCGATATCCTGAAGGAGGTTGATTTCCACCCGGAGGAACTGCGTCCAGAGGATTTTGTCACCGAGGGATTTAATGGTGTGAAATGTGTCGAAGCAGGCGGCCCGCCTGCGGGCACCGGGTGCGGGGGGTATGTCGTTGGACAGACGGTCAAACTGCTAAAACAGCACCACTTGCTGGAAGAGACGGACGTGGTGATCTTTGATGTACTAGGCGATGTTGTCTGTGGCGGTTTTGCGGCCCCTTTACAGCATGCTGATCGCGCCTTGATCGTGACGGCCAATGACTTTGACAGCATTTATGCAATGAACCGGATCATTGCCGCCGTTCAGGCCAAGTCAAAAAATTATAAGGTCCGGCTTGCTGGTTGTGTCGCCAATCGAAGCAAAGAAACTAACGAAGTGGACCGCTATTGCGATACAGTTGGGTTCAACCGCATCGGACACATGCCAGACCTGGATGCAATCCGTCGTTCTCGACTGAAGAAAAAAACACTTTTCGAGATGGACGATGACGAAGATATCGTCCGTTGCCGAGCCGAATACTTGCGTCTTGCACAGCTTTTGTATGACGGGACAGAGGGGCTTGCTCCGGATCCTATGGAAGATCGTGATATCTTTGAGCTACTGGGGTTTGACTGATCATGGCCTATGACCGAACCCGTGCGCAGGTCGAGGATTACTTTGACCGCACTGCGACCAAGACGTGGGAGCGACTGACGTCAGATGCGCCTGTGTCGTGGATACGCGGGACAGTACGAGCAGGTCGTGAACAAATGCGCGCCTTGATGTTGTCGCGCTTGCCAAAAGATATGCGCGGCGCACGGGTGCTGGATGCTGGATGTGGAGCAGGGCCTGCAACAATTGAACTGGCCGAGCGTGGGGCCACCGTGGTTGCCGCAGATATATCTCCGCAGTTGATTGAAATTGCGCGTTCGCGTTTGCCGGCGGATCTACGTCGTCAGGTAACGTTTCATGCAGGTGATATGTTTGACCCCAAGCTGGGTCAGTTCGATGCGATGATCGCAATGGACAGCATGATCTATTATACTGCAGAAGATATCGGTGTCAGTCTGGCCAAGCTGGAACGCCGCGTACGCGGGCCGATCGTTTTTACCGTAGCGCCGCGTACACCTGCTTTGATGGTGATGTGGTACGCGGGCAAGGCCTTTCCTCGTTCTGATCGTTCGCCTGTGATGGTGCCTCATGCGCAACCAGAGCTGGCCCGAGTTGCAAAGACATGCGGCGTGCGGCGGATGCTGCGCCCGGTCGACCGTATCACTTCCGGCTTTTACATCTCTGAAGCACTGGAGTTGCGCCCATGAGCCATATGCGGCAGCTCACCAACCGGTACCTGCCTTTTGCCGATGCGGCATCAGAAGGCTTGCCTATGTCCCAGTTGTTGCGCCTGTCGCTGTTCCAGGTGTCTGTGGGGATGGCCTCAGTAATGCTGTTAGGCACGCTGAACCGCGTCATGATTGTCGAACTTTCGGTGCCGGCGATGATCGTGGCCGTGATGATTGCGCTGCCTGTGTTGATCGCGCCGTTCCGAGCGCTGCTGGGGTTCCGGTCGGACACTCACAGATCCGCGATCGGTTGGAAGCGTATCCCGTACATCTGGTTCGGCTCATTGTGGCAGTTCGGCGGATTGGCCGTCATGCCATTTGCGCTGCTGGTCCTTGGGGGTGATGTTGTCTACGAAATTCCGTTTGCTGGCGAAGTTCTTGCGGCACTGGCGTTCTTGATGACCGGCCTTGGTCTGCACATGACACAGACGGCGGGGCTGGCTTTGGCCAGCGACCGGGCCACAGATGAAACCCGGCCTCGGGTTGTTGCGCTCCTTTATGTGATGTTTCTGGTTGGCATGGGTGTTTCTGCCCTGATCATCGGTGGATTGCTCACGGACTATAGCAGTTTGCGTTTGATCCGCGTCGTGCAGGGGGCCGCCGTTGTTGGGATCGCGCTGAACCTGATTGCCCTGTGGAAACAAGAAAGCGTGCGTCCCATGACCAAGGCTGAGCGCGACAAGCCAAGGCCGCTGTTCCGCGATGCCTGGGCGGATTTCATGGCCGGGGGGCAGGCGGGCCGCCTGCTGGTTTGCGTTTTTGTTGGAACGATGGCGTTCAACATGCAGGATGTATTGTTGGAGCCCTACGGCGGCGAGATATTGGGCCTGTCGGTCACTGCAACGACGTTACTGACAGCGCTTTGGGCGGCCGGTGCGCTTGTTGGCTTCGCCTGGGCCGGGCGACGACTGGCCAAGGGGTCAAACGCTTACCGTTTGGCGGGTGGCGGAATATTAGCTGGTATTTGGGCATTCAGCCTCGTTATTTTTGCAGCACCCATGCAGGCCAATGTTCTGTTTTACGCCGGTGCCACCTTGATTGGGTTCGGCGGTGGGCTTTTCGCTGTGTCAACACTCACTGCGGCCATGACGATGCCTGCGCGGGGAACTGCAGGTCGTGGTCTGGCTCTTGGTGCTTGGGGTGCAGCACAAGCTACTGCTGCAGGTATTGCCATAGCGCTTGGGGGAACCTTGCGCGATTGGATCGGTGCCATCGCAACATCAGGCCAGTGGGGCGAGGCGTTGAATACGCCAGCCACTGGCTACTCTTTTGTTTACCATGCTGAGATTGGCTTGCTTTTTGTCACTCTCGTCATCCTGGGACCGCTCGTGCGCCAATCTGGTCCCCTCACCCAGCCGGAAGATCCGCAGCCCCTTGGGCTGGCGGACTTCCCAACATGACCTTGTCCAGAAAAGGAAAACTGACATGACCGGGACATTTTTTGGCGAATTCGACTTGGCGGCGTCGACGCTATGGCTCTTTTGGGCCTTCTTTGCTGGCCTGCTATTCTACATCCAACGCGAAAACATGCGCGAAGGGTATCCATTGGAAGATGACGAGGGGAACAAATCTTCGAACCCAAGCATGTTCCCAATTCCTGATGATAAGACCTTTGAGCTGCCACATGGGCGTGGCTCTGTGACGGTGCCGTCTGGGCAAACGCCTGAGCGGGCCAATCTGCCTTTGAAAAGGGTTGGTCCGGGCAACGGCTATCCGCTTGAACCCACCGGTGACCCGATGCTGGACGGTGTTGGCCCAGCATCCTGGGCCCCGCGTCGCGACGCGCCCGAGTTGGACGGCCACGGCCATCCCAAAATTGTACCGATGTCTGCGAATGATGCTTTCAAGTTCGCCTCTGGCCGGGATCCGCGCGGATTGCCAGTCGTGTCGGGCGACGGTGAGGTCGTCGGCAAGGTGACCGACATGTGGATTGACGAGCCGGAACAGCTGGTGCGCTATCTTGAATTCACGCTGGATGCGAAATGGGGGACGGGCAATCGCCTCATGCCACTCACGCTGGCGCGGATCGGATCGAACCAAGTCAAGGTACGCAGCCTGTATGGTAAGCATTTCGCAACCATCCCGACTATTGCGAGTGCAACGCAGGTGACCCTGCTCGAGGAAGATAAGATTTGTGGCTACTACGGCGGCGGTACTCTTTATGCCGATGCGAGCCGTCAAGAACCGCAGTTGTAAGGCAATCGTGCTTCGCGGTCCGTTTGTGACCGCGAAGCCTCACAACCAGAACTGAAAGGGGAGTGTGCGCCATGTCCCATGATGATTTCGAGATTGAGCCGGTCGAGGGATTACCGGAATTGCCCCCTGAGGGCGAAGAAATTCTTTGGCGTGGCAGACCGTCGACCATGGCATTGGCGCGAGAAGCGATGAACCTGAATTGGATCATTGGTTATTTCGCCGTTTTGATGGCGTGGCGGTTCCTGTCCGTTTCCGACATTATGCCTTTGGGTCAGGCGATCGGGGCAACGGTTCCGTTCTTGTTGCTGGGGATGGTTGTTTGTGGGCTTTTGATTGGGGTCTCATATATTCAGTCTCGTAATACCGTTTATACCATCACGTCGGCACGTGTTGCGATGCGGATTGGTGCCGCTCTGACGCTGACATTGAACCTGCCGTATCGTGAAATTGCCAATGCGTCGCTCAGCTTGCGCAAGAACGGCACTGGGACGATCGCGCTGGAAACAACGGGCAAGACGCAGTTTAGTTTGCTGGTGCTTTGGCCGCACGCGCGGCCTTGGCATTTCAGCCCGTCACAGCCTGCATTGCGAGCGATTCCCGATGCGGCGGATGTTGCGAAAATCCTCGCTCGGGCTGCCGAGGCACGGGTGAGCATACCGCAGGTTGCGCGCAAGGCACCCAAGTTCAATGCAGTTGCGGCGGAGTAACGGCCATGTCTGATACGTCTCAAACCCGTATTCATGCTCCAGAAGATGAATTGGTTCCGCGCATTCTGGTTCGGGCTGTGATGGCGCTGATATTGGCCATTCTCGCCTTGGTAACGATCGCGACTCTGTCTGGGCGCCCATTGGAAAGCATGCCGGCTAATGGCAAAATTCTGAGTGAACGTGCCATATTCCTGTCAAGCGACGGATCTGGTGCTGCGCGTGTTTTGGATGCCAATGGATCGCTGCTGTCCGATTTTCCCGCCGATAAGGGCGGCTTTGTCGCGGGAATTGACCGCGTTGTCTTTCGTGAACGTACAAAGAGCAGTGCTGATACCGCGGCGCCTGTTTTGCTGCGACTGCGTGAAGGCAACCGACTGTCCATCTACGACCCCGAAACCAACTGGTCAGCCGAGCTTATGGGCTTTGGCGCCGACAATCTCCGCACCTTCGCCAGGTTGCTGGAAAAACCTTAAGTCACTGGAGGAAGCCACCATGGGACTACTGAGAAAAGATTTTGAACGCGCTCCGTGCACTGTTGAAATCTCACATAAATTCGAAAGCCTGCATGCGCATGTCCGATTCAACAATGGTGCCGTGATCTATCCCGGTGATGAAGTGCAGGTGCACGGGCCGGAAATCATGGCCCCGTTTGGTGAAATCGTCAGCGAAGACCGCGAGGCAACGATCATTAGGGCCAGTAAACTGGAGCAGCTGTGGACCCGTCTCACTGGGGACTTCGAAGTGATGGAACTGTGCGAATTTTCCTTCTCCGAGGAGGTGACACTATGAATGCCCCGGTCAAACACACATCCGATATCACAGATGCCGAGGAATCGCTGGCGCTACAAGAGGCGCAATCGGTTGTCGACAGCGAGAGCGCAACCGAAGTTGCGATGTCCAACACTCTGCTGACGCCCCGGTTTTATACAACCGATTTTGACGAGATGGACGCGATTGACGTGAGCCCCGTGCGCAAAGAATGGGACCAGTTGATCGCACAAATGGTCAGCGACCCCAACAAGGGGCATTTCAAGAAAAACGATGACTGGGATCACGTCGATTGGGACAATATGGAGCCCGAACTCAAGAAAGAGTTTATCGACTTCCTGATTTCGTCATGTACGGCAGAATTTTCTGGCTGTGTGCTTTATAAAGAGATGAAGCGGCGCGGTAACAACAAGGACATCACGCAACTGTTCCAGTTGATGGCGCGAGACGAGGCGCGTCATGCAGGTTTTATCAATGATGCATTGCGCGAGGCGGGTGTCGCGGTGAATCTTGGCTTTTTGACACAGAAAAAGAAGTACACATATTTTCGGCCCAAGTTCATCTACTACGCCACCTACCTTTCGGAAAAGATTGGCTATGCGCGCTATATCACGATTTTCCGTCATCTTCAGGATAGCCCAGAGTACCGGTTCCACCCGATCTTTAAGTGGTTCGAAGAGTGGTGCAATGACGAGTTCAGCCACGGCGAGGCTTTCGCGCTGTTAATGAAAACCGATCCAAAGCTGACGCGCGGGATCAATGTCCTTTGGATCAAGTTCTTTCTCACGGCAGTCTATGGCACGATGTATGTGCGCGATCATCAGCGGCCTGCGTTCCACAAGGCGTTAGGTGTTGATCCTGATTGGTATGCGCATGAGGTCTTTGTGAAGACGTCCAAGCTGACCAAACAGATCTTTCCGATTACACTTGACATAGATCATCCACGTTGGCAGCGCGGGTTGGAACGGCTGCAACAGGCGAATGTTGATCTCGCAGAAGCACAGGCAGGTGGGCAGGTTTTGCGCAAGCTCTTGGCGCAGACCCGGGCGGCTGCGGCCTTCGTTTCATTGTTTGCAATTCCGGCGAAAAAGCACACAGTTCCCGCATCTGTTCGGATGGAGCCAGCCTATTGAGACAAGCCATCTCATATGCTATTTCCGGTAAGGGGACAGGCTGGGAAACGGGTGGTTTTCCGGCATATCTGATGCTCTGCGCGGGGATATTTTCTGTATCAAAGAATAACCAAAAACCATGTCGATTTCAGGTTGTAAGGGTGTGCAGATGACCCCGTGGATCGCTGCCATAATCGCCCTGTTCGTCTGGTGGTTTTCTACCGGTACAATCCTGATGGCAGTGAAATATGCCGACCGTGCAGGCCCCCGAGCCCGGATGACGACAACACTTTTCGGGTTACCTTTGGTTTTCATGGGTGCATATGGCGTTTTCTGGTCAGCAGGCCACACAGATATTCTTGGCACCTATGTCGCCTTCTTGTCAGCCCTGGCGCTGTGGGGTTGGATAGAACTGGCTTTCCTCACTGGTACGATCACAGGCCCGAATAGAAATGGTCTGCCTGCTCACACGCCAGAATGGGAGAGATTCATTCGGGCTTGGGGTACCGTTGCTTATCACGAGATGTTGCTGGCTATGACGCTCATCATTTTGGCACTGTTGCTGTGGAATGCACCCAACAGCTTTGCTTTGTGGACCTTTGCAGTGCTTTTCTGTGCTCGTATCTCTGCCAAGTTGAACCTGTTTTTAGGGGTGCCTCGGATCAACATCGATTTTTTACCGGATACACTTGGTCACTTGCCCAGTCATTTCCGGATCGCATCAATGAACTGGCTGTTTCCCGTTTCCGTTACTGCGCTGACCTTTGCCGCCGCGTGCTGGTTGGAAAGGCTTTATGCATCGCAGGCGATGGGTGAAATCACGGGCTTTGCCTTGCTAACCGCATTGACGGTTTTGGCAGCCGTGGAACACTGGGTGATGGTTTTGCCGATACCCGACGAACGACTGTGGCGGTGGATGCTGCCCACACCTGAAACAACACCTGAACAACAAACAAACCAAGGGGGACATCATGAACTTTGATGCGCTGTTCCAAGCCCAACTCGATACACTAAAAGAGGAGGGGAATTATCGCATATTTGCGGAGCTTGAACGCAAGTCTGGCGCCTTTCCGCGTGCGCATTGCCATGATGATGACGCCCCGGACGAGGTGACAGTATGGTGTTCTAATGACTACCTTGGGATGGGGCAGCACCCTGCTGTCACACAAGCGATGAAGGACGCAATCGATATGTGCGGAGCGGGTGCAGGTGGCACGCGCAACATTTCTGGCACCAACCATGCCCACAAAAGACTAGAAGCAGAGCTGGCCGATTTACACAATAAACAAGATGCTCTTTTGTTCACGTCTGGTTATGTGTCCAACTGGGCCGCGCTCAGCACATTGGGCAGCCGGTTGCCGGATGCGGTGATCTTGTCCGATGAGTTGAACCATGCCTCGATGATCGAGGGCATCCGTCACTCCCGAGCCGCCAAGGTGATCTGGAAGCATAACGATCCCGAAGACCTTGATCGTAAGCTTGCCGCACTGCCAGCAAATGCGCCCAAAATTGTGGCCTTTGAATCTGTCTATTCGATGGATGGTGATATCTGCCCGATGCAGGAAATCGTCGAAGTAGCAGAGAAACACGGTGCCTTGACCTATTTGGATGAAGTGCACGCTGTTGGCCTTTATGGACCGCGCGGTGGCGGTATTTCAGAACGCGAAGGTCTGGCGGATCGTATCACCTTGATCGAGGGCACCTTGGGCAAAGCTTATGGCGTGGTCGGCGGTTATGTGACTGGATCAACTGCCATGTGTGACTTTATTCGCAGTTTTGCCTCGGGCTTTATTTTTACCACGGCCCTGCCACCGGCAGTTGCTGCTGCTGCGACAGCGTCCATCCAGCATCTGAAACAGTCCAGTACAGAGCGCACGTTGCAGCGTGAGCGTGTTGCGTATTTACGCAAGCGGCTGGATCAAGAGGGCATTCCGCACTTGGACAATGCTAGCCATATTATTCCGGTTATGATCAAGGACCCGGTTAAGTGCCGTATGCTGGCGGACTATCTGATGCAGCGCTATGGCATCTACGTTCAGCCAATCAATTACCCCACCGTTCCCAAAGGTACAGAGCGGCTGCGCTTTACTCCGTCGCCTATGCACAGCATCGACGACATCGAACACCTTGTTCTCGCGCTCAAGGATTTGTGGAAGCAATGCGCTGTCAGCCATGCGGTCGCATAGATAAAAGGCCTGCTGTAATTGCGATTTTAGCAGGCCTTTTGGCTCTGGTACTGTTGACTTCGGCATAATCCGCCTAACTGGTAGGTATGATGTAGAGCTGAGGAGACAACTATGTTCAGATTTATTGCTATCGCGGCTGCAACCGTTTTCGCTTTTCCAGTGTTGGCGGACGGCCATGCCGTTGATCTGACTGCGACTGGCGACGTTGCCGCTGGCGAAAAGGCATTTCGCAAATGCGTGTCTTGCCACGTTGTAGTTAACGGTGACGGTGAAACGCTAGCTGGCAAACGGGCAAAAACCGGCCCTAACCTGTATGGTGTCGTAGGTGCGACATCAGGATCGGTCGAAGGGTTCAAGTATTCAAAGCTGATGCTGGCCGCCGGCGAGGGTGGAACAGTTTATGACGAAGAGAACTTTGTCGCATATGTTCAGGATCCGACGGGTTTCCTTCGTGGGGTTACAGGTGAAAGTGGTCGGGGCAAGATGACCTATAAGGTTCGCAAAGAAGCCGATGCTTTAAACTTGTATGCCTACCTTGCGTCATTGGCGCCTGCGGCTGCAAACTAAAGCTCCGCGGCTTTTCAACAACACGAACGCTGCTTGGAAATTATCTTGGCGGCGTTTTTTATTGGCCTGCATGCCAGTTAGATGCAAATCACATTAATTACGATCATTCTGGCCTTATTTATATGGCATGAAACGCAAGGATAGTAAGGTCTGATGAGTTAGATTTATGTCCGTTGGTGTTTGGCAAAATACCAGAACACTTTGCATCGTTTAACGCCATAAAATCTTTGATTACAGTCACATTTGGTCGCTCAAAACTTTTCACATGACGCCTTATTTGTTGTTATCTATGATGTTATGGATGATTTCAGCAACCTGTGCAGGCTGCTCTTCATGCATTAGATGACCCAATTTTGGGATGTGATGCAGGTGCGCGCCCTTAATGATCTGCGCCGCGGTCTCTGAAACTAATGGACGGACAGTCTGGTCGTTTTGGCCCACCACGAAATGGACTGTCCCATTGTAATCGGGCAACCGATCGAGCAAGAGATTCAACCGCCACTGCGCCATCATTTTTAATGTGCCATCGACATGGTTACGGTCTGCTACGAGGCGGCGATAAAGGTCTAGGCCTTCGGCATCCAGATCAGACCCTGTGGACGCGATCAGCGCCTTGATCCGTTCGGGATTAGCGGATGCACCGGAAAACAAGCTTGCGGTAAAAGGGACTGCTGACAACGCTTTGGCCATGGCTGGAAACAGCAGACCCGCCACGCCTTTGAATGTGCTCATCGCTGCGTTCAGCCCGATGACCAGCGGCGCATCCGCACCTATTCGCAGGTCTGGCTCTGCCAGTCGCAAGGCAACGGGACCACCTGCTGAATGTCCGACAATAACCTCTGGCACCCAACCTTCCTGACGGCAAAGTGTGGTTATGTCTTCGGCGATCTGGTCAAGGCCGGAACGATGCCGCGCCCCAAGTTGGGTAAATCCGTGCCCCGGAAGGTCGAGCGCTATGACGTGAAACCGCTTTGCCAGTTCGGTAAAAAGGTGGCGAAAACTGTGGGTTGATCCGCCAGCGCCATGCAACATCAAAAGTGTCATGCCCCGACCGTCTTGCTGAACATGCCATCGATGCACAGGTCCTGTGACACGTTTTGACAGATGTCCGTTCGGCCAATCGTGGATCTCTGCCCAGTCCATGACTCACACGCCTAAGGCGGCTGTGACTGCGTCTGTCAGCCGTTCGGCATTGGCACGGGGCAACGGAACATAGGTTGCATTCAGAATTTTCCCAAGTGCCTGTAATGCGGGTTGTGGCCGATTCGACATGTCCAACACGAGGGATGAAATACCCGATGCACGCAAGGCGCCAGCCATCTGTTCGGCATCGCTTGCCGCCTGAGACCGGTTGGCATTGCCGTCCAGCGTGATGTTGGCGCGGCCATCTGTGATAAGAATGATCGTTGGTGTCAGACCCCGTCCAGTCGCCTTTTCGGCCAACCCCATCGCGCAGTGCAGGCCTGCTGCCAGCGGTGTACCCCCGCCGCCGGGTAGGGCAGATAGCCTGCGCTTCGTCTGAACCAAAGACCGGGTGGGCGGCAACAGGATTTCCGCACCGGTGCCGCGAAAGGCAATCAAAGCAACGTGGTCCCGATTCGCATATGCATCGGCCAGCAGCAGTTCGATGGCGCCCTTGGCCTCGCCCAAACGCGCCATCGCCGCAGACCCTGAGGCATCCACGCAAAAGATCAGCAACCGGTCTGACTGCTCTGCATAGCGCTTTAACCGGATATCGGAGGGCCGAATGAGCAGACCTGGCCGGTCAGGTTGGTGTTTGCGCCGGATTGGTTGCCAGGGCGCTGCGGCGCGCAGCGTTGCAACCAGATCAATCCGCGCCGTGCCATCGAGCCTACCGGGCCGCGACGGGAGCGGCCGGCCCCTGCGGTTGCCTGTACGCGTGCGGCCCGCGCCTGCTCCGCTACTGACACGTGACGTGCGGGTTGAAACCAGCTGATCCAAAAGACCCGGCGGCAGCAACGCTTTGACCGCCGCGATCAGCATATCGCCGTCTGGCAGCGTCATATCTGTGCTTTTGTCCTGCCCGTCTGCTTCATCTGGCGAGTCTGGCTCGGGGGGCGCGGGCGGAAGAGGATCGCCGGCGGTTTCTTCTTGAGGAATAATCGTTGCGCGATGTGGAAAGACCAAAGCAGCCGCGATCTCTATATCCGCCTCGGTCAAGTTGCTGCGCCCAGTGTATCGGGCATGCGCCTTTGCTGCGCGCAAGGCAAGTGTCGGTGCGCGCAATGAACCGATCCCAAAGGTTGAAGCAAGCACAGTCAACTGGATAGTTGCATCTGCGACCGAAACGTCCGGGCTGTCTGGTGCCGCTGGTATCTTGGTCCAATTGTCAGGTCTTCGGCCGCCGGGTTCGATGTGAAATGCCAGACGCTCAGCCAGTGTCGCGGGAACAGCTTCGTCCGGTTCGGCCCCTTCGTCCAGTGCCACAATGCCGGCCGTTAAAGACTGATCCATCAAGGACGACAGTTTGGCGGCGAGAGTGGCCGTGCACCTTTCGGCCATCGGAATTACGGCGATGCAAGATGTCTCAAAAAAGCCCTTGCCATGTACAACGCGTGAAGTCGCGAGCGTGGCTGATAGATCGATGCCACCAAACAGCTGTTCGTCGCTTATCGAAGGCGGCATTTTCCGCAGTGGTGTTGTGGTAGGCAGCCTGGCAAGCACCGATTCGCGGTCGGGGCCTGCGCGCATGCGTATCACGGCGCCGCCCAATCCTGCCGGGTCGACGGCCAGCAACTGCAAGGCCAAAGCTGCCATATGCCAGCTTTCGGTGCTCATCTGAGTTTACGCAAATTGGCCGCTGGAATGTGCGGATGTGCGGCCCTGATCTGAATGCAAATCACCCCAGCACCGCCTCGACGGTGCGGGCAACACGGGTGCTGCTGCCCGCTTCGTCCAGAGGATCGCGGCGTAGCCTGTGGCTTAGCGCGATGGGTGCGATCTGCCGCAGATGATCGCGATTAAGCGTCTTATTTTTGCGATAGGCTGCCAGCGCACGGGCGGCTCGCAGAAGGGTCAATTCCCCGCGTAGGCCATCGCTGCCCAAAGCGATACACAATTCGGCACAGTCCCGCAGGATGGCGTCAGGTGTTTCAACTTGTGGCAGAGCCTTGCGGGCTGCAAGAATCGCGCGTCTGATTTTGGCATCCTGTTTACTGTAGATGCCTATGAAGCTGTCAAAATCCTGTTCAAACGCATCGCGGCGCTTGATCACCTCGACGCGTTGCGAAACGTCAGTGGGGCTGCGTACCTCGACTGAAAGACCGAACCGATCCAAAAGCTGGGGCCGCAGTTCGCCTTCTTCTGGGTTGCCAGAACCGACAAGTACAAAGCGTGCAGGGTGCCGGATCGACAAGCCTTCCCGTTCGACCACGTTTTCGCCGGATTGGGCGACATCCAGCAGCAGATCGACAATATGGTCTTCCAGTAGATTGACCTCGTCAATATAGAGGTACCCGCGGTTTGCGCGCGCCAGCAGCCCGGGTTCAAACGCTTTTTCGCCGCGCGTCAGCGCCCGTTCGATATCAAGTGCGCCAACAACACGGTCTTCGGTGGCCCCTAATGGCAGGTCGATCACCGGCGTCGGTTTGTTTTGTGTGCGTTTTGTCACTATCCCGGCCCACTCTGGCGTTTCACCCTGAGTGGCCGCATTGATCGGGCAGCCGACAATCGCCTTGATCGGTGGCAGCAGCGCGGCCAGTGCCCGAACCGCAGTGGATTTGCCTGTGCCCCGGTCGCCAAATACCAGCACGCCACCAATGCCAGGGTCGATGGCCGTTAAAACCATCGCCTGTTTCATATCTGTTTGGCCCACGATGGCAGAGAAGGGAAAGGGCGTCTTGCTCATGTTAATTTCAATCCTTTCAAGGGGCTGATGCCGCCCCACGTGCCGCGATCACCCAATATCGAAAAGCGCGCATAGAGCTCTTCCTTGAACCAATCACCTTCGCGCACGGCTTTGATCGCTTTGGCATGTGGCCCATCATGTCGGGCAAACGCCGCCATTTCTGCTGCTCCGGGCCAGATCGAAAACGTTATCTGGTGTAACATCGGCAGTTCGCCGATGCCAATTTTAAACACCACGTTGGGATCAGTACCGATCATGGCCGAGATGTCTGGCACGCGGCCCCAGAACTTGGTCAAAATCTTTGGCTTGATTGTCGCGCGAGTCAGCGCAGCAAGAGGGCCTGATTCCGGTTCTGATGCAATTGAAAAGGGTGTGACGCCGCTCCAATTGCCGCGGGCGGACGTTGGACAAAGAAAGACGGTCCAGTCCTCTTTGGCGCGATTTCTGTAGCGTTTGAAAAGCGGTGTCTGATCAACTCGTTGTTGTGCGGTCTCTAGATCTGGCCAAGTGCAGAGTATCGCATAAACGCCTGTGTTCGGAATCGGTGTAAAGCCTTGACCCGTTCCCGACCCACACAACTTCCAGAATTCTAGGTCTGGGATCCGTGCCATCGCGAGTCGCGCGCCGCCCATCATCGCCAGTGCCCACGCCTGGTCGCGCCACCGCTCAAAGCGGAAGAAGGAAAGTGTCGTCGTCTGATTCATGTATTCGCACTGTCTGCATGCCTGTTGGCACCAAAGTTAGCCTATCCGTCGAAAATAAATTGTCAACTAAACTAGACACATCTATTGTACTAAATAGATGACACGCCTTGAACACATAGAATCGACAAATGTTGCTACTGGGCCGCGCGCTATTGTTATTGGGGCAGGTCTGGGCGGGTTGGCTGCAGCCATGCGGATGGGCGCCAAGGGATACAACGTTACCGTGATTGACAAGCTGGACGTGCCGGGTGGGCGCGGTTCTGCAATTTGGCAAGACGGACACCGGTTCGACCTTGGCCCGACAATCGTCACGGTGCCGCAACTGTACAGGGACTTGTGGGCCGCCTGTGGTCGCGATTTCCACGCCGAGGTGGAGCTAAAGCCGCTTGATCCGTTCTATGAAATTCGTTGGCCTGACGGCACCAAGTTTGTCGCCCAGCAAAGCACTGAAAAAATGCGCGCTGAAGTGGCCAAAATCGAGCCGCGGGATGTGGCCGGTTTTAACCGGTTCCTACGCGATAGCGAGCGGCGCTATTGGTTTGGGTTTGAGGATCTGGGCCGTCGATCAATGCATAAGCTTTGGGATCTGATCCAGGTTTTGCCCACTTTTGCCTGGTTGCGCGCCGATCGGTCTGTCTATGCACATGCCGCGCGGCGATTTCGTAACGACAAGCTGCGTATGGCCTTTTCGTTTCACCCACTGTTTATCGGTGGTGACCCCTGCAATGTGACATCAATGTATATCCTCGTCAGTTATCTCGAGAAACAGTTTGGTGTGCACTATGCCATGGGTGGTTTGGCTGGAATGGCAAAGCGCATGGCCGAAGTGATCGAGGATCAGAACGGCACTCTTTTGATGCAAACAGAAGTGGATCAGATCGTTGTCCGCGATGGCCGGGCCCGGGGTGTGCGGCTGACTTCGGGTCTGGAACTGGGTGCTGATGTGGTTATCAGCAATGCGGATGCGGGCCACACATATGATCATTTGATGCGCAGTGCCCACAAAACTCGATGGACGCCCAGACGTCTCAAGCGCACACGGTACTCGATGAGCCTTTTTGTCTGGTATTTCGGGACAAAAGGCACGCGTGACAAGTGGTCCGACGTGGGTCATCACACTATTCTCAACAGCCCACGTTACACCGGATTGCTAAAAGACATTTTTATTAAGGGCAAGCTGGCCGATGATATGAGCCTTTATGTGCATCGCCCTTCAGTTACCGATCCTTCGGTCGCCCCCGAGGGCGATGACACTTTTTATGTCCTTAGCCCTGTGCCGCACCTTGGCCACGGCGGGGTCGATTGGAAAACCGAAGCAAGCGTATATAAAGCTAAGATGCTCAAAGTACTCGAGGAACAACTGCTTCCCGGGTTAAGCTCTAGAATCAGCACTGAACAGGTTTTTACTCCCGAGACGTTTCGCGATCGCTACTTGTCACCGCATGGTTCTGGGTTCTCGATCGAGCCGCGCATTCTGCAATCAGCCTGGTTTCGGCCCCATAACATATCTGAAGAGGCCGAGGGCTTGTATCTTGTTGGCGCTGGTACACATCCCGGCGCTGGTGTGCCGGGCGTAATCTCGACTGCTGAAGTGCTCAGCCAGCTTGTACCGGATGCTGTAAAATGATGGACCCACGCGATCTTGATGCCTGCACAGAGGCCATTCGACACGGATCACTGTCCTTTCATGCTGCGTCCAAGCTTTTGCCGAAAAAGGTGCGTGACCCCGCACTGGCATTGTACGCGTTTTGCAGGTTGGCCGATGACGAAGTCGATCTGAAAGCTGAAAAGGTCGAGGCGGTGCTGGACCTGCGCGATCGTCTTGATCTTGTCTATGCTGGCACGCCCCGGAATGCGGCGCCTGATCGAGCCTTTGCTGCCGTTGTTGAACATTTTGAGATGCCGCGTACTTTGCCGGATGCCTTGCTTGAAGGCTTGGCCTGGGATGCTGAGACACGCACATATGCAACGCTGAGCGACCTTCGGGATTATTCGGCGCGCGTGGCATCGGCCGTCGGGGCGATGATGTGCGTGCTGATGGGCGTGCGTGATGCGGATGCGCTGGCGCGGGCCTGTGATCTGGGTGTCGCAATGCAGTTGACAAATATCGCCCGCGATGTTGGTGAGGATGCGCTTGAAGGGCGGTTGTACTTACCGACTGACTGGCTGGACGATGCGGGCATTGATCGGAACGACTTTTTTGCCAAACCGCATGCGACAAAGCCAGTGCGCTTGATGGTTAAGCGATTGGTAATGGAGGCAAACCGCCTCTATTATCGTTCAGAGGCAGGGATCGCTGCCTTGCCGCGATCCTGTCGACCGGGAATATATGGTGCGCGATTTATTTATGCAGGTATTGCTGGACGGCTGTCTGCTATGGAATATGACAGTGTGTCGTCGCGGGCCCGCACATCCAAGGCGCAAAAGATCGGGTGGCTGGCCCAGTCGGTTTTGCAAAGTGGGATGAGTATGGTGATGCCCCAATCAGCTGTGCTCTATGCCAAGCCGCTGCCAGAGGTCCGGTTTCTTGTTGACGCTGCAGCCCGCCGGGTCGAACCTTCCCGCAGTGAAACCTTGCTGGAGGCGCTCGCATTACTCGAGGCGCGTCGTCAATCGGACCGTGCAAACTTGATCGGTCGCCAAGTCCGGTTGCAATAAGATAATGTTTTGGCTCGTATTTTGCATTTTCTTCGCAGCCTGTCTGGGGGCCGGTGTAACAGGGGGGCTTTTTGCGCCCGGACCATGGTATAGATCGCTTAATAAGCCGTCTTGGACGCCACCTGACTGGGTGTTTCCCGTTACATGGATGATCCTGTATGTCTGCATTGCGACGGCTGGGGCGCGCGCTGCTATGAGCGCTGACAACGGCGTGGCCATGGCATTCTGGGCGATGCAGATTGCATTTAATGGATTGTGGACGCCAGTATTTTTTGGACTCAGGAATATCCGGCTCGGAATGGCGATCATACTCGTTTTGTGGCTGACAGTATTGTGCGCAATGTTGGCCCTGTTCCAGATCGACACTATTGCAGGTGTTTTATTTGCACCCTATTTGGTTTGGGTTACGATCGCAGGTGCGTTGAATGCGGCGGTTTGGAACCTTAACCGTACCGAAGCTTCTAAGGCGTCGGTGCACCAAGGGTAAATCCGTTCTTCATCTTGCTGAACAAACTCCGGGGAGTTTGAGGGGCTGGCCCCTCAACCGGTATTTTCAAGCTACAATTTCGGTTCAGCTTGCCCGCGTCGAAGCCTCCGGCGGGAGTTTGTCTGGCAAGATGAAAAGGGATCAGTCAAAAGACCATTTCGCCCGCCTGGGCACTCGAACTGCCAACATGGGTTTGAGAAGTGGTGATCGGAAGCGCTTGAGGTCTAGTGCTTCGTGTACCCCTGTTACCTTTTGTCCGTTCAACGTCGTTTGAACAGCAGCCCGTGAGTAAAACGGTGCGTCTAGCATGCTTTGGATTTGAGTAGCCTTGGTACCCGCATCCCCCCGTGTTTCACGTTTTACAGCCCAAAGCGAACGTCGCATCGGCGCTTTTGGCGGCAGTTCAATCGTTCTTGCGATCCCGTTTTTGTTGAATTGGAATGCTGCCGCCAATTCAGAGCCATCCAACCGTGTGGCATCATAAAAGCATGTTGCACCATCCGAGGTTGGGTACCGTCCCCACGTCCAATAGGAAAAATCCTGTTCCAGTGCCCGGCTGCCGAAGTTCGCATCGAAGTACCCTTCGCCGTTCCATTGCCAGCCAGGCCTGTCGATGTCGACTTCGATCCGTGATCGTGGGGCAAAGGGGCGCCATATATGGGCGCCGTCTGGTGTTAGGGGCAGTTCAACATTTGTGACCGCAGAGGGTACGATCCTGATCTGACCTCTGATCCGGTTGATGAGCGGCGGAGATGATAACTCGTCGATGGTAATGATCAGTGTGTCGCCTTCCCAGCGCATCATAGAAGGCCCAACTTCGAGCCGGGACGCAGTCTGGCGCAGTGCAGTTTCGCCGCGGTCTGTCATTGTGAAGCGTCCACCTGGTCCGTATGTGGCGACGTTGATGCAGACATGGTTTTGCGGTTTTTTTCGGCCTGACCACTTATACCACGGCGAAAATACCGATCCAATGAACCCGATCACTGACACGGCGCGGGTGCCGCAATCGCTCAGGCCGTCGACATACCACCATGCATAGCCGTTTGGCTGGACCGCGATGTCGAAGCGTGGTCGTTCAAGATCGCCTCGACCGCATGCCGGGCGGAGAGTGTCGCCATCGGTACGCCCGCCCCCGGATGTGTCCCGCCGCCCGCAAGGTAAAGGTTCGGGATAAATGTTCGGGCTGTTGGGCGTTGCAGTGCCGCCGTCAGGCCGTGCGGCGTCTGCCCGTACAGCGCGCCCGCGCTCGCCGGGAACATCTGGGCGAAGTTCTGAGGTGTCGTAAGGGAGGCTATGGTCGGTGTCGGGCTGAAAGTCATCCCGTGCGCCGCCATCTGCTGAGTGATCTGATGAAGCCATCGGTTGAGGTCCTTGGTGTCTGCGGTGTCGTTGAGGGCTGCGGGGGCGTTGGTGATAATCTCAAAGCGCTCCAGAGTTGGCGGGTCTGCGTTTTGCCCGCGGTCCAGTGCACAAATGTAAAAACTAGGATAGCGCGGCACTCGGCCCGCCATCAGATCAGTGAACTCGTCCTCGGCACTGGCGCTGAACAGTATGTTGTGGTGTGCAAGGTTGGGTCCGATTGGTGTGGCAGAAAAACTGAGAACCCGTGCCGAAAAACTACGCTTTGATTTGGTTGTCTGTGGTGCAATATGCGATGTGGCTTTTCCCAGAGCACCCGTTGCCAGCGCCCTCGGATCACCGGCATGTATGAGAATATCGCATTTTAGCCGTGTGCCATCCTCTAGCTGCACCGACGTAACCACATTCTCTTGCAAATCAATACGTTCGACATGAGCGCCTGTAATGATCTGGCCACCCTGTGCGGCTAGGATCCCGTGTAACGCCTCGGTTAGTTTGTGCATGCCACCCTTGATAACCCAAACACCGGCGGCTTCAGCTTGCCAGATGAGCGACAAAATCGCAGGAGAATGGGTGGGGCTGCCGCCGACATAGGTTGCATAACGCCCAAACAGTTGCCGCAAGCGCGGATCGTCAAAGGACGTTGCTAACAATGATTTGAGCGTCGACAAGGGTGCCATGGCGGGGATCAGCCCGGGATGTTTCAGGACATGTGCGGTAAGTGCACCAAGTCGGGGCTCTGGTGCTTGCATCATCGGCTCATCAAAGGCTGAGAACAGCCGCCGTGTGCGCGCGCAGAAGCGTGTGAACTGCTGTGCTGCATTTGAGCCTGCAAAATCGTTAATGGCCGTGACATTAAGCGCCTCGCCCGAGTGCAGATCTAATGTGCTACCGTCTGGCCAAAAGTGTCGTGCCACAACATCCTGCCGGATTAAGGTGACGTGGTCATCCAAACGTTCGCCCGCGCAGGCAAACAAATCATCAAACACATGCCGCATGGTCAAAACCGTGGGTCCGGCATCAATCGGGCCAGCCGGGGATGGTACTGTCCTGATTTTGCCTCCAACCTTTGTATGACGCTCAAGCAAAGTGACCTGAGCGCCTGCGGCTTGCAGTCTCACAGCGCAGGCAAGTCCCGCAATCCCGGCACCGATGACGGCGACGCGCATGCGGCTTTTGGGGTTCGAAGGTAGCATCCAGTCCTTTCGCCTGTTCCAGAGTTTGCGCAATTGTTGACTCGTGAATTCAATCTGTCCAGTATGGTTTACACTTAAGTGTCGCGCAAGCGTTACACATTTTTTCGCCTCAGGAGGCATTTATGGGTTTGAACACACGAATTGAAGCTGCCATCGATCAAGCTGTTGCTGTTGGTCAAGGCCGTGCAGTGACGCCCCCAAAGCTGGCCAGTGCATTGCGCTATGCCACGGCACCAGGTGGCGCGCGCATCCGCCCGACAATTCTAATGTCGGTGGCATTGGCATGCGGAGATAACAAGCCGGGGCTGTCTGATGCGGCTGCTTCTGCTCTTGAGCTGATCCATTGCGCCAGCTTGGTACACGATGATTTGCCCTGTTTTGATGATGCCGATATTCGCCGCGGTAAGCCATCGGTGCACGTCGCTTACTCAGAGCCATTGGCCGTTCTGACCGGCGACAGCTTAATCGTGCTTGCCTTTGAGATATTGGCACGCCAGTCGCACCTTGCGCCTGATCGGGTCGCTCAGTTGATCATGATTCTCGCACAGCGCACAGGGATGCCAGGCGGTATTTGCGCAGGCCAGGGTTGGGAGAGCGAGAGCGAGATTGACCTGAGTGCATACCATCAGGCCAAGACAGGTGCGCTCTTTATCGCAGCGACGCAGATGGGAGCGGTTGCAGCCGGGCAGGAGGCAGAACCTTGGTTTGAACTGGGCGCACGTATCGGAGAGGCCTTTCAGGTGGCCGACGATCTGCGCGATGCGCTCTATGACGCTCAAACCCTTGGTAAGCCGGCTGGTCAGGATGATTTGCACGGTCGTCCCAATGCGGTGGCCCAGCTTGGCATGCAGGGGGCGATCAGCCGCTTGAAGGATATCCTCGGAGGTGCGATTGCGTCGATTCCATCTTGTCCAGGCGAGGCGCAGTTGGCTGAAATGGTTCGCATGTACGCAGAGCGTCTCACGCCGGTGGTTGCCGCACAGCACGTGCCCGGTGAGTAATGTCGGACACGGTGGATATGCCCGAGTGGCGTGGCGGTTGGCTGAATCGGTTGGTGGCGCGGCCTGGCTTTCAAAGCTGGGCCAGCAAGTTCCCTTTAACTCGCCCGCGCGTGCGGGCAGATGGTGCCGCGCTCTTTGATATCGTTCAGGGCTTTGTGCAAAGTCAGGTTTTGTTTGCGCTGGTCGAGCTGCAGGTGTTTCGCCGTCTTCGTGCTGGGCCTTTGACTGCGGCTGAGCTTGGCCATGCTTTCGATATCTCGGGTGAACGGGTGCAGATTGTTTTACAAGCGGGCGCCGCGTTGGGTTTGCTGAAACGCAAGCGGAATGGTCGATTTGCCCTCGCGCGGAAAGGCGCGGCGCTTATGGGAGTTCCAGGTTTGGAGGCGATGATTCTCCATCACCGCGCATTTTATGATGATATGCGGGACCCTGTAAAATTGTTGCGCGGCCCTGATGAAACGGAACTTTCAAAGTTTTGGCCCTATGTGTTCGGTGGCGATGTACCCGCTGCTGAGGCGAATGTGTATTCCGACCTTATGGCGCAATCTCAGTGCCTCGTGGCCGAAGATACCCTGCGCGCTGTATCGTTAAAAGGTGTGTCGCATTTGCTAGATGTTGGCGGTGGAACGGGCGCATTTCTTGAGGCGGTTGGCAAAGCCGCACCGAGGATGAAAATGACCCTGTTCGACCTGCCTGCTGTTGTTCCTGGTGCTGAGCAAAGGTTCGCCGCAGCCGCCATGGCGGATCGGGTTGCCATCGTGCCGGGTTCGTTCCGTGATGACAACCTGCCTGACGGAGCGGATGCAATTTCATTGATTCGCGTGCTCTATGACCATTCTGACGAAACTGTGCGCGCTCTTTTGACGAGGGTATTTGCGGCTCTGCCCAAGGGTGGCAGGCTTATCGTGTCAGAGCCAATGGGCGGCGGCACGCGTCCAGATCGGGCCGGAGACGTGTATTTCGCATTTTACACAATGGCGATGCAGACGGGCCGCGCTCGCTCTGCGTCTGAGATTTCCACCCTTTTGGCCGAAGTTGGTTTTTCTGACGTCACAACGCTCAAGGCCGTCCGGCCCTATGTCACACAGGTGGTCACGGCTGTTCGACCAGAATGAATGAGTATGATTAAGTGCCAATGTGTCTATTCTGATTGACACATTAAAATGTCTAACTAAAATGACACATGAGAACCCATGTCCGCCTTGAGTCTCCCGCATTCGGGAATTTGGACGGAACATAAGAAAGGGGAGGTTACATTGGACACCACCGCGGTCCTTCTGAAAGGTCCCAGAGATCTTGACGTGGACACCTTGGCTTTAACAGAGCCGGGGCCGTCGGATCTGGTTATCGATGTAACGCACTCTGGCATTTCCACCGGTACCGAAAAGCTGTTCTGGACAGGGGAAATGCCCCCATTTCCCGGGATGGGCTATCCTTTGGTGCCGGGATACGAGGCGGCTGGCAATGTGGTCGAAGCTGGCCCGCTGACGGGCTACAAGCCTGGTGATCGGGTTTTTGTACCCGGTGCAAATTGTTACGATGGTGCCTTTGGTTTGTTTGGTGGGGCAGCACGTCGTGTTGTCACTGAAGCTGAGCGTGTCACCCGAATCGATGCAGGGCTGGGTGCCGAGGGTGCATTGCTTGCCTTGGCCGCCACAGCGCGCCATGCGATGGCTGGGATGAACAAAGCTGTGCCGGACCTGATCGTGGGTCATGGTGTGCTTGGCCGTTTGTTGGCTCGTCTGACAATTGCCGCAGGCGCCCCCGCGCCCACCGTTTGGGAAATCGACCCTGCTCGTCGTGATGGCGGATTGGGGTACGAGGTGGTTGATCCGACACAAGACGAGCGCCGCGATTATACTTCGATCTATGATGCATCGGGTCAGGGCGCGTTGCTGAACGACCTGATCGGGCGTATCGCTAAGGGGGGCGAAATTGTGCTAGCCGGCTTTTATAGCGCGCCACTGTCTTTCGCCTTTCCACCTGCATTCATGAAAGAAGCCCGGTTGCGCGTCGCAGCCGAGTGGACCCGCGAGGATCTCGCGGCGACTCGCGCACTTGTCGAGTGCGGCGCGCTGAGCCTTGGCGGATTGATCACACACACCAAGCCCGCAGCCGATGCGCGCGGCGCTTATGAGCAGGCGTTCACTGATCCGAGCTGCCTGAAGATGATTTTGGACTGGGAGCATTGATGTGAAAGATGAAGTGCCAAACCTAAAGGACTTCGACCAGCGTTTGCGGGACGAAGCGCACGAAGATCTGGCGGACATCATAGCCGAAGAGCCGACGTCAAAGACCCAGATCATTGCGATCTACGGCAAGGGCGGTATCGGTAAATCCTTTACCCTTGCTAACCTGAGCCACATGATGGCCGAGCAGGGCAAGCGCGTGTTGCTGATTGGATGCGATCCCAAGTCTGACACGACCAGCTTGCTGTTTGGCGGCAAGGCGTGCCCAACGATCATCGAGACTTCGACCAAGAAAAAACTGGCTGGCGAGGAAGTGAAGATTGGCGACGTATGCTTCAAGCGTGGCGGCGTTTTCGCAATGGAGCTTGGCGGGCCAGAAGTTGGGCGCGGCTGTGGTGGCCGTGGGATCATCCATGGCTTCGAGCTGCTTGAAAAGCTTGGCTTTCATGATTGGGATTTCGATTACGTCTTGCTTGATTTCCTGGGTGACGTGGTGTGTGGCGGTTTTGGCCTGCCGATCGCGCGCGACATGGCGCAAAAGGTGATCCTCGTCGCATCTAACGATTTGCAGTCGCTTTATGTTGCCAACAATGTCTGTTCTGCGGTTGAATATTTCCGCAAACTGGGCGGCAATGTCGGCGTTGCGGGCCTTGTTATCAACAAAGATGATGGAACGGGCGAGGCTGCTGCCTTTGCCGATGCAGTGGATATCCCAATTCTCGCGTCTATCCCACAAGACGACGACCTGCGCAAAAAATCGGCCAATTATCAGATTGTCGGCACTGCGGAGAGCCAGTGGGGCGCGCTATTTGCTGCGCTGGGTGAAAATGTTGCGGTTGCTCCGCCTGTGCGCCCGGCGCCCCTCGATCAGGACGGGCTCTTGGGCTTGTTTGACGCATCCGAGACGGGTGGTGATTTTGTTTTAGAGCCAGCGACTGACATCGACATGCGCGGTAAGAACGCAGAGCCTAAAGCGTCACTGGAGGTAATCTATGATGATGCTTGATCAGAATGCTGTGATGAAAGGTTTGGCGGCAAGCCGACGTCTTGCAGCTTTTTCATGCGTGATATGTCAGCATGGCAAAACGCACCCTGAGTGTGCGCGCGCAGCGTCGTGCGATTCAGGGCTATATCAAGAAAATGCCTATGCATCTTTTTCCAGATCAAAGCTGGAGATGTTTTGAGCAAGCTTGTCTCATATGACGCCACTGACACGGTGGAGGTAACGCAAGGGCATCCACGTGAGTCGGATTTGCCAACTTTGTCGTCACCTCCAGTGGATGGCCTTGGCTGCCATTCCGGCTCAGAGATGGAAAAAGCCGCGCGTATGGCCGGTAATTCCGAAATGCTCGACCAATTTGCAGCCGACTATCCCCAGGGCCCTCATGACAAGCCCCAATCGATGTGCCCTGCATTTGGATCGTTGCGCGTGGGCTTGCGGATGCGCCGCACCGCAACTGTATTGAGTGGTTCTGCCTGCTGCGTTTACGGATTGACCTTTGTCAGCCATTTTTATGGTGCCCGCCGCAGTGTTGGCTATGTGCCCTTCAATTCAGAAACTCTGGTGACGGGCAAGCTGTTCGAAGACATCCGCGAGAGCGTGCATGATCTGGCGGATCCTGAAAAGTACGACTCTATCGTCGTAACCAATTTGTGCGTTCCAACTGCGAGTGGTGTGCCGCTGCGCCTGTTGCCGAACGAGATCAACGGCGTCCGGATCGTTGGTATTGATGTGCCGGGTTTTGGCATTCCCACCCATGCTGAGGCCAAGGATGTGCTGGCCGGGGCAATGCTGAAATACGCCCGCGAAGAAGTCGAGGCGGGACCAGTCGCCGCGCCCGTTGGTGGCAAATCAGATCGCCCGACTGTTGCTTTGCTGGGCGAGATGTTTCCAGCTGATCCGATGATGATTGGCCAGATGCTGGCCCCGCTTGGTCTGGCTGCCGGTCCGGTTGTACCGTGCCGCGAATGGCGCGAACTTTATGCTGCGTTGGACAGTTCTGTTGTCGCCGCGGTTCATCCGTTTTACACCGCCGCCGTGCGCGAGTTTGAGGCCGCGGGTCGGCCCATCGTAGGGTCAGCGCCCGTGGGATGTGACGGAACCGCCTCTTGGCTGGCGGCTATTGGGCATGCATACGGTTGTTCTGCAGATCAGATTTCAGAGGCGCAGAACGCGGTGTTGCCCGCAATCCGAGACGCATTGGCCGCAACGCCCATCTTGGGAACAATTACGCTATCCGGGTATGAGGGTTCCGAATTGCTGGTGGCGCGCCTACTGATCGAAAGTGGCGCGGACGTGCCCTATGTCGGCACGGCCTGCCCGCGCACGCCTTGGAATTCTGATGATCAGGAGTGGTTAGAGGCGCGCGGCGTCAAGGTAAAGTTCCGCGCTTCGCTTGAAGATGATTGCGCAGCGATGGAAGCGGTGCAACCTGATTTGGCTATTGGTACCACGCCGGTGGTTCAAAAGGCGAAAGAGCTTGGCATTCCTGGTCTATACTTTACCAATTTGATTTCAGCCCGGCCCCTGATGGGTGTTGCAGGCGCGGGATCTTTGGCAACCGTTATCAACGCCGCCATCGGTAATAAAAGCCGCATGCACCATATGAAGGCGTTCTTTGAAGGTGTCGGCCATGGCGATACCGCTGGTGTTTGGGAAGGTGTACCCAACATTCGCGAGGATTTCCGCGCGCAAAATATGAAAAAGCTCGAGCGCCAGGCTAAGGCCGCCAAAGCGGCGGAGATGATCTGATGCTGGTTATGGATCACGATAGGGCAGGAGGGTACTGGGGCGCAGTCTATGCGTTTTGCGCCGTCAAGGGCCTGCAATGTGTGATCGATGGCCCCGTGGGCTGTGAAAACCTGCCAGTGACTTCTGTGTTGCACTACACAGATGCTTTGCCGCCGCATGAATTGCCCATCGTAACCACCGGTCTGGGCGAGGAAGAACTAGGCCGTGACGGAACCGAAGGTGCGATGAAGCGCGCCTGGGGCACGTTGGATCCCGCCTTGCCCGCCGTTGTCGTGACCGGTTCGATTGCCGAGATGATCGGCGGCGGTGTGACCCCGATGGGCACTAACATTCAAAGGTTTCTGCCGCGCACCATTGATGAAGATCAATGGGAAGCAGCAGACCGTGCCATGACTTGGATCTTTACCGAGTTCGGCATGACGAAAGGGCGGATGCCGCCCGAAAAGAAACGCGAGGAAGGTGCGCGTCCTCGCGTTAACATTCTTGGCCCGATGTATGGCACGTTCAACATGCCATCTGATCTGGCCGAGATCCGCAGACTGGTCGAAGGGATCGGTTGCGAGGTCAACATGGTGCACCCGCTGGGTGCGCATGTGGCCGAAATGCGAAATCTGGTGAATGCGGATGTGAACATCTGCATGTACCGCGAGTTCGGGCGCGGGTTGTGCGAGCTTCTTGCCAAGCCGTATCTGCAAGCCCCGATAGGGGTCGAGAGTACGACCAAATTCCTGCGCGCACTGGGGAATTTGGTCGGCCTCGACCCCGAACCTTTTATCGAGCGCGAAAAACACTCGACGCTCAAACCTGTGTGGGACCTTTGGCGGTCTGTCACGCAGGATTTTTTTGCCACAGCGTCCTTTGCCATTGTCGCAAACGAAACTTATACCCGCGGCATCCGGCAGTTCCTTGAGGACGACATGGGATTGCCTTGTGCCTTTGCGGTCGCGCGGGTCGCCGGCAAAAAGACCAATAATGAGGAAGTGCGCGCCTGGATGGGCCAGAAACGTCCGCTGATCGTGTTTGGCAGCATCAATGAAAAGATGTATCTTGCCGAACAGAAGGCGGGCTTTGGTCCCGCACCTGCGTTCATTCCGGCTTCGTTCCCCGGTGCTGCAATCCGGCGGGCTACGGGCACGCCATTCATGGGCTACGCCGGTGCAACCTATCTGGTTCAAGAAGTTTGCAACGGGCTTTTTGACGCTTTGTTTCATATTCTTCCCTTGGCCACCGATATGGATGCCGCCGAGGCGACCCCGACAAATCTGCGCCGTGATTTTCCCTGGGATGCCGACGCGCAGGCCATGCTCGACCGTATCGTTGAGCAGCACCCCATCCTGACCCGGATTTCTGCCGCAAAGACACTGCGCGATGCCGCTGAGCAAGCAGCGCTCGCATCAGGTGCAGACCGGGTTGTGATTGAAACTGTGCGCGCATTGGATCCGGCACTTGCCGGATCGTCAGAAACTGTTTCCGAGGAGGAACACCATGACTGACATGACATCGAACCTTACCACCGAGGCTACGCCAAAGCGGCGCAGCGCCGAAAAGACTGAGTTCATCGTCTATTTTGCCATTATCTTTTTGGCGACCTTGCCATTGGCATGCCTGACTTGGGCACTGGCGGCAATCAAGTCACGGTCATTTACCGACAAGGGTCCGATGGCCCGGGCCTGGACCCAAGCGCGGATCATCACGCCGATGATCTTCAACGCGTGATCACGGCCGACCCACATAACTGTTCGCGCGGCATGGCGCGACCCGAATTTCTCAGCATGTGTGCGCCTGTTGAGACACGAGACTGGACGCCTGGAAACAGGTGGACAGAGCCCGGAGGGGGAAACCCCAATGGACCCGGCCGCGGGGTGCGCGGCGTCAGCATAACCTCCCGGAGGAACTATTATGGCTGATAATAACCTGTCTTTCACAGGTCTCACAGACGAACAGGCGCAAGAATTGCACGCCGTCTACATGAGCGGGCTCTGGCTTTTCACAGCCGTTGCCGTTGTCGCTCATTTGGCGACGTTCATCTGGCGTCCGTGGTTCTAAGGAGGGATTAAATCAATGGCAAAGTTCTACAAGATCTGGCTCATCTTTGATCCCCGTCGTGTGTTTGTCGCACAAGGCGTTTTCCTGTTCCTGCTAGCGGCGATGATTCACCTCGTCCTGCTTAGCACAGGTCACTTCAACTGGTTCGAACTGGCAGCAATGTAAGAACCCGCTGAAGCGGATCAAGAAATAGCTGCGGGCGGGGCAACAGTGCGCCCTCGCTCGCCCGTAGCAAACAAATTCTTAAACGACGGCTGACGACCCCGCGATGGGCCGTGCCGCCAAACGCGGAGATCATGAAGATGGCGTTGCTCAGCTTCGAGAGAAAGTATCGCGTCCGCGGAGGGACGCTGATCGGCGGTGATCTGTTCGACTTTTGGGTTGGCCCCTTCTATGTGGGCTTTTTCGGGGTCACGACTGCCTTTTTTGCCCTTTTGGGCACTGTTCTGATTTTCTGGGGCGCATCCCAGCAGGGAACATTCAACCCCTGGCTTATCAACATCGCGCCGCCTGACCTGAGTTACGGTCTGGGCATGGCGCCACTGCTTGAAGGTGGCTTGTGGCAGATTATCACGTTCTGCGCGACCGGCGCTTTTATCAGTTGGGCACTGCGCGAGGTGGAAATCTGTCGAAAATTGGGCATGGGATACCATGTGCCTGTCGGATTTTCCTTTGCGATCCTGGCTTATGTAACGCTGGTGATCTTCCGCCCGCTTCTGATGGGCGCGTGGGGTCACGGGTTCCCATACGGGATCTTTAGTCACCTCGATTGGGTCAGTAACACCGGCTATGCCTATCTGCATTTCCATTACAACCCGGCACATATGCTCGCGGTAACCCTGTTCTTTACCACCACAATTGCACTGGCTTTGCATGGTGGTCTGATCCTGTCTGCCGCCAACCCCGAAGAAGGTGAGCTGGCCAAGACCCCTGATCACGAAGACACGTTCTTCCGCGACTATATTGGCTATTCCGTTGGCACCCTGGGCATCCACCGGGTCGGATACCTGCTGGCGCTGAACGCGGTGTTCTTCTCGGCGGTGTGTATCATCATCTCTGGTCCAGTCTGGACGGCTGGGTGGCCTGAGTGGTGGAACTGGTGGCTGAACATGCCAATCTGGGGCGCGGATCCGCTACCTGTCTATCAATCCGGATTGGGGGGCTGAGGTCATGATTGAGTATCAAAACATCTTCACGCAGGTGCAGGTTCAGGGGAATCCTGAATGGGGCATCGACGAAACTGGCGGAGAGTTGACAGCAGAACGTGGCGGCAAGCCCTTCTTCTCCAAGCTTATGGGTACCATTGGGAACGCGCAGATTGGGCCAATTAATTTGGGGTCTTACGGTGTGATCTCTGCCGTATGCTTCATGATCTGGTTCAACATCGTGGGCTTTTCGATGCTGGCGCAGGTTGGTTGGTCAATACCGGAATTCATCCGGCAACTGTTCTGGCTGGCGCTTGAGCCTCCGGGTCCGGAATATGGGCTGAGCATGCCACCGCTGAACGATGGCGGCGCATTCCTAATTGCGGGCATGTTCTTTCTGGTGGGCTGTGGTGCCTGGTGGCTGCGGACATACCAGTTGGCGCAGCAACATAAGATGGGTAAGCACCTCGCATGGGCTTTTGCTGCGCTGCTATGGCTGATCCTCGTGCTTGGTCTGATCCGTCCGGTCCTGATGGGATCATGGAGCGAAGCGGTGCCTTACGGCATCTTTGCGCACCTCGATTGGACGACCGCTTTCTCGATCCGCTACGGTAACCTTTACTATAACCCGTTCCACTGTCTCTCGATCGTGTTCCTTTATGGCTCGGTCCTGCTGTTTGCCATGCACGGCGGCACTATCCTGGCGGTCACCCGCTACGGTGGCGACCGTGAGCTTGAGCAGATATATGACCGTGGAACAGCAACCGAGCGCGCGGCTCTATTCTGGCGCTGGACCATGGGGTTCAACGCCACGATGGAGGGAATCCACCGCTGGGCTTGGTGGTTTGCAGTCCTGACCCCCATCACGGGCGGCATCGGGATCTTGCTGACCGGCACGGTTGTCGACAACTGGTTCATCTGGGCGCAAGAACACAACTTTGCTCCAATGTATGACGGTGCATATGGCTACGAAGACTACGGGTCCTACGAAGCCTTCATTGGGAAGGAGAACTGATATGCTCCCCAAGTGGTTCAATGAATGGAACAGGGAAAACCCGACCAACGTCTTTGGTCCGGCCATCCTGATTGGCGCTCTTGGCGGCGCTGTATTTGTGGCGATCCTGCTGGTGACCTGGGGCAACCCTGTCCAGACCGCCAGCATGCAAACTGGCCCACGCGGCACCGGCATGTCCGTGCCGGAATACAACGCCGCCCGCTTGACGCCCGATCCTACGATCGATGCGTACTACACCGAAGAGCCCTATGTGCCAGAAGGTGGCGAGCCGCTGGCCAAGGACATTTACAAAAATGTCCAAGTGCTGGGTGATCTGACCGAGGATAACTTTAACCGTGTCATGCTCGCTATGACACAGTGGGTAAGCCCGGAAGAAGGATGCACCTATTGCCATGGCGAAGGCGATCTGGAGACCTATGGCGCTGATGATCTATACACTAAGGTTGTTAGCCGTCGCATGATCCAAATGACCCAAAATATCAACGAAAACTGGGATGGGCACGTCAATGCCGTCGCCGATGTTGGGGTGAATTGCTACACCTGTCACCGGGGCGAGCACGTTCCCAGTGACATCTGGTTCAACATCACCCCGGTCAATGAAAATGTTGAAGGCTGGGCTTCGGTTCAGAACCGGGCAACTTCAATGTCTCAATCGACATCGCTGCCATCCTCTGCTTTGGAGGTCTATCTGACTGACTACGACAGCTATGTGAATGTGCATGATCTGGAAAGTCGTGTTGCTGGCGTGCCGGGCCTGACCGAAGATGTGGCAAGCATCCAGAAAACTGAGATGACTTTCTCGCTGATGAACTACTTTGCCAATTCTCTTGGTGTGAACTGTGTGTTCTGTCACAACAGCCGTGCCTTTTATGATGCCGCACAGTACACGCCGCAATGGGGCATCGCCCAGCTGGGTCGGCAAATGGTAATTGAGCTTAATCAGGAATATCTGATCCCGCTCAAGGACACCTATCCTGAAAACCGGCTTGGACCGATTTATGCGGATGCGCCCAAAGCGGGCTGCCGGACATGTCACAAAGGGTATCAACGCCCACTACAAGGCATGAACGTAGCGGCAGACTGGCCCGAGCTGACCTCGACTGAAGCTCCGGTATACGAGTGATCTAGATATGCGGGTGAATGACGTGCCCGCCATGTCCAAAAATACAAACGGGCGGCCCAAAAGATCGCCCCGCTGTGCCAGACGCGGACCATTGGCTTCCTTGGTCCGGGTGCGAGGTCACTGACCTCGGTTCCCTTCCTGTTGGCTACAGGAACCTGGCGTCGCGCTTGATCCCTTACGCGCGACGCCTTTTTGCCTCAAATATCCGTAGGCAAGGCGGAGAGGCACTGATGAAAAAGGATGTGCGCTATGTCTCAGACCCCATTATTGGACCGCGTCGCCGGCCCTGCGGATCTCAAACGTTTTTCTGATGCTGAATTGACCCGGCTGTCGCACGAATTGCGATCAGATGTGATCGAGGCGGTCAGTCGCACTGGCGGGCACCTGGGCTCATCACTGGGCGTTGTCGAACTGACGGTCGGCATCCATGCTGTGTTCGATACTCCGCGCGATAAGGTGATATGGGATGTGGGCCATCAATGCTATCCGCACAAGATCCTGACTGGGCGACGTGATCGGATGGGCACGCTGCGGCAAAAGGATGGGCTAAGTGGCTTTACCAAGCGTAGCGAAAGTGAATACGATCCCTTTGGTGCGGCGCATTCTTCCACTTCAATTTCTGCGGCGCTGGGTTTCACGGTCGGGCGCGACATGGGCATGCCAACAGGTGATGCGGTCGCTGTGATCGGTGACGGGTCTATCAGCGCTGGTATGGCATATGAAGCGCTTAACAATGCCGGTCACGAGGGCCGTCGTCTGTTCGTAATCCTAAACGATAATGAAATGTCTATTGCGCCACCTACAGGTGCGATGAGCACATATTTATCAAGTTTGTCGCGCAACTCTCCTTTTGCGCCTCTGCATGCTATTGCTGAGGGTGTAGAAGCTGCTTTGCCAAAACCAGTGCGCGACGGGGCACGTCGTGCTCGCGAAATGGTAACCGGCGTTGAAAGCAAGGGCACATTTTTCGAAGAGTTAGGCTTTGACTATATCGGCCCAATAGATGGACACGACATGGCCCAAGTTTTGTCGGTTCTGCGCGCAGCGCGCGCCCGTGCAACCGGTCCCGTTCTGATCCACGCCTGTACGGTCAAAGGAAAAGGGTATGCTCCCGCGGAAGGATCAGCAGACAAGTACCATGGCGTTTCAAAATTTGATGTTGAAACGGGTATGCAGACCAAGGGAAAGAGCAACGCTCCCTCTTACACGTCGGTGTTTGGCACCACGCTCGCTGACCTTGCTGCGCGGGACCCCGCCATCGTAGCGGTAACGGCTGCAATGCCAAGCGGCACGGGTCTGGACAAGATGATGGACCAGTTTCCGGCGCGGGTGTTTGATGTGGGTATTGCTGAACAACATGGCGTCACCTTTGCTGCGGGTATGGCAGCCTCTGGCCTCAAGCCGTTTTGCGCGATCTATTCCACATTTCTGCAACGTGGTTATGATCAGATAGTGCATGATGTGGCGTTGCAGGGGCTGCCAGTGCGCTTTGCGATTGATCGGGCAGGCCTTGTGGGCGCAGATGGTGCGACACATGCGGGATCATTTGACATTGGTTACCTTGCTGCATTGCCTGGGATGGTCGTGATGGCGGCTTCCGATGAAGCTGAATTGGTTCATATGGTGGCGACTGCTGCCGCGCATGACACTGGACCGATTGCGTTCAGATATCCACGCGGCAATGGTCGCGGTGTCGAAATGCCGGCTTGCGGAGAAGTCTTGGAAATCGGCAAGGGCCGTATGATTCAGCAGGGCGCAGATGTCGCGCTGCTGTCGCTGGGCACCCATCTGGATGAATGCGAACGCGCGGCTGTGGTGTTAGAAACCGAAGGGCTGTCGGTTAGCATTGCCGACGCCCGGTTTGCCAAGCCACTGGATATGAAAATGATCCGTGATCTGGCCAGTCGTCATGCCGTTCTTGTGACAGTCGAGCAGGGGGCGATGGGCGGCTTTGGGGCCATGGTTCTGCAGGCGATGGCAGCCGAAGGGTTGTTAGATCGCGGGCTAAAGGTGCGCAGCATGTATTTGCCAGATCGTTTCATTGACCAAGCAGGCCCTGACGAGATGTATGCTGATGCGGGATTGAATGCGCAGGGGATTGTCGCAACCGTACGCTCGGCACTGGGCCGTGGCGCAGATGTCATCGATCTAAGTGCTGTACGTGTGCACGATTAGACAGTTATGCAAAAAGGATTGCATGACTTGGTGCTGCTTGGAAATAAAGCTTTCTGCGCGTCGGTTCATGCGCGATGTTTCAAGTGCTTCGTAAAACGCGATCGATTCGTTGCATCGAATTCTGGTGTATGCGTTTCATGGGGCTCTGCCCCAGACCCCGGAGTTTATTTGGCAAGATGAAGGCGCGACCGGGCTGCGCGGGCTTGGTCTGGCAAACCAGATTTTTCATAGACATCTGCAAGCATGCGATTAAGCGGAATACCGTCGGGATCGTAGGTACGGCGCATTTCAAGCACTTGCTGTGCGCGACTTGTGTGACCGGCACGGATTAGCGCATTAAGGTGAATTTGATCGAAAAGGTCGCGCTGAGCGTGGCTGCCGCCGGCTTCTGCCAGGCGTGGCAGGGCTTTGCCGAGAAATCTGATCGTGTCTTCGTAATCGCCTGCGCTATGTGCCGCAATGCCGTGTGCTGCCCAGAGTACAACATCGCGCCAGGTCGCGTGATCATGCTGAGCTGGGTCGTTCGCGCGGGCCTCGATTGCATTGAGCAGGGATTCGGCCTCAGGTCTTGCGGTGCGACCGAGCGCATAGAGATATTGGAGGGTTAGAAACGGGTTAGTGGTGTCAGTGCCACGTCGAGCAATAAAATCCGCCACATCATGCCATCGATTGCCTACGCTTATTCCTGCAAACTCAATGCGCGCCAGCAGTGAAACGGCTCCGACCTGATCTTGCGAGTAATCCTTAGCAAGACCCCAAACATGGGTGTCATAGGCGTTCATGAGGTCTGTCGTACGCCCAGCGGAAATATAGAACAGTGCCAAGTGCCACCAATTGTGGCTGTGCATGAAACTGTTAAGATCCGACCAGTGATGCGCGACTGATTCAAGAAAGGCTGTACCTTCGGGAACCTGGCCGCGTGTCAGGTAGATATGGGCGAGGGCGTGATGCGCCCATGGCTCTGATGGATCCAACGTAAGCGCGTGACGTGCAGCTGTTTCTGCCTCATCCATCAGGTGGCATTCTTCATACCCAAAGGCAAGCATCCCGTGAGCATAAGCAATATCGGCAGCACCCTGCTGTGCCTTTTGTGCGATGCGAAGCATGGCTGGGAAATCACCGATGTTGAACGTGTGATACTGACCGAGCTTCAGCATCACCATGTCTCGTGGATGGGCTGTGACTGTTGCCTCGCAAAGCTCAATTAGCTTTGGGATTTTGCCTGTCACAAACAGGTGCGCCGCCTCGACTGCTGCAGCCTCTCGTGGGGTGATATCTTGTGCGCGTTGCGCGTTGGCGAGGAAAGGCGCCGCTTTTTTCGGTGCAATCGGGGCTTCGAGCAGCATATAGAGGATTGCCGCATAAGCATTGGCCAGTGCGTTGTCTGGATCATCGGTCGCCGCAGCCAATATATTGGCAGCTTTGGTTTGAAAGCTGATGAAGCCATGAATAAAGTCATCGATCCCCTGTTGGGTCGTGTCATTATCACATGTGATCGGCAGGCCATAAAGGTCATGCATGATGTGTCCCTCAGATTGGGTTTTGCTTTGCAAAGGCAATTATATGGTCTGCGACTTCTGTCGGTGCATCCCAGTGGATCGAATGCCCGGCTTGGTCGATGATATGATGGGGTAAGTGGCCGAGCACCCGCAGAATGTGCGCAGGTGGAATGATCAGGTCAACCCCGCCGATCAGTGTCTGCGTGGGACATTCGGGTTGTGCAAGGTTTGCGCCATCAAAGCCGCGGAGTGCAGTCAGTTGATGGGCCATGGCGTCAGCAGATTGAGCATGCGGATAGGCGAGGCTGTCGGCGACCGCTGCATCAACGGACGTGGGATCATCAAAAAGGTCAGGATTGAACAACCACGGGAATAGGGCGCGTAACCATGTGCTGGGCGCTGCATTGCTGCGCCGTATCGTGATAAGGTTGGAAAAGATTGCTGTATTGCGGGCCAGTCGAACCGGAGCAGAAGCGGCGATTGACGCGGATGAAACCCGCGCAGGCACATGCGCCGCAATGTCCAATGCGATGATACCGCCCATGGAATGCCCGACTATATGAAAGCGGTCATGGCCCAGATGATCCATCAGCGCCACGGCATCATCCGCCATGTGCTTGATCGAGACAGGCGCATCCCATGGCGTGGTTTGGCCGGTCGTGCGGTTGTCGGGTGCGATGCAGGAAAAATGCCCGGCCAGCAGCGGCACCAGTGGTGTCCAGCTTGCGTTATCCGACATGAAACCGGCCAGCAGCAAAAGTGGTGGCCCGTTGCCTGTGACCTCGTAGTGTAACGACAGATCGGGGCGTTCAAGCTTGGGCATTCAACATGCTCCATGTTGGTAACAGATCATTTGCGGCTGGGGTTGCTGCGTAAACGCCGCGTGCAATCGCCCGGCTTAGGCAGAGCGCTGCTGCATGCCCAATCACGCCCAGATCGCGCTCTGATGGCAAAGGGATATCGCCTGTCGCGGCTGCAAAGACCAAATCGCCATCGCCCGGACAGTGAGCGGGAAGGCAGGCACGGCCGATCCCATCATGCGCAGCCCATGCCACGCGCTGGCACTGCGCTTTGCTCAGCGTTGCATCGCAAGCCACGATTGCAATTGTGGTGTTTGCGCGCTCGACCATGGCCGTCATCTTGCGGCTTTCCAGCCCGCGCCCAAGGCCTGCTGCTGGATCTGGCCCCAGCCCGCCGAATTCGCCATCAATCTCGAACGGGGCGGCCCAGAAATGTTTATCGCCGGGGGTTGTAACGCTGCCCATCGGATTGGCCGCTACCAGCGCTCCGACTGTAATGCCACTATCAAGCACCAGCGACGCGGTGCCCAGTCCGCCCTTCATCATTGCAGTCATCGCGCCTGTGCCTGCGCCCACTGTTCCAACGGGGGTCGAAGGTGTGGCGGCGTCAAACGCGGCACGGCCAAGCGCGGGATAGGGGTTTTCGACCCAATTCTGATCACCGCCTGACAGTAGATCAAAAATGATGGCACCGGGCACCAGTGGAATGATCG
This sequence comes from Tateyamaria sp., assembly GCA_029250205.1. Lineage (GTDB taxonomy): Bacteria > Pseudomonadota > Alphaproteobacteria > Rhodobacterales > Rhodobacteraceae > Tateyamaria. The sequence continues at coordinate 111,023 of JAQWVA010000098.1, forward strand.
CATTTGCCACCTGAAATCCACGACCCTGCGCGCGCAAGCCCGAGACCACACCCGAGCATGCGTCAAGCCCATAGGCCGACCCGCCCGACAGGACCAACGCATCGACTGTCGCCACAGATTTATCCGGAGCAAGCAAATCAGTTTCCCGTGTGCCGGGGGCACCTCCCATGACCGCGACCGAGGCGGTGAACGGCGCATCGGAGACAACCACAGAAACACCGGATTTCAAGTGATCGTCTTGTGCATGTCCGACTCTGAGACGTGGCACATCGGTGATTGCATTTTGCGGCCCTGGGATCATCTGGAAATTATTCTTTTGATGGTGATTTCCGGGATCGACTGAAAAGCCAGTTGCGCGCCCGATGCGCATTTTACACCGTGAGTGGCGGGTTTCATATGCATCGCCCTCCATCTACCTCAAGGGCGACGCCAGTAATCATTGAGGCCGCGTCTGAACACAGGAACGTGGCTGCATCGCCCATGTCTTCTGCTGTGGAAAACCGGCCAAGCGGGATGGTCGACAGGAATTTGGCGCGGATTTCCGGCGTGTCTTCGCCCATAAAGCTTTTGAGTAGGGGTGTCTCACCAGCGACTGGGTTGATGGCATTGACCCGGATGCCTTGAGGGGCAAGTTCGACCGCCATCGCTTTGGTTGCGGTGATCATCCAGCCTTTGGAGGCGTTATACCAGTTGAGCCGGGGCCGGGGCGATACGCCCGCAGTCGAGGCGATATTAAGGATCGCACCGGTGCCCCTTGATTTCATATGCGGCACAAGGCTGCGCGCGGTCAAGTAGACTGATTTGGCATTCACGGCGAGCACGCGGTCAAACTCATCTTCGCTGACCTCTTCCAGCGCTTGCGGAAGGTGCGTGACGCCCGCGTTGTTGACCAAGATGTCGATATGCCCCAACTGTGCAAATGCCTCGTCTGCCATGGCCTGAACGGATGTTGCGTTTGAAACGTCGACCTGCGCGCTGATCCCGCCGATCTCGCGGGCCACCTCTGCGGCACCCTCGCCATTGATATCCGCGACCATAACTCGGGCACCTGCGGCGGCAAAGGCGCGCGCAATCCCGTGACCAAATCCACTGGCTGCGCCGGTAACGATAGCGGTTTTACTGTCAAGCTGCATGAGAATACTCCAAGATTAAACTGCGCCTAAGCGCGTAAAAGGCATCGCAAGCATGTGGCCTACGGTTTCAAGCACATGGTTGCCGGTGTTTGGCATCAGTAGGTCGCGCGCCCCCCAGACTGATCAAAGCAAAAGCCGGTGGTAAAGCTCGCCTCATCCGAGGCCAGCCAGCACGCCATCGCGGCAATCTCTGCAATGGTGCCAAAGCGGCCCATGGGGATCTTGGATTGCATAAAGTCGATGTGTTCTTGGGTCATCTGATCGAAAATCGCAGTGCGCACTGCGGCGGGTGCGATGGCGTTGCAGGTCACACCAGTTGTTGCCAGTTCCTTGCCCAGTGATTTGGTCAGCCCGATGACCCCAGCCTTTGAGGCGGAATAGGCAGGGGCGTTCGGGTTCCCGTCTTTCCCTGCGATGGAGGCGATGTTGACAATACGACCCCAGCCCTTGTCCCGCATGAGTGGGGCTGCGGCCCGGCAACAGTAAAAAATAGCATTCAGGTTCAGGTTATGCACCTTGAGCCAGTCTTCGACGGGGTACTCCCATGTAGTTGTATTTGGGCCGGTGATGCCTGCAGAACAAACCAGAATATCGGGCGCCGCCTGTGCCATGGCGGTTGCTACTGCGGCATGATTGGTGACGTCGATCTGGCGGGTTGAATGAGCGCCTGTTGCTGCAAGTGCATTTGCATCAATGTCCCAGACTTCGACAGTCCCACCTTCGGCTGCAATGCGGTTGGCGATACCCTGGCCAAGTCCGGATGCCCCGCCTGTGACGACAGCATGGCGACCTTGAAATCGATTTTCAAAAATCATGAGGTGTGCTCCTGTTGCAGGTGGGGCAACGGTCTATATAGCTCATATGCCTAGCCCAAGTGTGATCCTGAGCTTGTAAAAGGAAATATTTAGCCATGATGTGCCGCGACAGTTTTGAGGGTTGAAAAGCCGTAAAGCGCCTCGAATCCTTTTTCGCGTCCATGGCCGGATTTTCCGATCCCGCCAAAGGGCAGTTCAACCCCGCCACCTGCGCCGTAATTGTTTATAAACACTTGCCCGGCGCGCAACGCCTTGGCCAATCGCATTTGCCGCGCGCCATTTGCAGTCCAGACACTGGCCACAAGCCCGTATTCTGTCGCGTTTGCGATCGCGATCGCGTCTGCTTCGGTATCAAAGGGAATAAGAACCTGTACAGGGCCAAAAATTTCCTGCTGAGCCAGCACGTGGTCGGGTGGCACATCTGCAAAAAGGGTTGGCACCACGAAAGCGCCGGTTTTAGGGGCATCCCGCATATGACCGGTCGCCGCAATACGCAGATCAGAACCTTGTTCCAGAAACCCGTTCACGATTTCCTTTTGTCGCGCCGAAATCAGTGGCCCGACGCGCAGATCATTCATTGCTGGGCCGACGCTCAGTTCCTCATAAGCGGTGGCCATCCGATCGCACACCGCGTCATAGAGCCCGCGCTGCACGAGGATCCGCGAAGAGGCCGAACAGGTTTGCCCCGCGTTCTGGATGCCCGCATTGACCAGAAAGGGAAGTGCTGCGTCCAGATCCGCGTCGTCAAAGACCACCTGCGGTGACTTTCCGCCAAGCTCCAGCGTGACCGGCACAACGTTCTTGCCTGCCGCCTGTTGGACCAGAGCACCGGTGCGCACCGATCCGGTAAAGCTGATATGTTGCACATTGTGGTGGCCGGCCAATGCCGCACCCGCTTCGGCGCCAAGGCCGGGCACAATATTTAGGGCCCCGTCCGGCAGGCCGGCATCCTGACAGATGCGGCCAAAGGCCAGCGCGGTCAGGCACGCCTCTTCGGCGGGTTTCAGAACACAGGCATTGCCCATGGCAAGCGCAGCACCCACGCTGCGCCCGATGATCTGCATCGGGTAGTTCCAAGGCACGATATGCCCGGTAACCCCATGCGGCTCGCGCAGAGTATAGACGGTGTAGCCGTCCAGATAGGGGATGGTTTCACCCGTTATCTTGTCTGCCGCCCCGCCGTAAAACTCCATGTACCGGGCAAGAGCCACTGCATCAGCGCGTGCCTGACTGAGCGGCTTGCCCACGTCATGCGCCTCGATCACGGCAAGTGTGTCCACGTGCTCCAGAACGCGGCGACCAATATTTCTTAGGATACGGCCGCGTTCGGAGGCTGTCATCCGCCCCCAATCCGCGGCGCGCGCGGTATGTGCTGCAGCAACTGCTGCGTCAATATCCTCGGCTGTGCCGCGGGCAATTTTCGCAAGCGGACTGCCGTCTGACGGATTGGCAAGATCGATCGTCTGCGCGGTTTGGCACCATGTGCCGCCAATCAGCATTTCGGTGGGATCGAACCACAGGGCATCATGCATATCGGTTCCTTTCTGGCAAAATGGGTGCCGCATCTATTAGCGTGCGGGTGTAGGGATGTTGTGGGTTTTTAAACACAGCACTTGTTTGGCCCTGTTCTACGATTTTTCCATTTTGCATCACCATAACGCTGTCTGTGATTGTGCGCACAACACTAAGGTCATGGGAAATAAACAGGTAAGTCAGATTGTACTGGCCGCACAGCTCAGCAATCAGGTCGAGGATCTGCGCCCGAACCGATACATCAAGCGCGCTGACGGCTTCGTCGAACACAATCAACTCTGGGCGGATGATCAGTGCGCGGGCGATGGCGATCCGCTGTCGCTGCCCCCCGGAAAACTGATGTGGGTATTTCGTGGCATCATCAGGTGACAGGCCAACGTCGGTCAGAGCGGCGGCCACGCGGTCCGCCCGTTCTGCTAAAGAGGGTTTTTGCTCCAGCAGGTGAAACGGTTCGGTGATCAGTCGCGCAACCCGGTGTCTGGGGTTGAAGCTGCCATAGGGATCCTGGAACACCACTTGCATACGGCGACGTACGTTCAGGTTTGGTTTGCCCGACGAAAACACCGGCACACCGCCAAGCGTGATTGTGCCGCCCTGCACCGGTTCCAGCCCCAGGATTGCGCGGGTCAGGGTCGATTTGCCGCAGCCGCTTTCGCCAACAAGGCCGACGCGCGCACCCCTTTGGATGTCGAAACTGACCCTATCTATTGCACGCATTTGATCGGGGTGTCGAAACAGCGCGGTCCGCGGCAAAGGATAATCGCGGATCACATTTTGCACCTTCAGCAGCGGTTCAGCCTCGACCGTATCTGGCAAGGTGACGTAATGGGACGAAGCCGCAAACAGCGCCTTGGTGTAGGGGTGTTGCGGCGCATCCAATAGTGCGGACGTTTCGCCAGTTTCGACGATGCGGCCGTGCTGCATGACGGCAATCCGGTTCGCCATGGATGCGACAACTGCCAGATCATGGGTGATCATCATCAACCCCATGTCATCCTCGCGGGCAAGATCGACGAGAAGATCAAGGATTTGCGCCTGTGTCGTAACATCCAGCGCTGTCGTCGGCTCGTCTGCGATCAACAGCCTAGGGCCGCAAGCAATTGCAATGGCGATCACCACACGTTGGCGCTGCCCACCAGACAAGGCATGCGGATAGCGCGACGGCGGCACCTTGTCGGGTGGCAATCCTACGCGGGTCAAAACTTCGGCAGCGCGCCTTATTGGATCAAGGTCAGGTCGGTGCAGTCGGACTGCCTCAGCCACTTGAGCGCCAATGGTTTGCACCGGGTTAAGAGCTGTCATTGGTTCCTGAAACACCATACCGACCGTGTTGCCGCGCAATGCACACATCTGCGCCTCGGGTGTTGCGGTCACTTCCTGACCATCGAGCGTAATATGCCCAGTCGTGGTGCTGCCTTGGGGCAAAAGTTGCATTACGGCCAGTGCGGTCATCGATTTCCCTGAGCCGCTTTCGCCGGTGATTGCAACAACCTCACCCTGATCAACGCATAGCGACACATCCCGAAGAATAGGCGCGCCGTTTATGGTCAGTGAAATGTTCCGAATGTCGAGCAGGCTCATGACCGGGCCACCCGAAGCCTTGGGTCCAACACATCGCGCAGGCCGTCGCCCAGTAGGTTCAGGCCCAGAACGGTAAGGATAATCGCAAAGCCGGGCACAAGCGCCATATGTGGCGCGATGCTGACCAGTGTTTGTGCGTCTGCCAGCATCCGCCCCCAGCTGGGCGTTGGCGGCTGTGCGCCAAGACCCACATACGACAGAGCCGCCTCGGCGAGAATACCAAGCGAGAACTGTATAGTCGCCTGCACAATTAGCAGGTTGGCGATATTGGGCAGGATATGCTCGGCGCTGATCCGTGCGGCGCCCTTGCCAGAAACCCGTGCAGCAAGGATGAATTCGCGCGCCCACAGTGACAGCGCACCACCCCGTGTGACCCGTGCAAATACTGGAATATTGAAAATGCCGATAGCAATGATCGCATTGATCGCCCCTGCACCGAAAATGGCGGTGATCAGGATCGCGATGACCAAGGACGGAAAGGCAAAGATCAGATCGTTACCACGCATGATGATTTCATCTGCCCAGCTGCCGCGTCTGGCTGCGGCCCACAGCCCCAGCGGTACGCCCAAGCTAAAGCCAATGCCAACCGCCACGACGGCCACTGCAATTGATGTGCGCGCGCCCACCATGATCATCGAAAAAATGTCGCGCCCGAAATGATCTGTTCCCAGCCAGTGCACGCCATTCGGGGCTTGAAGCTTGGATGGAATATCCATTGCGGTATGCTCGAACGGTGTCCAGACAAAGGACATAAGGGCGGCCAGAACCATCAGCGCAGACAGCGCCCCACCAAAGATCAGATTGCGGTTCATGTGCGTGACCTCAGTCGCGGATCAACAGCAGCATAGGCCAGATCAACCGCAAAGTTCACCACAATGACAGCGAACACCAGCAGCATTGTTATCGATTCAACCACGATCAGGTCTCTGGCTGAGATCGACTGAAATATCAGTCGCCCAAGGCCTGGCAAATAGAACACTTGTTCAATGATGATCCCACCCGCCAGAAGAAACGAGAATTGCAACCCCAGGATTGTCAGCACCGGGATCATTGCGTTGCGCAAGCCGTGACGCCGCAGAGCTTGCGCGCGTGTCAGCCCCTTGGCGCGGGCGGTGCGCATGAAATCTTCACCCAAGACATCTAGCAAGGCAGACCGCATGACGCGGGCAAGAATTGCGGCCTGTGGCAGGGCCAGCGCAATGGCGGGCAGGGTCAGGGATTTGAGCGCTGCAAAGGTGCCCTTGTCCCAGCCCGCAAAGCCGCCGGCCGAGAACCAGCGCAGATTGATCGCAAAGACAAGCACCAACATCATGGCAAACCAGAAATTGGGAATGGCGATGCCCAATTGGGTCGCGCCCATCACGCCGATATCACCGGCACGGCCGCGTCTGGCCGCCGCATAGATGCCAGCGGGAAAGGCAATCAGGGTTGAAAGCGTCAGCGCATAAAGCGCCAGCGGCAGCGATACCCAAAGCCGATCCTTTATCATTTCCGACACCGGCGTGCGATATTGATAGGACGTGCCGAAATCCCCATGTGCCATGCCGCCGATCCAGCTCGCATAGCGCTGCCATTTGGGTTGATCGAGACCCAGCTCAGCCCGCAAAGCTGCCAATGTGTCTTCTTGTGCGTTGATCCCCAGCATGAAGGATGCTGGATCACCGGGGGCCACTTCGATCACGGTAAAGATCACCAGCGACGCGATAGCGAGGCTGATCAGCAGAGATATGATCCGTTTCAAAGCGTAGCGCAACATTATGTCGACGTTAGGCGGCTGCTTCGTTACTGGCAAGCGCGTCTGTGAATGTTAATATGTCCTGCGCGCGTCTTTCCGATGCCATTCCCTGCGTCGTTGCACTTTGCGAGAGGGATACCACTCGCAATACCATGCGCAGCTTGGCATTAGGTTTTACTTTGTCCGAGTCCATATCCGCAAAAATAGCAGATCACTTGCCTGTTCTGCTCAATCTATTACACAAGCTTTCATGGCAGATCCTTTGTTCATTGGGTCCGAGATATATCGCGGATCAAGCTATGGTGCCCGGCACCCCCTCAGGGTACCGCGTGTGTCTACTGTGATGGATCTGAGTCGTGCCATGGGGTGGCTTGCGCCTGCGGTTTTTGTGCCTAGCCCGCGACTGAAACCGGCTGCCCTTACGATCTGGCATACGCCAGAGTATGTTGCGGCATTGCAGGCGGCAGAGGCGGCACAATCGGTAAGTGACGTGGTGCGCGCACGCCATGCTTTGGGCACGCCTTCCAATCCGGTGTTTCCCGAAATGTACCGTCGCCCTGCAACCGCGGCTGGCGGTTCACTGTTGGCGGGTGAACTGTTGGCAAAAGGTGGCATCGTCTATCACCCTGCGGGCGGCACGCATCACGGCATGCCAGACCGCGCGGGCGGGTTTTGCTATCTCAACGATCCAGTGTTGGCGATTCTGTCACTGCGCCGCAATGGCGCAGCGCGGGTCGCCTATGTGGACATTGATGCCCACCATCCTGACGGGGTCGAGGTGGCCTTTGCTGATGATCCGGATGTGCTGATGATCTCGGTGCACGAGGATGGGTTGTGGCCCCGCACTGGCCCACTTGGTGTCACAGGGCAAGGCAGCACAGTTAACCTGCCGGTCCCAAGGGATCTGAACGATTCCGAAATGGCATTGATCCGCGATCAGGTGATCCTGCCACGGGTGCAACAGTTTTGTCCTGATGCTATCGTCCTGCAATGCGGGGCGGATGGTGTTCTGGAAGATCCGCAAGCCCACCTTGCCCTGTCAAATCAGGCGCACTGGAGTTTCGTGCGAAATCTGAAAGGCATGGCCCATCGTTTTCTGGTGCTGGGGGGAGGTGGTTATAATCCATGGTCCGTTGGGCGCTTGTGGACCGGTGTTTGGGGCGCTTTGAACGATTTTGACGTTCCGGATCGATTGAACCCAGAGGCTGAAGCCGTGTTGCGCGGTTTGAAATTTGACGGAAACAGCCGTGGTCGCAACCCGCCAGAGCATTGGTTTACGACCCTTGCGGACACGCCGCGCAATGGCGAAATAAGGTCAAACCTGCGGGTGCGGGTTCAGGCGTTGTAATCGATGTCAGTGACATGCTCTAGCCACGTGGCGGCACTTCCACTTTGCATCTCTTGCATGGCAATATGGGTCATGTGGGTTTTTGGCGTGGCTCCGTGCCAGTGTTCGATATCCGGTGGAATCCATACTGTGTCGCCGGGACTTAACGCTTGTGGCTTTTGTCCGCGCATGCAAATCAGTCCGGCCCCTCGCGTAACATGAAGCGTTTGGCCAAGGGGGTGGCTGTGCCAGGCCGTGCGCGCACCGGGTTCGAAATGCACGCTCAAAGCATTTAGCCGCGCAGGCTCGGGTGTCGAGACGATTGGATCTTGCCAAACGGTGCCGGTAAAGTAATCCGAGTTGGCCCTTTGCGAGGGGCGACTGCCCGCCTTGTATATGTTCATTAACTGTCTCTGATGTGGTTGGGCAAACGGTCGAGGTGGTGTCTGATTGGCCAGTTTGTGGTCTGCGAATGTGTTTTCGCAATGAAAGGGAAGCGGGACAGTGCCCCGCTTCTTCGTGTTGTTTTAATCAGCCCAGCTGACGCCAGTTAGATCGGTCGCTTGTGTCGGGGCATTGGTCCACAGCCCCTGAACGCCCGCTTTGGCGACAGACAAAGCTGCAAGCTGAAACAGATACCCGTTTACGGCATCATCCGCGATAATCTTCTGTGCCTGTGCCATCAGATCTGTGCGCCCATCGGGATCGGTGGTGCTGTTCAGCGTTATCATCAACTCTTGGAACGTCGGGTTGTCGTATTGGAAGTAATAACCAGGATTGGCATAAATCCCGATGTCCATGGGTTCGGTATGACTGACGATGGTCAGACCGAAATTTTTGCCGCGAAAGACTGTCTCAAGCCACTGCGCCCACTCAACGTTGATGATCTCTGCTTTGATGCCAACCTCGGCCAGTTGGGCTGCGATGATTTCGCCACCGCGACGGGCATAGGAGGGGGGCGGCAGGTGCAGTGTGGTTTCAAACCCGTCCGCGAGGCCTGCCTCAGCCAACAAGGCGCGTGCCTTGTCTGGATCATGCGCCGACTGGCCTTTTAGATCGACATAAGCGGGATTGTGAGGCGCAAAATGGGTGCCGATCGGCGTTCCATAGCCAAACATCGCACCGTCAACGATCGCCTGGCGGTCAATCGCATGTGCCACGGCCCGACGCACGCGCACATCGTCAAAAGGCGCCTGCATGTTGTTTGTCGACAGAATGGTTTCACCTTCGGTCGAACCAACTAAAACCTGAAACCTGGCGTCTGCCTCGAACTGTGGCAGGTTTTCAGGCGCGGGAAAGCCGCTAAACACGTCGACATCTTCGGCCATGACGGCTGCAAAAGCGGCGGTTGGATCCGAAATGAACTTGAAGGTCGCCTTGTCGAGGGCAGGCTTTTCCCCCCAATAGCCATCATAACCGCTCATTTCGATACGGTCGCCCTGATTCCACATGTCGAACTTGAATGGGCCAGTGCCAATTGGCGATTGCTTGATGTTCTCGATGCTTTCGGGCGCCACGATAACAGCGTCACCCCATGCAAGGTTGAAAAGCATGTTGCCATTGGCTTCTGACAGGGTCACTCGGACAGTCTGGGAATCAATGACTTCGACAGCGCTGATGGCGGCATAGAGCGCCTTTTGCGCATTGGCGCTGTCATCGGCCAATATGCGATCAAGCGAGAATTTCACGTCATCAGCATCCATTGTCGTGCCGTCGTGAAACGTAACACCCTCGCGCAGGGTAAAGGTATACGTCAGCCCATCGTCTGAAATATCCCAGGATGCTGCAAGCCCAGGCACAATTGCGCCGTCGCCGGTAAATCGTGTTAAGCCCTCGAACACATTCGAGTATAACACTGAATCAATGGCTCCGGCGGCAGCCGAAGTCGGGTCCAGATGCGGCGGCTCTAACTGCAGAGCGACCGTAATGTCGCTTTTGGCCCAAAGCGTACCAGCACTGATTGCCAGCACTGCTGCGGTCATGGTTAGCTTTTTAAGCATTGTGATCTCCCCGTTGGTGCACATTCTGAACCAGCTTTCCCTTAAATGAGATATTTCGCAAGCCCGGTGTGGATTAACGGACATGTCTCTGGGACGGACAATGCCAATAATTCGCCGCCATTTGTGCTTCTTTTTGCTTCGTAGGGGCTGTTCATATTTTGAATTTTTCTTGAAAATGATGCATGATCATGCGCGCTAACTTGTGCGCGTCTAAAAAAAGCCATGCTGACTTTCAGCCAATGTCTGACGGGAAAAATGCGTTAACGTTGTTGCGTAACTGGCAATTTTTAAGTGCGCGTTCAATGACTTTTACGCCGCCCACCGTGCCTTCCACCGTGGTCCATAAACAAGGG
>JAQWVA010000108.1:0-8449 GCA_029250205.1 Tateyamaria sp.
CTGTTACTTGCGAATAAAAAATGGTCGATGATGTGGCCAATGAAGTCAATCGCATTTGCCTGCGTATGTTTCTCGCAGCCTCAAGGGCTCGTATTGTCGTTGCATCTTTGATCTGATCAGCATTAATCCCTTTCCCGTCTGTCACCTAAAAGCGATGTTGCCATGAAGCATGCGGATCGACGAGGATCTATGTGATCGTCCGGGATGGAATATATGCCGCTAAGACGATAAAGCAGGGGTCGTAACAAAGCGATATTCATCTAGCCCGAATTTTTGAATTGGCCCACGAAATATGAACAAGCCCTGCATAATCTGTGTCGCTATCACCGGCAGCGTGCCGACTAAGGCTCACAACCCTTCTGTCCCCATTTCGGTAGAGGAGCAGATCGAGTCAACGCAGGCTGCGTTCGAGGCAGGCGCAAGTATTTGTCATGCGCATGTGCGAAATGATGACGAAACTCCGTCTTCAGATCCAGAAAAATTCTTGCGTCTGATGGAAGGCCTGCAAAAGCATTGCCCTGGCATGATCATCCAATTCTCAACTGGTGGCAGATCAGGCTCAGGGCAGGCTCGGGGTGGTATGTTATCCCTAGGACCGGACATGGCTTCTTTAGCTGTTGGGTCCAACAACTTTCCCACTCGGGTCTACGAAAATCCTCCTGATCTTGTGGATTGGCTGGCAAGCGAAATGCGAACCCATGACATCAAACCCGAGGTCGAGGCTTTTGACCTAAGCCATATATTCCAAGCAGCCGCAATGAACCGTGACGGTCGCATTGAAGGGCAGCTGTATGTGCAATTCGTGATGGGCGTAAAGAACGCTATGCCAGCCGATAAAGACATCTTTGATTTCTACGTGCGGACCATAAACCGGCTAGCCCCTGATGCAGAATGGTGCGCGGCCGGCGTCGGAGCAGCACAAATCATGGTAAACGAATGGTGCATCGCCGCTGGCGGACATACTCGAACCGGGCTCGAAGACAATATGCGCCTGAATCGCGATCAGCTTGCGCCATCCAACGCGGCACTCGTCGAGCGGGCCGTCGCCATCTGTGACACATACGAGCGTCCCATCGCGACGTGGCAACAGGCCCGCGAGATACTTGGGCTGCGCCAGGCATGACGTCAGACATATTGTGAGCTACTGGTTACGAATTTTAAACCACACCAGCATAACGTCACACCATCACAGAACGTGATGAGGGTTACATTGTGAAAACGATTCTCGGCTGGTCAAGCTTGCACAATTGCTATGTCATGCTTGCAGCTACTTTAGCATTGATGCTTTTGGGAACGCGGACTTTGGCAGAACTCAGCCAGACCTGTGACCAAGCTGCGACACAGGTTTCCCACGAGCTAAATGTGCCGCTGGACGTGCTGCACGCAATAACTCGAGTGGAAACAGGACGCAAAAAAGACGGACAGTTTCAGTCTTGGCCGTGGACCGTAAACATGGAAGGAGCGGACCACTGGTTTGACACAGAAAACGAGGCAAAAGTCTATGTTTTCAATAAATTTAAGCAAGGTGCCCGCAACTTTTCTGTTGGATGCTTTCAAATCAACTACAAGCGACATGCACAAAATTTTAATTCTATCGAAGACATGTTCGATCCTGTCAAAAACACTCAATATGCTGCGAAATTCCTCTCCAACCTTCATGGTGATTTAGGCAACTGGTCGGATGCCGCAGCAGCTTATCATTCTCGCACACCCAAGTTTGCTAAAATTTACAAAGCTCGATTTGACAGCATCTATCAAAACCTAAGTTCGCTGAAAGCCGCTGCAGATCCAGGGGTGCCGAATCGAAAAGGTTCAACTTTTCTGTCCGAGGCGACCAGACCCGGAGTGTTGGGGTCGTTGGTCCCACTCGGAAAAAGCGGGCAACCATCCCTGTTCAACTCAGGCGGGGGTGAAAATGGCTGAACCCGCACTTCGGCTAAGCGCTAAGGCGATCTTTAGCCCAACCGTCCTGCTTGCGGTTGCCTTGATGGCAATCATTGTAATGATGATCCTCCCAATGCCTGCATGGGTGCTGGACATTGGGCTGGCAGCATCATTTGCGCTAGCAATTCTTATCTTTACCATCACCTTGTTCATAGAACGCCCACTGGATTTTTCAGCCTTCCCAACTATCCTGTTAGCTTCATTAATGCTGCGCTTGTCGCTTAATGTATCTTCAACCAAACTGATTATCGGCCAAGGTCACACAGGCACAAATGCTGCAGGCGATGTGATAAACGGATTTGCTCAATTCATCATGGGCGGAAGCGTATTTCTTGGATTGGTTGTATTTTGCGTTCTTTTAATCGTGAATTTCATGGTAATAACCAAAGGTGCGACGCGGATGGCGGAGGTTGGTGCCCGCTTTGCGCTTGACGGAATGCCAGGAAAGCAGCTGGCGATTGACAGCGACATGTCCGCAGGGGCCATTGATCACCGTGAAGCCAAACAACGCCGAGAACTGGAACAAGCCGAAACAACCTTCTTCGGATCGCTCGACGGGGCCTCAAAATTTGTCAAAGGCGATGCCATTGCTGGCCTATTGATTACGCTGTTGAATTTGGTCGCAGGTCTGATCATGGGTGCAGTTGTACATGGAATGCCCATTACAAGCGCATTTGAAACTTATGCGATCCTTACTGTGGGCGACGGATTGGTGTCGCAAATTCCAGCAGTTGTCATTTCAATCGCCTCAGCTCTGCTATTGGCCAAAGGCGGTGCAAAAGGTGCCACCGATCTTGCTGTGTTCGACCAGTTGGGCAAACACCCCGCAGCCTTGGCGACCGTTGCTGTCCTCATGTTCCTGTTCGCTCTGTTTCCAGGGCTACCCTTTGCCCCGTTCATGGCCGGTGGCATCGGATTGGGCGCAGCATCATTCATTATGTACAAACGGGTCAAGGACGAGGCCATCATTGAACCCGATATTCATGATCCTGTTGTTCCCGCAGAAAAGTCCCTTGGCGATGTGCTTGAACTAGATGATATCCACGTCGAATTTGCACCTGATCTGGTCAACATGGTGCTTGATCCAGGCACTGGTCTCGATGCGAGAATCGCCAACATGCGGACGCATGTGGCTTCTGTTTTTGGTCTGATTCTGCCCGAGATCAGATTGACTGATAACCCCGGCCTGCCAAACAGCACCTATATTCTGCGCATACAAGGCGTGGAGCAGGCGCGCGGAGAGTTAAGTTCGACAGATATACTCGCGTTAACTCCGGAGGAGACAACTGCACTCCCTCCAGGCAGAGATACAACCGAACCGGTCTACGGTGCGCCCGCACGTTGGATTGACCCCCGAGATCAAGAAAGCGCAGCGCTCTCTGGAATCACGCTGGTAACGCCAACCGAAATCCTCGCCACACACCTGCTCGAAGTTGTGAAACGGAATTTCAGCCGCCTGCTTTCTCTCAAGTCGCTTAGACGCCTGTTGCATGAGATGACAAATGTATCTGACCCTGCCCGAGCAGAGGCAAATCGCAAAATGCTGGACGAACTGATCCCGGACCGGGTTCCCGTCGATGTACTGCACGCGGTTCTACGCCTGCTGTTAGACGAACAGGTGTCCATCCGTAACCTGTCCCTTATCCTTGAGGCAACAGCAGAGGCGCGAGGCCAGAGTGCCCAACCCGAAGCCATTTGCGAACACGTTCGGCAACGTCTGGGCTTTCAGTTGGTTGCAGAAATGCGACGCCCAGACGGCACGCTACCTCTCATCCAGCTAGCCCCGGAATGGGAGGATACATTTGCAAACTACCAGGTAGATGCCGAACGGGGTTTGGATATCGCTCTGCCTCCGGACTTGTTCAATCGTCTTGCCGACAACATGTTCGAAAAACTACAAGACGCGAGCGGTCAGGGTATCAACGCGGCCATAGTCACCAACACGCGGCGGCGTCGGTTTGTCAAAACTCTCATGCGAGCAAAGGGAATTTCGAACCCAGTTCTATCTTTTGAAGAAATCGGAATAGACGCGAGGCCAGCCCTTGTCGGGGTCGTTGCGGCATGAACGCAGCAAATGAACTCCTGACTCTGCTTGAGGCTCAGCTCTGGATTGGATTCGTCGTGTTCTTGCGGGTTGGTGCGACTGTTTCGTTGCTGCCCGGATTTGGCGAGCAAACAGTACCAATGCGGATCAAATTGGTGATTGCACTCGCTTTTACTCTCATTGTTGCACCAGCTGTTAGCAGCGTTCCACCCGCCGCAAGCCCAGGATCAATTGCTACGCTTGCAATGACGGAAATACTTTCCGGCGCCCTTATCGGGATCGGTATTCGGCTGTTCATACTCGCCTTGCAAACGGCGGGGTCCATCGCGGCGCAATCAACATCTCTGTCGCAGATCCTTGGTGGGGCAGCAATCGAACCATTGCCGGCCATGGGCTATGTATTGACGATCGGCGCCATTGCGCTGGCCGTCATGGCAGGATTGCACATCAAGGCAGCGCACTTGTTGATCCACTCTTATGTTCTATTGCCCATGGGGTTTTTTGCTGGTGGAAACGACGTAGCGGACTGGGGGCTGATGCAAGTTGCACACGCCTTTGAACTCGCCTTTGTCTTGGCCGCCCCATTCGTTTTGATGTCAGTACTTTATAATTTGGCACTTGGCGTCATCAACAAAGCCATGCCCCAACTGATGGTCGCATTTGTCGGCGCACCAGTCATCACTCTGGGCGGCCTGTTCCTGCTGTTCCTAGCAGCCCCAACAATGTTGACGGTTTGGATGTCAGGATTGGACCAGTTTATGGCCAACCCGTTTGGGAGCACAAGATGAGTAACGATGACGACGAGAGCGACAAGTCATTCGATCCAACGCCACAAAAGCTGCTTGAAGCACGCCGAAAAGGCGACATCGCAAAGTCCGTAGACCTGCAAACGGCTGCCGGATACGCTGGCCTTACTTTGGCATTTCTCGCCTTAGGCGCGCAATCCATCCAAGCGTTTGGAACACATTTGCAGGTCCTGATTGATCAGGCCGACAGTATTTCAGTCTTGATTTTCGAAGGTGGGGGTCAAGCTTCAATGGGGGGTGTTTTTTGGAACACTGCTTTGGCTATCTCCCCAATTTTCCTTCTTCCCGCGCTCGCAGTTTTAAGTGCGATCCTCGCACAGCGAGCCTTTGTCGTGGCCCCAAGCAAATTGCAGCCGAAACTGTCGCGGATATCAATTTTGCAGAATGCGAAGCAAAAATTTGGTCGCAGCGGTTTCTTTGAATTTGGTAAGAGTTTTGCAAAACTATTAATTTTTTCGACATGTCTTGCGCTTTTTCTTAAAGCACGACTGCCAGAGATGATGACCGTGGTCCACAGCGGACCAGGCAGTGCAGTGCAGCTTTTGGCCGAACTATGTATCGGCTTCTTGCTTGTCGTGGTTATTGTATCGGCCACCATCGGCGGAGTCGACGCTGTGTGGCAACATAACGAGCACATTCGCAAAAACAGGATGTCGCGCAAGGAAATCATGGATGAGACTAAGAATTCCGAAGGCGATCCACATGTCAAACAAGAACGGCGGGCTCGGGCACAGGCGATTGCAACCCAGCAGATAATGGCAGAAGTCCCCCGCGCAGATGTTATTATCGTCAACCCAACCCACTATGCCGTCGCACTGAAATGGGCACGGGAAGCAGGCACAGCTCCGGTCTGCATTGCAAAAGGGGTTGATGAAATTGCGCTCATGATCCGCAAAGTTGCGATGGAATCAGGCGTTCCAATCCATAGTGACCCACCCACCGCACGCGCGTTGCATGCCGTGACAGAAGTGGGCCACGAAGTTGCGCCCGACCACTATCAGGCCGTCGCTGCAGCCATCCGCTTTGCCGATCAGATACGCGACCGGGCGCGCCGGGGTTATTAATCTTGGAACTTGATCAACTACACGAATTGAACGCGCTCAAATACCGGCACAGTCAACAGGCTCTGACTGGTATTCTAGAACGTGAGGCGGCGCTAAGAGCAGAATTGGCCAAACTTCGCAGCTACTTCATCGAAACCCAAAGCCTGCCGCCGGAACACGCCCAACTGCGTGCGATTGGCGCAGATGTAATCTGGCTACGATGGGTAACACGAGCGCAAGCGCAACTGAACATCGAACTTGCACAAGTCTTGGCGCAAAAGGAACAGTACCTCGCGCATCACAAACGCGCGTTCGGAAAAATGCAAGTCTCAAAGACACTTGCCGACGACGATCGCAAAAGACTAGCGGTCAAGCGTCGGCAATCAGATCTGGAGAGAGCAGTGCAGCAAACACTCTTGTAGGATCGCTTCAGTAATCTTGTCGTGCAATTTCAACTATCAGCACATCAATAACCTGGTCGCCTACATCTTTCTGTGCGATTTCGCGCAAAGCTCCGCGCAAAACGTCAAGGTTGTTTGCGTTAGTAAAGGCGCCATCGAAGCCACCAATGTTGGCGTGATCAAACAAAACCTGCAAAAAAGAATCGCGGATTTTGGGCTCCTTGGCATAGACCGCTTCTTTTTGACCTAAAGAAACTTCAACGCTCAGTGAGAGGACAACCAAAGCAGTGACCTTGTCATGATCAACGACAGGAACCACAAATTGGTTGCTCATTTTGACGTATTCGGACGGGCCGTTTGTCTCTGCTGCTGGCGCTTCTTCAACCTCGGCAGGTTCCGTTTCTGCAATTTCATCGGCTGGCTCTGGCGCAGGCCTTAGAAAGATACCTGCACCAACGCCCGCGCCAGAACCCAAAAGAAGCAATAATATTGGCAGTAGTTTTTTCATCACGGGCGTCCCCTAAAATGGCAGCAAGGCATCAAGTATTTGCTGGCCAATTCGGGGCTGCTGCATATCAGTAATCTGACCACGCCCACCATATGACACCCGCGCAGATGCAATCTTGTCGTAAGTTATTTCATTCTGTCGCGAGATGTCCTCCGGTCGGACATATCCAGACACCAGCAGCTCGCGCATTTCGAAATTAACCCGCAACTCTTGGGAACCCACAATGGATAGAACCCCGTTCGGCAGAACGTCCACGACGGTTGCAGCCACCCGCAGTGTCAGCTTTTCCTTTCGACGAACAGATCCATCACCGCTCGAACTGCTCGTTGAGTTTATCGAAACAAGGTCCGCTGCAGTTGCACCATCCGGCAATCGTTTGTCCAATCGTTGCGACACGCCACCCAGCTGCGGCACGCCTAACGATTGTGACCCGCTGCGTGCGCGGTCTGTCTTGTTAGAGATCTCGGCCTTTTCATCAATCTCTATTACAACGGTCATGATGTCTCCACGCTGCACGGCACGACGGTCACCTAGCAGGGAGCGGCGATTACCGCTCCAAAGCGAAGCCTGGTCAAGATTCGTAGATTTTTCAAGAATGGTAGGCAAAGAGCTTGATATCATTGCCGAATGCTCTTTGGTATCTAACGGATCCGAAAACGAAGGCTCTTTGCCCAAATGGTCACCGCCTTCACAGGCTGCCAAACCAAGGCAGATTAGGGTGGTTGAAGCCGCATGTCTGAGCGTTTTCTGCATCATTGTGTTACCTTTATTGTGCCATCTTCTTGGATGTAGCCAAACAGAGTTGACCGCGAACTGAGATTCATTATTCGGACCCGATCACCAATCCCACCTCGCTCAAGAGAACGGCCTTCGGTGGAAATCCTGAGCCCGTTGCCTTCGAATTTTAGCGAGACGATTTGATTGCGATCAACGAGAGCAGGTGGGCCAACCGCGTCAAACGGAATGGGTCTGCCGGCATAAAGTGCTGTACGCGCCTCTTGACCTACGACATCTAGGATATGGTCAAACACCCCAGGGCGATCACCGCCCTTTATCACAAGATCAGCAGCCGCAATCAAAGATCCGGGTCGTATTGTACGCACGGGCGTAACGACATCTGCCAACACGGATTGTCCGCACAGTCCGATCAAAAGAGTAACCGCAAACCGCATCACCGCACCTGTGTCGTTGCGCCCATCATCTGATCAGCGGCTGAAATTACTTTAGAATTCATCTCGTAACCCCTCTGCGCTGCGATTAGTTCGGTGATCTCGCGCACCGCATCAACCGAGCTGTCTTCCAGGTATCCTTGCCGAAGGGTGCCTAAGCCGTCTTGCCCCGGTGTTGACGTCAACGGCGGGCCCGATGCTTCGGTTTCGGCGAACAAGTTACTACCAATGGCCTCAAGTCCCTTGGCGTTGGTAAAGCCAGTCAGATCAAACTCTCCGATTTGTTGCCCGGCAGTTGCCTCAGCAAAATAAGCAAAAACTTCACCAGCTGAATTGATAGAGATACTGCGTGCATCCTCCGGGACTACGATTTCCGGAGAAACAGGGTATCCGTCAGACGTCACGATCAAACCTTCTCCCGTCATTTTTAGCCCACCGTCGCGGGTATATGCGGACTGACCCGACGGCAACGTAACCTCAAGAAATCCGCTGCCATCAATAGCAAGGTCAAGATCACCACCGGTGGCAGACAAA
>JAQWVA010000045.1:0-9230 GCA_029250205.1 Tateyamaria sp.
GGCATTGCCGATCTTCTCCGCGTGCTGAAGCACCTTAAGTTTGCGTTGAATGTCGCGTTCTTCGTTCGTCATGAATACTTCCTCCATCCCAAATCAGGGAATTTACAGGAAGTGTCCCGAGAGTCCGTACATATCCATACAGCGATCCCCATTCAGCAGCCCAGTTGCAGATCACCCTTGGCAATGGCGTGTTTGAACGGATTGTGCAGTGCTGGTATGGGATGTCTGTTAGGCGAATGAAATATCGACAGAGCCAAACATGCCGAAATCCGCGTGGATCTGCGTGCCAGACGGGCATTCTATGGGGCGGATGAAACTGCCCGACAAGATGATCTGGCCCGGCTCAATACTTTGCCCATATTGCGCCATACGGCGGGCAAGCCAAACGACGCTTTCAACAGGATCATTCAGCACACCCGCACCAAGTCCGGTTTCCTCAACCGCGCCGTTTCGCAATGTGATGGCTCCAACCCAGCGCAAATCGAATGCATCCGCAGCGTGCCGTTGGGCCCCCAACACAACACCAGCATTCGCGGCGTTGTCGCTGATCGTATCAAACACAGAGCGTGTTTTGCCCGTTTCGTCATCCACCCGAACGATCCGCGTGTCGAGGATCTCGATAGACGGCGCGACATAATCCGTCGCCGCCAGCACATCGTCGCGGGTCACGTCAGCACCGCCTATGGCGGACCTTATCACAAAGGCGATCTCGGCCTCGATCCGGGGCTGGATGAACTTGCCGTTTGGCACGGACGCGCCGTGATCAAACACCATGTCGTCGAACAGAATTCCGCTGTCAGGAATGTCGATGTTCAGCGCGTATTGCATCGCCTTTGAGGTCAGCCCGATTTTCCACCCAACGACTTTACGCCCCTGCGCCAGTTTTGCGCGATAGATAGCATTTTGCACGCCGTAAGCGTCATCCATCCCCATTTCGGGGTGACGTTTGGTCAGAAGGCCAATTTGTTCACCACTTACTTCTGCGCCCAGTAAGTCTTGCGCTGCCTGTGCATGGTCCTCTGAGGTCATACCACTTCGTCCTCAATTATGTTGCACAACGTGCCAATCCCGTTCACCTCAACCTCGACCACATCACCGGGGACAAGGTATTGCGGTGGATCAAGGCGCGCACCGGACCCCGTTGGCGTACCAGTTACGATGATATCGCCTGGCTGTAACGTCATGAAGGTCGAAATATATTCGATCTCGCGCCGGATCGGATGCATCATGCGTGACAGCACATCGTCTTGGCGCACCTCTCCGTTCACACGTGTGATGATGCGCGCATCATTCAGTTGCGCGGCATCCGTAAATGGCACGAGCCATGGACCGATGGAGCCCGAATTGTCCCAGTTCTTGCCTTGTGTGACGTTAAATTTCGCATGGCGCACCCAATCGCGGATCGTGCCTTCGTTGCATAGGGTAAGGGCTGCGATGTAGTTATAGGCGTCGGCCTGCGCGATGCGGCGTCCGGGCTTGCCGATGACAATCGCAACTTCGCCCTCATAATCCAGTTGTGGGCTTTCTGGCGGGCGGATCAGTGGGCGATTGTGCCCTGTAAATCCAGAGGCGAAACGCGGGAACAGCGACATAAATTTTGGCTGCTCGGACCCGTCTTTGTATTCTGCATTGCGGTCCGGAAAATTGACGCCAACACACAGGATACGGCGCGCGTTTGGCAAGACCATTTCATACTCGAAATCGGTGTGAGTGACTGACTGGCCCTCAGCCGCTTTGCCAAGATCCGCCAGCCCACCCGCCTGCAGGGCGTCAAACAGGGTTAGCCATTGTGGGAACGCGGTGTTCAAGGCGATCATGCCACCCTCAGTCACGGCACCATAATGGGTTTGACCATTAGCGGTATATGTCGCGAAATTCACCTTATCTCCTCCCAAATATCGTGGATGACGACCTGAACCATCATGACGTCGTCGCGTGTTGTATCGAACTGGCCTACTTGAACCCTTATTATTTTGCGTCCCTGAAAGACGCCTTGCGTTAGGTAAACCTGCCCGTCGTCGTTGATCGCATCAACCAGGCGTTGCTGCATCGCGTCATCGCCGGGACAGCGGAAGGAGAACAAGCTTAGGATCGGGTCAGTTGTGATCTCAAACCCGTCCATTGCGCGGATAGCCTCGCAAAGCTCTGCCGCCCAAGCAACGTGATTGCGGATGCGGGTTTGCAGACCCTCCAACCCGTAGGAGCGGATGAGGAACCACAGTTTGAGTGCACGAAAACGACGCCCCAGCGGGATCGTCCATTCAGAATAATTGGTTACCGCATCGCCCGTGGTCTTGAGGTATTCCGGTTCGATCTTGAGGGTATTCAGTTGCGGTGTGGCATCGCGCAGAAATTGGATTGAGCAATCAAACTGAGCGCCCAGCCATTTATGCGGGTTGAACACGATGCTGTCGAAACCATCTGCATCGGTCCAGAATTGCGCGTGAAACTCAGGGCAGATCATTGCGGATCCTGCCCAAGCAGCATCCAGATGGGTGTAAAGATCATGGGACTTGGCGACCTGCAGGATCGGTCCCAGATCATCACAGGCGCCCACGCCCGTGCCGCCCGTGATGGCGATAATGCCCGCTGGTGTATGCCCTGCGGCAATGTCGGCTTGGATGGCGACGTCCAAGGCTATGGCATCCATACCATACAAATCCCCGCCACCCGCGATTTTGACCAGATTGTCCTGACCAATACCCGCAACCCAAGCGGCGCGGTCGATCGACGAATGTACCTGATCTGAACAGTAAACCCGCAATTGACCCTTCTGGGAAAGACCCACACGGTTGCCGGTATACCCAGTCGCCCGTTCGCGCATGGTCAGCACGGCAGACAGCGTTGCGGACGAAGCGCTGTCCTGAATGACGCCTGTGAACCCGTCGGCAAGCCTTAAGGCTTGGCGCATCCAATCGACCATCAGCCCCTCGACCTCGGTTGCAGCAGGCGAAGTTTGCCACAACATGCATTGTGCCGCGACCGTGTTGACCAATTGCTCGGCCAGCATCGACGGCGGGGCCGCGTTGGCAGGGAAATAGGCAAAGAAACGCGGGTGCTGCCAATGGGTCATCCCGGGCATCACAATGTTTTCGAAATCCGCAAGGATGGTGGCCATATCTTCGGGGGTCTGCGGTGGATGCGCAGGTAATTGGGATGCAACCTCACCGGGCTTGGTCTGAGCACGCACGGGGCGGCGGCGCAGCGTCTTGTGATACTGGGCACCCCAGTCGGCGATATGCTTGCTCCATCCGGCGAAGTCGTCCCAATTCATGACCTATGCATCCTCAATTCTACCCATGCAGTTATATTGCACCTGCATGAAATCATCCAAGCACTGATGTGCCTCTTCGCGCTCAAGGCCTGAGGGTTTGACGCCCCTAAAGAGTGCTTCGGCGGTTGATACATGACCAGCATTCACACCGACCATGCCATATACCAAGGCTTCTGACACCCGCCAGATCCGCGCGATGTCGCGGCTATAGAAATACGGCGCAAGGCCAAATTCCGTGTCATCGGCAGCCGCGATGACTTTGCCCAAGATGTTGAATTTGAACAGGCAGCAGCGGAACCAAATGTTTCCTCAGTCGCGATGGCCATGTCGGGCGTCACGCCTGTCAGTATCTTCGGTTCATAGAACGTGCCGCCTAAGCAGTGGGGTTTGCCAGCCAAAGTCACAGCAGCTGCCTTGGCCGTTGTGTCGGCGATGTGGCTGGTCGCTTTACTGACCCCGGCGGCGTTGATCAGCGGACCAAACACCACGCCTGCACCCGCACCGTTGTCCACTGATAAATCGACAACGTTTTCGGCGCGTTTTTCAGCAAAGGTGTCATAGATAACGTTGTACACATAGATCCGATTGGCGCAATCACAAGTCTGGCCGTTGTTGGGGAATTTGGACAGGAGTGCACCGTCAACGGCGGCATCCAGATTGGCATCATAAAAGAGGATAAACGGCGCGTTGCCGCCCTGCAGCACGCAACAAGGGCCGCTTCACGCATCAGGTCGGGGCGTTTGAGATTAAAGCTCATGGTGCGATGATCGGGCTGGCTTGGATTTCGGAAACTTTGGTGTCCATGCCGACAAAGGTTGTGCCGTGCTTGAACCAACTTTCAGGTGCCGCAGCACCCCAGAGGGTTTGGCGCTGTGGGTCCTGAAGATCCCATTTAATCGGCTCAAGATCAGGGTCAACTGTTTGGTAATCCGAACAATAGACCTCAATCCGATGGCCATCTGGATCAAGAATATAGAGGAAGAACGCATTGGAAATACCATGGCGCCCCGGCCCACGTTCGATGTTGTCTACGTAACCCGTGGTCGCCATCAGGTCGAGCAGGTCGATGATGTTCAATGGCGTCGGCACCCAGAACGCCACATGGTGCATCCGCGGTCCGGTGCCATTGGTGAAGGCCATATCGTGCACGCCACCCTTGCGGTGCATCCAGGCCGCCCAAAGCTTCTTGCTCTCTTCGTCCTCGGTGTATTCGGTCACGCGGAAGCCAAAGTCCGAATAAAATTCGACCGACGCATCCACATCATGGCTAAAGCAGTTAAAGTGGTCGATCCGTAGCGGTTTCGCCCCACGATAGAGTGCGTATTTCTGATGGATAGGCTCTAGACGATCCATCTTGTGATAGAACTCAAGTGGGATGCCCATGTTGTCAGACGTCAGCAGTGTCTTGCCTTGATAGGGCCGATCGACCCATGAGGTCGGGCGGCCTTTGCCCTGAAAGTAAATCTCGGCCTTGTCCAGATCTGCCTCGTCAAAGGTTTTGAAACCCATGACCTCAACCGTGCCGGGCTGGTCTGATTTCTGCAAGATCACGCAGTGATGACCGCGTTCTTCCATGGCGCGCAGATAAATATGGGTGTCGCTTTCATCGGTGACCTGAAGGCCTAGGATCTCGGTGTAGAATTTCTTTGACGCAGCCAAATCCTTGATATTCAGACAAACGTGGCTGAGACGGATCGTGTTGAAGTCGGGGTATAGGTTTGGTCCGGGTACTGGCATTAGAGCGCCCCTAATTTTGTGATTTTGTGCTGTCCAGTCGCGAAACCGATATGCTTTTGCTCCATGTAAAACTCAAACGACCAGTCGCCGCCGTCGCGCCCGATCCCGCTTGCTTTGACGCCACCGAAGGGTGTTGGCAGGTGGCGGACGTTCTCGGAATTGACCCAGATCATCCCCGCCTCAAGCTTATCAGTGAACCGCAGGGCGCGTGTCAGATCATTGGTCCAGACGTAGCCCGTCAGCCCGTAAGGAATGTCATTGGCGATCTGCAACGCCTCATCTTCTGTTGAGAACGGGATAGAGGTCAGAACTGGGCCAAAGATTTCCTCTTGCGCGATGCGCATCTGGTTGTTGGCACCTGTGAACAGTGTGGGACGCACGAAGTATCCTTCATCACCGACTTTGACGCCGCCCGCAGCGACGGTCGCGCCGTCCTCTTTGGCAATGTCGAAATAGCTGGTGACTTTGTTAAAGTGTTCCCCAGTCACAAGTGGGCCGATCTCTGTAGCTGGATCCAGCGGGTGGCCGACTCGGATGTTATTCACCCGCTCAATCAACTTGGATTCAAATTCTTCGCGCACAGTGTCTTGTATCAGAAGGCGCGAGGAAGACGTGCAGCGCTCGCCGTTGATTGAATAAATCATAAAGATCGCGGCATCCAAGGCACGTTCCAGATCTGCGTCATCAAAGACAATCACAGGGTTCTTGCCGCCCAGTTCAAGGTGATTGCGCTTGAGAGTATCCGCGCCTTGTTTGGTGATTAGGCTACCCGTGCGGCTTTCGCCAACAAAAGCAATCGCCCTGATTTTGGGGTGCTCGCAAAGCGCCCTACCAGCGCCTTCACCAAATCCGTTCACTGTGTTCAGAACGCCGGGCGGCAAACCTGCCTCCCCGGCAATTTCAACCAAAAGTCGTGCGGTTAGAGGTGAGGTCTCGGCCGGTTTGTGGACGACTGTGCAGCCTGCCGCCAAAGCAGGCGCAATCTTCCAAGTGGATAGCATGAATGGCGTGTTCCACGGCGTAATGACTCCAACAGGCCCGATTGGCACCCGTGTGGTGATGTTCATCAAGGTCGACGATTGCAGGTGCTGACCGTCACGTGCTTGCATCGCTTGGTCAGCAAAGTAGCGGAAGTTCTCTGCCCCACGCAGGGCTGCCTTTGACATGAATTTATAGGCCTGTCCGGTGTCCCAGCATTCGCAAAGTGCAATTTCTTCGGCGCGCGTTTCGATCCCTTCGGCGATGCGGATGAGGATATTCTTACGCTCAAGCGCTGCAATGTCACGCCATTCGGCAAAGGCATCGGATGCAGCGTTCGCCGCCATGTCGATGTCGTTTGCTGTGCCATGGGCGACCTCGCAAATCAGCGATTTATCAACGGGTGAAGTGGTCTCAAACGTGCCGCCTGCACCCGCGATATCCTGACCCGCGATGCGGTTCAAAATGCCTGTTTCACGAAAACGTCCAAGATAGCCATCCAGTTTCGCAATGTTGTCGTTCAGCGCACTCATTGCGTGTCCTCCATGTGATCACGGACGTTGCCAAATTTAGGTGAAAAGGCAGCGTCGATGTCGCGCATCTCGGCTGACAAAGCGATAGAGTGTGTTTCCATCGCTGGAGTTACAAAATCTTTGAGGGTTGCAAAAATTCGGGTGATCGCGTCTTTTTTGTCGTCATCCGCGCGGCCTTCGCGCAATCGCACGCTGAGATCGATGAACCCGTGCTTTGGATTGCCGTCGGCCATAGCCATATGATCGACCCTTGTTGCGCGGACGCGGATTCCCGGTGTTGGGAAGGTCGCAATCTGGGCCGCAGCGGCTCTGATCACTTCGCACAGCGCAGACATATCAACGACTTCTTCGAGGTTGGCCGAATAATCGATTTGAAAGTGCGGCATGCCATTTCCTTAACATGTTAATTATTTGGAAAATAGATAATACCCAACTGTTTTGTCAACACCCGCGATACGGTACATGTGGCAGAGAGAACGATTTTTGAGGCTATTATGACCAAACCCCTTCCCTCTACCGCGCGATCTTTGCCCATCGCTTTGATCCGGGCACGCGAAGGTATCATGTCGCCTATTCGTGAGATGCTGTCCGAGACGGGAATCACAGAACAGCAATGGCGCGTGTTGCGGGTGCTGGTGGAATACGGGCGGATGGATACCAAAACCTTGGCCAACCGCTCTAGTTTGTTGTTTCCCAGCCTGACGCGAATCGTGGCAACCATGCGCGAAAAGGGGCTGGTCACGCAGACCCGCGACGACAAGGACCGCCGTCGCCAGTTTATTGAAATCACGCCCCAAGGTCAAAAAATCATTGATGATCGTGCCCCACAGGCCGCTCAGATCGTCGCAGACTTCAAAAAATCGCTTGGGCAAGACAACTACGAAAAACTACTGGACCTTCTGGCCATGCTGGACCGCGGCACCCACAACTAACGTTCAACAGTTCCGTCAGCGCACCACGCGTCAAAAATCTCAAGCGCTTTGTCCGCAAATGGCGCATCGTTGATGTGGTGTTGGATGCGATGGGTTTGCACGTTGTCGGTCAATGTCGCCTCTAACTCGGATAGGAACGCTGCAAGACCCTTTGGATTGTGCAAATCAGCGCCTTCGCGGTCCCATTCGCCCAAACCCTGTTCGGGCAGTATCATCGCGACAGGGCCTTTGGCTTTAGCCAGTTGTCTTGCATGCGCATGCGCCACCTGTTTTGCCTCTGGTCCTTGCAGGACGATGGACGTCAGCAGGCGATTGTGTTCATGCTTCATGTGCGCGGACCATTTGGCATCTAAAGGTTTCCAGCCCACTACATCCACCAGATCATAGCAGCCCGGCGCCACAATCTGCGGCGTCCCGTTGGCACCTGCGTTGGTTAGACGTTCGGCACCGGCTGAGATATTAGACCCATTCACGTGGTTACCCAATTCTTGCGTACAGAAATCCATCACACAGGCAAAGGCACCTTGCCCCGCAAGACTTTCAAATGCGCGCCCGCCCATGCCCGTGGCGTGAAACACCGCGACTTCGAACCCTCGTTTTTCAAGGGCTGGCTTGAGGTGGATTACGTATTTCAGCGCCGACGTGCCCAACGACGTTATCCCAATCCGCGGCTTGTCCGGATCAGGCATTTGAACCGCACGCGCGGCCCCCAATACTGCCCCAGCCGCCTGAGACAACGACGCTTTGCAAATGGAGTTCAGGCCATAGAGGCCACCCGCCCAAAGGATCATCTGGGTATCTGCGGCAAGTCGTTCAGCGGGGATCAACGGCGAAAACGCAACCGTCGAAACGATGTACTTTGGCACACCAAGTGGGAGGGCTGAGGTCACATCGAGCGCCAAATCAGTGCCCATCGTGCCCCCAAGAACGATCACGCCCTCAAACACACCTTCATTGTGCAATCGCGCGGCCAAAAGGCTGGCGCCCTTTGCCATGATTTGCATCGCGTAGTTTTCATCCCCAGTGTCGATGGCGGCCTGAATGGAACTGCCACCTTCCTCAGCGACATCGTGTTTGGAATAGTCGGTGGATTTTGACGAATCGCCCAGAACGGACACATCCATCGTTACGATCTTGCCGCCCTGATCGCGGATCACGTCCGCCAGAAAGCCAAGTTCATCGTCTTTTGTGTCATAGGTGCCGATCACCAAAATGGATTTTTCGCTCATAGCTCGATCCACTCGGTCTTGAAGTTCACGGATTTCTCAATCGCATGCAGGTACTTGTCAGACCCGTTACCCGATTGGGCAACCCCACCCAAAGGCGCCGTGCCATCTGAGCCGCCGTAATTTTTTATATGCATCACGCCGGTCCACACGCCCCGCACCATTTGGTGCGCGCGGCTACGGTTCGCCGTCCAAGCCGCCCCGGCAAGGCCATAGACTGTGGAATTGGCCAATGCGATTGCCTCGTCCTCTGTGTTGAACGGGGTAACGCCTAGCACAGGGGCAAAAACCTCGTTCTGGGTCAGCGTCGCGTCGCACGACACGCTAGTCACAGTAT
Source organism: Tateyamaria sp. (assembly GCA_029250205.1). GTDB lineage: Bacteria > Pseudomonadota > Alphaproteobacteria > Rhodobacterales > Rhodobacteraceae > Tateyamaria. The sequence goes on from JAQWVA010000045.1 coordinate 9,018, forward strand.
AATAGCCACCTGTGTCCTGCAAGATCCGGTGCCTTCAGTGACGACCTATCCTCCCTCGGCCGTGGCCTTTTCGACAAAGCCAAGGTTCGCGTTCAGCTGCACTTCGGAATTCCCCGCGCCGATTTGCGTGTCGACGCGGCTTTGTTGCACAAATCGGCCTGAGATTGAGCTTCCCCTTTCCCCGGATGGACTTAGCCTACGGCGACGGTACGT
>JAQWVA010000037.1:0-14347 GCA_029250205.1 Tateyamaria sp.
TAAAGCTCCGGCTGTCTTTTTCCTAATAAATTCATATTGGGGCCATTTAGGACATATATTGTTTTAGTCATTTGATTATCCTTTTTAGTCCTTTTATCTTTGGGTTAATTTTAAATTGATGCAAAACTACACAAAGGCCCAAATTATTAAAATACCTCCAAGCAGTATTCTGTATAAAACATATGGAGTGAAATTAATAGTCTTTAATAGCTGCACCATTAAGGTAAGAGCCCCAAATGCAGCCAGTGCAGAGATAATTACAGCTAATACTATTTCGATCCAATTTATTGACAGGCTTTCAAAACCTAAAGAATAGAATTCTAAAGTGGCGGCTGCAATTATTGTAGGTATAGACATAAGCATCGATATTTTTATAGCGCTTGACCTATCATAGTTTAAAAAGCGAGCACCTGTGATTGTAATCCCTGACCTTGAGGTGCCAGGAATTAATGCGAGCATTTGCCAAAGACCTAGTATTAAGGCATGTCTAATCGTCCAGTCATATAACTTTACATCGACTTGTTTGTTTCTATCCGAGAGCCAAAGCAAAATGCCAAAACCCAGCATAGCTAGGCCAATTATAAGAGTGCTGTTTCTAATGTAATCGTATAGGCCAGAGTATTTTAAAATAGCGCCCAAAACGACTGCGGGAGTCGTTGCGACCACCAAGCAGATTACCAAATTTCTGTCGCCACTATCTAAATTTTTAGAAAAAAACTTAGTAGAGCTAACTATAACGGCTTTTACATCAGGCCAGAAAAATGTTGTCACGGCAATCAGGCTACCAAGATGAACAGAAATATCTATAAGAAGTCCTTGGTCTTTATTGCCACTAAATGTTGGAAATAAAATAAGATGTGCACTAGAGGATACTGGTAAGAATTCGGTAATCCCCTGAATCAACGATAAAAAAATGACGTTGAGCAATTCCATTTCAAAAATACCTATTCTGAGTATTCTGATCTATACACTAAAAAATAAGGGATGGCATTTTAAAATAATAACCGAAACGGACCTATTTTTTTATTATTTTTCTATCTATTATTTATCAGGACTGATTTTTTATATATAATAGGTCATAAATACTTACTTTTCTTTTCAAAAAAACTAGTATAAACGGATATTTTAAAAAAAGCGGAGGCTAACAGTGGCAAAGCAACCAATGTTGAAATTTGTAAATTTTGAAAGGCAAATGCCAGAAAAGCGTACTGCTGGTTTGCGCAACAAGGATTTTTTAGAAATTTATTCTGAGTTTGCCGGTGTTAAAGCGGAGGAACAGGCAAGCCGATGCAGTCAATGTGGCGTGCCTTATTGTCAATCTCACTGCCCGCTGCACAACAATATCCCCGACTGGTTACGTTTGACCGCTGAAGGGCGCTTGCAAGAGGCCTATGAGGTTAGCCAAGCGACCAATACATTCCCAGAAATATGCGGCCGTATTTGCCCACAGGATCGTCTGTGCGAAGGCAATTGCGTAATAGAACAATCAGGTCACGGCACCGTCACAATCGGATCGGTTGAAAAATATATCACTGACACCGCGTGGGAAGAAGGTTGGGTGCAGCCCATCAAGCCAAGCACTGAGCGCCCCGAATCGGTGGGCATAATCGGTGCGGGTCCCGGTGGGCTGGCTGCAGCAGATGTGCTGCGTCGCGCTGGCATTCAGGTCACTGTATACGACCGCTATGATAGATCCGGCGGATTACTGACCTATGGCATTCCCGGATTTAAACTGGAAAAGGACGTGGTAATGCGCCGAAACGATCAGCTGGCGCAAGCTGGTGTGATCTTTAAACAAAATTGTAATGTGGGCGATGACATAAGCTTTTCTGATATCCGCAAGGCGCATGATGCTGTCATCATCGCCACCGGTGTTTACAAAAGCCGCGACATTTCAATGCCAAACGGTGACGTGGCTGGCATCGAGAAAGCGATTGATTTTCTGACAGCAAGCAATCGCAAAAGCTTTGGTGACGCAGTGCCAGAGTTTGACGGAGGTCGTTTGAATGCCGCTGGAAAGCGCGTTGTCGTTATCGGCGGCGGTGACACGGCAATGGATTGCGTGCGCACCAGTATCCGACAAGGCGCGACAAGCGTTAAATGCCTTTATCGTCGGGACCGGGCAAACATGCCGGGCAGCCAGCGTGAAGTGCAGAACGCAGAAGAAGAAGGTGTAATATTTGAATGGCTCAGCGCGCCCAAAGGCTTTACCACGAACGATGATGCCGTTGCTGGTGTGATGGTCCAAAAGATGCGTCTTGGCGCGCCTGATGCCACGGGCCGTCAAGCCCCCGAAGTGATCGAAGGCGCCGATTATGTCGAAGAGGCTGATTTGGTCATCAAGGCTTTGGGCTTTGAGCCTGAAGATCTGCCCGCGCTTTGGGACACGCCCGAACTGAAGGTCAACCGTTGGGGCACGATCAAAGCGGCGTATACGACTGGGCAGACTGAATTGGACGGCATCTATGCGGTTGGCGATATCGTGCGCGGTGCGTCGCTTGTGGTGTGGGCAATCCGTGACGGTCGCGACTGTGCCGACGCAATTCTGGACAAGTTCAACAGCGCAGGAGCCGCTGTCGCCGCAGAATAGAATGCCCGGCTTCGATATCAGGCACAAAGGTCCTCGACACAAAACCTATATTTTGAAGCCATACAGACAAAACATGCAGGTTGGGTCGGAGCTTTCAAAGCCCGTTAATCGGCAAAGTCTTGCAACCTGTAAGGCAACGCTAACTAAAGCCAAGACAAACACAAATGCTGGGAAAGCCGCCCAGAAATATACTGAATAGCAAAAGTCAGAGTCTCTGACGCAACGAACGCAAAAAGAAAGCACACTCGTGAACGCGGACGCAATCACAGATATCTTCGAATACACCTATCTTGGTGAATTGCGATTGCTCAGCTCTGCCCCTGTAGGCAGTTTTGAAGCGAATATCCCCCGCGACGTGCTAATGACGAAAGGAACCAGCCAATGACGAAATATGACGCAGAATGGGCCCGTAACGAGCAGGTCAAGCGCCAATACATGGTCGAAAATGGCCTGTATTCCGAGGCAGAAGAGCATTCGTCATGTGGCGTAGGGTTAGTTGTGTCAGTCAACGGCACACCCAGCCGTGCCGTTGTTGAAAACGGGATCCAAGCGCTCAAAGCAATTTGGCACCGCGGGGCTGTCGATGCGGATGGCAAAACGGGTGATGGCGCGGGCATTCATGTGCAGATCCCGGTCAGCTTTTTCTATGATCAGATTGAGCGAACGGGTCATACCCCGGACCGGGATCAGCTGATTGCCGTTGGTCAGGTGTTTCTGCCGCGGACCGATTTCGGAGCGCAAGAGACATGCCGTACCATCGTCGAGACCGAAGTCTTGCGGATGGGTTATTACATCTATGGTTGGCGGCATGTACCGGTAAAGGTCGAATGTCTGGGCGAAAAGGCGAACGCGACCCGCCCTGAAATCGAGCAAATTCTTATATCGAACTGCAAGGGTGTGGACGAAGAGACATTCGAGCGTGAGCTTTATGTCATTCGCCGCCGCATTGAAAAGGCTGCATTGGCTGCCCAAGTGCCAAGCTTGTACATAGCGTCGTTGTCGTGTCGGTCGATTATCTACAAGGGCATGATGCTGGCTGAACAGGTCGCAGAGTTTTACCCCGATCTCATGGACCAGCGGTTCGAGAGCGCTTTTGCGATCTATCACCAGCGTTATTCGACCAACACGTTCCCGCAGTGGTGGCTTGCACAGCCATTTAGGATGCTGGCCCACAATGGCGAAATCAACACGCTTAGGGGCAATCTGAACTGGATGAAAAGCCACGAAATACGGATGGCATCTTCGGCATTCGGAGAGATGGCCGAGGACATCAAGCCAATCGTAGCGTCAGGGTCTTCGGACTCCGCTGCGTTGGACGCGGTGTTTGAGGTGCTGGTACGAGCTGGGCGTAATGCGCCAATGGCTAAGACAATGATGGTGCCTGAGTCATGGTCTAAGCAGGCGGTCGAGCTGCCTCAGGCATGGCGCGACATGTATTCGTACTGCAATAGTGTGATGGAGCCGTGGGACGGCCCAGCGGCACTGGCCATGACCGACGGACGTTGGGTTTGCGCTGGACTGGATCGTAACGGATTGCGGCCAATGCGATATGTAGTGACAAACGATGGGATGGTCATCGCAGGGTCTGAGACCGGCATGGTGCCGTTGGAAGAATCCAATGTGGTCGAGAAAGGTGCACTGGGACCGGGTCAGATACTTGCCGTGGATATGGCAACCGGAAAACTGTTCCACGACACGGAAATCAAGGATACGCTCGCGGCAAGCCAGCCCTTTGGCGAATGGGTCGGTAAGATCAAAGATCTGGACTCCCAGTTGGCCGAGGTGTCAGAGCGCCCGATATATACCGGGCAAGACCTGCGCCGCCGCCAGATCGCCGCCGGCTATACCATTGAAGAGCTGGAAAATATTCTCGCCCCAATGGCCGAGGATGGCAAAGAAACGCTGGCGTCCATGGGGGATGACACCCCAAGCGCGGTTTTGTCCAAAAAATACCGCCCGCTGAGCCATTTCTTCCGCCAGAACTTTAGTCAGGTCACCAACCCGCCAATCGACAGTCTGCGCGAATTCCGGGTGATGAGTTTGAAGACAAGATTTGGCAACCTCAAGAACGTGTTGGATGAGAGCAGCGCACAAACAGAGATTATAACGCTCGACAGCCCCTTTGTCGGCAACGCGCAATGGGATGAAGTAGTCTCTGCCTTCAATGCGGACATGACAGAGATCGACTGCACATTTGCGTCCGGTCCAAATGCCCTAAGTGAAGGCTTGGCACGCATCAGAGCCGAAGCAGAAGATGCGGTACGATCTGGTTCTGGCCATATTGTGCTGACTGACCAATCATCGGATGAGGGCCGCGTGGCGATGCCGATGATCCTGGCCACAAGTGCCGTACACAGTCACCTGACGCGCAAAGGGCTGCGGACGTTCTGTTCGTTAAATGTTCGGAGTGCAGAGTGCATTGATCCGCATTACTTTGCCGTGCTGATTGGCTGCGGCGCGACCGTGGTCAATGCATACTTGGCCGAAGATTCTCTGGCAGACCGTATTGATCGTGGCCTGATCGATGGCAACTTGACCGACGTGGTTGCGCGCTATCGCAACGCCATCGACCAAGGCCTGCTTAAAATAATGGCTAAGATGGGGATCAGTGTCGTATCGTCCTATCGCGGTGGTTTGAACTTTGAAGCTGTGGGCCTGAGTCGAGCGATGTGTGCTGAATTCTTCCCCGGTATGACCAGCCGCATCAGCGGGATTGGTGTCACCGGCATTCAGGCCAAGGCCGAAGAGGTTCACGCGCTGGGCTGGCAAGGCACGAACATCCTGCCGATTGGTGGATTCTATAAGTCGCGAGCCAAAGGCGAAACGCACGCCTGGGAAGCGTCCAGCATGCATATGTTGCAGATGGCCTGTAACCGCGCATCCTTTGAAATGTGGAAGCAATATAGCGCCAAAATGCAATCTAGCCCGCCGATCCACTTGCGTGACCTGATGGATTTCAAGGCTTTGGGCAAGCCCATTCCAATTGAGGATGTGGAAAGCATCACTTCGATCCGCAAACGGTTTGTCACGCCGGGAATGTCGCTAGGGGCGCTCAGCCCAGAGGCACACAAGACACTGAACGTGGCAATGAACCGTATTGGTGCAAAGTCGGACAGTGGTGAAGGTGGTGAAGATCCCGCGCATTTCCACCCAGAGCCCAATGGCGACAACCCGTCGGCTAAGATCAAACAGGTCGCTTCAGGTCGCTTTGGCGTTACGGCCGAATATCTCAATCAGTGTGAAGAGCTGGAAATAAAGGTGGCCCAGGGTGCCAAGCCCGGAGAAGGTGGCCAGTTGCCCGGCATGAAGGTCACTGATCTGATTGCCCGTCTGCGTCACTCAACCAAGGGGGTGACCCTGATTTCGCCACCGCCGCACCACGATATTTACTCGATTGAGGACCTCGCGCAGCTGATCTATGACCTGAAACAGATCAACCCGCGCTGCAAAGTGACGGTCAAGCTGGTGGCGTCTTCGGGTGTTGGAACGATTGCCGCCGGTGTTGCCAAGGCCAAGGCCGATGTCATCCTGATCTCGGGCCACAATGGTGGCACGGGCGCGTCGCCTGCCACTTCGATCAAATATGCAGGCCTACCATGGGAGATGGGCCTGACAGAAGCACATCAGGTTCTTTCCATGAATAACCTTCGCGAACGGGTTACCCTAAGGACTGATGGCGGTTTGCGCACTGGGCGTGACATTGTGATGGCGGCGATGCTTGGTGCCGAAGAATACGGTATCGGCACGGCTGCGTTAATCGCAATGGGCTGTATTATGGTGCGTCAGTGCCAGTCGAACACTTGCCCTGTGGGTGTCTGTACCCAAGACGAGGCGCTGCGAGACAAGTTCACCGGCAATGCTGACAAGGTTGTGAATTTGATCACCTTCTATGCGCAAGAAGTGCGCGAGTTGCTAGCCCAGATTGGCGCGCGCAGCTTGGACGAAGTGATTGGGCGCGCCGATCTGTTAGCGCAGGTCAGTCGTGGCTCTGCTCATCTGGATGACCTAGACCTGAACCCAATGCTGATCACGGTCGATGGGGCCTCTGATATCGTGTACAACCGCGATAAAGAACGCAACGCCGTTCCCGATACGCTTGATGCGCAAATTGTGCGTGACGCGGCGCGGTTCCTTGAGGATGGTGAAAAGATGCAGTTGCAATACGCAGTGCAGAACACGCATCGAACCGTGGGCACCCGCACAAGCAGCCATATCGTACGCAAGTTTGGAATGCGAAACGCGCTTCAGGCTGATCACCTTACCGTTAAGCTAACTGGATCAGCAGGGCAGTCATTGGGTGCTTTCGCAGCGCCGGGGCTAAAACTGGAAGTGTCAGGCGACGCTAATGACTATGTAGGCAAGGGCTTGTCGGGGGGTACAATTGTGGTTCGTCCACCAATGGCATCGCCCATTGTGGCAGCAGAGAATACGATAATCGGCAATACCGTTTTATACGGCGCGACCGATGGGTATCTGTTTGCTGCCGGTCAGGCAGGCGAGCGTTTTGCTGTACGAAATTCGGGCGCATCTGCGGTGATCGAAGGCTGTGGTAGTAATGGTTGCGAGTACATGACTGGTGGTGTCGCTGTGATCCTTGGCGAGATTGGCGCTAACTTTGGCGCTGGGATGACTGGCGGAATGGCCTATTTGTACGATCCCGAGGGCAAGGCACAAGCGATGATGAATCTCGAAACGCTGGTGACTTGCCCGGTCACGGTACCGCATTGGATAAATCAGTTAAAAACCTTGATTCAGCGCCATTTAGAAGAAACAGACAGCCGAAAGGCTGCCTATATCCTTCAGCATTGGGGCACAGAACAGCACAATTTTATGCAGGTATGTCCCAAAGAGATGTTGGTGCACTTACCTGCGCCGCTGAGTGTCGAGCAGGGCGCTATTCCAGCAGAGTAGCGTTTACTTTTTGCTCCGAGTAACCATTTTAGTCGCGTGGTCGCGGCTACCCAAATGAGTGGTTTCGGACAGGATATTTGCGACCCGGCTGGGCATAGTGCTTAGTTTTGACGCGATCACATGATCAGCGTCGCCCGACCACTTAAGCACCCAGACAAGTGCGGCATCGGTTGAATTAAGGACCCGTTGTATCGGCGGGATTGCGCCAGGCTGAACGGTTGCGGCTTCTTCTATCATCTCGCTTTCTCCAGTGATGGGACGCCATTACAAATTACAGTCGTAGTTAAGAAACAATACCAGAGTCGCTTAACGTTTGTTAGGAATTAACACTTCTTAATTAATTAGATTTTTTTGTAATTGGTGAATGTAAAGTTGCTGTGCTTTATGATCGCCTCCTTGATTAATGGGAATGGGGTCAGGCTGTGGTATTTAGCGCAGTCAATACATTGAACGTTTGGGCGCGCTACGACGCAGTCCATTCTGAGTACGCTGCAAGCCAGTAGTTCACAGCAGCACGCAGACGATCTATAAGCTGGGCATGGCAAAAAAACGCAAAAAAACGAAAGTATCGCCTCTGTCTCGCCGGTGGCTGCTGGGTTGGTTTGCGAAGTTTTTCGGCATGATCTTACTGTTTGCCGTGGCGGTAGCGCTATTGTGGTCAGTACTGAATCCGCCGACGACACTTTACATGATGCAGGAAAGCAAACGTTTGGGTGGGGTCAATCACCAATGGGTCCCGATGGACAAAATCGCCCCGGTCATGGCACGCTCGGCAGTTGCTGCAGAAGATGCAAATTATTGCATGCACTGGGGGCTGGATGTGGTCGCCATTCGTAAAGTAATCGCTTCAGGTGGTGGGCGCGGGGCGTCGACGATCAGCCAGCAGGTCGTCAAGAACGTTTACCTTTGGCATGGGCGCAGCTGGTTGCGCAAAGCGATGGAAGCCGTGATGACACCGCTGATTGAGGCTGTCTGGTCAAAACGGCGTATCCTTGAAGTATATCTTAACGTTGCGGAATTCGATGAAGGCGTCTTCGGCGTTGAAGCGGCGGCACGCCACTATTTCGGCGTCAGTGCTGACAATCTGAGCGGCGTGCAGGCGGCGCGGCTGGCAGCACTTTTGCCGGCACCCAAACAGCGGTCGGCCAGTAAGCCGTCGTCTTTTGTGCGGAAACGAGCGACGCAAATTCAAGACGGAGCGGCCACAATCCAAGCTGATGGTCGTGCAGACTGTTTCGAGAGTTGAAAAAGTAGGCGTACGGGTGCATGGATACCTGACGCTGTTCACCATTGTTACTTGGAAGTCTTATGGCACGATTGTTTCATGTTCCGCTGTCCCCGTTCTGCCGCAAGGTTCGTCTGAGTCTTGCCGAGAAAAAGATCGAGGTGGAGTTAGTCGAGGAGCGCTATTGGGACCCAGATCCGGATTTTCTGCGACGTAACCCAGCCGCCAAGGTGCCAGTTCTGCGACTGGACGGCGTGATGATGAGCGAGAGTGCCGCGATCTGCGAATACCTCGAAGAAACTCGGCCTGAGCAGTCATTGTTACCCAAGGATCCACAACAAAGACTGGAGGTACGTCGCTTAGTCGGATGGTTTGACGATAAGTTCCACAGCGAAGTAACGTCGAAACTTCTGTATGAGCGTGTTAACAAAAAGATGATGGGCCAGGGCTTTCCGGACAGCCGGAACGTCAAGGATGGCGCCAAGGCTATCAAATACCACCTGGATTATATGACTTGGCTTTTAGATCATCGCCGTTGGCTGGCCGGTGACGCCATGACCCTTGCCGACTTTGCTGCCGCGGCACATCTGTCCGCACTCGATTATATATCAGATGTGGACTGGAACCGCAGCGAGGTCGTCAAGGACTGGTACGCTAAGATCAAATCTAGGCCCGCTTTCCGTGGTATTCTAGCGGACCATGTTTCAGGCTTCCCTCCGCCACGTCATTACAATGATCTGGATTTCTGAGGTGTCGTGCGGACTGGGGCGTTGCCTCAGGCCCCCGAGCATGTTCGGAATAACGAATACATGGATTTGAAAGACAGGATCGTGGCGCGCGCCCTCGAAGAAGGCTTTGTCGCGGCGCGTGTCTGTCGGCCAGATGCAGTGCCTCAAGTAGCCAAGCGGTTGGCAGATTTCATCGCTTCTGATCACCACGGACAGATGGCATGGATGGCCGAGCGGATGGCTTGGCGAAGCAATCCAGCAGCGCTGTGGCCTGAGGCGCGATCGGTCCTGATGCTTGCTGAAAGTTATGCGCCTGAGCATGATCCGTTGACTGTCTTAGAACACAGCGAACTTGGCGCGGTTTCTGTCTATGCGCAGGGGCGTGATTATCACGACATTCTTAAAAAGCGGCTCAAGCGGTTGGCGCGTTGGTTGATCGCCGAGGCGGGTGGAAAAGTTAAGGTGTTTGTTGACACTGCTCCGGTGCCAGAAAAGGCGCTGGCCCAAGCTGCTGGTTTGGGTTGGCAGGGCAAACACAGTAATGTCGTGAGCCAAGACTGGGGTAATTGGGCCTTTTTGGGCTCAGTATTTACAACTCTTGAATTACAGCCTGATGCGGCTGAGGTGGATCATTGCGGATCATGCCAGGCCTGTCTGAACATTTGCCCGACGAATGCGTTTCCAGCACCGTACCGTCTGGATGCCCGCCGCTGCATTTCCTATCTTACGATCGAGCACAAAGGCCCGGTAGATGTCGATCTCCGCGCGCTGATGGGCAACCGGATTTACGGGTGTGATGATTGTCTGGCGGTTTGCCCTTGGAACAAGTTCGCAGTGAAAGCCAGCGACCAGCGCTATCTTGGTCAGGTGGGTGCACCACCGCTGGCTGACTTGGCTGGTTTGGACGATGCGGCGTTTCGTTCGCGGTTCTCTGGGTCGCCGATCAAACGGATTGGTAGGGAACGGTTTGTGCGCAATGTGCTGTACGCAATTGGCAATTCGGCTGACGCTGGTCTTTTAGGAGTGGCTGAAACGCTGGTTAGCGATCCTGACCCTGCTGTTGCAGATGCGGCGCAGTGGGCGGTGGCGCGGTTGCGCGAGGCATAGGAACGAGCGATGGCGATACTATTGGGTGTGGATACAGGCGGAACCTATACCGACGCTGTGTTAATCCGTAACGAGCAAGATGTGTTGGCGAGCGCCAAGGCGCTGACCACACGGCACGATCTGGCACAGGGCGTGGGTGCGGCCGTTCGGGCCGTTTTGCAACAGGCATGCATAGCTCCGGATTCGATAGCGATGGCTTCGCTGTCGACAACGCTGGCCACCAATGCGCTGGTCGAAGGACAAGGCGGGCGCGTAGCGCTGATTTGCATCGGCTTTGCGGAACGTGATGTGCAAAGCCATGAGCTTTCTGATGCATTAAAGGGTGACCCTGTCTGTATGCTGAACGGTGGGCACGTGCATGACGGATCTGAGGCTGCACCGCTAGATGAGTCCGCACTTCTGGCCTTTTTGGACACCCATAAGAATGACGTGAGCGGTTTCGCTGTGGCTGCTCAATTTGCGACCCGGAACCCAGCGCATGAACAACGTGCAATGGGGATAATCCGCGAGGTCACAGGGCGACCTGTATCTGCATCGCACCAGTTGTCTGCCAAATTGGGTGGCCCGAAACGCGCGCTCACCGCATTGCTGAATGCGCGATTGATTGGAATGATTGATTCCCTCATTGGTCGAGCGCAAGACGTGTTGCGCGAGATTGGAGTGCTTGCTCCGATGATGGTGGTGCGCGGTGATGGTGCTTTGATGTCGGCGGCGCAGGCTCGAGCAAGGCCAATCGAAACAATCCTAAGCGGACCTGCGGCATCGATCGTAGGGGCACGCTGGTTGACGGGTGCGGAAAATGCGCTGGTCAGCGACATTGGTGGCACCACAACGGATGTCGCAATGCTGAGAAATGGGCGCCCTGCGATCGACCCTCAGGGAGCCCGGGTTGGACCTTACCGCACTATGGTCGAGGCGGTGGCAATGCGCACCACTGGCCTTGGCGGTGATAGTGAAGTGCATATAGTGACCGAAGGTCTGCAAGGCGGTGTGACGCTGGGTCCCCGCCGGGTGATCCCGATTTCTTTGATGGCCTTAGAGGCGGCGGATGTTGTGCTGCCTATGTTGGAAGCACAACTGCGCAATATCACGCCGGGTGATCATGATGGTCGCTTCGTCCGAGCAGTACAGGGGGTGAGCGCCGAGGGGTTGGGCAGCCGAGAGGCCGCCTTGCTCGAACGGATCGGCCCGACTGTGCAGCCTCAGGCGGTAGTGCTGCGCAACCGAATGGAGCATGCTGCGCTGCGCCGGTTGGTCGAGCGTGGCCTGATCCAGATCGGAAGTGTGACACCGTCGGATGCAGCCCATGCGCTGGGCTATCTGGATACTTGGGATGCCGACGCCGCAAAGATGGCTCTGCGGTTATTGGGACGACGACGCATCGGCGCTGGAACAGTCTTATCAGCAGATGCAAGGCAAATGGCGCAGATTATAGTAAGCCAGCTGACCCACCAAACAAGTATCGCACTGCTGGAGGCTGCTTTAGGTGAGGAAGGCATAGACGAGAGGCTGGCCACACATACGCTTATGCAAATGGGTCTGGGCGGTCACGAAGGGGTACTACGAATTAAAACGGGGCTGGCTGTGCCAGTTGTTGGGCTTGGCGCATCAGCGCTGTGTTACTACCCAGAAGTGGGCGCGCGATTGGGCTGCGAAATGATATTGCCGTCAGATGGGGGTGTTGCCAACGCCATTGGCGCTGTGGTGGGCCAGGTGACAGTGCGTCGCGCAGGTACTGTCACCGCGCCCGGCGCAGACCGGTTTCGGGTGCACCTTGACAGTGGCCCTAAGGATTTTGACGACCTGCCTATGGCGCTTGAACAGCTGGAATCCGCTCTGCGTACAGCTGCAATTGGGGCCGCGACCGCGGCAGGTGCCAAAGAAATCGAGGTAAAGGTTTTTCGCGACATGCGCATGGCCGAAGTCGAAGGTCGCGAGGTCTTCTTCGAGGCAGCCCTAACAGTCGAAGCGACCGGGCGTCCACGGATTGCATCAGAATAGGAACCATTTGGACCACGGCCAAAGCTTTCCTAGTGTTTGAGGATTATGTGAACAGTACAGTACAGCGCGATCTTTCAGATCGTGATACCTTGTTAGACCTAAGAAATCTGTTGTGACAGCGCATGAGCGCTGCCTATTTTTATCCAGTCGCTCGTTTAGGCAGAACCCAATCGGGGCGAATGAAGTGGCAGGTATAGCCGTGTGGGATACGTTCGAGGTAATCTTGATGTTCTGGCTCCGCTTCCCAAAAATCACCGACTGGTTCTAATTCTGTCACCACTTTTCCCGGCCAGATGCCAGAGGCGTCAACATCAGCCATCGTATCGATGGCTACGGATTTTTGGCCTTCATCGATGTAGTAAATCGCCGAACGATAACTAAGCCCACGGTCATTTCCTTGGCGATTGGGAGTGGTTGGATCGTGGATCTGGAAAAAGAATTCGAGCAGATCACGATACGAAATTACGTCTGGATCATAAGTAATCTCGATCCCTTCGGCGTGTGTTCCATGGTTGCGATAGGTGGCGTTGGGAACATCCCCACCGGTATAGCCGACGCGGGTGGATGCTACGCCGGGTTTCTTGCGAAGTAGATCTTGCATTCCCCAGAAACATCCACCGGCCAGTACTGCGCGTGCGTTACTCATGTCTTATCCCCCACCTGGTTCAGGTAAGCGCTGTAACCCGCGGCCTCCATGTCGTTGAAGTGTACGAAACGCAGTGAGGCTGAATTGATACAATAGCGTAGGCCGCCACGATCTGGCGGCCCGTCGGGGAACACATGGCCCAAGTGACTGTCGCCATGTGTGCTGCGCACTTCGGTCCTGACCATGCCCACCGATGTATCGCGGAGTTCTTCTACATTGGCAGGCTCAATTGGTTTGGTAAAAGATGGCCAGCCACAGCCGCTTTCATACTTGTCCGACGAAGCAAACAGTGGCTCGCCCGAGACAATGTCGACATAAATGCCAGGCTTTTTGTTGCTGAGCAGCTTGCCAGTGCCGGGCCGCTCGGTGCCCGATTCCTGCGTGACATAGAATTCTTCGGCTGACAGGGCTGCGATGGCGTCTGGGTTTTTAATATAATTGGTCATCTCTTCAGCCCTTTTCAACGATTGTATTGCGTATTTAGATTTTTGCAGCGCGATTGAAAGAGGTCTCAAAAAGTAAAAAGCCATTGACGACGGAAAAGCTACGGTAATCCCGCCAAAAATTAGTGGTGTTCAAAAGTAGAATTTACTCGGCAAGATATCTGAGGAGATTTACGATGAAGAATGGACGATTTAGCGACGCGCAGATCATGGCAGTGTTGAAGCAGGCTGAAGGTGGTACGCCCGTCTCAGAGCTTTGCCGCGAGCATGGTATGAGCAGCGCCAGCTTCTACAAGTGGCGCGCAAAGTTTGGCGGTATGGATGCGTCTTTGATTGCTGAGATGAAGGATATGGCCGAACAGAACCGTCGCCTCAAGAAGATGTATGCCGAGATGAGCATGCAGAACGACCTGCTGAAGGAGGCGCTCGGAAAAAAGCGTTGAGGCCATCTCGAAGGCGGGAGATGGCCATGAATGCGGTCGCGCAGAATGGGGTCAGCATTGCGCTGGCTTGCCGTGCCTTTGAGATCAGCGAGACGTGCTACCGCTACAGCCCAATCCTGAACGACGAGAACGAGGATATCGCCGATTGGTTGGAACGGCTGACCGAGAACAAGCGGAGCTGGGGCTTTGGGTTGTGCTTTTTGTATCTGCGCAACGCTCAAGGCTATGGCTGGAACCACAAACGCGTTTACCG
>JAQWVA010000041.1:0-2557 GCA_029250205.1 Tateyamaria sp.
TTTGGCGCTGACTTTGAATGCAGCGTTGGATGATGCGATGGGCACATTACATGAGCAAGATCCCAAGCACAGCTTTGATCAACTGCGGCTAATCTTGCGCCGCGCAGGACGGGCGCCAACGCTCAAAAGTAATTTACTAAAAGATCGTCAGGCAGGGTAATATTCCCGCATCAAAGCATCATGCGAAATACTTGAAACATCGCAATTCATCTAACGCGTTCAAATTTTTGATTTCAGGCAGCGTTAGATGATTCAGGTTTTTCGCATTGCGCTCTAAAGTTGACAGGCATTAACGACCCAGTAGATCGTTCGGACATGAAACAAAAATCACCAGTAGTTAGATAGGCCTATTCGTTGGGCAGGCATTAACCAGCACTCAGCAAAGTCAAAGCAATAGCTGCGCCTGATGAACCTGTGCCGAACGACTCCAATTGTGATCGGGCCAAATAAGATGTGATAACTTGATCCAAAACTTCAGGGTCAGAGAAATCTGAGGGGTTGGTAACACCAAAAAACCGTTCGCTGCGTTCCTGAAATACGCCTAGCTGTTGATCGATATCAACTTGACCAAAAGCTTCTGGCAATCCCAGTGCCGTTTCAAACAAGCTACGCAGCGGCGGCTGGCCCATGATGGTAAACCATTTAGAAGCTTCTGAACCATTTGTATTCACAACTTCGGGCAAAGTGCGTTCTGCATACAATGCAATGCGCATCGTTTCGTCTTGTTCGCCAGTTGCCACTTCAAAGCTATTGGCTTGAAATTTTGCAATGATGCCCTGTGCAAAGCCGGGCGATAGAGCGCCGCGAATTTCGGCCGGTCCGAATCCAAACGCCTCTGACAAATCGCGGTAACGACTGTCGGTGAAACGATTCGCCAATGAATCTTCGGCAGTCGTTCCATCGGCAAGCATCTTTTGAATAAAGAACGTGTTGTTTATATCATCCTGTAAACCAAAAGCCCCAAGGGCAACGGTCAACAAACGACGATCCTTCACGAGATCTTCAGCGCTGGTGATGGTCGCGATTTGTTCTACAAAATAGTCAGTGTCGCGCTTTAACTGGACCGATTGATTGAACGTTTCAAACTGGCGATCATAGGTTTGTTGAAGAAATTGCCAGCCTGTTAACCCGGACGATGTCAGGACCGGTTGAAACATAACTTAGACTCCAGCTGCGAGAAGCCGTTCCTCGCGTGGCAACAAGGTACGCAGCGCTTTCATGCAGCGGTAATAGTCCCCATCCACCAAGGCATGAGATGCAAGGTCGAGGTGTTTGCGGCTATCGCGGTCAATGAACACTTGGCTCAATTCTTCGACACTGCGCAACAGGTTACGGCGTGCGTTCTCAGGTGGTGTATCACCAGACAGGACCAATTGAACCGCATAGCATACACGGCGCACCGGTGTTTTGGCATCCTCAGGATGAATTGCATCCCGCAACCTTAGAATATTTGCATCCGGTGTCATGATCGCCAGGCGACTGCGCCGATCGCCATTTTCGATGACAGCACCGTTGATTAAGATACGCTCTTTTGGGCTTAGTTTGAGGATGAGACCACTCATGCAGTCGGTCCTTCCGTTTTCAGGCCGCGTAGAACAGCCATATTGATTTCGAGAAGTGGCATGACAGATGCTTTCTCTCGCAGAATTTTGCGAGTGTATTTACGTGTGAAGTCACCCAAATATATGATCCTGGCTTTAAGCTCTTCAGGCAAAGGGTTGTGCTTGTCCGCAATATCAACGACCAGCGCGGTCCAGAGACGTTGGTTCAGGTGAACCGCCTCCGCAAAGGCCGGAAAATCCGATTTGGAGTTTACGGCAGAGTTACGCAACTGATGTGTGACCCGCGCGACGATTTCATATTCGGCCCGGCGCCCGTTTCTTGTCGAAACAGCGTTTTCAGAGTATCCACGCAAAGCTTGAATGATTGCAGCCACTTCGACACCTGTTCGTTGTTATAAAATTATTGGGATGGCGAAGCGCTGATTCTCAGCGCTTCGCCAAAGAGGTTTACCGGAACAGCGACAGAATTGTCTGCGGCGCCTGGTTTGCAATCGACAACGACTGAACACCCAGCTGCTGCTGTGTCTGCAAGGCCTGCAGGCGCGCTGACACTTCTTCCATGTCAGCATCGACCATTGACCCAATTCCTGTTTTCAAAGAATCGGAAAGCTTTGACACGAAATCAGATTGTGTTTCTATCCGCCCTTGAGCAGAACCAAACGATGCAGCAGCATCAATTGCTGTATCGATGAGCGCCTCTATACCGGACAAGGCTGTGATGGCACCACCGGAAGTCGAAACATCAATTCCGGCCATTGCTGACAAACCGCCAGAGCCAACATTTTGGAACTGACCCGAAATACTCAAGCTATTCGCGGATTTGTTTTCAATGAGAAGTTGTCCGGCGTTTGTGCTGTTATAATTAACCGAAACATCTGCACCGGATGCTTCAATCGCTGTTTTCAGCCCGAGTGCAACCACATCTCCAGTAGAAGTTGACGCAACATCATCTGCCGTGACGGTGTAAGAGACATCAACGTCACCCAGAGACATGT
>JAQWVA010000047.1:0-64331 GCA_029250205.1 Tateyamaria sp.
TTTTCGAAATGCTGGCGGAATTCTTTGTATGTGGTCGAGCCCATCGTGCGTAGTTTGCCGCCCTGCAACGCAGGTTTCAGCAGATTTGATGCATCCATCGCACCACCCGACGTCGCACCCGCACCTATCACTGTGTGAATTTCGTCTATGAACAGAACTGCATCTTTGTGATCTTCCAGTTCGTTTACTACGGCCTTGAGGCGCTCTTCAAAGTCGCCGCGATAACGGGTGCCCGCCAGCAGTGCTCCCATGTCGAGCGAATAAATAGTTGTGCCTGACAGCACTTCGGGTGTTTCGCCTGCCACGATCTTGCGGGCCAGCCCCTCGGCAATGGCGGTTTTGCCCACGCCTGGATCACCAACAAGCAGTGGGTTATTTTTGCGACGACGGCACAGAACTTGAATGCACCGTTCAACTTCGGTCTCGCGACCGATTAGCGGGTCAATATCGCCCTCGCGTGATTTCTCATTCAGGTCCACACAATATTTCGCCAGTGCAGATTCTTTTTTGTCTCCGTCAGTGACACCTTGCGGTTCGTCCTCTGTTTCGGGCGCGCCAGAAACAGGCCGAGGTTCGCCAAAGGCTGGATCCTTTGCAACGCCGTGCGCGATGAAATTAACCGCGTCATATCGGGTCATCTCCTGCTCTTGTAAGAAATATGCGGCGTTGGATTCGCGCTCGGCAAAGATTGCGACGAGTACGTTTGCACCCGTGACTTCGGTACGGCCAGACGATTGCACGTGGATTGCGGCGCGTTGAATGACCCGCTGGAATGCGGCCGTCGGCACAGCTTCGGATCCATCAACATCCGTCACAAGGTTCGAAAGCTCGCTGTCTACGAATTCGACCAAAGCACTGCGCAGGTCGGCTGTATCGACCGAACAGGCCTGCATCACGCGGTGCGCATCGGGTTCTTCGACCAACGCCAGCAGCAGGTGTTCAAGAGTTGCGAATTCGTGCCGGCGTTCATTGGCCAGGGCGAGTGCCTGATGGATTGCTTTTTCAAGGGTCGTCGAGAATGAAGGCACTGCGGTGCTCCTGTCGATCGGGGTCGGCTGGGGGGCACAAGGAATGTTGCGCGCCCGTTTAGACCATGGTGTCTTTCTCTTAAGTTTGGTTGAACAACGCCCAGCTTCAAGGCTTTTCTTTGGTCAACGGGTCACATTTTTAATTTATTAAGGATGATTGGCCCCAATTTGGTCGCGGGGCGCCTTAAAAATTGTCTTTGCGAGCGCGAATTTCAGAAAAAACTGCGGTTGGATCTGCGCCGGACATTCCCAGATTTGCCTGTACAACCGGATCAGCCGCGCGCAAAAACGGGTTGGTCGCCAGTTCTTGTGACAACAGCGACGGTACGGTGGCCTCGCCTGCGGCGCGTTTTGCATTGATTTCGGCAACCCGAGCATGCACCGCGGGGTTGTCTGGGTCGATGGTCAGCGCAAACTTTGCATTGGCCGCAGTGTACTCGTGCCCCGAACAGACCACCGTGTCAGCTGGCAGTGCCATCAGCTTTTGCAGGCTGTCCCACATCTGAGGTCTGGTGCCCTCGAACACCCGGCCACACCCCATTGCCATCAGGCTATCGGCTGTAAATACAACTTTTGCTTCTGCAAAATAAAACGCCACGTGATTGATCGTATGACCGGATACATCAATCACAGTTCCAGTCTGTACACCGATCGCGATACTCTCGCCTTCTTCCACCGCTAGGTCCAGCGCGGGCAGTCGGTGCGCATCTTTGGCGGCTCCGATCACGCGGGCCGGATGTGCGGCAAGAACCTCGTTCAACCCATCGACGTGGTCATCGTGGTGATGGGTAAGCAGGATGTCGCTCAGCGTCCAGCCAGTATCGGCCAAAGCTGCAAGTATCGGTCCGGCTTCGGGCACATCGATGAGAGCAGTGGCGCCCGTCGCCGGATCATGCGCGAGAAAAGCGTAATTGTCCGAGAGGCAGGGCACGGTGCGAAGTTCGAAGGGCATGGCAAATCGCCTTTTGTTCTGTAAGTTGTCCCAATAAGTGGCGTGCAGCAGAGCAAAGGGCAAGGGCCATAAATGCATCTTGATGTTCAGGACTTGCGGAACTTTTATTATCGCAGCGCTTTGGGGCGCGCGGCGCAGGCCTCGATGCGGCGCCGACTAAGTGAGCTATGGCCAGAGGCTAAGGGTCAAACAGTGGTTGGTTTTGGATTTGCTTTGCCACTTCTGCGTCCCTATCTCGCTGACGCCCGTCGGGTGATGGCGCTGATGCCCGGTCCGCAGGGGGTGATGCCCTGGCCCGCAGATGGCCAAAATGTGACTGTGCTCAGCGAGGAAACGCTTTGGCCTATTGAAACTGGCCACGTGGACAAGCTTATCATTCTTCATGGTCTTGAGACATCGGAACGGGCCTATGACCTGCTGGAAGAAGCGTGGCGCGTGCTAGGGCCCGGGGGTAAAGCACTGTTCATCGTACCGAACCGGGCGGGATTGTGGTCGCGCCGTGACCGAACACCATTCGGGTTTGGCCGCCCCTATTCGGCCAGCCAGCTTGAGACACAGTTGCGCAAACATCAGTTCCTGCCTGAGCGACATGTGGGTGCCCTTTATCAATTTCCCTCTGCCAAACGGGTCTGGATGAAATCGTCGAAAATGTTTGAAAGGGTCGGGCGCACAATGCCGGGCATGATTGCGGGTGGGGCTTTCATGGTCGAAGCGTCCAAGCTGGTCTACCCTCCGAAGGGCAAAATCGCGCGCGGTGCCGCAAGAGTGCAAAAGGTGTCGCAAGGCGTGGCGGCACCGGTTGCAGGGCGCACGTAACACGGCGCGTTCCGCACTTGCCAAGCGCTACATGCAGAGGGCTATTTGGTCGAATGTGATGCCCGGTGTGCCGCCACGCTGGTAAATCGCAACGCGGGGTTTTCCAGGCGACTAGGTCATTACAGGTCACACACACATCAGTATAGCTGCTAAGAAATGTCGTCCGCTTTAATATTTCGACGCCAGATAATTCGTTCTGGGTTTCCAGTCGGCACCTGTGCATTCGACATCTTAGGGTAAAAGATTGAACCTCGCATCCTCGCATCGCAGGTTTCCAGCAAGCAAGTTGGATTGCCGTTAACTTGTGTATTCACATAGATGTCCGCGGATAGTGTGCGTGCTGCACCTTGACCAACGTCGATTTCTAGCGTGAGGGTTGTTAGCCAAACATCAAACGACGCTTCAAAATCAAACTCTGGAGGTTCATCAGACTGGTCAGGTGTGTTGGGAATATCTGGCGTTTCAAGCTCTGATTACGCATCACGCCGACCTGCCACAGCAAAAGAAGCACGCTGCCAACTGCGTGAGTACCAGCAATGCAAATGGTTTCAATAACCTGTCCTTTAATGGGCTGCGGCAAAAGCAAAGCCTGTGACGGATGGCCAAATAAATTATCCTTTCGCATTCCGGAAACAACATGTGGGATTCCCGACCGGCGACCAAGAATTGCCGATCAATTGAGCAATCGCATCCGTTCTGCGGACGGAATCGCGTAGGATTCCTCGTATTTTGTGACGAATTCCTGACAAAACCTCTGGTGCAAACGGTCGCAGTTTATCTAACCACTTGAAAAGTAATAATAAGTAAAGAAACGCCAGTTCGAGAACATATGTTGCGGGGCTCGAAACCCTCTGTTACATCCCCCGTGATTTGTACGCTCCGGCCCACGCTGGGGCACTTCAACGCCCCCGGACCCACACGCTGTGGTGTTGCGAAGCGGGGCCAAGACATCGAAAGGGTGGACGTGTCCGAACCAGCTTCGATATCCACGGGTATTGCCGTGCGTTATGCGAGAGCCGTTTACGAGCTCGCCAAAGAAAGCAGCACCGTTGCGGAACTGCAAAATGATATTTCAACGCTTACGGATATAATCGCCGAAAGCGCTGACTTTAATGCGCTGATCCACTCGCCGGTTTATGCGCGACGTGAACAGGCCGCAGCCATAACAGAGCTGGCTAAAGCGGCCCAATTGGGCCTTTTGGTGACAAACACACTGGCGCTCATGGCCGGCAAGCGCCGCCTTTTTGTGCTGCCACAGTTGTTACAAAGCCTGCGGGACATCATCGCCGAGGAAAACGGTGAAGTAACCGCTGATGTCACGTCAGCTAAGGCCATGACAAAATCGCAAAGCGCTAGCCTTGCCAAAACGCTAAAGGCCCGCATGGGCAAAGACGTCACCATTAATGCGTCAGTCGACGAAAGTCTTATCGGCGGATTGATCGTAAAATTGGGCTCGAAGATGATTGATACGTCAATCCGCTCCAAGCTCTCTTCCCTCCAGAATGCAATGAAAGAGGTCGGATAAATGGGTATCCAAGCAGCAGAAATCTCTGCAATCCTGAAAGATCAAATCAAGAACTTTGGTCAGGAAGCAGAAGTGGCAGAAGTTGGCCGCGTTTTGTCAGTGGGCGACGGTATCGCCCGTGTATATGGTCTTGATAATGTACAAGCCGGTGAAATGGTCGAATTTCCTGGTGGCATTCAGGGCATGGCGCTGAACCTTGAATCTGACAACGTCGGCGTTGTGATTTTCGGCTCTGACCGTGACATCAAAGAAGGTGACACAGTCAAGCGCACCAACTCTATCGTGGACGTGCCCACCGGTGACGAACTGCTGGGCCGGGTTGTCGATGGCTTGGGCAACCCGCTGGATGGCAAGGGCCCGATCAACGCGTCTGGCCGCAGTGTCGCTGACGTAAAGGCACCTGGCATTATCCCGCGCAAATCTGTGCATGAACCTATGGCGACAGGCCTCAAGGCCGTGGACGCGATGATCCCTATTGGTCGTGGCCAGCGTGAGCTGATCATTGGCGACCGCCAAACCGGCAAGACTGCCGTGGCACTTGACGCGATCCTGAACCAAAAGTCGTATAACGATGCCGCTGGTGATGACGAGAGCAAAAAGCTTTATTGCATCTATGTTGCAATCGGGCAAAAGCGTTCCACCGTGGCGCAGTTGGTGAAAAAACTCGAAGAGAGCGGCGCGATCGACTACTCCGTCGTGGTTGCGGCAACCGCTTCTGACCCTGCACCGATGCAGTTCTTAGCCCCTTATGCCGCGACAGCCATGGCCGAGCATTTCCGCGACAATGGCCGCCACGCTCTGATCATTTACGATGACTTGTCCAAACAGGCCGTATCCTACCGTCAGATGTCGTTGTTGCTGCGTCGTCCGCCAGGTCGTGAAGCTTATCCCGGTGACGTTTTCTATCTTCACTCGCGCCTTCTGGAACGGTCGGCCAAGCTGAACGAAGACAACGGTGCCGGATCGTTGACAGCGCTGCCGATCATCGAAACACAAGGCGGTGACGTGTCTGCCTTTATTCCGACGAACGTGATTTCGATCACCGATGGCCAGATATTCCTCGAGACTGAACTGTTCTACCAGGGCATCCGCCCTGCTGTGAACACCGGTCTGTCGGTGTCGCGCGTGGGCTCTTCGGCCCAGACCAAAGCGATGTCGTCTGTGGCTGGCCCAGTGAAATTGTCACTGGCTCAGTATCGCGAAATGGCAGCTTTTGCCCAGTTCGGCTCCGATCTTGACGCAGCGACACAGCAGTTGTTGAACCGCGGTGCGCGTTTGACCGAGCTAATGAAGCAGGCACAATATTCACCGCTTACCAACGCCGAAATCGTTTGCGTCATCTATGCCGGAACGAATGGCTACTTGGATGCCATTGACGTCAAGGATGTGGGTCGCTTTGAAGCCGCAATGCTGATGCATTTGCGTCAGAACAATGCAGATCTTTTGGCTGATATCTCGGATAACGACCGCAAGGTAAAGGGCGAGCTGGAAGACAAGATCAAGGCGGCTCTCGACGCGTTCGCATCTGACTTCGCATAAGGAGATCAGGCAATGCCAAATCTCAAGGACCTGAAAAACAGGATCGCGTCGGTCAAATCGACCCGCAAGATCACCAAGGCCATGCAGATGGTGGCCGCCGCAAAATTGCGGCGGGCGCAGGAAGCTGCCGAACAGTCGCGGCCCTATACAGAACGGTTCAACGCCGTGATGGCGGGCCTAGCGTCGTCTGTAGGTGGCTCTGACAGCGCGCCAAAACTGCTTTCCGGAACCGGATCGGATCAGACACACCTTTTGGTTGTGATGACATCAGAGCGTGGCCTGTGCGGTGGCTTTAATACAAATATCGCCAAACTTGCGCGGCAACGTGCATCTGACCTGACAGCCAACGGCAAGACCGTCAAGATTTTGACTGTCGGCAAAAAAGGCCGCGATCAGATGAAGCGGAACTTCGGTGACATGTTTGTCGGTCATGTGGACATGAGCGACGTCAAGCGGCTCGGTTACGGTGACGCACAAGGCGTGGCTAAAGATGTGCTCGCGCGTTTTGATTCGTCCGAATTCGACGTCGCAACAATTTTCTTTTCCCGCTTCCAAAACGTGGTCACACAAATCCCTACGGCACAGCAAATCATTCCGTTCGAAGCACCCGATGGCTACGATGCTGCCGACACGCTTTATGATTACGAACCCGACGAAGAATCCATCCTGGCCGATCTTCTACCGCGCGCAATTTCGACCGCTATCTTTTCAGCGCTGCTTGAAAATGGTGCTTCTGAACAGGGCGCAAGGATGTCGGCAATGGACAATGCAACACGCAATGCGGGCGATATGATCGACAGGCTGACGATCGAATACAACCGCTCGCGTCAGGCTGTGATCACTAACGAGCTGATCGAAATTATTTCTGGCGCGGAAGCGCTGTAAGAAAACCGGAGACGAAACATGGCAAACGCTAAAGGCAAAATCACGCAGGTTATCGGAGCTGTTATCGACGTGCAGTTCGATGACCACCTGCCGGAAATTCTGAATGCGCTGGAAACCGACAATCACGGCAACCGCCTGATACTTGAAGTCGCCCAGCACCTTGGTGAAAACACGGTGCGCACGATCGCGATGGACAGCTCTGAGGGACTGGTGCGCGGGCAGGTCGTCACTGACACCGATGGACCCATTATGGTTCCAGTGGGTCCCAAAACACTTGGCCGTATCCTGAACGTCGTCGGCGAGCCCGTTGACGAAGGTGGCCCAGTCGATGCCGAAGAAAAGCGCGCCATCCACCAAGATGCGCCTGCGTTCTCTGAGCAATCAACAGAATCCGAAGTTCTGGTTACGGGCATCAAGGTGGTTGACCTACTGGCACCCTATGCCAAGGGCGGAAAGATTGGCTTGTTCGGTGGTGCCGGCGTGGGCAAGACGGTTCTGATCATGGAACTTATCAACAACATCGCAAAAGTGCACTCGGGCTATTCCGTGTTTGCGGGTGTTGGCGAACGGACCCGTGAGGGCAACGACCTTTACCACGAAATGATCGAATCCAACGTGATCAAGCCCGACAACCTCGAAGACAGCCAGGTTGCTCTGGTTTACGGTCAGATGAACGAACCCCCAGGAGCGCGTGCCCGTGTGGCCCTGACGGGTCTGACACTGGCCGAGCAATTCCGCGATTCTTCGGGAACGGACGTTCTGTTCTTTGTCGATAACATCTTTCGCTTTACCCAAGCGGGCTCCGAAGTGTCGGCGCTTTTGGGCCGTATTCCTTCTGCTGTTGGCTATCAGCCAACGCTGGCAACCGACATGGGTGCGATGCAGGAACGGATCACATCGACCAAATCGGGGTCGATTACGTCTATCCAAGCTGTTTATGTGCCTGCGGATGACCTTACCGACCCAGCACCAGCGACCACCTTTGCGCACCTTGACGCGACGACGGTTCTGTCTCGCGCAATTTCGGAACTTGGCATCTACCCAGCTGTTGACCCATTGGACAGCTCTTCGCGCCTGATGGATCCGCAGATCGTGGGCGAAGAGCACTACAAAGTTGCCTCTGACGTGCAACAGATCCTGCAACGCTACAAATCGCTGCAAGACATCATCGCGATCTTGGGAATGGACGAGCTGTCTGAAGAGGACAAACTGACGGTGACCCGTGCCCGGAAAATCCAGCGATTCTTGAGCCAGCCTTTTGACGTGGCGAAGGTCTTTACTGGCTCGGACGGAGTACAAGTCGCACTTGAAGACACGATTTCGTCGTTCAAAGCGGTTGTCGCAGGCGAATATGACCATTTGCCAGAAGGCGCGTTCTATATGGTTGGTGGCATCGATGAAGTGATTGCCAAGGCCGAGAAAATGGCTGCGGACGCCGCATAATTGGCAGCACCAAATTTGGCTCAAAGGCTTCGGGGCGTTGATAAGAATGGCCCTGAAGTCTGACCCAAGCGGTGCGCGTTATTCCAAAGGAGAAAGCAGATGCAGTTTGAATTGGTATCGCCCGAGCGAAGCCTTGCGTCGCTAGTAGCTGTGTCAGTTGAGATACCTGGTGCCGATGGTGACATGACCATCATGGCTGATCACGCGCCTACGATCACCACATTGCGACCCGGCCTGTTGAAAGTCGAAGATGGCGCTTCAACACATGAGTACATTGTAACTGGTGGCTTTGCTGAGATCGGTGTTCAAGGCGTTTCGGTGCTTGCTGAACAGGCCGTGATCAAGTCGGATATGACGCAGGAAAAAATGGATGCAATGGTCGGCGAGGCTCAGGAATTTCTTGACCGTGCCAAAGAGTCTAGTCATCAGACACCGAGCCAAATGGATGACGCTGCTAAGCTTCTGGCTGATATGATTGCGGTTGGGGTCGAGATTGGCATGACGATAAAATAGTTCAACGTTTGATTGGTTACTCCCGTTTAACTTTGACGAAAAAGGCTCTGTAATAGGCAGAGTCTTTTTCATACCACTGCCGTTATTTTGACAACATTCTTTGTTTTTATTAGCTTGGCGGTGAAAAACAGAATGATGAAAAAACTACAGAACCACCTCATTGGTGTTGATCAGGGTGAAATTACCGTGTTCTCTGACTTTGAGGATAACGGAGAGATGTGGACAGGTCACGGTGAACGCGAGCGTCGCAAATTTGTGTCTTTCTCTGAGCCGTTTACGTCACAGCCGGTGGTGCAGGTTGGGATATCTATGTGGGATGTTCATAATGAAACGCCTATGCGTGCTAACGTTTCCACTCAAGAGATTACTGCCGAAGGTTTTGACCTGATATTCAGTACTTGGGGTGACACGCGAGTTGCCCGAATTCGCGTTAGCTGGACAGCGATAGGTGAACTCAAGCACGCCAATGAGTGGGATATTTAAAGCACTTCCAATTAACCTAGATCACTTCAGTTTCATTTATCTGTCCTATATGTCCCACTCCTCAGGAGTTACTAGGTCCCACGACGCCATATAATCATATTACCTCAATTGGACTTATCAATGCTGAGGTCAGAAACTTTATTACAGGTACTTTCCCATTTCGACCGCAGTGTCCGACATTCGATTGGAAAAGCCCCATTCATTGTCATACCACGTGAGGATACGCACCATGTTGCCATCCATGACTTTGGTCTGATCGGTTGCAAAGATGGAGGAATGGGGGTCATGGTTAAAGTCCATACTGACGAGTTTAGCGTCGGTAACGCCCAAGACACCTTTTAGCGGGCCGCTGGCCGCGGCTGCTGTCATGGCCTCATTGACTTGTTCGACTGTTACATCCCGACCCAATTCAACGGTAAGATCGACACAAGACACATTGGGCGTTGGGACACGAATGGCAACGCCGTCTAGCTTGCCATTGAGTTCAGGCATGACCAGCCCAACAGCTTTGGCCGCACCGGTTGATGTCGGTATCATCGAAAGAGCAGCGGCACGGGCGCGATAAAGGTCCGAGTGCATTGTATCCAACGTTGGTTGGTCACCCGTATAGCTATGCACGGTTGTCATGAAGCCGCGGGTGATCCCAAATGTATCGTGTAGGACCTTGGCCACCGGCGTTAGGCAGTTGGTGGTGCAAGACGCGTTCGACACAATTACGTCATCGCCCGAAAGAGCTTGATGATTGACGCCATAAACTATTGTTTTGTCGACACCTTTCCCAGGGGCAGAGATTAGAACACGACTTGACCCGTTCTTAAGATGCGCCTGACAGGCTTCTTTAGATGTGAAAATACCTGTGCACTCAAGCACGACATCGACATGCGTCCAAGGCAGGTCAGCGGGGTTCCGCATGGCACTAACTTTGATGGGGCCGGTACCAACATCGATGCTATCAACGCTGGTCTTTACAGTGACGGGAAAGCGGCCGTGCACACTGTCGTATTGTAGCAGGTGTGCGTTCGTTTCGACCGGACCAAGATCATTGATTGCAACAACTTCGATATCCGTCCGACCACTTTCGATGATTGCCCGCAGAACATTGCGTCCGATGCGTCCAAACCCATTGATTGCAACTTTGATGGCCATGGTGTCCCCCATGTCTGATAATGAAAATTTGTGTCAAGCAATGATGCGCTGTAAATCCCACACCAAAACGCCGTTAACGCTAACAACTTTATTTTTGGTGCAGAGTCAACACCCGGCCACAGCACGAACCATAGCGTTTGACGAGCTAACAGAAATATCCGCCATTACTTAACGCATTGAAATACTTGATTTCAGGAAACGTTGGGTGACCCAAGTTATTTCAAGTAAAGCATTAGCGCCAGAACTTGAGCCACTCGATTAATTCGGCAAGCTTTTTCGCCAAAAACACAAGATGATCAGCATCGTAGAGCATCACGTCTCCCGCTACGGTGGCGCAAATGATTATTGCGAGGACACAGGCGATGCGATTGGTCATAGGGCTGGTATTACACACGAATTGAGGTCGACACCTTGTGACAGCCGTCTCTGGCCCTTGCAAGGGCCAGTTAGGGATCAGACCAAGCGGCCCATCGCGGCTGCGACATCTGCCATACGCACCGAGAAAGCCCATTCGTTATCGTACCATGCCAGCACGCGGACTAGCCTGTTTCCAACAACTTTCGTCTGATCAGGTGCAAAGATAGACGAAAATTCGGTGTGGTTGAAATCAACTGAAACCTTTTGCTCGTCGTCATATGATAGGACCCGACCAATGGGTCCGCGCGCGGCCTCGGCGACGGCTGCGTTGACCTCTTGGGCTGTCACGTCACGCTTGGCTTCAAATGTGAGGTCAACGGCTGATACGTTGGGCGTGGGCACACGCATCGCGGTGCCATCCAATTTACCTGCAAGGTTCGGTAGCACTTCGCCAAGCGCTTTCGCAGCCCCTGTAGATGTGGGGATCATTGCCATTGCGGCAGCGCGCGCGCGGTAAAGATCGTCATGACGCCGATCTAGAGTGGGCTGGTCGCCGGTATAGCTGTGGATTGTCGTCATTACACCACGTTCGATGCCAATGGCCTCGTCCAGTACTTTGGCCAGCGGGGCTAAGCAATTTGTGGTGCACGACCCGTTTGAAATCATCCTGTCGTTTGCAGCCAGCAAATTATCGTTCACGCCGAAGACGATGGTTTTGTCGACGTTTTTGCCCGGTGCTGAGAGCAGAACTTTCCTTGCGCCCCGTTCCAGATGCACGTTGGCTTTGGTTCCGTCGTTGAACTTGCCGGTGCATTCCAGCACAACGTCAACGCCGTCCCAGTCCAGTTCTTTCATGTCATACGTCGACATCATTCGCATTGGGCCGCGCCCGAGGTCCATAGTGTCATTACTGATCTTGATCTCGTTCGGAAAGCGTCCGTGGATCGAATCGTATTTCATTAGGTGCGCTGATGTTTCCAACGGGCCCGTTGCATTCACAGCAACGACATCGATATCATTGCGCAGTGATGTTGCGATGTGAGAAAGGGTGCAGCGACCTATGCGACCAAATCCGTTGATGCCAACCTTGATCGTCATGCTAACCCCTTTGCGTGGTCCCCTAACACTTCGCCGGTGATAGCTGTGTTTGACGAATGAGAAAAGCCTGAAAAGATCAGAAAATCAGAGTGTTAGCGTTAAAGGTTTTAATTGGCCTGCAGTTGGCGCTAACAATATGCAGGCGGTGCGCAGAGTGTTGTGCGCTAACGTACAAAAAACTGGAGCACAGAGTATGAGTGGATTATTGGCGCTTTTAGATGACGTCGCGGGAATCGCCAAAGTTGCTGCCTCATCGATCGATGATGTGATTGGACAGGCAGCAAAAGCGAGCGCTAAAGCTGCGGGTGCTGTCATTGATGACGCTGCTGTCACGCCCAAATATGTGCAAGGTTTTGCTGCCGAGCGTGAGCTGCCGATCATCTGGCGTATCACCAAAGGGTCGCTCAGGAATAAGCTGGTTTTTTTGCTGCCCGTCGGCTTGCTTTTGACCAATTTCGCACCTTTGGCGATACCGCCGCTGCTGATGCTGGGCGGGGCATATTTGTGCTTTGAAGGAGCAGAAAAGGTCGCGCATGTGTTTGGCTTTGGGCATGGTCACGATGATTACAAAGGCAAAGAAATGGCAGCCCAAGATCCTGCCCATTTAGAAGAACAAAAGGCCGCCGGTGCCATCAAGACCGATTTTATCCTGTCGGCCGAAATCATGACCATTTCGCTTGCGGCCATTCCCGAAAGCAATTTCTGGTTTGAAGCGGCGACTTTGGCGACGGTTGCCATCATGATCACGGTGGCGGTCTATGGGTCTGTCGCGCTGATCGTAAAGGCGGATGACGTAGGGCTTTCGCTTGCGTCAAATGGCCGGATTGCGCCGGTGCGTGCGTTTGGTCGAGCGATTGTCAAGATCATGCCAAGATTTATGAAAGCCCTCACCATCATCGGAACAGCGGCAATGTTGTGGGTTGGGGGCGCGATCATCCTTCATGGGCTTGCGGAAATAGGATGGCACGGACCCGAAGACCTGATTTATGGAACCGCCAAGGCCATTGGGGGCGGATCAGGCCTGTTGGAATGGGCAATAAAGGCAAGTGTAGATGGCGTTCTTGGTCTTGTTTTGGGTGTTTTATTGATCCCATTGGGGGAAAAAGTGATCACTCCGATTTGGCGCGCTCTGACGCCAAAGGCTGCCTAAGGCGTTTGGCGAAATACCAAGATCTCCATACACTATTTCGTTTGTTGAATGCTGAAGTTCAGGCAACGTTCGCGCGTGACAGCATTTGTAAAATTGTTGCTTGAATAGCTACGTTGTCTCGCCTTTTGTGTGATGCACCAGGCTGAATTCAACAGGGCCCCACTAATGAAGGAGCCCTGTTTTTGAATCTCGATCATCGCGGGTGTTACAAAAGCGCCTTGGCTTTGGCGACGACATTATCTGCGGTAATGCCGAATTTCTCAAACAACACGCCTGCGGGGGCCGAGGCCCCAAAATCGTCCATGCCAACGAAATCGGCTTTATTGGCCTTGCCGCGTTCGCCCAACAGCCAACGATCCCAACCTTGGCGCACCGCTGCTTCGATGCCGATGCGCACCGGTCCGGCGGGCAGCACGCGCCGACGATAAGTTTCATCCTGTGCAGCAAACAGTTCCATGCATGGCATCGACACAACACGGCAGCCAATGCCCTCATCCCGCAGCATCGCGCGTGCATCCAGTGCCACCGTAACCTCAGAACCGGAAGCGATCAGGATTACCTGTCGCTTGCCTTCGGCGTCGGCTAGCACATAAGCGCCCTGCGCTGTCAGATTGCGCAGCTTGTGTTCTGTGCGGACGGTGGGCAAGCCCTGTCTTGTCAGCGATAAAACAGAAGGTGTTTCAGTAGACGACAGGGCCAGTTCCCAAGCTTCTGCTGTTTCGATGGCGTCTGCGGGGCGGAACACATTCGTGTTTGGCGTGGCCCGGCTGATGGCCAAATGCTCCACCGGTTGGTGGGTTGGTCCGTCTTCGCCGAGGCCAATGCTGTCATGAGTCATGACAAAAGTCGTTGGGATCTTCATCAACGCTGCCAGTCGCATCGCGGGGCGTGCATAGTCAGTAAAACACATGAATGTCCCGCCATAAGGGCGCACGCCGCCATGCAAGGCCATGCCATTCATCGCAGCCGCCATACCGTGTTCGCGGATACCCCAATAGATATAACGCCCACCACGATTGTCGACATCAAAGACACCGAGGTCACTTGTCTTGGTGTTGTTCGAGCCCGTCAGGTCAGCCGAGCCGCCCACTGTTTCGGGCATCACCGGGTTTAACACCTCAAGCGTTTTTTCCGACGCTGCGCGCGTGGCCAGTTTAGGTGCGGCTTCGGACAACTGTTTTTTGAATGCCTTGACCGTCGCAGACAGTTTCTTGGGCGTGTCCCGGCTATAGGCACGGGTGAACTGATTTTGCTTGCTCGTCGAAAGGATTTCAAAACGTGCATGCCAGGCTTCGCGGTCTGCAATGCCGCGCGCACCAATAGCTTCCCAGGCTGCTTTGACATCGCCGGGCACTTCGAATGGGCCTGTCGTCCAGCCATAGGCAGCTTTGGCTGCAGCCATTTGGTCGGCATCAGTTAGCGCGCCATGACCTTTCGATGTGTCTTGAGCTGCGTGACCCAAGGCGATGTGGGTCTTGCAGGCAATCATAGTTGGCTTTTTCTGGCTTTTGGCTTTGGTAATTGCAGCATCAATGGCAACGGGGTCATGGCCGTCGATTTCGATCACGTCCCAGCCCGCTGACTTGAATCGCATCGGCTGGTCTGTTGTGTCAGACAAGGTAACGGGGCCGTCGATGGTGATGTTATTATTGTCCCAGAACACGATGAGCTTGCCCAGTTGATGACGTCCGGCCAGCGTGATCGCCTCTTGGCTGACACCTTCCATCAGACAGCCGTCACCGGCTATGACATAGGTGTGGTGATCGACAACTTTATTGCCGTATTGGGCGCGCATAATTTCCTCTGCCATGGCGAAGCCGGTCGCATTGCCGATCCCTTGGCCGAGCGGCCCTGTCGTTGTCTCGATGCCCGCGGCGTGGCCATATTCCGGATGACCGGCCGTGATCGCGCCCCACTGGCGAAAGTTTTTGACCTGCTCAAGCGTCATGTCGGCATAGCCAGTAAGGTGCAAAAGGGAATACAGCAGCATCGACCCATGTCCGGCCGACAATATGAAGCGGTCACGGTCGGGCCAGTTTGGTGTCGAAGCGTCAAATTTCAAATGCTTTTCGAACAAGACCGTTGCAACATCCGCCATGCCCATCGGCATGCCAGAGTGTCCAGAATTTGCGGCGGCGACGGCATCCAGGGTCAGCGCTCGAATGGCTGTGGCCTTGGACCAGTGATCAGGGTGTGCGGTGCGAAGGGCTGTCAGATCCACGAACGTGTCCTTTGGGCAATTGAGCAATACAGATGCAGGCTCAATACCACCCAAGTCCCAAAGATCAAGCGCGCGTGATTAACACGTTTTAGCGGCACATGAACGCCGACCTGCAAGTGCTTGATCGTAATGGGGGCGCAATTTCCAAATCCTTTGATTAAACTCAGGACAAAGCCAAGATACATAGCGATTCGCATCGAGTTTTTTTATGAAATATCCCGCCTTCTATATTATCAGACAGAAAGGGGCAGAGCATGAGCGACATTGACGATTTGCAGCGACGTATAACCGCCGCGATAGACAGAATTGCCGGCAGTGTTGGCAACGCGGGCGCGGCACAGGCAAAAATCGCAGCTGAACTGGCAACCGCGCTAGAGGATGAGAAACTGGCCAATGCACAACTGAGCGAACGCCTGCAGGCGCTAAAAGACCGCTACGATGGCGAGGTCAGCGACGCAAAAGCGGTCGCCAACGCTGAGGCGCGAATTACAGCTCTTGATCTTGAAGTGCAGCGGTTGCGCACGGCCAGCGATCAATTACGCCAGTCGAACGCAGCATTGCGCGCCGCCAACGAAGAAGGTGTAGGCGAGCCGCACCTCATCAACGCTTCAATGATGGCTGAACTGGAGGCTCTGCGTGCAGGCCGGGCGGTAGATGTAGCCGAGGCTAGTAGCATTATTAGTGCCCTGATGCCGCTGTTAGAGGCACCAGAAACCAGCTCAAAGGAGCAATCAGATGCCTGAGGTGACAGTTGCCATCGGTGGTCGGGATTTCGCTGTTGCCTGCCAAGAGGGTGAAGAGCATTACCTGCACACAGCTGCCAAGATGCTGGATGATGAGGCGCAAGTTTTGATGGATCAGGTTGGCCGGATGCCAGAAGCGCGGATGTTGCTGATGGCAGGGCTGATGCTGGCGGACAAAACAGCCAGCGTCGAAGACGCGATCGTTGCAATCCGTGCTCAACTGGCTGAACGTGAGGCAGAGCTAGAAGGATTGCGCTCCATGGGTGCACCCGAGCCCGAGCGCGTGGAAGTGCCGGTTGTACCACAATCGGTGCATGACACGCTGGCCGAATTGGCCGCCCGCGCCGAAGCGCTGGCCGCAGATGCCGAAGAAAAAGCCGGATCTTGATGGTGCGGCTTTGCTTGACGTGCACAAATTATTGATCGTGAGGCGAGCTTAGCCGTTCGCATCACGTATCTTGTCGGCGGCGTCTTTGTCAAAAGTGACACCGTTTTCTTCAAACAAAGTGTCCAGTTCGCCGGACAGCGTCATCTCCGTGATGATATCGCAGCCGCCTACGAATTCGCCTTTGACATACAGCTGGGGGATGGTCGGCCAATCTGAGAAATCTTTGATCCCTTGCCGCATGTCTTCGTCTGCCAGAACGTTTACGTCAGAAAAATCGACGCCCATGTAGTTCAACACACCAGCAACACGACTGGAAAAGCCACATTGTGGCATCGACTTGGTGCCTTTCATAAACAGCACGACGTCGTCGGCTTTGATGGTTTCGGTGATACGTTTGGCTGCATCTGTCATCTCAGGTATCTTTCTTCATGAAGGCACGGTGATACCGTGCGGCATAGGTTTCGTCTTCGGGCATCGCATCAACATGGGTGCTTGCGCGGGCTGCAAAGGTGCCGTTGCGGTCTATGACGATCGATGGAGCACGTTCCAAAGCATCGTTTTGACGCGCGACCCGGTCGATCAGGGATAAATCGGTTGCCTCCATTCCCAGAGGGCTTAGGCGATTTTGGCCCATTTCATCGCGTCCGGGACGGCGCGCGGCCAGCGGACCGCGCGGTTGTGTGCGCAGCGGATAGGTCAGGATGGACCAAAGGGTGCGCATTAGGGGGCCTTGGTCGTGAGAGCCAATGCATGCAATTCGCCGTGGCTGCCGTCCATTTTGCCCTTAAGGGCTTTGGTTACAGCACGGTGTTGTTGCACGCGGTTCATGCCGGTGAAAGAGGCATCGATAACCTCGGCTGAATAATGATTTCCGTCGCCGCGCAGATCGGTGATTGTGATTTGTGCTTCGGGAAATGTTTCGCGGATCAGGTCTTCGATCTCTTGGGCTTGCATTGGCATGGAACAGCTCTCCGGTTCTTACCCGTCAGACTTAGGGCGCGACGCGGTCAGGCGCAAGCGTTTGCAGGGGCGGAAACAGATCTGTGCACACACATGGGGCTAGGCTTGTCTTTCCTGTGGGAAGGAGATTACGGTCTAGGGTGCAGATAAGTGCGGTATGCAGCTGGATAAAGGCAGATTAGATGAGCTTTGAGACGGCACCGGAACAAGCGCTGGCCTGGTACGCTGCAGGGCAGGGCGCGGTATTGGCCACCGTGATCGACACTTGGGGCAGCGCTCCACGCCGGGCTGGCGCACAGCTTGTGGTGTCTGGGTCTGGCGAGATGATGGGATCTGTCTCAGGTGGGTGCGTTGAGGGTGCTGTCGTTGTAGAAGCGATGGATGCGCTGGAAGACGGTGCGCCGCGCCTTTTGGAATATGGTGTCAGTGATGGTGATGCCTTTGCGGTGGGGCTGGCCTGTGGTGGAACAATCCGCATTCTGGTTGAGCCGATTGGTGTAGCGATGCCAGCCGCGATGCTTGAAGCGCTGGTTGCGGCCCGTGCCGCGCGACGCCAGATCGCCTATGTTGTGGATCTTGAGGACTGGACGCGTCGACTGGATGAAGCCGGGCACGCGACCCGTTTTGCCAGTGACCGCACGGGCGTCGAGGACGATGGCCGAACATTTGTCGCGGTGCATAACCCGCCCTTGCGTCTGGTGATCGTTGGGGCCGTGCATATCGCCCAAGCTTTGGTTCCGATGGCACGGATCGCGGGGTATGATCCGATCATCATTGACCCACGCGCAGCCTTTGGATCAGAGGCGCGTTTTCCCGGCGAGCGGCTGATTAGCGACTGGCCGGACGATGCGTTAAACGATTTTGGGCTGGATGCGCGGACCGCCCTGCTGCTGTTGACACATGATCCCAAGCTTGATGACCCGGCCCTCCATATTGCGCTAAAATCGAATGTTTTCTACATCGGGGCTCTGGGGTCGACCCGGACACATGCCAAACGCGTGTCCCGCTTGCAAGAAGCAGGGTTCACTGCTGCTGACATCGCCCGAATCAACGGGCCGGTTGGGTTAGATATTGGTGCTGCCAGTCCTGCAGAAATAGCTGTTTCTATTCTTGCCCAGTTGGTGCACGCATTGCGGCGCGGCGCATGAAGTTTGGTATGGTTTCAATCGATGACGCGCAGGGGGCTATCCTTGCACACTCCACCGCTGGGACCGACGGGCGCATTGCCAAAGGGACGCTGATGGACGCGGCACTTGTAGACCAATTGCGCCAAGCCGGACACAAGACTGTGGTCACCGCGCGACTGGAGCCCGGCGATGTAGAGGAAAACGCAGCCGCTTCATTTTTGGCGCAGGCGATTGTCCCTGAGTCGCCGGCGCAGGCTTTGCGCATTGCAAAGGCGGGCGCGGGGCGCGTGAACCTCTATGCCACAGGCCCGGGCGTTGTTCGTATGGATGTCGGTGCGATAAATGCGGTCAACGCCGTCAATCCGATGATCACAGTCGCGACTGTGCCACAGTTCCACAGGGTCGAAGCCGGGACAATGGTCGCCACAATCAAGATCATTGCCTATGCGGTGCCAGAAACTAAGCTTGCGGATGCCTGTGCCGCAGCGGCGCAGTGTTTGGCAATCGCGGCACCAGTCTACAGTTCGGCAACTCTGATCGAGACAATGGTGGGTGATGCAGACCTGGTGACCAAAGGTCGGGCCGCCATGACTGGGCGTTTGGACCGCCTTGCAGTCGCTCTAACAGACCGCGTTATGGTGCCGCACAAGACCGAGCCTTTGGCGCGCGCGATGATCCAAGCTCCGGGTGATATGATTTTTGTTCTGACGGCATCAGCCACGTCCGATCCACAGGACGTTGGCCCAGAAGCGTTGCGCGCTGCCGGAGGCAGCGTGACGGCCTATGGCATGCCTGTCGATCCGGGGAATTTGCTGTTCTTTGGGTGGTTGGAGGACAAACCGGTAATCGGCCTTCCGGGGTGCGCGCGATCACCTGCCCTGAATGGCGCAGATTGGGTGCTGGAGCGGATATTGTGTGGATTCCGCCTGACGCAGGCTGATATCTCGGCGATGGGGGTTGGTGGTTTGCTCAAGGAAATTCTGACCCGCCCGCGTCCTCGCGCGTCCTGAAAGCCGGGTCCAAGTCATCCGCTCACCCTGTGCATGATTTTGCGAAATTGTGAATTTGAGAAAGTTTAGTGTTCTCAAGTGGCAAATGCCGTGCTTAACTCGGATCAAACAAGAATGACACTAAGGGAGAATATAATGGTGCAGGTTTCAATGACTGTGAACGGCAAGGCTGCTTCTGGCGAGGTAGAGGGACGAACATTGTTGTCGTCTTTCCTGCGCGAGCAGCTCAAAATGACTGGAACACACGTGGGCTGTGATACGTCACAGTGCGGTGCATGCGTCGTGCACGTAGACGGCGTAGCGGTGAAATCCTGTGCAATTCTCGCGTTTGAGGCCGACGGCGCCGAAGTCGCCACGATTGAAGGGCAATCCAATGCGGATGGTTCGCTGAATGTCATCCAACAAGCATTTCAGGATCACCACGGCCTGCAATGCGGGTTTTGTACTCCAGGAATGGTGATGTCAGCCGCCGCACTTCTAAAGGAAAACCCAAAGCCCACGGAAACAGAGGTGCGCGCGTATCTTGAAGGCAACATTTGCCGGTGCACTGGCTACCACAACATCGTCAAAGCAATTCTGGCCGCCTCTGGTCAAGACGTTGCGGCCATGGCTGCGGAATGACCGTGTTCCGAAAAATCGCACTGGCCAGCATTCTGATGACCGTTGTCGGATCTGGCGCAGCCATAGCTGAAGGGTATTCTACCGTCGACTTGGGGCTGGTGAGATCAAAATCAGCATGCATGGCCAGGGCGGAGCGGGTCATGCATCGCTACGAAGACACGCTCGGTGCACACAGCGTGTCGACTGGCTCTTGGACAACCTTTGGCTGGGATTTTGAGCCAGGCGATCAGGATGTGGTGATTCTGTGTGTTGCACCTGCTGGATCATCAAGCAATGAACGCCGTGCGATCATGGTTATACATGGATCGGAAACGGAGACTGAACGCTTCGCCACGCGCGATATCCTTAATGGGTATTGGGACGCCGACTAAATAAACGAAATTCAAAAGAAAAAGCGACCTGTGCGGTCGCGCATCATTCAGGGAGGAATGACATGCCAAAAGATGGAGGCATCGGTGCCAGCAGTAAGCGGCGCGAGGACGTACGGTTTCTAACAGGGGTCGGCAACTATACGGATGATATCAACATTCACGGTCAGGCGTATGTGTATTTCTTGCGCTCAGATGTGGCGCACGGAACATTGAAATCAGTCGATACCAGTGCTGCTGCCGGAATGCCGGGAGTGGTTCAGATCTTTACCGGTGTTGATTTCGAAGGGGTAGGCAGCATCCCTTGTGGATGGCAGGTGACCGACCGTCATGGCGAGCCAATGCAAGAGCCTGGCCACCCGGTGCTGGCGCAGGGCAAAGTGCGTCACGTGGGCGAGCCGATTGCAGCCGTAGTTGCCGAAACGCCGGAGCAGGCTCGAGATGCCGCCGAAGCAATCGTTCTGGACATCGACGAGTTGCCCGCTGTGATCAACATGAAAGATGCTCTGCTGGGTGGTGCCACAAAGGTTCATGACGACCTGAATGACAACCTTTGCTATGATTGGGGCTTTGTCGAAGAGAATAAAGACGCGGTCAACAAAGCGTTCGAAGACGCCGCGCATGTCACTTCGCTTGAATTGGTCAATAACCGCTTGGTTGCAAATCCGATGGAACCGCGTGTCGCCGTTGGGGACTACTCGCGTGGTACGGATGATCACACACTTTATACAACGTCGCAAAACCCGCACGTGATCCGTCTGTTGATGGGTGCGTTTGTGCTGGGGATTCCAGAACACAAGTTGCGTGTTGTCGCTCCGGATGTCGGTGGCGGCTTTGGCACTAAAATCTTCCACTACCAGGAAGAAGCGTTCTGTACTTTTGCCGCTAAAGCCTGCGGCAGGCCTGTGAAATGGACGTCCAGCCGGTCAGAAGCATTTATATCTGACGCTCATGGCAGAGATCACGTTACGACCATCGAATTGGCGCTGGATGCAGATAATAACTTTACCGCAGTTCGCACCGAAACACATGCCAATATGGGCGCTTACCTGTCAACCTTTGCGCCGTCGGTACCGACTTGGCTGCACGGCACGCTGATGGCTGGTAACTACAAGACGCCGCTGATCTATGTGAACGTCAAGGCCGTGTTTACCAATACAGTGCCGGTAGATGCCTATCGTGGCGCTGGTCGGCCCGAGGCGACATTCCAATTGGAGCGTGTCGTGGACAAGGCCGCACGCGAACTGGGCGTCGATCCAATTGCGTTGCGTCGTCAAAACTTCATCACCGAGTTTCCCTATGCGACGCCTGTGGCAGTCGAGTACGACACCGGGGATTACAACGCGACGATGGATAAGCTCGAAGAGATGATTGACCTTAGTGGATTCGACGCGCGCCGCAAGGCATCAGAAGCCAAAGGCAAGCTGCGCGGCATGGGTGTAAATTGCTACATCGAGGCTTGCGGTATCGCGCCGTCAAACCTTGTTGGTCAGTTGGGTGCACGGGCAGGTCTGTATGAATCTGCCACCGTTCGGGTCAATGCCACCGGTGGTCTGGTTGTTATGACGGGCTCGCATAGTCACGGGCAGGGCCATGAGACATCGTTTGCCCAAGTCGTTGCCGAGATGATTGGCATTGACGAGAGCATGATTGAGATCGTGCATGGCGACACCGCCAAAGTGCCGATGGGCATGGGCACCTATGGATCCCGTTCCATCGCAGTGGGCGGATCGGCAATGGTGCGTGCGACCGAAAAGATCATCAACAAAGCCAAGAAGATCGCAAGTCATTTGCTTGAAGCGTCCGAGTCGGACATCGAGCTGAAGGATGGTGCGTTCAGCGTCGCTGGCACAGACAAGTCTGTGGCATGGGGCGATGTGACCCTTGCAGCCTATGTTCCGCACAACTATCCACTTGAGGATATTGAACCGGGCCTGGAGGAGACAGCGTTCTACGACCCGGCCAACTTCACCTATCCATCGGGGGCCTATGCCTGCGAAGTCGAGGTCGACCCGGATACCGGAAAAGTGTCGATTGAGCGGTTTGCTGCGGCAGATGACTTTGGCAACATCATCAATCCAATGATTGTGACGGGACAGGTTCACGGCGGTCTGGCACAAGGAATTGGTCAGGCACTACTTGAAAACTGTGCATATGACGATAACGGTCAGTTGTTGAGTGGGTCTTACATGGATTATGCGATGCCGCGCGCCGATGACCTGCCGATGTTCGATGTTGATCATTCATGTCAGACGCCTTGTACGCATAACCCTCTAGGTGTGAAGGGCTGCGGCGAGGCGGGTGCAATCGGTTCGCCCCCGGCAGTTGTAAGTGCGGTCGTCGATGCGCTGCAATCTGCGGGTAAGGACGTGACGCATATCGATATGCCTTTGTCGCCCGATCGAGTTTGGGCAGCGATGCAATGAGTTGAAAGTGTGGGACTGGGGCGCCGCCCCAGACCCCGGAGTTTATCTGGCAAGATGAAAAGGATCATATTGCCAAAAGAAAGGACCGAAAATGTACAATTTTGACGTCGTCAAACCGAGCCATATTGCGGATGCAGTCAAGGAACTGTCGGGCAGTTCAGAGAGCCAGCCGCTTGGGGGTGGACAAACCCTGATCCCGACACTGAAGCAAAGGCTGGCCAGCCCGGACAAGTTGGTAAGCTTGGGCGCTATCGACGAGATGAAAGGTGTTTGCCAGAATGATGTGGGTGACGTCTGCATTGGTGGGGCAACAACGCATTCGACTGTTGCAGCAACGGCAGGCGCCTATTCCGCACTTGCCGTAACAGCGAGCCATATTGGGGACCCGGCCGTACGCAATCGTGGAACGATCGGTGGGTCGCTGGCAAATAATGATCCTTCAGCCTGCTATCCAGCGGCTGCGCTGGCGTCTGGTGCAACAATAGTGACCAATGCTCGTAAAATTGGAGCCGATGATTTCTTTCAGGGCATGTTCACAACTGCGCTGGAAGAGGGTGAGATCATCACTGAAGTTTGCTTTCCGGTGCCAGAAAAGGCGAATTATCAAAAGTTCGTGCAACCAGCATCGCGCTTTGCGCTTGTGGGTGTTTATGTTGCCAAGTACGCGAGCGGTGTTCGCGTGGCGATCACGGGTGCTTCTAATGACGGCGTGTTCCGTTGGGCCGAAGCAGAAGCGGCATTATCGGCCAATTTCGCACCAGAAGCGTTGGAAGGGTTGACCCTGCCTGACGATGATATGATTTCAGACCTGCACGGAACGGGCGCCTACCGCGCGCATCTATGCGGTGTTATGACCAAGCGGGCGGTAGCTGCTGCTGCGTGATCTCGTCTGAGGATAATTTGGAAAGGCCGTACATTTTGTGCGGCCTTTTTGTTTGCGCGACCATTCAGTGTATAGCAGCGCAGATTTGACAGGGTTTCCAAGTTGGAATCGAGCTTGCGCAGCAGATAATTAGTGTCGTGAAGGAAAGTGGCAGGTTGGATCGGCATGCAATGCAGCCTTGCGTGTGAGGTCGCCAGTGCCCTAGCTGAATATGCCACCTTAACCTGAAAAGGGCACCGCAAACGCGACGCCCCTTTAAAATTGCCATCCAACTATGGTCGATGATCACTTGTTTGGCATCGGCCCAATAAGCATGACCATTTGGCGGCCTTCCATCTTGGGGAAGTTTTCAATCTTTCCATGGTCTTTGGTGTCCTCGGCCACCCGTTCCAACAATTCGCGGCCCAGGTTCTGGTGCGCCATCTCGCGCCCTCGAAAGCGCAGTGTGACCTTCACCTTGTCTCCGTTCTCGAGAAACTTGAAAACGTTGCGCATTTTGACATCATAGTCATTGATATCAGTATTGGGACGGAATTTGACTTCCTTGATCTCGATTATTTTTTGCTTCTTACGAGCTTCGCTCTCGCGTTTTTGCTGCTCGTATTTAAACTTTCCGAAATCCATGATCTTACAGACCGGTGGATTGGCGTTAGGCGAGATTTCGACCAGGTCGAGCCCAGCATCTTCGGCCATCACAATGGCGCGGGTGGGCGTCACGACGCCAACGTTCTCTCCTTCAGCGCCAATCAGGCGGATTTCGGTGGCGTGGATTTTATCGTTTACGCGAGGGCCAGTGTCTCGTTGTGGCGGCGCGTTATGGGGTCTGCGAGCGATGGTGGTGATCCTTTGATCGTTGCAAAATTTGAGGCCAAAACGTAGCCTTTGCCTGGGCTTACTTCAAGGCGCAAAATCGGTTGTTATGCGTGGAAGCGCAGGATTTTCCCTTTACAGGGCTTTTCTGCACCTTGCACGTCCAATACTGGCGGCATTCGGCGGCGCTATGGTGCAATTGGCCAGTCATAAACAGGGCACTACACGGTGAAACTGTCCGAGCGTTATATGCAAACGTGGCTGCGCTTTGAGGCTATGGACTGTTAGCGATCCATCCCAGCAAATTGATTGGAACAGCTCAGCCAACAAAAGCTTTTTCGACAACGAAATGTTTTGGGTCCGAATTGGCGCCTTCTTCTAGGCCGAAACCCTCGAGAATGCGCTTGAGATCGGTGTTTAGGCCGAGCGAGCCGCAAATCATTGCGCGATCGGTGTCGGCTTTCATGCCATCAATGCCGAGATCATTGAATAATGTGCCATCTTCGAGAAGGGTCGTGATGCGACCCATTTTAGGGCTCTGTTCGCGCGTCGTGGTCGGGTAGTAGCGGATTTTGTCTAGCGCGTCCTTGCCCAGTAATTCCTGCATCATCTCGTCTTGTTTCAAGGTGCCAATCAGGCGGCTGCCATAGTCCAACTCGGCAACATTACGGCAGGTATGCGTGATTACGATCTTGTCATAATCTTCGTAAGTCTGTGGTTCACGCAGCAGCGATGCAAACGGAGCAAAGCCAGTGCCAGTAGCAAAAAACCAAAGCCGTTTGCCTGG
Organism: Tateyamaria sp.; assembly: GCA_029250205.1. Taxonomy (GTDB): domain Bacteria; phylum Pseudomonadota; class Alphaproteobacteria; order Rhodobacterales; family Rhodobacteraceae; genus Tateyamaria. The sequence continues at coordinate 25,280 of JAQWVA010000047.1, forward strand.
TAATAGAGCGTCATGCACCAGAGTGCCCACGGGTTTGGGGCGCAGAATAATCTGATCACCGGGCTGGATGTGTTGCAGGCGTGACGTCAAAGGGCCGTCTTCAACCTTGATCGAATAAAACTCCAATTCATCATCCCAAGCGGGTGACGCGATAGAATAGGCGCGCAGCAGATGCTTCTGCTTGCCAGTCTTTGGGTCGGGATCGCCCATAAGACCGATCATCACAAACTCGCCTGAGCGAAACCGAAGGCTCGCTGGGCGGGTCACACGGAAGGAAAACAGGCTGTCTGTCCAATGCTGGACCTGAGTGACAGTCTGTGTATCAGGCGATGTCGGTGCTTTGACGGCGGCGGCTTGGTTCACTGGAGTTTGCTCGATCATGGTTGTGTCAACGCGGGTTTACCCCGACGCCTCTCTTATTGGGAAGGTTTTTTTGCTAGAGTGAGGTGGTTAAACGCCGCGCATCAGCTGTTTGAAGCGCCGCGCAGCCGAGATTGATAATCGTGATCCTGCCAGTCTGCTCGGAAAATCCACTGCTCTTGTGGTTGGCGTGCAGCCAGCGCCTGGCTGATTTCGACCTCGTCAAAACCGGATCGGCGAGCCATGGCGTATTGATCTGCTATGACGTGGCCGTGTGCACGCAGCCGACCGCGATAGCCGCGCAAACGCAGCATCCGAGCGATGGTAAAACCACGTCCGTCGGCAAAGTTGGGGAAATCCACACGAATGATCGCCGCTGTCAGAGACACTTTGTCAGGGTCTGCATCACTGGGCACGTCGAGCGCTACAGCGTCATTTGCAGCCTCGCCTAAGGGTGTATAGCCCTTGTTCCATGTATCGAGGCCAAAGCCTTGATCTGTAACCAAAATTGTCATGTCGGTACTCCTGTCCGAACCATCTTGCCATCCATGAAATGGATGCCGCATTCGTCTTTATCATTGTTGCGCCAACGTCCGGCACGATAGTCTTCTCCGGCAGCCACAGGCGAGGTGCAGGGTGCGCAGCCGATGCTGGGATAGCCCAGTGCCACCAGCGGATGGCGGGGCAAGCGGTTTTCGTCCATGTATTCTGTCACATCATCGCGCGACCAGCGCGCCAGTGGGTTCACCTTGATGCGCCCGGTGCTTTCTTCGAGTTCAAAGAAGTCCAGCGAAGCCCGGCTATCCGATTGATATCCTTTGCGTCCGCTGATCCAGCCATGAAAGGGGCGCAGCGCCTTGGTTAACGGCGCCGTTTTGCGAAGCGTGCAACAGGCATCAGGGTCGTGTCGATGCAGTGTCTTGTCAGGATCACGATGATCTCTGTCGCTGGACTTGATTACCGTGATGTTGCGCAGACGCAGTCGTTCTGCAACATCCTGCTGGTAGATCAGGGTTTCAACGAAAAGCATATCTGTATCGATGAAAATGATCGGAATGTCCCGGTCAACCATGGTGGTAAGATGCAAAAGCACGATCGATTCGGCCCCAAAGCTGGAAATCAGAGCAAGGTGGGGCAACGCTGCCCGTGCCGCGCGCAAGACATCCGTTGCGCCGTGGTGCCTGAGACCGGCGTTGAGCGTTGCCACCTGATTTGCGGACATATGGCGCGCCGGCCCTTCGGGGAGAGTTTTTTTGGCAAGATGAAGCATGGGATCTATTCCGCCGCGACGGCCTTGGCCTGTGGGTAAAGGGCTGCTTTGAACGGGGCCAGCCCGGTGCGTTGGTAGGTCTCGAGAAACGTCTCGTCCCTAGCGCTGCGCAGTTCGAGATAGGCCTCAACGATCCGTTCGATGGCCGGAATGATCTCGTCGGCGGAAAATCCCGGACCAGCGCGTTCTCCGACGGCGGCGGTTTCTGTATGGTCGCCACCAAGTGTGATTTGGTAGCTTTCAACGCCTGCGCGATCGAGGCCGAGGATGCCGATATGACCCACATGATGATGACCGCAAGCGTTGATGCAGCCCGATATCTTAATTTTGAGCTGACCGATGTCCTGTTCGCGTTTGAGATCATCAAACCGGTTGGCAATCTGCTGCGCGATCGGAATGGACCGCGCCGTTGCAAGGGCGCAATAATCCATTCCGGGGCAGGCAATGATATCACTGATCAATCCGATATTTGCTGTTGCCAGATTTGCTGACCTAAGCCTTGCATGCAAGGCGGGCAGGTCAGACATATGCACATGCGGCAGGATCACGTTCTGCTCGTGACTGATGCGCAACTCGTCATGGCCGTAGTCGCGGGCAAGATCTGCAAGCACCCGCATTTGCGCCGCGCTTGCGTCTCCTGGAGTTTCGCCATGTTTTTTCAGCGAGACCGATACGATTTTGTATCTGGGCGCCTGATGCGCAGTCAGGTTTGTATCAGCCCACGAGCGAAACATCGGATCGTTATGGTAAGCTTCGTTGAAGGGTGCGTCGGAGGCTGTCTTGAAAGACGGTGGCGCAAACTGGGTCTCAATCTCGCGCAGCATGTTTTGATCGACGCCCGAAAAGGTGGCGCGGATTTGTTCAAAGCGTGCATTAACAAAGCTGCGAATTTCGTCGATACCGTGCTCATGCACTGTGATCTTGATCCGGGCTTTGTACTTATTGTCACGTCGCCCGATCTGGTTCCAGACTGAAACAATTGCCTCGAGGTAAGGTAGTAGGTCGGCTTCGGGCAGAAAATCATGGATCACTTTGCCAATCATTGGCGTCCTGCCTAGGCCACCACCAACGATAACCTCGAAGCCTCGCGTCCCGTCACGCTCGAGCATGCGCAGGCCGATGTCATGGGCGCGCGTCACAGCGCGATCGTTTGGGCTGCCGGTGATCGCGATCTTGAACTTGCGAGGCATGAATTGGAATTCGGGGTGGTCGGTTGACCACTGGCGCAACAGTTCTGCCACTGGGCGCGGATCGGCAATTTCATCTGCTGCTGCACCGGCAAAGTGGTCTGCGGTGACGTTTCGGATCGTGTTGCCTGACGTTTGGATCGCGTGCATGCCGACCTCGGCCAGAGCGTCCAGCATGTCTGGCACATCACCCAGTTTGGGCCAATTGAATTGAATGTTCTGACGCGTGGTAAAGTGGCCGTAGCCTTTGTCCCATTTATCCGCAATATCCGCCAGTTTGTTCATCTTTGCGCTATTGAGCGTGCCATAAGGGATGGCGACGCGCAGCATATAAGCGTGCAATTGCAGATAAAGGCCATTCATTAGGCGCAGCGGCTTAAACTCGTCTTCGGTCAGGGCGCCAGAGATACGCCGTTCGACTTGGCTGCGAAACTGGGTGTTGCGCTGCGCGAGAAAGGCTTTGTCAAAGCCGGAATAGGTATACATCAGTGCAGCTCCACTTGTTTGCCGTGAGCATAATTGCTGGGGCCAGTCGTGCGAAATTCTTCCCGAAAATGAGTGGGTTCAAGGGCGTTGTTTACCAGCTTGACGTTGGCCAGATATGCGCCAACCACAGCGTCGGTCTGTTGCAGTGCATCAATCAGTCGTAAATCTGCATCTGCCTCATCGGTCAGCATTTCTGCCTCGCTTAATCGCCGCGTCCATCCGGTGGCAGTTTGATAGATAACGTCACCTTCTAACAGGTGGTTGGCCGTCACGACTTTGGGTGTGAATTGTTTGGGCATCAGAGTACCTTTCGGACTGTTTCGGTTTGAGCGCTACGCGTGGGGCGCGCGGGCGCGAGGCCTGCATGCGCCGAGGCGTCAAGCTCTGCATTGAGGGCAGCGCGGGGCGTCAGGCCGACAAAGGTCAACGCTGGCCCGCCCAGTTTCGCTGAGGAAATCGTCGGCTCCATTTCGGACAGGGTGGTGGCCAATATACGCTGATCTGCACGCGAAGCATTTTCGATAACAGTGACTGGTGTGTCGGGATCAGCGCCATGCATCAGCAGGCGGCCCTGAATAAATCGCGCGGATTTTTTGCCCATGTAGATCGCAGCGACCGCGCCGGTTTGAGCAAGGTCCTTCCAATCGTGATCCGCGAAACCTTTCATGTCGTGGCCGGTTAGAAAACGGATCGATGTGTTGCGCCCGCGTCTGGTCAGTGATTGTCCGATAGATGCGACAGCGGCCGATGCGGACGTGATCCCAGGGACAATGTGCCATTCGAGGCCAGCGGTTGTGACCGCGTCAATTTCTTCGTCTAGACGTCCAAATACTGTCGCGTCGCCTGACTTGAGGCGCACAACCTGCGCGCCCTTTAATCCATGTTCCACGATCAGTGCATTGATGTCCTCTTGTGGGGTGGAAGGGCCGAACGCCTCTTTGCCGACATCTAGCATCGTCGCCTCGCGGCGGGCCAATTCGAGGATTTCGGGGCTGATCAACCGGTCGTAGATCACGACGTCTGCCTCATCCAGCGCCTTTCGGGCCTTGAGGGTCAACAGTTCTGGGTCACCCGGGCCAGCGCCGACAAAAGCGATATGACCGGCGCGGCTGTCTTTGGCCAAGTGGTCGCGAAGCAATGCGTCCAAAGCGGGTTGCACTGCTTGCGCGCCTTCGGCTACGGCCTTTGGGCCCTTGTCGAAATAATAGGCACGCCAAAAATCACGGCGCGGCCTGCCAAAGGGCAGTGCGTTTGCGGCTGTGCGGAACGTTTTGCCGATGGCAGCGAGGATTCCGAGGCCGGTGGGCAGGCGTTCCTCAATATCTGCCTTTATTGCGCGGGCAAGCACAGGTGCTGCCCCTTCGGTGCCGATGGCAACAATCACCGGATCGCGGTCAACGATGGCCGGTGTGATGAATTGGCTGTCTGCCAGATTGTCTGCGATATTGACAAGTGCACCATCGGCACGGGCAATAGCTGCTGTGCGGCGATCTTCGGTAGGGTCTTCGTCGGCGGCGTAAAATAGCGCAGCGCAGAGTGTATCTCCGGGCTCAAGAGGGCGGTGGATCAATGTGAGCTTGCCGGCGTTAAACCAGGCCGAAATTTGAGCATCAGGTGTGGGCGTAAAAACCGTTAACTTCGCTGTTGTCTTGAGCAACAAGCGCAGTTTGGCCAATGCGGCATCGCCTCCGCCTGACAAAACGATCCGACGACCGGCGGTGTTCAGGAAGATTGGGAAATGGTTCATGGATTACCTCATCTCTCATAGCCTTGAGGTGCAATATAGGAAAAATTTCTGGAATAATGCTAGTTATAACATTATATAAGGACGAACGTTCTATATATCGGTTCAGTTAGAACATGTGTCCGGAAATTAGGGAGCAATTGGAATGGCTGTTCGCGTCGATACGGTGGATCGTAAAATACTGGCCGAATTGCAGCGTGATGCAAGCCAGTCGCTGGATGATATCGCGCGTGCTGTGGGATCTTCTAAGACACCCGTTTGGAACCGAATTCGAAAGCTGCGAGACGCAGGTATTATAGGGCAACAGACGGTATTTCTGGACGCTGAGGCGTTGGGATTCGAGGCCTGTTTTTTTGTGCTTATCCGAACGTCGCAACATGATGCTGATTGGCAGGCGCGTTTCCTGGAAGCGTTGCGCAATCGGGCAGAGGTTCAGGAGGCGCACCGCCTGGCGGGGGACATCGACTATATATTAAAGGTACGGGTTAGAAATGCGCGTGCCTATGATGCGTTCTATCAGGCTTTGATATCGGAAGTGAGGGTGCACAATGTGACTGCGCTGTTGTCTATGGAAGAAATCAAGTCGACCACAATGCTGCCCCTAGAAGAACAACTGACGTGATCCAAAAGTGCGCTACTGCGCACTCTATATTCTGAAATCTTCGCCGTGCTACTTTGCTGTCGGCCTTTGCCTAAGTACGGCGGATCATCAGTTGATCAAGTTTGTGGAAATGGTAGCTGTCTGCGTACCGCGCTTGTTCGGTCAGGCAAAGACTGGGTGCATGTTGAAACAGCGCGGGCAGGGCGATTTGCATTTCGAGCCGGGCCAGCGGTGCGCCCACACAAAAATGCACGCCGCCACCAAATGCAAGGTGCGCAGCGGCCGTGCGTGATGGATCGAAGGTATCGGGATCATCGTAGACCGCAGGATCACGGCCCGCTGCCCCCAGCATTAGCGCAATTTCTTCGCCTGCTTGCAGGGTGTGACCACCGATTTTAATGGTTTCATATGCGTAACGCGTGAACATATGCAGCGGCGGATCAAGGCGCATCAGCTCTTCGACGGTTGCGGCCACCTTAGCAGGTGCAAGTGCTTTTATGCTGTTGTTTTCCACAAGGCATTTTACCGCGTTGCCTAGGCTGTGAACGGTCGCTTCGTGGCCTGCATTTAGCAACAGGATGCAGGTTCCGATCATTTCGTCGCGGGTAAGGCGCGTGCCGTCCTCTTCGGCGCGGATCAATTCAGTGATCAGATCATCGCGTGGGTCTGTCCGGCGCTCTTCGATGTAGGCTTGCAAGAAGTCAGAAAATTCAATGGCGGCTGTGTTTGCAGCGTCTTCGATCTTGCGGTTGCGACCGGCCTGGTACATCGCCACCATAGCGGACGACCAGCGCAATAGATCCGGGGATATGGCTTCGGGCACACCGAGCAGGCGGGCAATAACCCTGACTGGGACCATTTGACAGTAAGCGGGGATCAGATCGAACGGGCCGCCCGGAAGCTTGCGCAACAGATCTGCGCAGATGGCGTGAATATCTGCCTCAAGAGTGGCAATTCGGCGTGAAGTGAAAGCATGGAGTATCAAGCGCCGCAGCCGCGTATGCTCGGGGGCTTCGAGTTCTAGCAGGGAATGTCGTTCAACTGCGTTAAAGGCCTGCAAATGGGGCGGCACCGGGCGCCTTTTGCTATCAGGTATCGCGCGGCCCAACCGTCGGTCGCGCAAAAGCGCATGAACGGTCGCGTGATCAAAGGCGGCCAGCATGCCGTAGTCTTTCCAGAATACCACGGGGCCATTGCGGCGTGCGGCGTGATAGACAGGATACGGATTCTGGACAAAGTCGGGCGCGTGGGGCGATTGATGCAACATGCATGAGGTGTCTCAGGACCGGGCGCGATTGGCAAGTCTAGTCAAGGCCTTCGCGCTCGGGTTAAGTTACTGTTATGAAAAATGGTGTGTTTAGGCGTGTGCTGATCGTGCTGGGCTTTTTGGCTTTGGTCCTAACCGTATCGGGTGGTGTCTGGCGCTATGGGTACTTTCAGGCGTTGGATCAATTGGCGCGGCAGGGCGCAGCTGACCTCACACTGGCCAGTGACCGGCTCAAGGGACAATTGCAGCGCTATCGCGAATTGGCGGTTCTGGTAGCGGATCATCCACAGGTGCATGCAGTGCTTGCGGGCCGGGATGTGACCGCAGCCGAAGCCCTATTCTTGAACATCGCTGATAAAACCGCAGCCCAAAACATAGTGCTGACAAACGACACAGGCCACGCTCTGGCAAGGGCTCGTGCCACGCCTGGTGGCGTTCAAATTGCACCGTTGGTAAGTCGCGCGGTTCAAGGGGCGCTTGGCTGGGGAAATGGCCAAACTGCAAGTGGCATCAGGGTTTTTGCTTATGCGGCGCCCGTGTTTGGTGATGGTGCGCGGGTATTGGGGGCCGTCGTTGTATCTGCGGATCTTTCGAGCATTGAATGGGATTGGGTCGGGTCAAACCCGGCGGTTTTCTTTACGGATGCGGCTGACCGGGTGTTTATCACCAATCGGTCAGAGATCGTGTTTTGGAAAAGCCCGGCAGATCATGCTGGACTGGTGCCAGACACGGGCCCTGCGCTGCCTTTTAACACCTATCGTGTGGGTCGGCATGAGATTTGGCAAATGGGATGGGGTCCATATCTGCCAAAGAATGCACTGCATCTTGCTATCCCTTTGCCGGTCATTGGCATGAAGGGAGAGGCGCTCATTGACGTGGCCCCGGCACGCCGCTTGGCGACCTTGCAGGCGGCGGCTGTGGCGGGTTTGTGTCTTGCCTTTGGTGCGCTGCTGTTTCTCGCCACGGAACGGCGTCGCACGCTGGCTCACGCCAACATGCTGCTCGAGGCGCGGGTGGCCGAGCGTACAGCGGCATTGAGAGAAACCAACAGCCGTCTAAGGCGAGAGGCCGAAGAACTCGAAGAAGCACAAACGGCACTGGCTCGTGCACAGGCTGATCTTGTGCAAGCGGGCAAACTGAGCGCCTTGGGCCAAATGAGTGCGGGCCTGAGCCACGAGCTGAACCAGCCTTTGATGGCACTTCAGAACTATGCCGAAAACGCCACGAAATTTTTGGATCGGGACAAACCTGATCGAGTCACTGAAAATCTGGCGCGGATTTCTGATATGGCGCGACGCATGGGGCGAATCATAAAAAATCTGCGGGCCTTTTCAAAGCAAGAAAGCGAACCCGCAGTGCGGGTCGACATTGTTGAGGTTTTAAGCCGCGCGCTGGAACTGACCGCACCGCGATTGCGCAACGAAGAGATCAGCATAAATTTTGATGCCCCTGCCAGACCGGTTTGGGTATCAGGTGGCGAAGTGCGATTGGGCCAGGTTTTTGTCAATCTCATCACCAACGCGGTCGATGCGATGGCCGGCCGCGCCTTGCGGGTCCTTACGGTCAAGATTGACGGGCATGCTGTCAGCATCCGGGATACGGGACCCGGGATTGAGCGGCCCGAGCGTGTGTTTGACCCGTTCTATTCCACTAAAGAGGTCGGCGCATCCGAGGGGATGGGGCTGGGCCTTTCGATTTCTTATGGAATCGTTCAGAGCTTTGGCGGTGAAATCCGCAGTGGGAATGGCCCGGATGGTGCAGAATTCGTCGTCGAACTGGTGTCATGGTCCGAGAAGGGTGCGACATGACGGTCAAAGTATTGGTTGTGGATGATGATGCGGCGGTGCGGGATGCGCTTTGTCAGACGTTGGAATTGGCGGATCTTGAACCGATTCCAGCGGGGTCTTTTGTCGTGGCCAAGGACAGCATCACCGAGAGTTTTGCCGGAGTCATCTTATCAGATATCCGTATGCCAGGACGCGACGGGTTCCACCTTTTGGCGCATGCGCACAAGGTTGATGCGGATTTACCCGTAATCTTGCTGACCGGTGAGGGTGACATCCCAATGGCGGTGCATGCGATGCATGAAGGGGCATTTGGTTTTTTAGAAAAGCCGTGTAGTCCCAATGACTTGTTGGCCGTTCTTCAGCGCGCCCTAAAGACGCGCGCACTGGTGCTGGAAAATCGCCGATTAAGGGCATTGGTGGAAAGCGGTGACCCTGCTGCTCGGATGCTTTTTGGTGTGTCCGAGCTGGCAAATGGTTTGCGCGCAAGGGTGCGTAGGGTTGCTGCACTTGAGGCTGAGGTTCTCGTCACAGGTGCGCCGGGCACGGGGATTTCCAAGGTGGCCGAAGTTATCCACCTGTCTTCGCTGCGCTCGAATGCCCCCTTCGTGAAACGCGCTGCGGCTGATCTGGGGGCAGCGGCTTTGGAGGAGGCTCTGACAGCTGCCAAAGGCGGTAGCTTGTTTCTGGACGAAATCGCGGGCTTGCCTGCCGCCATCCAGCTTGCACTGCTCGAGGCGTTGGAAACGGAATGCGACGCGCGGCTTTTGGCAGGCAGTACGCGCGATCTGGTCGCTGCGGTCGAGCAGGGCGCGCTGAATGCCGATCTTTACTACCGGCTGGAAGTTATGCCAGTGCGCGTTCCCAGTCTGGGTGAACGACCCGAAGACATTCCGGTTCTGTTTCGCCATTACGTTGAACAAGCGGCAGAACAGGCCGGGTTGGCCGTGCCGGAGCTGTCACCCGATCACATGGCCACTTTGATGGCGCAGGACTGGCCGGGCAATGCCAGATCGTTGATGAGTGCTGCAATGCGCTTTGTGCTTGGAATGCCAGAAGACTCGGTCCGTGAGGCTGATTTGGGCTTGGTGGAACAGATGGCGCGCGTGGAACGCTCTCTATTAATTGCGGCTTTGGGTCGTCAGAATGGCAACGCGAGCGCTGCAGCTCATGCGTTGAAACTGCCGCGCAAGACGTTTTATGACAAATTGGCTCGCTACGGGATTCGGGCGGAAAACTATCGGCGCTAACACTGTGCGATATTCCGCACATTAGCAGCACCGCGTGTGTGAAATCTCGCACTTTGCCGCTGTAACATCATGATGCGGCGATCACTAATTCACCGCAAATTGTTGTTTTTTATGATAAAGAATCTCCTTAGGCTGTGCGGCATTAATTTCTTTGGTCAGTTAGCACTACCTTGTTATCCATCGTTAATGCTGCCCCGCTGGGCGGCACACTTGACCATAGATAATCTCTGGGAGGAGACATCATGAAATTTTTTACCGCTGCCGCAACGGCACTGGCACTAAGTGTGGGCGCGGGCGCCGCTTCTGCGGCCTGCGACGCGGGCGAACTTGTAATCAAGTTCAGCCACGTGACCAACACAGATCGTCACCCCAAAGGCATTGCCGCATCGCTTCTTCAACAACGGGTGAACGATGAGATGAACGGCACTGCCTGCATGGAAGTGTTTCCGCAATCAACCCTTTACAATGACAATCAGGTCCTCGAGGCGCTGCTGCAAGGAGATGTTCAGTTGGCCGCTCCGTCGCTGTCAAAGTTTGAGCAGTTTACCAAGCAGTTCCGCATCTTTGACTTGCCGTTCATGTTCAAAAATATAGCTGCAGTTGATGCGTTTCAAACCTCGGAAACTGGTCAGGCGATGAAAGAATCGATGACTCGTCGCGGACTGCTAGGGCTGCAATTCTGGCACAACGGCATGAAAAATATGTCGGCCAACAAGCCACTTATTTCGCCGTCAGATGCCAACGGTCTGAAGTTCCGCGTACAAAACTCTGACGTGCTCAAGGCGCAAATGGCAGCCATTGGCGGCTCGCCGCAGCCTATGGCTTTTTCCGAAGTATACGGTGCGCTGCAAACTGGCGTTGTGGACGGTCAGGAAAACACTTGGTCGAACATTTACGGCCAGAAGTTCTTTGAAGTGCAGGATGGCGTGACCGAGACTAACCACGGTATCATCGACTACCTTGTTGTGACTTCGACTGATTTCTGGGACAGTCTTGATGGTGACACGCGCGATCAGTTCGCCACCATTCTTGCGGAAGTCACCACAACGCGGAACGCAGAATCGACACGCGTCAACGCCGAAGCCAAGGCTGCGATCGTCGCGGCGGGCGGTGTTGTTCGTGAGCTAACATCTGAGCAACGCACCGAATGGGTTTCTGTGATGAAACCGGTTTGGGAACAGTTCAAAGATGACGTAGGCCAGGACAACATTGACGCAGCTCAGGCAATCAACGCTGGTCTTTGATATTTAGACTCTGACATGTGCCACATCCCGGGATGCTCGGGGTGTGACCTCTGTTCCAAACAGTGGCTGTGAATGTGCTGTGTTTGGATATTTTCCCAAAAATCGCAAAAGGGCAGCAGATGTTGCAACACCCACATCTAAAATCCACCCTTGGCCGGATCGTTAACGAGATCGAAGAAACCATGATCGCCCTGCTGCTGGCAGGTATGACGATCATCACCTTTATCAATGTCGTTTTGCGTTATGGCTATAACACCGGTCTAATTTGGGGCCTTGAGGCGGTGACATTCCTGTTTGCTTGGTTGGTCTTGTTCGGTGTGAGCTATGCGGTCAAGATCACAGCGCATCTGGGTGTGGACGCGATCACCAACTTGTTTTCGCCATCGATCCGAAGGATCCTTGCGCTTGCCGCTGCGGCGGTGTGCCTTGCTTATGCATTTCTTTTGCTCAAAGGCGCGTGGGATTATTGGGCAAATTTTGCCAACTTGCCGCAAACCACGGGCAAATGGTTTCCGACCGGCTTTGAAGAAATGCGCCGGTCATCCTATCGCGGTTGGTATGAAACAATCGACATTCCGTTTCCGGAATGGCTGCGCTGGATCCAGCCCATCATGAACGAAGGTGAAGACTACGAGAAAATTCCGCGCTTTATCCCTTATGCGATCCTACCCTTTGGCATGGCATTGTTGTTGTTCCGCTTTGTCCAAGCCACCATTCGTCTGATCCGGGGCGAGGCAGACAGTCTAATCGTGAGCCACGAGGCCGAAGACGAGGTCGATGCCGTAAAACACATGAATAAAGGCGACTAACACATGGAAGTTGCGATTCTTTTTATTCTTGTCATTGGCTTAATGCTGATTGGCGTTCCGATAGCGGTTAGCCTTGGCATGTCCTCTATCCTATTTTTGTTGGTTCTCAGTGATACGTCGCTGGCTTCTATTGCACAGACGCTGTTTCAGGCGATGGCGGGTCACTACACACTGCTCGCGATCCCATTTTTTGTCCTGGCTTCAACTTTTATGTCGACGGGTGGCGTTGCCAAACGGATCATCCGGTTTTCCATCGCGGTTGTCGGGCACTTTCCCGGTGGGCTCGCGATTGCTGGTGTCTTTGCCTGTATGATGTTCGCGGCCCTGTCTGGTTCGTCACCTGCCACTGTTGTTGCGATCGGCTCAATCGTGATCGCGGGCATGCGTCAGGTCGGTTATTCTAAGGATTTTGCGGCTGGCGTCATTGCGAACGCAGGCACCTTGGGCATTCTGATCCCGCCGTCCATTGTTATGGTGGTCTATGCATCAGCCACGGATGTTTCCGTGGGTCGGATGTTTCTTGCGGGTGTTATTCCAGGCCTTTTGGCTGGTACGATGCTGATGGTCACCATTTACGGGATTGCAAAGGTCAAGAACCTGCCAAAGGGCGAATGGCAGGGGTGGGGCGAGGTTGCTGCTTCTGCCGGTGCAGCCTCTGGTGGCTTGTTCCTTATCATAATCATTCTGGGGGGCATCTATGGCGGTATCTTTACCCCAACCGAGGCGGCGGCGGTGGCGGCTGTTTATTCCTTTCTGATCGCTAGTTTTATTTACCGCGATATGGGCGTCTTTGCCCGCACAGCGCCCAAGGCTGGAAATTTCACCGGAATCACATTGATGGTTGGCCTGTTTTTCGGCATCGTTCTTTGGCTGATATCGGGAGGGGCGCTTGCGCTTGTTCCCGCAACCTTGATTGGTTTTGGGGCGGCCGCTGGCGTCGCGGTGGCCGAGCGCGTCTTGCGGGGCTTGCCCGTGAAACCATTCGCAATTGCCAGCGATTTCGCCCGCATGCCGCTCGCCCTTGTGCATCCCGACACCAAACAAGCGTTCTTTGAAGCGGGCAAGCTGACCGTGACGCTGATGTTCATCATCGCTAACGCGCTGATCCTGAAACATGTTCTAACAGACGAGCAAATCCCCCAGTCGATTGCAGGTGCGATGCTGGATGCCGGCTTTGGTCCGGTCGTTTTCTTGATTATTGTGAATGTTATACTCCTGATTGGCGGTCAGTTCATGGAGCCATCAGGTTTATTGGTTATCGTCGCGCCACTTGTGTTTCCCATTGCGATAGAATTGGGGATAGACCCGATCCATCTGGGCATCATCATGGTTGTCAATATGGAGATTGGAATGATCACTCCGCCGGTGGGTCTCAACCTGTTTGTGACATCTGGTGTAGCTGGAATGCCAATGATGCGCGTTGTGCGCGCGGCCTTGCCATTCCTGTCGGTGTTGTTCGTCTTTCTTATCATGGTGACCTATATTCCAGCCATCTCAACATGGTTGCCCACGATGGTGATGGGACCTGAGATCATCGTGAAATAGGCGCAAAAAGAGTGCGCTTTGGGGCTGGTAAAATTTAGTCTCAAAGTGCTCTGAAATTAAAGTGCTCAGGACGCAGCGAGCGCGTCAATAATGGGTTGAAAGTCTGCAGCTTTGAGAGATGCACCGCCAACCAGCGCACCGTCGACGTTCTCGGCCTGAAAGATTTCGGCGGCATTGGTGGGCTTGACCGACCCGCCGTAAAGCAGGCGGATGCCAGTGCCTGCTTCGCCTAGCCGCGTCAAAAGTTCGCCGCGCAACATGTCGTGGGTTTCGATGATTTGCGCAAGCGTCGGAACTTTGCCTGTGCCAATGGCCCAGATCGGTTCATAGGCGACAACGGTGTTTTCGGCGGTTGCACCGTCTGGCAATGAGGCCTGCAATTGTTCAGCAATGATTTGCAATGTGTCGTTGCCTGCGCGCTCGGCGTCGCTTTCACCTATGCAGATGATTGCAGTCAAACCCGCAGCCCAAGCCGCTTCCGCCTTGCTGCGGACAGTCTCATCACTTTCAGAGTGACCGTCCCGGCGTTCTGAGTGGCCGACGATGACAAAGGTGGCCCCGGTTTCGGCAATCATCGAGGCCGCGACATCACCAGTATAGGCGCCCTTGGTTGCTGCATGGCAATCTTGACCGCCGATCTCGATTGGGCTGCCTGATGTAGCGTCTATGGCTCGGGTCAGCAGCGGGTGCGGAGGGCATATCACAATTTCAGGCGCATCCGCTGACTGGCTGCCAGACAATGTACCAAGCTCGGCCATTAAACCGCGGTTTCCGTTCATTTTCCAGTTGCCTGCTGTCAGTTTACGCCGCATGTACATATGCCCTTTTTTGGTTTGTTTCAGACTGGTACCTAGCATTGGGATTGTGGTTGCGCTAGGCCTGCGCGCAACACGAAACATGGAATGAATGATGATCCCGAAACTGGATGCGCGAGCGCTCATTGCGGGCGACCGGTCGAGCCTTATGTCGTTGCGAAACGCGGCAACACACGTTGGATTTGCCACCGTTCACAACTCGGCGCTTGATTCTGTACGGGTTGAAGAAGTGATTGACACCTATCGCTCCTTTTTTAATCTGAATGAAGCGCACAAGCGAGATTTAGATATGGCGCGCACGGGCTCCAACCGAGGGTGGGGTGCGCCGGGTTCCGAAAAGGTCGATCCAATGGCAAACCCGGACTACAAACAATTCTTTGATGTGGGGTACCAAGTGCCCAACGGGCACCCGCTTTCAACCAATGCCTTTTATGCGCCCAACCTTTGGCCAGAGGGTTCCAATTTCAGGCGCGTGATCTGCGCCTATTACGAGGATGCGCTGACCGTGTCCAAGTCCCTGTTGCGGGCAACGGCACAATCGCTTGGAATGGATGCCGATCATTTTCAAGGAGCTTTTGATGCGCCAATGGCCCTGTTGCGCGGCAACTTTTATCCCAAACGCCCAGAATGGGCAGGGGCACATGATTTTGGGATTGCCACGCACACGGATTACGGATGTCTGACGTTGCTGGCCACGGACGGATCACCGGGGCTTGAGGTGCGCAAGCGTGGCGGTGGCTGGATCCCAATCAGCGCGCCGCCCGGCACGTTCATCATCAACTTTGGCGAGATGCTCGAATTCTGGACCCAAGGCCGGGTCATGGCCACACCGCACCGAGTGGTGGGGGGCAAGGCAGAGCGTATTTCAGTGCCGCTGTTCTTTAATCCAAGCTATAACACAAATGTTGCGCCACCCGGCCAGCCCCCGGTAAAGGCAGGCGATCATCTTTCGGAGCGTTTCCGCGAGACATATCTGCATTTACAAGCGACAGCATAATCCGGCTGCCAAAACCTAGGGTTTTGGGAATTTCAAACTGAGAAGGTTCCTGATCGTTTGACCAACGTCTGCCGCAGAACAATCTTGTCAGGATGGGCTGTGCTCTGCAGTCAGGGCGTCGATATCCTTGAAGCTTATCGACTCGCCACAGCCACAAGCATCAGCCACGTTGGGATTGTTGAATTTGAACCCAGATTCTAACAGCGACGTTTCATAGTCAATCTCGGTCCCGAACAGAAACATCTGGGCCATCGGTGCAATCATAACACGCGCACCGTCTTGTTCCACAACCTCATCGTTAGGGTCTGTTACGTCCACATATTCCATGGTGTATTCCATGCCTGCGCAGCCACCCTTTTTCACGCCAATGCGCAGGCCCTTGTGGCCTTCTTTCTCCATCAATTTAGAGATGTGCGCCGCAGCGCGTTCGGTGATATTTACGGCCTGTTTGCCGGGAATAGAAAACATGCAGAGAGCCTCTGGTTATCTCACCACCAAGGTAGGGCGTGACTCGTTCATTCGCAAGGGGCCCCATCACGTGTTTTGACGAGGTTTTAATCTCGCCCCGAAAAGCATTTAGAATGCAGCGCAGTCGATTGAGGGCTACATAAATCCCAGTTCTAACCGTGCTTCGTCCGACATCATCTCCATGCCCCAAGGCGGCTCCCACGTTAGTTCAACATCAACCTGTTTGACACCGGCCAATGGTTCGACCGCATCTGCCACCCATCCGGGCATTTCGCCAGCCACTGGACAGCCGGGTGCTGTCAAACTCATGATGATCTTAACATCATTCTCGGGCGAGATGTCGATGGTGTAGATCAGTCCCAGTTCAAAAATGTTGACGGGTATTTCAGGGTCATAGACCGATCTGCAGGCCTCGACCACAGCTTCGTGAAGCGGATGATCCGTGGAAGACGGCGCAATCAGCGGCGTTCCTTCAAGCATGTCGTTGGGCTGGTTCATGAGACTCTCGCTGCGTTCCTGACCAAATATATAGGGTTCTTGGGATGAGTGGTAAAGGGGGCATCAGCGTCCCTGCAGGGATTAGGGTTGCGTGCGATGGAACAGATCGCTTGAACGCACCAGAGTGGCGGAATGCGTCTGGAATTTGGCGAAGGTTCGATGCGGCTGTCGTGTAATACCGTTTCGACTTTTAACTAAAAAATCGTACATTACATAACGCGTGGAAATCTTTCATTTCAGGCAGAGTTATGCAGCTCAAGTTGAAAAAATACTTTAGTCGGCGGTACGCCTGCGCCTTGCTGGCTGCGGTTTAACCCGCATTTCTATCATGTCATACAGCTTTCGCACGATGTCCTTGCCGGTGGCACCTTCGATGCCTTCAAAGCCGGGCGATGAATTTACTTCCAAAACCTTGGGCCCAGTTTCTGATCGCAACAGATCAACGCCCGCTGTGCCAAGCGCAAAAGCACGCGCGGCGCGCACAGCTGCTTCGCGCTCTTCTTTGGTGATCCTAACAGCTTTGGCAGAACCGCCACGGTGCAAGTTCGAGCGAAAATCGCCCTCGGCACCTGTGCGTTTCATCGATGCCACGACTTTGCCATCAATCACCAGACAGCGGATGTCTTCGCCTGCCGCTTCCTTGACGAAATCCTGTACAAGAAAGTTTGCGCGCAACCCCCGAAAGGCATCGATGACGGATTCAGCCGCCTTCTTGGTTTCCGCTAGCACGACGCCTTTGCCTTGTGTGCTTTCCAGCAGTTTTACGATGACCGGCGCGCTGCCGACCAGCCCTAGGATGTTGGCGGTATCGCGTGGCGAGGCAGCAAAAGCTGTGGTGGGCATCCCGATCTTTCGTGATGCAAGGATTTGGTGCGCGTGCAGTTTGTCGCGGCTGGCGGTGATGCCAGCGCTTCCGTTGACGCAATAGGTGCCCGTGGTTTCAAACTGGCGTATGACCGCGGTGCCGTACGCCGTCACGCTTGCTCCGATCCGGGGGATCACGGCGTCATAGCGGGGAAGGCGTTTGCCATCATAATGTACTTCGGGGGCACGGGCGTTAATCGCCATGTAGCAGCGGGTTGTGTCGATCACTTCGACTGTGTGGCCACGGGCTTCGCCGACCTCGACGAGACGGCGGGTGGAGTAGTTGTTTTCGCGGCTAAGTACGGCAATGCGCAGCGCGCGTTGCGGAGCGACCTTGCGCATGGTGGGCGAGTGATAAACATCATAGCTAAGGTCAGGTTGCAGCCGTTTTTCGGATGCGGTGATGGTGATATGTTCCGCCAGTGCCTGCCGCCCCAGCAGCATGCGGCTTGTCATTGACGAGCGGTCTGTGAGGGTCACTTCGATTGGCCAGCTTTGGCCGGCGACATCAAGCCGGGTTTCAATAACATATCGCAATTCAGCTTCGCCATTGGAGGACGTAACCTCACGCCGGTCAAGTATCGGGGCCGAGCATGTGATTGACACGTGATCCTTGCCAGCTACCGGATGCACATTGAAGCGAACCTTGGGGGATTTGGCTGGGCCAAAAACTTCGATGTCGTGGGCATGTAACGCCGACGTGCGCGCGCCGGTGTCGACCTTTGCCTTGAGAGCGGGCAGGCCCAGTTCGGGCAGTGCTATCCACTCTTCCCAGCCAAAGTTCAATTCGTTCATCGTCGTCTCCTGTGCGCAAAAATATCGTTACCATGATGGCGCAATCAGGCGCAACTCAACATCAGGATGTGACGGATTTTGGTCACATCAATCTGGTGGTTGTTTGGGTTTTGGGCATTTTGCGTTTCGCCTGCCGCCCCCCAAATGGCATCTGTCTTGTGGTCATGAAATTGTTAAAAGATGCGACCACTATGTGCTTTTCGCTTGTCTGTAGAAACAATCAAAAAATTCTGCAAGGCATGGGGCAGCGGCAGGGCGACCGTTTTTCATTTGCGGGCTTGGCATTTTCTGTTTCGCACGGCATGACAGCGGTCATGACTCCATTTTCGTTTTCTCTGACCGGTACAGATGGCAAGGCCCGAACGGGCACAATTCGCACTTCGCGTGGGGATATTCGCACGCCTGCATTCATGCCGGTTGGCACCGCTGCGACGGTCAAGGCGATGTTGCCGGGGTCGGTGCGTGAAACTGGTGCCGATATACTGTTGGGCAACACCTACCATCTGATGTTGCGCCCAACCGCTGAGCGGATCGATCGGCTTGGCGGCCTGCACGCATTCATGAACTGGGATCGGCCCATCTTGACGGACAGCGGTGGATTTCAGGTAATGAGCCTCGCTGGACTGCGTAAACTGACCGAACGAGGCGTGACGTTCAAAAGCCATATCGACGGTTCTAAACACGAGTTGACGCCAGAGCGGTCGATGGAAATCCAGCGTTTACTGGGGTCCGACATCGTGATGTGTTTTGACGAATGCCCTGCGCTGCCTGCGGACAAGGCGCGAATTGCGCAAAGCATGGAACTGTCGATGCGTTGGGCGGCACGGTCACGCGATGCCTTTGGTGATCGGCCCGGACACGCGCTCTTTGGTATTCAGCAGGGCGGGCTTGAACAGGACTTGCGCGCGCAAAGCGCGGCAGCGCTAACCGAGATTGGCTTTGATGGCTATGCCGTTGGTGGTCTTGCCGTCGGTGAGGGGCAGGCGTCGATGTTCGACTGTCTTGACTATGCGCCGGATCAATTGCCGATCGACAAGCCGCGGTATCTGATGGGTGTGGGCAAGCCCGATGACATCGTGGGTGCTGTGGCGCGCGGTGTTGATATGATGGACTGTGTGCTGCCGTCGCGGTCGGGACGAACTGGGCAAGTCTTTACCCGGCGCGGTGTGCTCAACATCAAGAACGCGCGCCACATGGATGACCCGCGCCCTTTGGACGAGGATTGCACATGTCCAGCGTGCCGCGGATATTCACGAGCATACCTGCATCATGCTTTCCGAAGTCACGAGATCATAAGTTCAATGCTGCTGACTTGGCATAACCTGCACTACTATCAAGATCTGATGTCTGGAATGCGCGATGCAATCGAGGCGGGCACGTTCGACGCATGGCAAGCTGTTTTTCATGCTCAGCGGGAAATGGGTGACATCGATCCGTTGTGATGGTCGGTGACTGAAAGCGTTGTGCGATCCAAGTTTTTCGCATGACGTTTAATAGATAAATCACACGAAGGGCTGCCAGCCACTTTTGCACAAGTGCACAGGGTCCTTGCGTTAAACACCAAGGCAGAGATTCGTCTGTTTTGATGCGATGCGCGCGTAACGTGACCGATGAACATGCTGTGCCCCCACCAAGGTGAGGGCGTGCGGCGATAATAGGAACATTTTGCGGTCGCTTTTACTCAAATCGCAAGCGGTAGTGGTGGAAAAGTGAAAACAGTTTCTCTGATCCCATTGCACAGATGCACCCCAACAGCCATGCTGGACCTTGACACAAGCCAGTTGCAGACACAGATCAGTAATCGACGCATGGAGACAGCCACTGATCGCCGCTTACGGGATCGCGCTGTCTTGCCAATGATAAGGAAAAGACAATGCAAGACCCCCTCAACGCTTCGTACCCGGTGCTGCCCCTGCGCGATATAGTGGTGTTCCCCCACATGATCGTTCCACTGTTTGTAGGTCGCGAAAAATCGGTTCGCGCGCTCGAAGAGGTGATGTCTGATGACAAACAAATCCTTCTTTCCAGCCAGATAGATCCGGCCGATGACGACCCAGATGCAGAAGGCATTTATAAATCTGGCGTGCTGGCCAATGTGCTGCAACTGCTGAAGCTGCCCGATGGTACCGTCAAGGTGCTGGTTGAAGGTCAGGCGCGTGTGCGCATCACCGAATATCTGGAAAACGACCAGTTCTTTGAGGCCCGCGCTGAAACCTTGACTGAATTACCTGGTGACATCGCAACAACCGAAGCCTTGCTGCGATCGGTTGGCGATGAGTTTCAGCGCTATTCAAAGGTTAAAAAGAACATTCCTGACGAGGCGTTATCCGCCGTCGGAGAGACCACAGAGGCGGCCAAGCTGGCCGATCTGGTGGCGGGCCATCTGGGGATAGAAGTCGACCAGAAGCAAGACTTGCTCGAGACGCTTGCCGTTAGCGAACGACTTGAGAAAGTCTATGGCTTGATGCAGGGCGAAATGAGCGTTCTTCAAGTCGAAAAAAAGATCAAGACGCGCGTCAAATCGCAAATGGAGCGGACGCAGCGCGAATATTATCTGAACGAACAGATGAAGGCGATCCAGCAAGAGCTGGGCGACGGCGAGGACGGTAAAAATGAAGTTGCCGAACTGGAAGAAAAGGTCGCTGCAACAAAGCTGAGTAAAGAGGCGCTTGAAAAGGTCGAAGCCGAGATTAAAAAGCTAAAGAATATGTCGCCCATGAGCGCCGAAGCGACAGTGGTGCGCAACTATCTTGATTGGGTCCTGTCGATCCCATGGGGCGTTAAGTCCCGGGTCAAAAAGGATCTTGGACGCGCAGAAAAGATTTTGGACGACGATCACTATGGTCTGGAAAAGGTAAAAGAACGGATTGTCGAGTATCTAGCCGTGCAACAGCGCAGCAAAAAGATGAAAGGTCCGATCATGTGTTTGGTTGGCCCTCCGGGTGTGGGCAAGACCTCGCTCGGTAAGTCAGTGGCAAAGGCAACGGGCCGTGAGTTTATAAGAATATCGCTGGGCGGGGTGCGCGACGAATCTGAGATTCGCGGCCATCGTCGTACGTACATCGGTTCGATGCCCGGAAAGATCATTCAAGCGCTGAAAAAGGCAAAAACAAACAACCCATTGATATTGCTGGATGAAATAGACAAAATGGGGCAGGATTTCCGTGGTGATCCAGCGTCTGCAATGCTTGAGGTTCTGGATCCAGAGCAAAATTCGACTTTTGTAGATCACTATTTGGAGGTTGAATATGACCTGTCCAATGTGATGTTCCTGACCACGTCGAATAGCTATAATATGCCGGGTCCGCTTTTGGATCGGATGGAGATCATTCCTCTTGCGGGCTACACAGAGGACGAAAAAAGCGAGATTGCTAAACAGCACCTGATCGATAAGCAGATTAAGAACCACGGCCTGAAGGCTTCCGAGTTTGAATTGGCTGACGACGGCCTGTCGTCGATTATTCGGTATTACACCCGCGAAGCTGGAGTGCGGAACCTTGAGCGCGAGATTGCCAAGGTGGCGCGAAAATCGCTCACCAAAATCATCAAGAAACAAGCAGAGACGGTGCGCGTAACTGCGGATAATATTGATGAGTTCCTGGGCGTAAAGAAATTCCGCTATGGCCTTGCCGAGCAGAACGATCAGGTGGGTGTTGTGACGGGTTTGGCCTGGACGTCGGTGGGCGGCGATTTGCTCCACATCGAGGCTTTGAAACTGCCGGGCAAAGGCCGGATGAAGACTACTGGCAAGCTTGGCGATGTAATGAAGGAAAGTATCGATGCTGCATCAAGTTATGTGCGGTCGATAAGCCCCAAGATCGGGGTCAAGCCACCGAAATTCGACAAAATCGATATCCACGTGCACGTGCCTGATGGCGCGACGCCCAAAGATGGTCCTTCTGCGGGTTTGGCAATGGTCACGTCCATCGTGTCGGTGCTGACAGGAATTCCAGTTCGCAAAGATATCGCCATGACTGGCGAGGTATCGTTGCGCGGGAATGCAATGCCCATTGGCGGGTTGAAGGAAAAGCTGTTGGCGGCTTTGCGTGGCGGGATCAAAACGGTGTTGATACCTGAAGAAAATGAAAAGGATCTTGCTGAAATTCCGGACAACGTCAAAGACGGCCTTGAGATTATTGCGGTCAGTCACGTCCGTGAAGTTCTTGAACGTGCGTTGATTGACACCCCTGCTCCTATCGAATGGGATGAAGCTGCAGAAGAAGCGG
Source organism: Tateyamaria sp. (assembly GCA_029250205.1). GTDB lineage: Bacteria > Pseudomonadota > Alphaproteobacteria > Rhodobacterales > Rhodobacteraceae > Tateyamaria. The sequence continues at coordinate 47,490 of JAQWVA010000047.1, forward strand.
CAGCTGCCGCTGCGGCTGCCGCGAAATCGGATGGTGCTGGTGCGACTGCCCACTAAAGCGTAGACACCCGAATATTTGCCCGCTCCAAAGCCAACTTTGGAGCGGGCTGGTTCTAATTGGTGGGATCTTTTGTCTTGAAATAGGTGCTCAGCATAAAGTCGCAAAAGTAGCAAAACCTTTTGAAAATTGGCGATGCGCCACTTTAAAAAAGCTTGAGAAAACGATAGAGTGCCGCAGGCGGATCTCAAAACACCGGTTAAAGTCGATATGAGGCTAGCTAAATGGGGCACATAATGGTGACAAGTCAAGAAGCCGCAGAAACAAAACTGGACAGCAAATCGACAGAAAAGCCAGCATTGACAGGGTCCAAGGCCAAGGCTGGGAATTCTGAGGTTATAACCGAGGAAAACGCAATTTCGACCGTTAATCTTTCAGTGGTTTCGGAGCCTTCCACGCCGACAGAGCCAGACCAAGTTATGCGAAAGCGTGAATTGTTAGATGCGGTAATTAATAAATCTGGCATCAAGAAGAAAGACGCAAAACCCGTCGTTGAAGCGATGCTAGAGGTGCTCGGATCTGCCCTCCAAGATGGGCGCACGCTAAACTTGCAACCCATGGGTAAATTCATAGTCAAACACGAGAAAAAGCTTGCGAAGGGTAAGGTTTTGACAACTAGAATCCGTCAGGCTTGCGACTTGCCTGCAAATGATATTGGGTCTGAAACAGACGTCGAATAATAGATCACATGTGCGGCTGAGAAATCTATTGCTGAACGGTTACATTTTTTCAGACAGCGCCGCGTGTAGGCGCCCCGCCATTTGGATAAAGCACGTAATGCATGGGTGATTAGCTCAGTGGTAGTGCGCTTCGTTCACATCGAAGACGTCAGGAGTTCAGATCTCTTATCACCCACCATTTCACCATCGGCCTCCGAAAAGCCTGCTAATAAGGCCGTGAAAGATAAGGTCGTATTGGTGTTCGGAACCCGTTTTCACGGCTTTAGTAGATTTACTCGCTACAGGCCTGATTAAGCTAGTACGCTGTAGCGTTAATTGGCCGCTTTCCCATAGTTTCCAAAGATTTGAGAGAAAGCACATGGAGAGTTCAAACAATTGCTCGAACCTCTGCGCCTTTGGCGGCTTTTTAGCCATTTTTTTCGTTGATCAGTAGCCGTTCTTGTTCAAGATTTTCCAATCTTGTGTCAATGGCGGCGTAAGAGCCTGCCATTGACACACTAACCGTAGCTCTAAGCTGTTCGAGCTAGGCCAGTTTTGTTCGACATAGATTCTGTAATTTGACGGCTAACGGGTAGCCGTTCGAAGCCGTTCGATCGAGTACTTGACTTAGTCTTTGAATAAATCGTCTAGATCGTTGTCTGTCATTGTATTAGCTTCAAACTCCCGTTCGCCAACTTCGGCCATGTAATCCATATATGCCGACAGCAGTAGACCACTTTCTACCGAAAGGTTGTAACCTGAGCGGAAGCGCCCTTTGTTTTCTTGAAGGCGCGCAGCGGTACTTCCATCTTCGTAAAGCATAAAGATCACCTCGGCAGAGTTGTTACCCGCTTCGGTTTTGCCACACATTTCTTGTGGTAAACAAACCGCTGATTTTTGATAGCGGCGACGCATGCCCTTGGAAATTGCAACATCGCTCCATTCAGTTACCTTTACCAAGGCCGCGGCCACCTCGCGCACATCGTTGGGTGTCATTTCGATAGTGTCTTTGATTCGCTGAAAGTCGGAATGTGCTGCAACAAAGTTAAAGTCATACATGAGCCGTCCCTCGTCGGTAACATGGGGCTTTACCCATAGTTCGCCGGTCTCGTCGGTACCGGGGATGTAATAAGGTACGCGCGGAAAAACTTCGCTTGCCTTTACGGCCGTAACGCCCAGGTTTGCGTTGGTTGGCTTGATGGGCGTGCCGTATTTACCCAAGGCTTCCTGTTTCACTTCGCTGACCATACTGCGCAGTTGGCGCATACGCTCCACGACAGTGGACAACTTGCGGCGGCTGCCCGCATCGGTAATCTTAGCGTCAATATGCGTTTGAATCTGCTCAAGAAGTTTGATTTGCGCAATCATCAAATCTAGCTTGGTTTGCAATTCGGCATCAACGATAACTACCGTATTACTAGATGCAGTGTTATTTTGATTGACGACTACCACCGTGTTTTGTTGCGTAGTTACGTTTTGGGTTGGTGCAGTGGTTTGCGTTTGGGCCACGGGCTGGGTTTGGGCCACGGGTTGCGGCTGGGTAAGTTCCAGATGGTATTGTTGTAAAAGCCCGCAATAACCGTTGGGCTTGCTGGCCACCAATCGCAAGGTTTCGTTCCCAGCTGCCTGCGCCTTGAAATACGAGTTTTTCAAAAACTGGCCTTCAAACGCATCCAATTTTCCAGTAATGGGGCGATTAATACATGCCTGCATTTGCGAGATTGCCGAGCGGCTTTTACGCCCCATAACACCATCGGGCACGCCGGCATCAAAGCCAAAGTAATTCAACGCTTCTTGTACTTCTTTGCTTTTCTGACGATCAGCCGACGATATCCGAGAACCGCTGCTAGAGCGTGTTTTTCGCGTGTTTGTATTCCCTTGATTGCTGATAGCTGCCCCAATCATAGCGCCCATCAGACCTCCTATGAAATCGTCATTTGCATAGGTCGGTGACGCGACTAATGCGAGACAAGCAGCAGTTGTGACAAACTTTAATTTCATGATGATGTCCTTATTTTCGAGCCATCGTAATAAATACAGCGATTTCCAAGATAGTAAGTCTTTAAAAATCTGTGTGCAAGTTTTGGTTCAACTTGTTTGTACTAGCCCGCCCCTTGAAAATTGAAAACTATGCACCCAAATCAGGGCGCTTTCTGAGGCTGGTCGCTGGAATTTTTGAGACTTCCTCTGCCATCACTGATTAATCAGTATAACTCAGTGTGCCCCGTATTGTCTTTAAAATAGATCAGCTTCGCCACTTTGGTTTTTCGCAATGTCCTGTTCGCAGCCAAACAGTGCGCGGGTCGATTCTAGTTTTACTTTAGCGAATTCTGCATCTCGAGCGTCCGTGTGAACGCTTAAAACGAGCGTCAACTGCGCAAGGTCTCGAAGAGACTGGGAAATGAAATCAACCCGCTGTAAGGTCACAATGTGCTCTTTGGTGTCTTCGGCATCGGCATAAGGTCTGAAGCGAGCGACCACATCTTCTAGTATCATCATTTCGGATGAAAGGGTTTCTAGATGCGTGGAAATTCGACGCAGCGTTTCAAAATCTGTCTGCGCAAGTTTATCTGTCAAAGTGGACCAACCACGGACTCAATGCATTTGCGCAGGTCGGCCGGCGCAAACGGTTTCTTAAGATAGTTATTCATGCCAAGTTTTCGCCCGTAATCGATTATCTGCTGTTCTGCGCGCCCGGTTATAAGAATGAAGCCAATGCCCTTTGTTTTTGGGCCGCTACGTAAATGATGCAAAAGTTTTAAGCCGTCCATGTTTGGCATGTTATAGTCCGATATGACCAAATGTACCGGGCTCCGCATCAAGTTTTTCAGCGCATCATGCCCATCTTCTGCAGTAGAGATGTGGCGTAGCCCAAGACTATCCAGCGCCTGTGTTATTAGGCCCCGGCTCGTAGACATGTCATCCACCACCATGACCCGTAATTGATCGCGTAATGCCATTCAGTAACTCCTAGATGCGACCTGTGGTCGCTGAATGATGACCAGCTTGAGCATATGCTGTAGGGCCAATTGTTGAAAATCCATAGGCCCCTGCGTTGACTATCCGTTCGGAGTGGCCAAGGAAGAATAAGCCATCCTGATCCAATGCCGCATGAAAACGTGGCCAGAGGCGTTCTTGGGTCGCTACATCGAAATAGATAATAACATTTCTACAAAATATAGCATCGAATGTTTGGCGCATTGGCCATGATGCCAACAGATTAAGTTCCCGAAATGAGACGAGGGATCGGAGGGCGTCGCAGACAGTGAGAGACGGCGTTTCGCAATTAGCCGCATCTGTAAAAAACTTCGCTGTATCTTCTTGGTGCAATGACTTTAACTGTGAAACAGGGTACGTCCCACGCTCGGCAAAAGCGACCACGTTTTGGTCGATGTCCGTAGCTAATATCTTGAAATCTGCGTCAACTAATGCAGGCTCCGCACGGCACAAATGTATTGCTAGGGAATAAGGTTCTTGACCGTTCGAGCATCCCGCTGACCAAATCCTAATACGTTTTCCGGCAGAGATACGCTTGCGAAATGATGGCAGCAGGTGATCTGTCAGCAATTTAAAGTGGTGTGGTTCCCGAAAGAAATGGGATACATTCGTCGTTAAAGCGGAAATCATATGTTTGCGTTCACTGCGCCCAGAGTCTGAGCAAACCAAAGCGGTGTAATCATTAAAATTTCCAATGCTCAGTTCTCGCAACCGGTGCTTCAATCGTGATTGAACCATTAGTATCTTTTCTGGAACCAAAAGAATTCCACTTTCGCGATAGGCGAGTGCCGCGATTTCTTGAAAGCAGTCCGCTTCAAGAGTTGTTTGTGTGGTAATGGCGCTCATCAGGCGGCGTCGCTTTCCAAAATTTTCACCACGTGCGCAAGGTCCAGAATTCGTATCATTTGGTCATCGCGAAGTGTCAAAGATTTAATTAAGCCTTGCCCGCTCCCGGAAGTAACGTCTGGCGATGGCTGCAAGTCATCCTGGGCTATTGTGATTATGTCAGACACGGCATCGACAAGTAGACCGGTCATGGAGTTTTCGTGCTTGACGACTATAATTACGTTGCGATTTGTATGTTTGGTCACCGGAAGGCCTAGCCGTTCTGCCAAATCCATTACAGGCAGCACCGTCCCTCGCAGATTGATCACACCCTTCATAAAACTGGGCGCATGTGGCAGGGGTGTTGCACGTGTCCAGCCCCTAATCTCTATTACGCACATGATATCCAAAGAATATTCTTGGCCACCCAGTTTAAAAGTCAGCAATTCAACCGACGTGGCTGTATCGGAACCACTCATCTCAGGCCTCCAGTTTTTGTGGGACATTCGCATGTCCTGCGTCCTGCGCAGCTTGAGTAACAATGTCAGAAGGATCGAGAATGAGAGCGATTTGGCCGTCCCCTAGAATAGTGGCGGCTGCGATACCTGGTGCGCGATAAAAATTATCGTCTAAACCTTTGATTACGACTTGGCGCTGATCCTGTATCTCGTCCACGATTAAAGCGGCTTGGTTGCCATCTTCCTTGCTAATGAGCAAAACGATGTCGTCAACATAAGTTTCTTTTTGCTTCCGGTACCCAAGGTGGCGACCAAGATCGAACAATGGCACCATGCTTCCTCTGACACGCACAACTGCCAATCCTGGTTGGATTTCGTCAAGATTGTCTGCGCGAAGAGTAAGCGTTTCGGTTACAACATTAAGAGGTATGACAAGTGTTTCGTCGGCCACCTTAATCACCATTCCGTCAAGGACGGCTAAAGTAAGAGGCAGGGAAATGGAAAACGTGGTGCCTTCACCTTTTGTAGATGAGATCGAAATGCGACCGCTTAAAGCTTGAATGGCGGTACGAACGACATCCATACCTACGCCGCGCCCTGACAGATCAGACACAGTTGCTGCCGTTGAAAAACCAGGCAGGAAAAGAAGGTTATCTATCTCAGAATCAGACAATGTACTGTCGGCTGGAATTAGTCCCTTGTCGATTGCTATCTGCTTAACCCGAGGACGGTTGATGCCGCCGCCATCATCTTTGATCTCGATTACAACGCGACCCGATCTGTGGGCAGCACTCAATCTGACTTGGCCCTGACTTGGTTTGCCTGCCGCAATGCGAGCATCGGTATCTTCAAGCCCATGATCAACGGCGTTTCGAATCATATGGGTGAGCGGGTCAGCCAGCCGTTCTATTACGGTTTTGTCGACCTCAGTATTCTCACCATCAGTTACAAGGCGCACATCCTTTCCAACTGCGGCTGAAGCTTCGCGCACAATTCGAGACATACGCTGAAACATTGACTTGACGGGTTGCGCACGGATCATCATCACGCTGTCCTGAATGTCGCGGGTCAGTCGTTGAAATTCTCCAAGTCCCCTCATGGCGTCTGAGTGTGGGGAAAGATTGGTACTTTCCAGACTTTGCGCGAGCATCGCTTGGTTTATCACCAATTCTCCAACAAGATTGACCAATCGCTCAATCCTGTCGAGATCGACACGTACGACCGCATTTGGTGAAGCGGGAGCGGTCCTTGCTGGCTTCTCATTTTTTGGCGCGACGACAGGTGTGTCCTCCACCGGTGCTGTGATTTGCTCTGCTGGTTCCGGCAACATATCCAGAGGCGGCAATTCTACCTCTTCCGGTTCTGGCAACAGATCCAGAGGAGGTAAATCCGGGAAAGCCTCGTCACTGAAGCCCACTTCGTTATCAACAGGCTCGATCGCAAAGGTGCAAAGCCCGTCCACAAATTCGAACACCGAGGTGATTTCGTCTATGGCTGCGGTGGTTGACAGCATGACTGTCCAAGACAAATACGGTGTTTCTGGAGCCAGAGAAGCAAGCGCTGGTACCCGTTCGGCATCGCAAGTCGTTGTACAGTCGCCCAAATCGGCCAATGCACGTAAAATCGGAACAGCATCATTCCCGGTTTCAAACATTTCTGTTGCCGGTGCGAATGTTATACGATAGCTCGGCGTGCCAGTGGTGTCGTCATCGTCGCCAAAATCCAGATCCAGCGACAAACCAAGTGGCTGAAAATCAATGTCTTCATCTTCCTCCTCAGCAGGTGTTGCGCCCGCGTGAAGATCGAGCTCGGCAAGTATCGCATCGCCTTCCGCTTGCGGAATGTCCATATTATCACGACACAGGCGAACAAGGTCAGACAAGTGGTCCGCCGCGCGGAAAAATAGCTTGAGAAGATCAGAAGTTATCGCAAGAGTTTCGCTTCGAACCTGATCCATGACTGTTTCATAGCGGTGCGCAAAGCGGACCAAGGGCTCCAGGCCAAAGGCTCCGGCGCCGCCTTTGATTGAATGAACAGCACGAAAAACCACATTTATCGTTTCTGAATCCTGTTGTCCGTCGTCCATCGTTTGCAGGCCATCCTGCATTGCTTCAAGCAATTCCTCGCATTCGATAAAGAATGATGCGCGGATCTCAGCCATTGGGTCAGGATTGGTCATTCGCGCGTTCCTATCCTGATACCATGTGCAAAGCTTTGACCAGTTTGACTGGGTCAAATGGCTTAACAATCCATCCAGAAGCACCCGCTTTGCGGGCTCGCATCTTTAATTCGGGCGCAGCTTCTGTGGTCAGAACCAGTATTGGCGTTGCACGGTGATGATTTTGATCACGCACTGCGTCGATAAAGCCGAAACCATCCATTCTGGGCATATTTATGTCGGTAATTATGACATCAGGGTTTATGCTGGAGAGTACCTCGGTTCCGTGAACACCATCATCGGCAGTGTGAACGGTAAAACCCTCTGGTTCCAGTGCTAAGCGTATCATGTCGCGCATCGTTCGGCTGTCATCAACAGCGAGTATTTCAAGGCTCATCTTGCGCCCTCTGCTAAAATTTCTGGGGTCAGGCCCATGCACTTTAATTGCTGTGCCGCGCGATCGCTTAAATCGGTAATTTCTAGGCTGCCACCCGCGTCACCGACCGTGCGCGCAGCGCTTATAATCGCCTGAGCGCACAGCGCGCCCATATGCGTTACGTTGCTTCCATCCAGTACAATCCGTCCCTCAGTCGCTTGCACCAACATACTTTGCACAAAGAACTCTACGGTGGAGAGATCCATCCGTGGTTCCATCACAATAGGATCAGGCACGTCCCGCCTCCTGACATACTAAAATTGATTTTGGCATGACGTGCCCCCGCGTATCGATTGCATTACTGCAAGATGTAGCGGACGGTCCGTTAAGACGAAGTTACTTGCAGCGCGCCAGTTTCGTTTTTTCAAACAACCAGGCTAGCGCAGAAAACAACAAAAGAACCGCAGCCAGTGTGGTTGCGGTTCTGAAAATTTTTTGTGGATCAAGCGCGCCGGCGACGCCCGCCCGTACGGCCGCTGCGGCCGCGGCCCTCTTGGCCAGCTTTGGGAGGTTCGCGGTTTAACTTGATCCACTCTCCACCGCCGTCATCATTATTGGTCAGAAAGTTGGCGGCGCGGATTGCCTCCATTTCCTTGCCAGGGCGGGGCTTTGTCGAACCAAGACCAAACAGATGCACTAATGTTTCATCGTCTATACCTTCTGGCAGAATAACACCCGCAGCTTCGATAGCGGCACGTTTCTCGGCTATCTTGGTCGGGCCCACGGGCAACGCGACAGGATTCATGATCGCCGAAGTCATGCCAGCCCCCATTGCCATAGGTAAAAACGCATTATTAATGCCATGACGGTTGGGCAGACCAAACGAGATATTTGACGCACCACAGGTCGTATTTACGCCCAACTCTTCACGTAGGCGGCGAACAAGAGTGAATACTTGTAAGCCTGCAGTTCCCATCGCTCCGATGGGCATCACAAGTGGGTCAACGACAATGTCATGGGCGGGAATTCCAAAATCGGCGGCACGTTCCACGATCTTCTTGGCGACCGCAAAGCGCACGTCTGGGTCTTCTGAAATGCCAGTATCATCGTTGGATATCGCGACGACTGGAATGTTGTATTTCTTAACCAGCGGCAAGACCAGTTCTAGCCGTTCTTCTTCGCCGGTGACCGAATTCAAAAGCGGTCGCCCTTCGGCAGCGGCAAGGCCATTTTCCAAGGCCCCTGGCACCGAGCTGTCAATGCAAAGCGGACAGTCCGTGACGGCCTGAACACGTTCAATCAAATCGCGCATCAGTGCGGGTTCGACAAAGTTGTTGTCGGCGTAACGCGGATCTTCCGCCATCTTATTCGAGAACACGGCACCAGAGTTAATGTCGAGAATTGTGGCGCCAGCCGCAACTTGCGCGATTGCGTCTGCTTCGACGCGCGAGAAATCACCGCGTTCAAGTTCTTCGTTCAATATTTTGCGGCCTGTGGGATTGATCCGTTCACCAATCACACAAAACGGCTGGTCAAAGCCGATTAGGGCGGTCTTTGTTTTGGATTCGACGACGGTGCGTACCATTAATTTGTCCTTCAGACGTTTGCGGGGCGAGCTGCAGCGCCGCCATTTTGAATGGCCCACGTGGCGTTTGTCTTGATGCCGCCCAAGGGAAAAAAGTGAACGTTGGTAACGTTAAAGTCGGGGTTTGCGGCCTTGTGTGCCGCCAGTTCGGCCACGACATCTGTGGGTTCAAATGGCATCAACAGCTTGGTCACGTCCTTGGCACGGCGTTGCAGCACACGCAGGGATGCGCCCACGCCACAGGCAATAGCGAATTTGATCATGGTTTGAAGCTTAGCTGGGCCCGCGATCCCAATATGCACAGGCAGATCGATGCCGGCGGCCTTGATGGCATTGGCCCATTCAATGATTGGCCCTGCTTCAAAGGCAAACTGGGTGGCGAGGGCCATTTTTGCATCGGTGCGTTCTGAAAAATCCTGTTTCCAGTGTAATGCAGCATCCACTGATGCTGTGCCACCATAGGGGTCGATGTCTTTGTTGCCTTCGGGGTGGCCTGCAACGTGCAGACGCTTGAAACCAGCCTGGTCGAACGCACCGCTCTCAAGCAGCTGCATTGAACTGTCGTAATCGCCATGGGGCTTGTCCACACCACCTGCCAAAAGCAGTGCTTGTTCGACATTGGCTTCGCCTTGGTATCGCGCGATCCAATCGGTCAGTGTAGCTTTGTCATTTATAATCCGCGCGGGAAAGTGGGGCATGACGGGAAAGCCTTGGGCATTCAATCGTTTGGCCGTGGCAACCATATCAGCGATTGGCGTGCCTTCGATGTGCGCAATGTAGACGCGTGTACCTTTGGGCAAGAGTGCGCGGAAGTCATCGATCTTTTCTGCGGTGCGCGGCATGACCTCGATCGAATAATTTTGCAAAAACGCCTCAACTTCGGGGCTGTGGCTGCCGGATATCGGTTCCTCTTCGCGTTTGAACTTCAACAATGCCATTGTGGCACCTCCCATTTGGCCAGCAGCCTGGTTGATACGACTGGTCAGGCCCAGCCTTCGTTGTCGATCAGCGCTTTGATGCGCGTCGTGTCGTATTCTGTTTCCAGCCGAATGGCCTCGGATTCCGCCACATCGGCTGGCTCGCCATCGATAGGGTAGGGCGCTGCCTTGCGCCATTCAGCCAGATAGGCGTCTGCATCCTTTGCATTTACCTTCATTGCGGCCCGGTCGATGGCTTGCTCAAAGCGTTCGGCCAGTTGCCGTTTCGAACCACGCCGCCCCTTGCCCACAATGACCTGAGCCGGGATGTCGCGCCAGTAGACGATTGTGACGTCGGGCATGTGATTCCTCCAAACAAAGTTGACTTTGAATACGGTACGGACCCAAATCCAAAATGGTCGTTATCGACATTCGTCATTGCGGTTGCGACGCACACAGTACAAGAGACGGAAATGCAACCTGTCTCTTGTTTCACTTAACCACTAACTGGACCAAACAGACCGTTGGGTAAACTTCAAATTACTAATAAAGAATATCAAGCAATCACAGGTCGCGTCGCGTTGGATCAAACGCAGCTTTCGCCGAATTGTGACTGCGTGCCGGCGCAGAAATATTCATATCAAATTGCTTGGACGTGGTCACATTCAAATAGCAAATGACAACAGGGCTTGCACGAACGCGACCTTGGCCATATCGTTGTCCTAACTCGATATGAAAGGCGCAAAACATGGCGCCAAAGCGTCCCCAAGGTGCGGGCGCGAAAACATCGCAAGGTGCGGATCACGTGCCTCTGTCCGCGCCGCGTGCTTTTGGGTCGCCTGCATTGTATGCAGCGCTTGATCTGGGCACAAACAGTTGTCGAATGTTGATTGCCGAGCCGCGGGGCGCGGGGTTTCATATTGTCGATAGTTTTTCTAAATCCGTCCAACTGGGTTTGGGGCTCGAACGCTCTGGTCGCTTATCACGTGGGTCAATGACGCGCACCATTCAGGCGATGCGTATCTGCCAGCAAAAACTCAAAAGGCACAGGGTAAAGCGGATGCGTTTAGTGGCAACAGAAGCCTGTCGGCGGGCCCTAAATGCGCATGAATTCATTGCCCGCGTTCAGCGTGAAACGGGATTGCATCTGGACATTATCGAACCCGAGGAAGAAGCACGCCTCGCAGTGATCTCATGTGCGCCACTGGTCAGCCGCGGCACAGAAAACCTTTTGGTTGTAGACATCGGAGGCGGTTCGACCGAATTGGTGTGGATTGATCTTAGCCAGGTGCCCAAACACGACCGTCCAGAGGCGATTATGCGGCTGCATACCGGGTTCAAAAAGGGTCTGTCGGATGTGCCCGAGGCGCGTGTTGTTGATTGGATCAGTGTACCGCTTGGTGTGGCAACATTGCGCGAACATTTTAATGATGTCGAAGATGACGCGGCCCGGTTTGCCCTGATGAGTTGGTATTTCGAAGAAAACCTTGCCAATTTTTCACCCTATCACACAGCTGCGCCGACCGAACAGTTCCAGATTGTGGGCACCTCTGGCACAGTGACCACTGTTGCCGCGTCTCATCTTGGGCTCAAACGGTACGACAGAACCAAAGTGGATGGGCTTAGCATGACATCTGATCAGATTGATACCGTGATCCATTCGTATCTGGCGATGGGGCCTAACGGGCGACGCAATGACCCAAGGATTGGGTCAGACCGGCATACATTGATCATGTCGGGGGCCGCAATCCTGCAAACTCTTACGCGCTGCTGGCCGACCGATCGGTTATCTGTCGCTGACCGGGGCTTGCGCGAAGGGTTGCTCTATGCCCAGATGAGCGCAGATGGCGAATTGGACCTAGCTAAGCGGTGACGACATTGCCGCCGGATTGCATAAGCGATTGTGACTTTCGTTGAACAAAAAAGCGCTGTTTTGAGCCGCTGATAAATATGTATGCCAATAGCTGTGCTCGCCATGACTTGATGCGCTGCGCCATGCACGGTATCGCGGGGCAACAGACAAAAGGTGAAACACGTGGGCAAGACCCCAACAGGCAAGAACACGTCCGGACGCGGCCAACGGGACCTTAAGGTAAAAGTCAAATCCGCGCGCGGCCGGAAACTTAGCTCAACGCTATGGTTGCAGCGACAACTTAACGATCCCTATGTTAAACGCGCTCAGGCCGAAGGGTATCGGGGCAGGGCGGCCTACAAGATCATGGAGCTTGACGACAAGTACCGTTTTCTCGTCCCGGGCGCACGGATTGTTGATCTTGGTGCGGCCCCCGGCGGCTGGTGTCAGGTGGCTGTAAAACGTAGCAATGTTCTTGGCGAGCGATCGAATAAGGCGGTTGGTACAATTTTGGGGATCGATCTGCAGGAAATGGAGCCGATTGCCGGTTGCACACTGCATCAATTGGACTTCATGGAAGATGACGCAGATCTCAAGGTCAAGGAATGGCTGGGTGGCAAGGCTGATGTGGTTTTGTCGGATATGGCTGCAGCTTCTTCTGGGCACAAGCAGACCGACCACCTGAGGATCATTTCGTTGTGCGAAGCGGCTGCCTACTTTGCTTTTGATGTGCTGGATGAAGGCGGAACTTTTGTCGCCAAAGTGTTGGCGGGCGGTGCCGAGGGAAGCTTGCAAAAGCTTTTGAAACAAAGGTTCAGCAAAGTGGCAAATGTAAAACCGCCTGCGTCGCGGGCTGACAGCTCAGAAAAGTTCGTTGTAGCCACAGGTTTCAAAGCAACCGATGAATAAAGATACAGTACGTAAAATATGCGTCCGAAATTAGGTGTTTAGTCCTCGCATCTGTTGGGTCGGATTGAGGATGGATTGATCTTGCTCTGATGCCTGCCCATCGCAAATGTATTCGTATGACGTAAAGGCCACATAAATGAGTTGAGAGACCGGAACGTAAGTGGCTCAAGACCAATTTCTGGTGGCTCAATCAGAAAACTTGTCAAAATGACATTCGGTAATCCCCCCTAAAATTAGTGGTGTTCAAAAGTAGAATTTTCTCGGCAAGATATCTGAGGAGATTTTTGATGAAGACAGCACGATATAGCGACGCACAGATCATGGGCATCTTGAAGCAAGCAGAGGGCGGTGTGCCGGTTTCTGAGCTGTGCCGAGAGCATGGGATGAGCAGCGCGAGCTTTTACAAATGGCGTGCTAAGTTTGGCGGCATGGATGCGTCTTTGATCGCAGAGATGAAGGACATGGCCGAACAGAACCGACGGCTTAAGAAGATGTATGCGGAGATGAGCATGCAGAACGACTTGCTGAAGGAAGCACTAGGAAAAAAGCGCTAAGGCCGTCTCTACGGCGAGAGATGGCCATGAAAGCGGTCGCACGACACGGGGTCAGCATTGCGTTGGCCTGCCGTGCCTTTGAGATCAGTGAGACGTGTTATCGTTACAGCCCTGCTTTGAGCGATGAGAACGAGGAGATTGCCGACTGGTTGGAACGCCTGACAGCGAACAAGCGCTCCTGGGGCTTTGGTTTGTGTTTTTTGTACCTGCGCAACGTTCAAGGCTATGGCTGGAACCACAAGCGCGTTTACCGGATCTACTGCGAACTGGAGCTAAACTTACGGATCAAACCCAAGAAGCGACTGAAGCGGGACAAGCCTGAACCTTTGGCCGTGCCTGATAGGCCTAATGAGACGTGGTCGATGGATTTCATGGCGGATCAGTTGGCTGATGGGCGGTCGATCAGAACGTTAAATGTGCTGGATGACTTTAATCGCGAAGGCCTTTGCATCGAAGTGGACTTCTCGCTGCCAGCTGAACGCGTCGTGCGCAGCTTGAACCAGATCATCGAATGGCGGGGCAAGCCGAAGGCGATACGTGTCGACAACGGACCCGAGTACGTCAGTGGAAAGCTGATGGAATGGGCCGAAAAGCGCAATGTTCGGCTAGAATACATCCAGCCGGGTAAGCCGCAGCAAAACGCTTACATCGAACGCTACAACCGCACGGTTCGTGGCGAATGGCTGAGCCAATACATCTTTGAAACTATCGAGGAGGCACAAGACCAAGCGACGGAATGGCTCTGGACTTACAACAACGAGCGACCCAACATGGCCATCGGCGGCATTACACCCGCAATGAAACTGAAAACAGCTGCGTAAATTCTACGACTGACCCCCATTAAAAATGGGGGGATTACCATACCGCGTGCCGTCGCCGCAGGCTAAATCCGTCCGGGGTATAAGGGGGAGATCGACCTCAGACCGATTTGTGCAACAAAGCCGGCGCGTACAAAAGAAAGACAACTTACGAAGCCCTCATAGAAAATCTATGATCGGTGGAGGGGAAGTCTTGCGAGTAGCTGTTCCTTACATACCGTGCATATCTTTGCAATAATTGCTCGAGGTTATCAGCACGACAGTTTTTTTGTCTACGATTACGAAATTTCCAAGCGACCGCAAACCGACCCCTGTTTCGGGGTCGGCTTACGATCGTAACTTAATCAGAGCTTTATGCGAAACTTCGCGAAACCGGTATCGGATGCGCCAGCAGGTTCAATTGACACTCCTTCGACACTATCAGCGTAGCCTGCTCCTGCAGGACCCGTTTCAAAGATCACTGTGGTCTCTGCGAGTGGTGCAAAGGACCAGTTTGCGTCTGCTTTAGGATTCACCGTTCCCTGGTCGACCAGATAGCGCACGATGATGTCACGATTGGTGTCCGGTCCCTCGAAGACAACTGTGTCACCTTTGGCCCCGGGGAAACTACCGCCACCTGACGCGCGATAGTTGTTGGTGGCCACAATGAACTCTTTTTCCATATTCAGTGGAGCGCCATTGAAGGTAAGGTTGATGATGCGGTTGGCATCTGGGTTAACTTCCCCACCGTCCTTGTCGAACTTAGAGGGCTGCGAAAGGTCAATCTGATAGCTGACACCATCCATCACATCAAAGTTATAGCTCGGAAAACTTGAGTTCAGCAAAGTCGCATCCTGCGCACCAGCCTCAATTTGATTGAACATGCCTGCTGAACGCTCCAGCCAGTCTTTGACTTGCTGACCCGTTACCTTCACCGCACGCACTGTGTTGGGGTAGAGATAAAGGTCAGAAACGTTCTTGATCGCGACATCCCCCACTGGGACATCGGTGTAATACTCGGGGCCCCCGCGGCCACCCGCTTTGAACGGTGCAGCAGCAGACAGGATTGGCAGACCTTCATAAACCGTGCCGACCATTTGTTCTTTGATGTACCACGTCTGGGCATTGGAGACGATTTGAACAGATGGATCATCAGCAACAAGTGCGAAATAGCTATGTAAAGGCGCATCAGTTTTACCAACTGCTGTGCGCACATACTGGAGGGTTTCTTCATGCTCTTTGGTCGCAGCAGCCAGCACTGGTGCATAGTCCTCGGCCAGAGCCGTATATGACCGATCCTCATTGCGTTTTGAAATTGGGCGCGCCTCGGCAGTATGTGAAAGCACCCGCCAGCTGTTGCCGTCCCGCTCGATCAAAAGGTCTAGCAGCCCCATATGGCTGCCCCAAAAGCCACCCATAACGCCAGGTTTGCCGCCGATTGTTCCAGCTTCAACATCAACGCCTGCAAAGTCCGCATATTTTGACGACGGGAAAACAAGGTGGCTATGACCTGTCAGGATCGCATCGATGCCTTCAATACTTGCCAAAGGAATCGCTGCGTTCTCCATCCCGTCTTTTGCAGTCGCATCGCCAATACCAGAGTGGCAGAGCGCAATAATAATATCTGCGCCTTCTTCTTTCATTTGTGGGACATAGGCCTTGGCGGTTTCGATGATATCACGGGATTGCACGTTCCCTTCAAGATGCTTCCGATCCCAGTTCATGATCTGTGGCGGCACAAACCCGATGAGCCCAATCTTAATGGGATGGGTCTCGCCGTTTCCATCGGTGATCTCGCGTTCCATGATCACATAGGGTTTTACCAACGTTACATCTGCCGTTGCTGATGCGCCCATCTCTTTGACAACGTTGGCTGAAACAACTGGGAAATTCGCACCCGCGAGGGATTTCATCAAGAACGAGACACCATAGTTGAATTCATGATTTCCCAAAGTCGATGCATCAAATCCAAGCGCGTTCATCGCGTTGATGACAGGATGGCTGTCGCCATCTTTCATGCCGCGCTCATAGGCAATGTAATCTCCCATCGGATTGCCTTGAAGGAAGTCGCCGTTATCCAACAGCAATGAATTTGTGGATTCGGCTCGAACCCCTTGGATCAACGACGCAGTTCGCGAAAGTCCAACAGTGTCCCGTGGTTTATCCGCATAGTAATCATAGGGGAAAACATGCACGTGCAGATCTGTTGTTTCCATGAGACGCAAATGTGCTTGGTTACCAGCCGCAGAGGCCGAAAATGGGTGCATCACGACGAGACCCGCTGTTCCAGCGAGAAATTGACGGCGTTTCATAGTGAGAGGCATCTTTGCATTCCTTTTGTATTTGACCGAAGAAAATGAATTAGTCGCAGATAAAAGCGTCCGGTAATACCCCCCATTTTTAATGGAGTCTGTTTGTAGAACTACGCGGCCTTTTTCAGTTTCATTGCGGGTGTGATTCCGCCGACGGATATGTTGGGCCGGTCGTTGTTGTATGTCCGGAGCCATTTAGTGGCCTGATCCTGTGCTTTCTCTATCGTTTCAAAGATGTTTTGATCGAGCTATTCGTGCCGTCCCGTGCGATTGTAGCGCTCGATATAGGCGTTCTGTTGTGGCTTGCCTGGCTGGATGTATTCGACGTGAATGCCCCGCATCTCAGCCCATGTTTTCAAAAGCCCACTGACGTATTCTGGGCCGTT
>JAQWVA010000048.1:0-20413 GCA_029250205.1 Tateyamaria sp.
GCTCTTTGATCATCCCAATAATCTGGGCCTCGGTAAAACGACTCTGTCGCATTTGTTTGCTCCTTCAAAGGTTGAGCAAACTCTACATTAAAGTGAGGGACGTTTCGGGGGGCAGGTCATGATGTCGGTCGGGTTTGATGGCGCGTCGGTGACACAGGTCGCACAGCGTCACGATGTGACCCCCAGCAAATCTATGCTTGGCGCCATGACCTAAAGAAGAAAGGGTTTTTGGTCCACAGATAATGGGGCGCTTTTTGTTCCTTTGGATGTTTCGTCTGAGCCCTACGTTCCCGCCATTCCTGATCAGCCACCCAACCTATCGGAGCCTACGCCGGTCGAATTGCGCCTGCGCGGCGGTCGCAGCCTACGCTTTGAGAGCAGCATGGATGCGGCGGCGCTGACGCAGCTGATCCGAGCGGTAGAAGTGGCATGATCGGCCCGGGGACTGGCGTTCGAGTCTATTTGGCCTGCGGCGTGACGGATATGCGCAAGGGGATTGCTGGCCTGACAGCATTGACCCAAGATGTGTTGCGTCAGAAGCCTGCCAGTGGTGCGGTGTTTGCGTTCCGGGGACGACGCGGGGATCGGATCAAGCTGCTTTATTGGGATGGCCAGGGTTTTTGCCTTTACTACAAGGTGCTTGAGCGGGGGCGGTTTCCTTGGCCGACGGCGACAGAAGGTGCAGCGCGACTGACCTCCGCGCAACTGGCAATGTTGTGGGAAGGTATGGATTGGCGCAGGCCAGATTGGGGTGCGCCACCAGCGCGTGTCGGGTGAATTATCTGCCTGATTAGTTTATTTATATGGTGTTTATGCCTGATTTTTGGGAGTCAGACGCATGTCTATTGATGTACAAAACCTTTCCGATGACCCCGTTGTTTTGAAAGCGATGATTGCTACGTTGCAGGCAGAAAATGCCAAGATATAGGCGACGTTGCGCGTCCACGACCAGCTTGTTCAGGCGCTACGTTTGCGGATCGCCAAGCTATAAAAACTGGCCTTCGGCAAGTCGCCTGAGAAGATTGAGCGCGAGATCGAACAGCTGGAACTGGCTCTGGAAGACCTGTTGGTCGCGGTCGCCGAAGGCGATGATGACCTAATCGATGAAGGTCTGGATGAGCCGACACCCGATGAAGTATCTGCCCACACACTCCGCCGCAGGCCGCGGGTCTCTGACGCAACGCTGCGCGAGCGCCGTGAGCTTGATCCTGGCACGTGCTGCCCTGATTGCGGCGGCGATTTACGTGTCGTGGGCGAGGATGTCAGCGAACTGCTGGACATGATCGCCGCACAGATGAAGGTAATCCAGATTGCCCGGATCAAGAAATCCTGCCGCCGCTGCGAAAAGATGGTGCAGGAGCCTGCACCGAGCCGCACGATCCCCGGGAGCATGGCGGGACCAAACCTGCTGGCTCACATTTTGGTCTCCAAATTTGATGACCACCTTCCCCTTTATCGCCAGCACGAGATTTTTGCCCGCATGGGCGCGGACATCCCCGAAAGCACGCTTGTGGGCTGGTGTGGTCGTGCCACGAAGACTCTGTCACCGCTGATCGAGCGCATTGAGGCCGACATCATGGGCAGCGATCTGCTGCATGCAGATGACACACCGATCCGGGTGCTGGATCGCTCCTTACGCGACAAGGGGCTTGGCAAAGGGGTCAAACAAGGCCGGATCTGGGCCTATGTACGCGATCAACGTCCTTGGGCGGGATCATCTCCACCTGGTGCTGTCTATCGGTTCGCACCGAACTGGAAGGAAGAGCATGTCCTGAGCCATCTAGCCAACGCCCGCGGCATCCTTCAGGCGGACAGCTACAAAGGCTACGCTAAACTCTACCAGCCTGAACCCGATGGTGGTGTGCCGCGTTTGCGGGAGGCGGCCTGTTGGGCGCATCTGCGGCGCGACTTCCACGACTTTTGGGCATCAAACAAGTCCGAGATCACCCGCGAGGCGCTCGACCGGATCGGCAAGCTCTACGACATTGAGCGCGACATTAACGGTCAAGCCGCGGACGTTCGCCATGCTGCGCGTCAAAAGCTGAGTCAGCCAAAGGTCACGGCCTTCTTTGCCTGGTCCGAACAGCAGCTCTTACGCATTCCAGGCAAGAGCGATCTGGCCAAGGCCTTCCGCTATGGCCCCAATCGGCAGGAGGCCTTCAGTCTGTTCTTGACTGACGGTCGCGTGGCCATCGACAACAATCCCGCCGAGCGCGCCCTGCGCCCGATTGGAATTGGACGCAAGAATTGGCTTTTTGCAGGGGCAGACACCGGCGCGGAGACCCTCGCGCGCGCCATGACCGTTATTGAAACCGCCAAGCTGAACGGCCTCGATCCGCAGGCCTATCTTGCCGACGTCTTTGAGCGCATCCATGATCACAAGATCAACCGCTTGGATGAATTACTTCCGTGGAACTGGGCACCGATGGTTGCTGCTCACTCAGCGGCTGCCTGATGTCCGCAGTCACACACGTCTGCACCATCGACTACGTCGCCAAAATGTTGGACGAGGATGTCGAGCTTCTCGAGGCCATCGTCTACAATAACGACAACCTGACATACGGGAGCATTATAAGCGTTTACGTCGGCCCCGACGAAACGATCACAGCCCTGACCGATGACGGCATCGAAGAACTAACGGATCTGATCAAAGCCGCCCGTCTCACCACCAAGACCTGGTATGAATTCCTCGATGACTTCGTGGACGACACAGACCTCGTGCTTCGGATAAAGGCTAAATCACCGCGGTAGCAATGGAGCGGTTGCTCTGTATGTCGTTTTTCTGCCCCTTGTATCGCCTCTTTGTGCTTTGTCGCATAAATCGTTTTGAGGCCAGAGCTCCCCCTTATCGTAAGTACAGCCTGCGGTAGCTCGGCCGATATCTTCGTCGTGCTGGATTTAATTGAGGAGATCGGGCAACATAGGCGTATTGCCGATGCTGCTACGCGTTACCTGAATAGCCCGTATCTCCTGCGTTTTCTCATCAATTCGTACGTGGCTTTTGCGACAAAAACGGCGCTTGGGCCCAACAGGCTTGCGGGCAATCCGCTCGATTTACTCCCGGGCCTCGAGGTCGGTGCTGTCCATCAGAAAATGCAAGAGGCCCAGAGTCGCTTGGTCCGAGCTGGCGACCGACAGGGCTTTCTGCCTCGGGCGCAACATGCTTTAATCTGAGGCCTACTAGTCGAGTTTGACCAATCTTAGAAGGCTCTTTACGGACCCTATAGCTTGCCGGAAATGTAGGCCGGAATTGCGGCAGCACTGTACTGTGGCTGTCGTCCACGGTGCCCGTAGGCGCAGCCTTCGAAGCGGCCGCGAGGTCAAACCAAACCCTTAAAGATCCCCGCTACTTCAAGGGTTCAGTGTAATCAGACCACTTCCTAATCGCATGATTTGAAGGGCCGCGCGAACCATAAACGCCAGCTAGAAGACTGGACGCACAGCATGCATTCTCTTCTGAACTGATTTATTCAACAAAGCCCCTTTTTCATGCCGAGATCGACAACATTGCGAATGCCTCGCAAGTGCATTGACGTTGCGAATGCTTCGCAATATCATCTGCCACAACAACTGCTTGATTCGCGGGCCGATCCCAACCGAGGAAAAATCCATGATGATCACGAAGACAGCATTTCTGGTGGTAGTGACAGTAGTTAGTATGGCTCTATCCGCAAGCTGGGCGGCAGCACTGGAGCGGCTGACTGTTGTTGCCACCACAGGAATGATCGCTGATGCAGTGAGTAATATCGGCGGAGATCTGGTTGAAGTGCAGGCTCTGATGGGACCCGGAGTGGACCCGCATGCTTACCGTCAAACGCGTAGCGATATAGTTGCACTGGCTACTGCTGACCTCGTTCTCTGGAATGGTCTTTACCTCGAAGCGCAAATGGAAGACTTCATGATCGGCCTAGGCGAAGGCGGAAACGTCGTTGCGGTTGCGGAAGCAGTCCCAGAGAACTTGCTGTTAGGATCAGAAGATTACGAAGGCCGTTTTGACCCACATCTCTGGATGAACCCGAACCTCTGGGCGCGCGTCGTCGTCAACGTGCGGGATGCGCTGCTCGACGTGCATCCTGAAAGTGCCGATGCCTTTAATGATAACGCGGCCGCATACCTTGCGCAGATGGGTGACTTATCGCGCTACACCAACGAGGTGCTGTCGTCGGTCCCAGTCGAAAGCCGCGTCGTTTTGTCGGCGCATGATGCGTTTAACTATTTTGGCAATGCGTATGGTTTTGAAGTTGTGGGTATCCAAGGGATCTCGACGGAGTCTGAAGCTGGCCTACAAAGGATCGGGGCATTGGTTGATATGCTTGTTGAAAAGAACATCCGCGCTGTTTTTGTGGAAACATCCGTCTCTGACCGGAATATTCAAGCGCTGATCGAAGGGGCTGCGTCAGCAGGCCATGAGGTTGTCATCGGTGGCGCGCTGTTCTCGGACGCTATGGGCGAACCCGGTACATATGAAGGCACGTACATAGGCATGATTGACCATAACGCGACAACGATCTCTGCAGCACTTGGTGGCATGTCGCCTGAAGAGGGCATGCAAGGTCTGCTGAACTGATGAAAACATCAATGACAAGCATGCAGCAGCCCACAGTAGCTGCGCAGGACGGCCGGGTGACGCCCTCGGCAGCACCTTCGTCCGATTCCCCGCTTACAGTAAGCGGTGTCACCGTTTCCTATAGCGAAAAACCTGCGGTATTTTCGGTTGATGCGACGTTTCCGCCCAATGCGATGTCGGCGATCATCGGGCCAAATGGCGCAGGCAAATCCACGCTCCTGAAAGCCGCACTCGGCGTGATCCCGCGGCTGTCTGGGGACGTCCATGTTTTCGGGCGACCTATCGAGCAAGCCCGTGAGCGGATTGCCTACGTCCCGCAACGCGCCAGTGTGGATTGGGATTTCCCGACCACCGTGATCGATGTTGTACAGATGGGGCTCTATCGCCAAGTCGGCCTGCTCGGACGGCTGTCTGGCCAAATGAAAACCCGCGCCCTGAACTGCCTGGAACGTGTTGGCATGGTCGATTTTGCGCAGCGTCAAATTGGGCAGCTTTCAGGCGGTCAACAACAACGGGTGTTTCTGGCTCGGGCGCTAGCACAGGACGCTGACCTTTATCTGCTAGATGAACCCTTTGCAGGTGTAGATGCAGCAACCGAACGGGCGATCGTAGACGTGCTGCAGCTTTTAAAAGCCGAAGGTAAGGCAGTGGTCGCCGTGCACCATGATCTTTCTACGGTGCGCAACTACTTCGACCATGTGTTCTTGATTAATGTGCGCCGTATGGCAGAAGGTCCGGTTTCTACCACCTTCACGACGGAAAACCTTCAGGCGACCTACGGCGGGCGTTTGGCAGCAACCCATCTAGACGAGTTGTCCGTGGCCGGGGCCGTCTAAGTGAATCCCTTTCTCGACGCTCTGTTTTTGCAGGCAGGCTATAACGCGGCGCTGGTTGCTATCGGTGCAGCACTTTTGGGCTTTTCAGCGGGATCTTCGGGGACTTTTCTGTTTCTTCGCAAACGTGCGCTTGTCTGTGATGCCGTGGCTCATGCGACACTGCCTGGTGTCGGCATCGCATTTATCGTAATGGTTAGTTTGGGTGGCGACGGACGCAGTCTGATCGGTCTGCTGCTGGGTTCTGCCATCACGGCGTGGGTCGGGCTTTTTTTGATCGAGTGGATTGCGCGGCATACCCGGTTGGCTGAGGATGCTGCCATCGGCGCGGTCCTTGGTGTATTCTTCGGTGTTGGCATCGTGCTCTTGACGATTATTCAAAGCATGAGCTCTGGGCGACAAGCGGGGCTGGAAGGTTTTCTGCTTGGCTCAACGGCAGGTATGCTATTTCAAGACGCCTTTGTCATTGCAATTGGCGGCTCACTTGCGGTGCTTGCCACGTGGCTCATGCGCCGCCCCATGACACTGGTGGCATTCGACAGCGAATATGCAGCCGCCATCGGTTATGACGTGCGCCGCGTTGACCTGTTGATGATGGGCATTGTCATGGGCGTTACAGTCATAGGGCTGAAACTTGTCGGACTGATCCTTATTGTCGCGATGCTGATAATACCGGCCGTCACAGCACGTTTTTGGACCGAACGGTCAGGTAACGTAATCTGGATTGCTGGAGCGATAGGCGGAGCGTCAGGATATCTGGGCGCGGTCATTTCAGCGTCCGCGCCGGCCTTGCCAACCGGACCGATCATTGTGCTGGTCGCGGCGGGCTGTTTTGTTTTCTCGCTGCTCTTCGCGCCTGTGCGCGGTGTGCTGGCCGCTGTAATCCGGCACCGAAGATTTCAAGCAAGGGTGCACCGCCGCCAAGGATTGCTGGCGTTAGCCGCACAGCACCCAATCCGCGAAGCCTACACACTGCGCCTGCTTCGACACGAAGGGTTGGTCCGCGCAGATGGCGTTCCAACCAAGACGGGGCGCGCGCAGGCAGCCAAGATCGCGCGGGATGAGCGTCGCTGGGATATTGCGCGCCAAGTGCATCAGGACGTCGGCCTCACAGGCCGGTATGACGGTCTGACCCCTATCGAAGATGTCTTCACACATGATGAAATTGCGGACTTTGACCGCAGACTCGGTCGGCCTGTTGCCGTAGGAGGTGAATAATGGGAGCGAATTTCGTTCAATTCTCGCTCACACCTATCTTGATTGGTGTGCTCTCGGCCATTGCTTGTGCGTTGCCTGGAAATTTCCTCATCCTGCGACGTCAGGCCTTGATAGGCGATGCAATCAGCCATGTTGTCCTACCGGGCATTGTCGTGGCGTTCCTCATCACCGGCGCGATTTCAGCAATTCCGATGCTTCTTGGTGCTGCCGGTGCGGCTGTTGTTGCCGTCGTCCTGATCGAAGCGATCAAGCGTTTGGGCAAGATCGAACCGGGGGCTGCGATGGGCGTGGTCTTTACCTCGATGTTTGCCGCAGGCGTGCTGATCCTTGAACGGACCGACACCAGCAAAGTACACATCGACGTCGAGCATGCTTTGATGGGCAATCTGGAATCCCTGATTTGGTTACGCGCCGAAGGCTGGCATTCGCTGCTAGACCCGGCGGTACTCGCCGCCCTCCCGCATGAGCTTTTTAGGATCGCTATCGTTTGTTCCATTGTCGTCGCTCTAACTGTGATCTTTTGGCGCTGGCTCAAGATCGCAACTTTCGACGAAGGGTTTGCACAGGCTCTTGGCATCCCGACCTCTGCACTGGGGTTTGGGATTGTTGTTACGGCGGCAGTCGCAGCTGTAGCTGCTTTTGATGCCGTGGGCTCCATCATCGTGATTGCAATGTTCATCTGCCCGCCTGCGGCGGCACGCCTCATGACGAATTCCCTTAAACATCAAATTTGGTGGTCCGTGGTATTTGCGACGCTCTCCGCCATCTTTGGCTATATCTTTGCAGGCTATGGCCCACTGTGGCTTGGTGCGTCCAATGCAGTAAGCGCTGCCGGGATGATCGCAGCCGTGTCCGGCATAATCCTTGGCACTGCCTGTCTTTTTGGCCCACACCGAAGCCGCGTTGGGATTGGCAAGGAAACGACGGTTTGACAGAGAATACGGCAAGCAAACAAAACACGTACATTGAGATATTCAGAATGAATGGCTGAAAGGTCCTGACGAGAGTCATAGCTATGGAACCAATTACTGCTTTTTATGCGACAGTTTGCCTGTAGACGCAGATGTCAGAGCAAACTGCGTCAGTCACGAACCCCGGAAAAGCGCGTCTGCCATTCAGCGCGGTCATCATCGAGGATCTTGGCAAATAAATTTTCTGGCACGACAAAAATATGGCCTGCGGGCAATTGCGACAGGGCAGCGCGCGCATCGGATGGCCAAGAACTGTCTGTCAGTTTGATCGCAGATTTCATGCGAGCGGCAGCATCAGGCATGAACGGGCTCGATACCACGGCATAAAGCGCAATCAGGTTCAAACCCATTCGGATTTGCATCGCTGCTTTTTGTGGATCATCTTTGATCGTTGTCCAAGGGGCAGCAGCCTGTAGGTATTCGTTTCCGGCAACCCAGATCGCCCGCAACTCTTGAGCAGATTTGCGGACTTCCATCGCGTCCATGCATGCGGCATAACGAGCGAGGCGCGTATCGAGTGATGCAA
The DNA here is from genome assembly GCA_029250205.1 of Tateyamaria sp. Taxonomy (GTDB): domain Bacteria; phylum Pseudomonadota; class Alphaproteobacteria; order Rhodobacterales; family Rhodobacteraceae; genus Tateyamaria. The sequence goes on from JAQWVA010000048.1 coordinate 8,116, forward strand.
TCAGCTCTTCTTCCTGCGTACCATATGTGCCGCCCTCAGGCACTGTTTCGCCAAATTTAGATCGGCAAAACTTGGTCACTCGGCTGACAAAATTTCCCAACACATCCGCCAAATCCTTGTTCACGCCTTGTTGGAACAGCTCCCAGGTGAATTCGGTATCTGAAGTTTCGGGGCAGTTGGACAGAAGCCACCAGCGCCAGTAATCGGCGGGCAACAGTTCAAGTGCTTGGTCCATGAACACGCCACGGCCCTGGCTTGTACTGAACTGACCACCCTCGTAGTTGAGGTAATTGAAAGACTTCAAGTGGTCGACCATCTTCCAAGGCTCGCCCGATCCCAGCAAGGTGGCTGGAAAGCTGAGGGTATGGAATGGCACGTTGTCCTTGCCCATGAACTGCGTATAGCGCACATCATCCGCGCCCTTGTCAGTGCGCCACCAACGTTCCCAATCCGCCCCCCCCTGAGCATCGCCCCATTCATCGGCGCAAGCGATGTATTCGATCGGGGCGTCGAACCACACATAAAATACTTTGCCCTCCATCCCTGGCCAATCGGAAACACCACGCTGAACAGGGATGCCCCAATCAAGGTCACGCGTAATGCCACGATCCTGCAAGCCGTCCCCATCATGCAGCCATTTCTTGGCAATCGATGTGGTCAGGATAGGCCAGTCGGATTTGCTGTCGATCCAAGCGTCTAGGTCGTCTTTCAGGGCAGATTGGCGCAGGTACAGATGCCTCGTTTCGCGCACTTCAAGATCAGTTGACCCTGACACGGCAGAGCGTGGATTGATCAGGTCGGTCGGGTCTAACTGTTTTGTGCAGTTTTCGCATTGATCCCCACGGGCTTTATCATAGCCGCAGTTCGGACAGGTCCCTTCGATGTAGCGGTCAGGCAAAAATCGGCCATCAGCATGTGAATATACTTGCTGTTCTACGACTTCTCGAATCAGGCCCGCATCCGCAAGTCGTCCGGCAAAGTGTTGGGTCAGAGCGTGATTTTGGCGAGAAGAGGATCGTCCAAAATGATCAAAAGACAGGCTGAAACCCTTTGCGATTTCAGCCTGAACGTCGTGCATTTCTGCGCAGTACTCAGCAACGGGTTTGCCTGCTTTGGCGGCTGCAAGCTCTGCGGGTGTGCCATGTTCGTCAGTGGCACATAGAAAAAGAACTTCGTTGCCGCGCGCACGCTGGTATCGGGCGTAAAGGTCAGCAGGCAACTGACTGCCCACTAAGTTGCCTAAGTGTTTGATCCCATTGATGTAGGGGATTGCGGAGGTGATCAGATGACGTTGCATGCGGTACCCTTGGCATTGTTGACACCCGTGTAACAGTGCAGGGCAGCAGGGAAAAGGGGCCTCTGAAGATAGGCCAGCCTGACGACTGCTGGTGGTAATATCAATCGGGTCTCGGGATCGGCCGGTGAGCTGCCAAATGATGAACGAAGTACGGGGGTATAAACGTAGAGGGTGCGAGCAGTCGGTGCTGTGCACACCTGTATCCGGATCAGCTCGAACAGAATCAACCTGCCTTGCCCGACCGCGATCATGCAAAAAGCACCGTATTCTTGCATCAGGATATCAGAATTGAGTTGCAGCAAAATCACGGAAAGGAAAAGGGCGGCAAAGCAGATGAGCATACGCATGACAGGTGCACCCGTGGACTCATGCCTGCGACTTGCAAAGTGGAAATTCGGTGCTGTGTCTTGATTTTGGGCAATGGCGATATTTTTGTGACCGCTGATGATGTCGGCGTGTTTTTCTAAGTGGTGTCATGGATAGGTTTGCTGTTCAGGATGCAGCTATGGATGGGTGTAGAGTTTGTAGCACTAAGCTGCAGGGCGTGACGCGTATAGCGCACTTACCCTCGTATGGGGCAGCAATTCACAGGGTGGCGATCCTGTGCGACGTGCTGCCCACTCTGGCAAAAAGCACTCCTTGGGTCAGAGTTGATTACACGGCTTTGACCGTGCCCGTGATACTAGGAAGGGTCTGCCCCCGTTGGAGGGCCACATGCCATGCCTGTTGGGGGGCGGTGCGCGCGCGCAGGCGTTGCAGTTGCCAGCTGCCGGGGGTGCCCTGATGATTGGGCGCTAGGTGCCAACGGGTTTCGACCCCTTGCGCGCCCCCCGTGCCGGGGGTCAGCAAAAGACCCAGCGGTGCTTGCCCGACAGCCTTTCCGCCGTTTTCTGCAGCCAAGTGCAATCGCCGCACTGGCGTCAGCGCAGGTAGTCCTGGCAGGTCAACCACCGCCAGAGTCACCGTGCCAGAACGTAATACTTCCTCCATGCTCCACAACAGATCCTCGGCCCGTTTGGGGTGGATCAAAATTAGCCGCGCCGGATCAATCATTGGCAATGTCCCGCAGGGGTTCAGCCGGTCGCCCCCCCAATCGGGTGCGATCCACAAAATAGGCCCGGAGGTTTGCGCTGCCAGCCACAATGCCAAACGGTGGCGCGCAGGCCCGCATGCCTCGTGCACCCGGCCAAGTGCCAGCCCATAACCTAGCCCATATCTTTCCCCTTTCGGTAAAAGTGGCAGGCAAGGTACAGCCCGGGTCAGAGTACGTGTCAGTATGGCGTTTGGCAGTGGCATGGCTTAATTATACATGTTCTATTTTTGCTCTCAATCGTGTCTTGTAAGATTTTACCGCGAATTAACTTGCGACACTCATTTTGCTCGCTAGGCTTCGGCTCGGGTGGGGCATTGAAAGGATTATGATATGGAGCGACGCGCTCTGGGGCGGACCGGTATTGAAGTATCGGTCTTGTGTCTGGGTTCAATGACTTGGGGTACACAGAACACAGCTACCGACGGGCACGCTCAAATTGATCGTGCACTGGACGCTGGGATCAATTTTATTGATACCGCCGAGATGTACCCGGTGAACCCGGTCAGTAAAGAAACAGTTGGCCGCACCGAACGTATCATTGGCCTGTGGCTTGAGCGTGACACGCGTCGCTACGACGTGGTGATAGCGACCAAACATTCTGGTGCAGGGCTGTCACATGTTCGGGGCGGGGCGCCAATCACTGCAAAAACGATTCCAGATGCGGTCGAGGGGTCCATGCGCCGTCTGAAAACTGATTACATTGACCTCTATCAATTCCACTGGCCCAATCGTGGAAGTTACATGTTTCGACAGAACTGGGCGTATGACCCATCGGGGCAGGACCCGGCTGCAGTGTGCCAAAATATGGATGATTGCTTGGGCGCCTTGCAACGCGAGGTGGATCGAGGCACAGTCCGTGCCTTTGGCCTGTCAAACGAAAGCGCCTGGGGCACCAGCCAATGGCTTGCCGCTGCGGAACGAACAGGCGGATTGCGGGCGGCTTCGGTCCAAAATGAATACTCATTAATGTGCCGTTTGTATGATACCGATATGGCCGAGATGAGCATGAATGAGGATGTTGGTTTGTTATCGTTCTCGCCGCTGGCGGCGGGATTGTTGACCGGAAAATATCAGGATGGGGCAGTGCCGCAGGGATCTCGGTTATCGCTGAATTCGGATCTAGGGGGGCGCAAATCAGATCGCGCATTTGCAACGGTTGATGCCTATCTAAAGGTCGCTGCGCGTCATGGACTAGATCCAACGCAAATGGCACTCGCCTGGTGTATGACAAGGCCGTTTATGTGTTCAGTCATTTTTGGAGCAACCAGTTTGGGGCAACTGAACCTTGCTCTGGGTGCGGTAAATGTCAGATTGAGTGACGAGGTTCTCAATGATTTAAACGAAGTGCACCGTGCTCATCCGATGCCGTATTAATATGCTATGATGCTGTGACCTGAATGCGCGCCTTATGGCGCATTTGACGCCCGTGACCCCCAACCTGGCCTTCCCCGCGGGGAAGGAAGCAGTTTCAAACTGACCCAGTTGTGGAAGGGGACGGTATATTTAAGCGCGTTTCACGCGCGATGTTGACGTATGGCTGTTGGGCTTTTTCCGTGGTGACGCTTATAGGCGCGGCTGAAGCTGGATTGTGCGCCAAACCCTGTGGACAGGGCAATGTCGTGCAGCGATTTTTCGGATTGGGTCAGTAATCTATGCGCCTCGGTCAGGCGCAGCGAAAGATAGTGTGATTTGGCAGTTTTGCCGAGGGCCTTGCGAAACTGCTGTTGCAGGGTGCGGGGTCTTTGCCCGAGACGCGCAGCGATTTCGGTCAGGGGAAGGGGCGTTTCGAGATTTGCTTCCATTAGCTCGTGGACGCGTTTGACAAGCGGGCTCCGGATGGCTGCCTCCGGGTGCCGCAACTGCGGATCTGTTGGGGCTGGTTGGCTGGTGTGGATAAAGCTTGCGGCAACCCGAGTGGCCAGACTGGTCCCATAACGCGTTTGGATCAGATGTAGCATCATGTCGAGTGCGGGTGCAGCTCCGCCGCTGGTCCAACGATTGCCAGAAGCGACATAGCGCGCATTGAGACAGTTTACGTCCGGAAAGGTTGATGCAAAACTTTCCATGTCTTCCCAGTGTGTTGTGGCCGTGTGCCCGTCAAGCAGACCGGCATTGGCCAGAACCCATGGGCCACCGTCCATCGCTGCCAAGAGCGTATTGGGGTTTGCGAGCCTGCGCAGACTCGCCATAAGCTGTGGGCTTGATTGTGGTTGCAGGTCAAAGCCTGCGACCACAATTAAAATGTCACAGCTCGATACGCGGTGAAGCGGTGCGGCGGGGACACAAAGCCCTGATGTCAGCGTGACGTCATGGGGTTCTGGCGTGGCAAATTGCCAATCAAACACCTCGGATCCGGCCTGCCTGTTGGCTGCGCGTAAGGGATCGACTGCGGCGGCGAGGGTCAGCGTGTTCGTTTGTTGCAGTACTAAAACAACAGTTTTTGTCATCGATGCCACGCTTTTTGTCAAACCCTGCACAATAGGACAGGCACAATAGACGGAATTCAAGGAGAGAAACATGCCGTTGACCATGAACCGTGACGTCTTCATCACCTGTGCTGTGACTGGATCGGGCAGCAGCCAGGATCGCAGCCCGCATGTGCCCCGTTCGCCCAAGGAAATTGCAGACAGTGCAATTGCTGCGGCCAAGGCGGGCGCTGCAATTGTGCACTGTCATGTCCGCGATCCTGAAACCGGCGTGCCAAGCCGAAATCTGTCCTACTATCGCGAACTGACAGATCGCGTGCGTGCAGCAGATGTGGATGTCGTTCTAAACCTTACCGCTGGAATGGGTGGGGACATGGTTTTTGGCCCCGTTGAGAATCCGATGGCGCTCAGTCAGGAAGGCACCGATATGATCGGTGCGACCGACCGCGTGGCGCATGTTGCCGAGTGCCTGCCGGAAATTTGCACGCTGGATTGTGGCACTATGAACTTTGCCGAGGCGGATTATGTGATGACGAACACGCCGGGCATGCTCACCGCGATGGGCCGTATGATGACTGATCTAGGCGTGAAGCCCGAAATCGAAGCTTTTGACACAGGTCATTTGTGGTACGCGAAACAATTGGTTGCCGATGGTGTGTTGGAAAGCCCTGCCTTGGTGCAATTGTGCATGGGGGTGCCTTGGGGCGCACCGAATGATCTGAACACCTTTATGGCGATGGTCAACAATGTCCCAAGTGACTGGCAGTGGTCTGCTTTTAGTCTGGGGCGCGATCAGATGGCTTACGTTGCGGCTGCGGTGCTTGCGGGTGGAAATGTACGGGTTGGTCTTGAGGATAATCTCTGGCTTGGAAAAGGCGTACTGGCAGAGAACTGGCAATTGGTTGAGCGTGCCCAAACCATCATCGAAAACATGGGCGCACGTGTGATTGGCCCAGACCAGGTACGCGCAAAGCTTGGCCTGACCAAACGCGCACCTGTTGGGTGACGAGCCAGTGAACCGGAAAACTGGTGGTGGTCTGATGGCCTTTGCGGCTCAAACCTATTGGCGAAGTCCCAAGGCTGAACGCGGGCCCACTCATTTGGCTTCTCGCGCAGCGAAATAGCCAAAGTGAATAATTGGACCAGCCATTCTTATGCTCAGGCCATAACGATGGTGGGTTTTGGATTGAAGAAGTGACTTATGTTGCTCTGAAACATCGAAAGAAAAAGACATGAATAAGACGGCTGCAATTATCGGTGGTGGGGTGATCGGCGGCGGCTGGGCTGCCCGGTTCTTGTTGAATGGATGGGATGTGCGGGTTTTTGACCCGGATCCAGACGCCGAGGCAAAATTGGCGCCCGTGCTGGCGCAGGCGCGACGGGCTTTGCCCAGCCTGACTGATGTAGCGCTGCCACCCGAAGGCCGGTTAAGCTTTCACAACGATCTGGCCAACGTAGTTCGGAACGTGGATTGGGTGCAAGAAAGCGTTCCGGAACGGTTGGAGATCAAACACAAGGTGCTGGCAAAGGTCCAGGCTGCGTGTCCGGAAAACGCGATCATTGGTTCGTCTACATCCGGCTTCAAGCCCAGTGAATTGCAGCGGGATGCGCAGCGCCCCGGTCAGATCATGGTATGTCATCCGTTCAACCCAGTTTATCTGATGCCGCTGGTCGAGGTGGTGCCGTCGCCTGCAACGGACCTGGCCCTAGTCGAACGCGCTCAGGAAGTTTTGCGTGGCCTTGGCATGTATCCGTTGCATGTGCGCAAAGAAATCGATGCGCACATTGCCGACCGTTTCCTCGAAGCGGTCTGGCGCGAGGCCCTTTGGCTGGTGCGCGACGGCGTTGCCACTACCGAGGAAATCGACGAGGCTATACGCATGGGCTTTGGCATACGTTGGGGCCAGATGGGGCTGTTTGACACCTATCGGACCGCAGGGGGCGAGGCGGGAATGCGCCATTTCATGGCGCAATTCGGTCCTGCCTTACAGTGGCCCTGGACCAAGCTGATAGATGTTCCAGAATTTACTGACGAGTTGGTTGATCTGATCGCGGGTCAGTCGGACGCGCAGTCGGGTCACATGACACTTGCGCAGATGCTGACTGCGCGAGACGATAATCTCGTGGGTATGATGCGCAGCCTCAAGGTCAACAATTGGGGTGCGGGTGCGGTTCTGAACGCACATGAGGCGACGCTGCGCGCCGGCACGGATTTGGCAGCACATGCGGATGATCTGGAGGATGTGTCGGCCCCGATCCTGACGGTGCGGCGTAGCGTGCCGTTGGATTGGACAGATTATAACGGCCACATGAACGAGGCGCGTTACTTGCAGGCGTTCGGCGATGCGACGGACCGGTTCATGGCGCTGATTGGGTGTGATGCGGGTTATATCGCGACGGGGGGCAGCTATTTTACGGCCGAGACGCATATCCGGCACATGGACGAGGCCGTTGCAGGGGCTCTGATTGAGGTGCGCACGCAAGTGCTGGCCGGGGCGGGGAAAAAGCTGCACCTCTATCACGAAATGTATGAGGGCAAGCGGCTGCTTGCCAGTGGCGAACATTTCTTGCTGCATGTGAGCCTGGAAAGCCGTCGCCCCTCGAACCCGTCCGTGGAGATTTCGGCAACATTGGAGCGGATCGCGGAAGCCCATGCCAGCTTGCCGCTGCCTGACGGCGCAGGGCGATCAGTGGGTCAGCGCCCATGAGCGCCCGGGTGCTGATCACCGCAGGCGCGTCAGGGATTGGCCGTGCCATGGCCGAAGCTTTTGATGCTGCTGGATACGATATTTGGGTAACAGATGTGGATGCCGACGCCTTGGCCGCTGCTCCGGGCCATTGGCACACGCGAACCTGCGATGTGGTGGATGAAAGTGCGATGGCCGCAGTTTTCGCCGAGGCGGGTCCGCTGGATGTGCTATGTGCAAATGCTGGCATTGCAGGCCCCACCGCACGCGTAGAGGAAGTTGATTTAGCGGCCTGGCGCACCTGCGTGTCCGTCAATGTCGAAGGGGCGTTTCTAGCGGTTAAACATGCCCTTCCCGCGATGAAAATAGCCGGGCGTGGTAGCGTGGTATTCACGTCATCTACGGCGGGTCAATACGGTTATCCCAATCGCGCGCCTTATGCGGCAGCTAAATGGGCAATCATTGGTTTGATGAAAACAGTTGCGATGGAGGCTGGGCCCCACGGTGTGCGCGCAAATGCGATTTGTCCAGGCGCAGTTGAGGGGGAACGCATGGAAGGGGTGTTGGCCCGAGAAGCCGCCGCCAAGGGCATGACCCGCGATCAGGTATACCAAGGCTATGCTTCGGGCACATCGATGCGGTCTTTCGTCGAGGCCCGTGACATTGCAGATATGGCAGTGTTTCTTGCGTCTAACGCTGCGCGGCGGGTTTCCGGGCAGGTCATCGCGGTCGACGGACACACGGAGAACCCCGACCCTAAGGTATAATGCGGCGTTGTAGATATATTCGCATGGCTTTGTTGATGGCGTGGATGCCCCCACCTACCGGCATCAACAAAGCCAATAGCAGTCGAAAAACTGGCAAAAAGTAAAAGGTCAGTCGGTGGTCTTTAATGAGTGTACTTTGGTCCAAAATCGAGAGGACACCCAAAAGCTCGAACTCTTTCTGGAAATTCCAGCAAGAAAAATCTCGCTTACGGCGCTCACTGTTTTTGAAAGCCGTGACGCCGCCTTGCACCTGTCTGCGGGCCTGTTAGAAGCGGCGCAACATATCAAAGGATGACCGTGATGGGTTTCAAGATGGGTATCGTCGGGTTGCCGAACGTGGGCAAATCCACCCTGTTCAACGCGCTGACCAAGACCGCCGCCGCGCAGGCCGCCAACTTTCCGTTCTGCACAATCGAGCCAAACGTGGGCGAGGTCGCAGTGCCCGACGCGCGGCTCGACAGATTGGCCGACATCGGGAAATCAAAACAGATCATCCCAACGCGGATGACCTTTGTGGACATTGCCGGATTGGTCAAGGGCGCCTCCAAGGGCGAGGGGCTGGGCAACCAGTTTCTGGCCAACATCCGCGAGGTTGACGCCATCGCCCACGTGCTGCGCTGTTTCGAAGACGGGGATGTGACCCATGTTGAGGGCCGCGTTGATCCAGTGGCCGACGCCGAAACCATCGACACAGAGCTGATGCTTGCCGACATCGAAAGCATTGAAAAGCGTCTGCAAAACATCGTGCGCAAGGTGCGCGGCGGCGACAAAGAGGCCGTGCAACAAGAACGGCTGATGCGCGCGGCCCTTGTCACGCTGGAACAGGGCCAGCCCGCGCGCGCGGTCGAGGTGGACGACGAAGACGCCAAGGCGTGGAAAATGCTGCAACTTTTGACGACCAAACCGGTGCTCTATGTCTGCAACGTAGGCGAGGCCGAGGCCGCCCAGGGCAACGCCCATTCCGCCGCCGTGGCCGACATGGCCGCAGCGCAGGGCAACGCCCATGTGGTGATCTCGGCCCAGATCGAAGAAGAAATCAGCCAGCTCGAGCCCGACGAGGCCCAGATGTTTCTTGAGGAAATGGGGCTGGCCGAGGCCGGGCTTGATCGTCTGATCCGTGCCGGATACGCGCTGCTGCACCTTGAAACCTATTTCACCGTCGGCCCGAAAGAGGCCCGCGCCTGGACGATCCCAACAGGCACCAGCGCGCCACGGGCGGCGGGCGTGATCCATGGCGATTTCGAAAAGGGGTTCATCCGCGCCGAAACCATCGCCTATGACGATTTCGTGTCACTGGGTGGCGAGGGCCCCGCGAAAGAGGCCGGCAAGATGCGCGCCGAGGGCAAGGCATATATCGTCCAGGACGGCGATGTGCTGCATTTCCTGTTCAACACTTAAACCGGCCCGCACCTAAGCTGCGCGATCGTACCGCCCGCGCCGCTTAGCCCGCCGACCGCGCCGCATCGATTTTGGCCTGCAACCCTGCGGCCACATCCGCATAGTGGCTGGCCCCGGCCGCCGCAAACTCCGCAGCGGCCGTGCGCAACAGATCCTGCGCCCGGTCCAGATGCGCGGCCTGCGCGGTTTTTTCAAAAAGCGTCAGTTCGGTTTCGGCCCAATTATACTGCGTCATGGCCCGGTCCAACGGCACCTGGTCGCGTGTGTATTCCTTCAGCGCCTGTTGAAAGGCCTCGACCGCCTGTTCCAGCCTGTCTGTGCCGCTGTCGCGTTCCCCGAGGGTGGCCAGCGCGGTGCCCAAATCATTCAGCGCGGCCCCTGTTTCATCACTGTCCCCGGCCCGGTCCACCAGTAGCTTTGCCAGTGCAATGCTGACCCGCAGATCCAGCGCGATGCCCTTGTCGCGGCCCGCCACATAATAATTGTCCTGCACTTGGCGTAGCGCCACAAAGTCCGCGCGCCCGCCCGCATCGTGATCGGCCCTGCGCAGGATCAGAGCAGCGGCGCGCGCAGCGTCGCCGTCCAGCAGTGCAAGCTCGGTCCCGCTGTCTAACAGACGGGATTGGCGGCGTTTATGCGCGGCGTCCTCCTCGGCCAGCGCGGCCTCAATCTCGGCCCCGGCTGTAGCATATTCGCCCTCGGCGGCCAGAGCGGCGACCTGCCGCAGGACCCGGTCGACAAAATCGCCCTCATTGCGGCCACTGCGCCCTTCGGCCTGTACGCGCACTGCGATGTCCATTGCGTTTTGCAGATCAAGCCAGGCTTGGCCCACATCATCTGTTTCAGCCGAGATGCGCTGGGCCAGCCGGATGATCGCCTTTTCAGTGATGCCTTCATCACGCAAGGTGTCGGACTTGCCTGATTCCCGCGCGATTTCAAGCAATTCACTCGTGCGCTTCAACAGCTCCGCTTGATTCGCCTCGCTCTGCGTTTTGGGGGCCAGCAGGGCCGTCAGCACGGCTGTTAGCAGCGCTTGATAAGCATCCAGCGGCCTCATCGGTGTATTCTGGCACCTGAGACTGCTCTGCAACCCGGTCGCGCATGCCTTTGGCGATTTTGTCAGCCTGCATGTCCCCTGCGGCAAACTCTTTCTGGCCGGGCAGGTAGCTGTCCAACATCAGCACGATCTGTTTTTGTACCTTTTCGACCAGCCCCGCCTGCGCCATATGCGCGTGCACGGCCTCAAGGCAAAGGTCTTTCAATTCAGCTTGGGCGTCGGGTGTGCGTCTGAGCGCAAGCGACGAAAGCCCGGCGCTGATCAAAGTCGCCGCACCCCCGGTCGAAGCGATATCAACCGCTGCCGTGGCAAGCTGGCCGCAGCACGCTGCGACGTTGACACCATGGAGGACTTTTTCAACCATTCACACCACCCCTATAACGGGCAGTCTATCGGGCGATTTGGCAGGATCAACTGCGAAAGTGCAGATTTCGCCCTTGCAGGCCCTGCCGGGCATCTCTACACGGGAAGGCGGAGACGTGGCCGAGTGGTCGAAGGCGCTCCCCTGCTAAGGGAGTAGGCCCGGAAGGGTCTCGAGGGTTCGAATCCCTTCGTCTCCGCCACCAACCATTGATTTTATTGGATAAAGTCGATGTGTAGCCATTCTACCCACGACCTACCCATACAATATTTGATTGATGCTTCACCCGTAGGACGGGTTATGCAACAAATGGGCAAAACAAACAAAAAGAGGGTCGGGCGTAGATGAACAGTATAATCGAAGTGTTCGGCGGGCATGATATTGGCCCGTGGTTGAAGTCACTTTCCAGCGTAGAGATTGCAGCGCTTGACGCACTTCTCATAGAAAAGAATGAACGGGTCTACTTCAAGTGCCCTGTCGGTAAGAAGGACATTCTCGCCAAGCCCGAAGAATGCGTGCGTCAGTTTTGGCTTCATACGCTGCAAGCGAAATATGGCTACCCGCTGGAACGATTGGCTGTAGAATACCCAATCACCTTTGGGCGCGATAGTTCAAAACGAGCCGATATCGTTATCTTCGATGCACACCGCCCAACTGTTCCGTACGTCGTAGCTGAGATTAAGCAAGGCAAGGCGAAGGACGGCAAAGAACAACTTCGTTCATACACGCACGCGACGGGCGCACCATTGGCGCTTTGGAGTAACGGACCAGATAGCAAAATCTGGAACCGCAAGAACCCGAATTACCTGCAAGAAATCCCCCACTTGCCCACAGCAACGCAGGATATCGAAGATATCATCAATGAGCCGTGGACGCTCAAGACGCTGGAAGACAAAGAGAACGAACGGGCCTTGTCGTCGGCGGGCAACAAGGCGTTGCGGGAAAAGATCGTAGACCTTGAAGACGAAGTTTTAGCAAATGCTGGCGTTGACGTGTTCGAAGAAGTCTTCAAGCTTGTCTTCACGAAGCTGTATGATGAAATGTCCTGCCACCAAGGCCGTTATCCGTATTTGCGGTTTCGTAACAGCAATACGGCGTCAAAGCTGAAAGAGAAAATCAAATCCATGTTCGCAGCGACTCACAAGAACATGATCTGATCAACCCGACACAATGGGTGGTCAGATGGGTGGATAGAAAATTAAGAAACCCACC
>JAQWVA010000049.1:0-19405 GCA_029250205.1 Tateyamaria sp.
GCTCTTTGATCATCCCAATAATCTGGGCCTCGGTAAAACGACTCTGTCGCATTTGTTTGCTCCTTCAAAGGTTGAGCAAACTCTACATTAAAGTGAGGGACGTTTCGGGGGGCAGGTCAAATGGCAAATAAAAACGAGGGCTTCTTTGGCAGGCTAAAAGCCTCGTTCCGACGTATCGCAACCCGATACGAAAAGGCGTCACGCTACTTCCTGGCGATGACCAAACTGGCGTCGATCAGGCCGTAGATCGGGTTTTATGAGTCGGCTGCCTAGCTTGGCTTTTGTATTTCTGTTCGACAGGTATTCTCTAATGTGGGGATTTGCATCTTTATGGTGAGGGGGGCGCTCTTTCGTTCATCGAACGCAGCAGATTACGAATGACACCGCGCGCTTGGGCACTTTCTGTTAGGGTCGCTGCCGTTCGAGATAGCATCCCGTTCAGTTCGGGGTTATCTGGCAAAGAGGTGTTCGCCACGCGCGCAATGTCGCCGAAAACTGGTGCGGTGTCTTTGACTAGAGCTGCCCAATCTTGGGCCAACCAGGCCGTTTCCAAACTTAAACTCGCTTCGCCAAGATCTGAGAAAAGGTTGTGTGCTTGGTCGAATGCGCCAGATTGACGTTTGGCTTCGGCACGGATCCTGTTGGCTTGCTCAGAGGTGAAGTCGAAGACGGCAGCCTCAGCCTCAAACGGACGGGACAAGGCGAGTGCGATTTCGGCCATGAGAAACTTGGTGTTTGTTGTATCGGCAAGATCCGGGTGCTGCGACAAAATACGCTCTGCTTCGGTTGGAAAGCCAAGCGTAACCAGCCGCGCTGCGACTTGGAAACCAACCGCAGGGGCGACCGCTCCGACAACCGCGGGAATGCGGTCAAATGCGTGGTCAAGAAAGTCGATATCATTTGCGTTTTCGGTAAGTAGCGACAGTATCGAAGAGTCTAACTCAGGATCAGACCCGCTCGCATTCGTATCTCTTATCCTGTCCATCGCGGCAAAAGCCGCGCTGAACTGACCAGATTTCCCCAACGCCAGAACATGCGTTCGACGCAACTTGGCCCCAATGGGATCATCGCGCATCTGCAAAGCATACGCTTCAACTAAGGTGGCGATGTTCTCATCAATCGGCGCATCTGCAACCGGATGAGAATCAACGAATTTGATCAACGCTTCTGCGGCTTGTTCATCATTGGATGACACGACATCTGACAACCTTCCACGCGCCTGATCGACCTTACCTTGTGCGAGCTCGATATCAGCTTTAGCAAGGTTCGCGTTTGAAGATAGCGGCATTTCTGTGCGCTCCAGGCTACGCAATGCAGCTTCGGCCATGTCGGTATCGCCGGAGAATAGAAAACGGCGGCTGAGTTCCGGGGCTATAAAGTTGCGCAGATGTATCGGTAGTCTGGCCGCAGCACGCAAGGCTGCCTTGGCGTTGATATTCTTGGTCAGATCGACTTCAGATCGTGCCAATATGGCCCACAGGGCCAGGTCGGAGTCGCACTCAGCAAAGTGATGTAGATAATCTGACGTGTCCGCGTTACCATATTCCATGATATCCGATAGTTCGAGCAAGACTGGGTTCTCGTTCGCCACATCGGGGTGGATCGAAATGATCTGTCGCGCTTCAGCGCCAAATCCAAAGTGTAAGTAGGTGCGTGCCAGTGCTGTGGCTGCTGGAATATTGAGACGATCAAATTCAGAATACAAAGTGTTACGTAGGGTTGCGATCTGTTCCGAAAATAGCTGATCCGAACCCCATGATCCGACATCAGTAAAATCTGCTGCGATGCAGCGCACACCCCGGTTAGTTACCTTCTGGTTCAATCTGTCATCGAGAGGGATGTCTGAGCTGCTGCTGATGCGCAGGTTGTCACTTCTGGGCACTGAAGTTGAGCCGGCCTCGGCGATAACGATTGCTGAAGAGTCGAATATTTGAGGGTCAGCTTGCTGCTTTTCTGGGATCAAAGGCAAATCAATTGGGCGGGTTTTGGGTTGTAACAAACCGCGGGTCGCAGCGGCGCTAACTTGCGCGACGATCTTCTGCTTTGCTTCGGCGAGGCGTGCTTGACTTAGATTGGTCAGTTCTTGCGCAGATGCAGATGATTCGAGCGCCTGAGGGTCGCGTTTTTTTATCAGACCAAAAGAACTGGCCGGCTCGAGAAATGCGGTTGGCACTCTCTTTGGTTTAAGTGCTGGTACGAATGCGTCAAATGTTGGCTTGATTTCCGCCCTTTCCGTATCTTTGGGTTTAAGGATTACGGCACTCACTCCCGGCGCATTCGCAATATCCACCACAACCATTCGGTCACCTTCGGCAAAGGCAGCCGCGGTGCAGTCGCAAGCGAACATTATATCAATTTCACCTGCCATGCTGGTAACACCCGATATATGTGTAGTTTCAATGCGGTCAAAGACGTTCGAAATATCGAACCCGTCCTGATGACCTATCAGACGTATACTTGCAGACTTACCTGAGCTTTTGATTTCCCATTCTGTACCCGTTGGAACATCCAGTACGAGTCTCGAAAAGGTTTCATGCGCACCCGAGCGAACTTTGATTGGCGCCGCAAAGCATGCCGATGCCAAGATTACCAAGAACCCAACGTACAGAGAGAGCCGCATACCCATCATGCCGCATTCTGTTTTGCTGATTTCAAAGCCTCTTCGAGCTCAGAAAAGCTCGGGCGGCGATGTGACGGTGTATTCTGTCTGCCAACCTCAATGCATATGTTCGTCGCATGATTGTGCAAGTTTGCAACGAGCACCTCTCGAATTAGATGGTAAAAATGGCCATCCTCTTCCACAACAGCTTTCACTTTGGCTGCAAAGGGACCAACAAGACCATAGGCCAAAAACACTCCAAGAAAAGTACCGACTAGAGCGCCCCCAATTAGTTTTCCAAGAATTTCAGGGGGTTGATCAATCGAAGCCATTGTTTTGATCACACCAAGAACTGCGGCAACAATGCCCAATGCAGGCAAACCGTCCGCTACTGTCTGCAAAGCGTGGCTTGAATGCAGGGCATGGTGCATGTTGGCGTCAATACGCTTGTCCAGCACCTCTTCAACCTGATGCGGATCGTCGTAGTTCATCGAAGCCGATCGCATTGTGTCGCAGATCAAAGCAGTCGCCTCTTTGTCAGCAACAATCTTTAAGTAGCGTCCAAAAATAGACGAGGTCTCGGGGTTTTCGATGTGCTCTTCGATGCCTACTGGATTCTGCTTCGCCAAGCGGATCAGTTCAAACAAAAGGCAAAGTAAATCCCGATAATCCTCTTGCGCCCACTTCGGTCCTTTGAAAACCTTTCCAAGGTCTTTCATGGTGTGTTTAACCTCAGCCATCGAATTGCTGATCAGGAACGCACCAGCGGCTGCACCAATGATCATAGTCATCTCGAACGGTAGAGATTTGAGAATGATACCCATCTTTCCGCCGGCAGCCAGATAACCGCCAAATACCATCACAAAAATTGTAATGATCCCGATAATGCCGATCATTCGACGATTCCTCAGCTGCTTTGTTTGTTAGTATGTTTTCAGACTACGGTTAAGAAAGCCTGTCGTTGTCTCAGCTTTTTGGTGCGCTTGCGTTACGTCCCGCCAAAATGACACTAATTGTGTAAGCAACTTTAGGATCGAGACCCGACATCACCTTGGCGGCGGAATCAGGGAGCATCCGCGCAATAAAGCCAGCTGCGAATTCCGGTTCCATCGTTTCAAAAAGCGCAGCTGCATCCTTGGGTTTCATGTTCTCGTAAACTGTGGTCAAGCGAGCGATGTCGTCTTCAGAGGCTGTGTTAGCGAGTGTTAGCGTAGCTCCTAATCGCTTCTCGGCAGCTTCCAGCGCATCAAGCCTTCGCTCGATCTCGACCTGTGCCACGTCAAGCGCCTTTCTCCGCATTTCGATGTTGTGTTCTCGAACTTTTATGGCGGCTTCTCTGTTCCGTAGCGCATCAAGTAAGGATTGCATCGCCGTGCGATCATGTTCCTGCGTGGCAGAGTTCGATACAGCAGTAACTGCCTGGGAAAACAAGCCGTCACCACCTTCGATCTCCGCCAAGGCGGCTTCGGCACTTGTTAGCAAGCGAATTCCTGCTGAAGCGATCAACAAACTGGAAATAAGCGCAACAGAGCCGCGCACCCTTGTTTTACGTGTCTTTTTTGACATCAGATGTCTCCGCTCGCACGACGCATGAACATTGGTTCAGAAGGTGGTGTAGTATCAGCCGCAGGTGCAGTGACCGGAGCGTTGATTGGCTCTATTGGCGCTTCGGGAATGTCGTGCATGGCCGCCATTTGAAGCTCTAAGCGTTTGGCCATCTCCTCGGCACGAAGAGTCATATCGCTTAGCGTGTCGGCAGATATTTCTGCTGTTTTTTGTGCAGAAACGAGCGTTTGGCGCAGATCTTCGACCTGCGCAGACAAGACCGCGACCGCACCACCAACACCCTGTTCCAAACTGTTGAATTTTTTGAGTCTGCGGCCAAGGACGGCACAGTAAAACGCGGCGCCAAGAGCCCCTGCTGCGAGTAGAATATCAGCAATCAGTTCCATTTCTCACCTTTAATTGAGCACGAATTCCATGATGAGCAGATCGTTGATGCGACCCGGTCCTGCCACGATTTGCACGCGGCGAAGCATTTGTGCGCGCAACCGCGTCAAAGCAGCTGCGCTTTCGATGTCCTGAATTTCAAGAGCTCTCAGATATCCGTTCAACACGTCGACCACCCGTGGCATCAGCACCTCAACAGAGCTGGCATGCTGTGATGGCACTTCGAGCTGTGCGCGGAACCTCAAGTGGCGGCTGTTGGCCGAAGGGCTCAAAGATATGACTAATGGTTCTACAGGAACAAAAGCGACATCGGGCATTGTTCCGGCCTCATCATGCACTGCAGTTTGTTCTGCATTTGATTCGCCGCCGAAAATTAACCCAGCATACGCGGCATAAAATCCACCACCGCCGCCGATCAAAGCAGCGACAAGCCCAAGTATCAAAGGCAACTTTGATGGCTTTTCGACCGCTTCTTCAGGGGTTACTGCTGCATCAGTCATATTAATTCCGTTCACTGTGTCTAAATCTGTTTTGGCACAGATCAACTAACCGATTGTTAAGGCTGTTCGGTCATTGATGCACAAAGGCCGGGCAGAACGCGCGGTATGACGGAGGCGATTGTGCAGCAGTTACTGAATGTCTGGATGGGGCTGGATATCCGGCGGCAGATCACCGTAGTGGTGGCCACTGTCGCCATGTTTCTCGCAGTTTTGGCGATGTCGCGGATTGTGAGCGCTCCGTCGATGACCCTGCTTTATGCAGGTCTTGAAAATGGTGCCGCGGGGGACGTTGTACGCTCTCTTGAACAGCGTGGTGTGCCGTTTGAGGTGCGTGGCGGTTCAATTTTTGTTCAGGCCAGTGACCGAGATCAATTGCGGATGACCTTGGCCTCGGAAGGATTGCCTGCAAACAGCAGCAGAGGTTACGAACTGCTAGATTCTCTGACTGGGTTTGGAACAACATCGCAGATGTTCGACGCTGCATATTGGCGTGCCAAAGAAGGAGAATTGGCGCGTACGATCGTATCGGGACCGCACATTGCACTGGCGCGAGTCCACATTGCATCCACTGGATCCAACCCCTTCCAACGCAACGTTACGCCGACCGCGTCGGTTGCCGTTACACCAAACGGTGGCGGGCTCACTCCACAACAAGCCAAGGCAATCCGGTTCCTTGTAGCGTCGGCAGTCTCAGGTCTTTCGCCAGAAGATGTGGCCGTTATAGATGCAAATGGTACGCTAATCAGTGCGGTAGACGAGGCTGCTCCGGCGTCTGGTGCAGACGACAAAGCGCAGATACTTCGTGAACGGGTCGAGCGACTGCTAGAAGCGCGGGTAGGCTTTGGCAACGCAATTGTTGAGGTCAGTGTCGACACGGTCACCGAGACTGAGGAAATTCGAGAGCGTAAGTTCGACCCAACAAACCGTGTCGCAATCAGTACCGACACTGAAGAAATCACCAGCAACTCAAACGAAGCAGGTGGTGGCGACGTTACTGTCGCATCCAATCTGCCCGATGGTGACGCGGCAGGTGGAGATACGGCGTCATCGCAAAACACAGAAACGCGCGAGCGAATTAACTATGAGGTGTCCGAGACTGAACGCGCAATCACACGTTCGGCCGGAGCAATCAAGCGTGTGACGGTGGCGGTTTTGGTAAACGATGCTACCGAAAAATCTGCCGACGGAGGCCAGGTGACAACACCGCGCGCAGAAGCGGAGATGGATGATCTCCGCGAACTGGTGGCCTCTGCGGTTGGGTTTGATGAAACGCGCGGTGACATAATCACGATTAAATCGATGGCCCTGCAAACACTAGTCCCTATGGGCACCGAGGTGTCCTCGTCTTTGTTCGACCGGTTCGAACTGGATCTTATGTCTGCGATCCAGATGGCAATTTTGGCCATCGTTGCCATCGTTCTAGGCCTGTTTGTTGTTCGCCCCTTGCTGTCTCGCAATCCTCAAAATGAAGCCCCTCCGGCGGCTCTCCTTCCCGCGACGACTGAGCCGGAATCGGATAATGCGCTAACCGGTGAAGTAAGTGGAGAGCTTGATGATTTTCCTGACCTTCTATTGGATGATAGCTTTTCTGATATGCCTGCGCTCAACTTTGCAAACGTTTCTGGCGATGGCTCCGCCTCTGATGATCCGGTGGATCGATTGCGCGCGATGATCGGAGAGCGCCAAGAGGAGACAGTGGAAATTCTGCGTAGCTGGCTTGAAGAGAGCGAGGAACGCGCATGATTACTGCGTCACATTTATTCGAAGATTTCGGGGGTATACCCAAGCCCACATCAAAAGCACCTTCTTTCAGGATAGAGGAAGTTGAAGACCAGAAACTTGAATCATTCGAGAACGGATACCGGGCAGGGTGGGACGATGCCATAAAAGCCCAAGCGGAAACAAACACTCATGTGTCTTCGGAATTAGCCACAAGTTTGCAGGATGCTTCGTTCGAGTTTCATGAAGTCCGAAACACCCTAAGTGCTGCAGTGCAGGACATTATGGATGAGATTATGAAGACGATCATGCCTAAGATCGCGCAGACCAGCCTTGGTGCTCATATCCGCGAACAGGTCATCTCGATGACGCGTGGTGCGCTCGACCGATCCATAGAGATTGTGATCGCACCAGACGCTGAAGACGTAGTGCGGACACTTTTTGATAATGACGTTGAGCGACCGTTTCGGTTTGCCATAGACCCACTCTTGTCACCGACGCAGGTGCTATTGCGTGTTGGCGCCGAGGAGCGGGAAATCAATCTGCATGAGACATTGGACGAAGTGTCGAGGACCGTGCAGTCATATTTTGAAACAGAACAAGCGGAGCGTAAGGATGGCTGAATCGCCTGATACACAGACCTTGGCGTCTGATACACATAATCCATTCACTGCTGTCCCGATAGAGATCACCGTTTCAGTTGGGCGCGCGCGCCCTCTTGTAAGAGACCTCGTTATGCTGGGTGCTAATGCCGTATTGACCTTGGATAAGCGCGTTGACGATCCGGTAGATTTATATGTCGGAGACAAGTTGATAGCGCGCGGGACTTTGGAGGAAGCCGAGGGCGAAGACTCGGGGCAACTTGTTGTCAGGCTGATCGAGATCCTGGATGTAAGCGCAGGTGCCTAAATTGGTGAGACTGTTTCTGACAACCTTGTTAATCGCGCTACCAATCGGTGCATTTGCCCAGGATTTATCTATTTCGCTTGGGGATGACGGATCACTGAGTGCGCGAACCTTCCAACTGATCGCCCTGATCACCGTGCTCAGTCTTGCACCCGGTCTGGCCATTATGATCACGTGTTTTCCATTTCTCGTCACGGTCCTGTCGATCCTGCGCCAGGCCATCGGTTTGCAGCAATCTCCACCTAATATGTTGATCGTCAGTCTTGCGCTATTTTTGACCTATTTCGTAATGGAACCGGTATTTACCGAAGCTTGGACGCGTGGTTTGCAACCGCTCACCAATGAAGAGATTGATGCCGAGACAGCCTTTGTCCGCACACTTGAACCATTCCGAGTTTTCATGGTCGCACGATTAGACGCTGATACATTTGCAGCTATGGCCGACTTGCGCCCCGACACTCAAGGATTGCAACTGACAACTGAAGCACCATTGTCTGTCATGATCCCAAGCTTTTTGCTGTCAGAAATCTCGCGCGCTTTCCAGATTGGATTTCTTGTGTTTTTGCCATTTTTGATCATCGACTTGGTCGCTGCAGCTATTTTGATGAGTATGGGCATGATGATGGTGCCCCCTGCGATCGTGTCTTTGCCATTCAAGCTCGCCTTTTTTGTTATTGCAGACGGGTGGAGCCTGATCGCTGGCAGCCTCGTACGAAGCTATTTCTAGTCATGCGTTAATTTATCACATCTGGGGTATTATGTGCCATCTATGCTAACATACTCGTGTCGACTTCGCTGAAGCTGGCGAAAACCGCCACTCGGCAAACGTGTTCAATAACCCGCCGGCGAATAATTTACATCACCCTTAGGGGTACTAATCTTTTACGATCACTCGGCCATGAAAAGCTATGGAGGAGTGAGAAGGATGCCTGCCCCTGGCTGCGGTCCCCTCGAGGATATTCGAAGCCAAAAGAACGTAATGAAAGATTAATGTAAAATGAATTCGCACATGGAGCTGTACGGTCGGGGACGCCGTTGACCGCATCAAAAGACGAACCACTTCTATTTTATGAGGCACCAAACCCAGTGCTCGTCGTGCTTTTTCGCCCTAAATACATTACGTCAGGCGGGGCAGCCTCGAAATCAATCGTCTGCTTTGAGCATACCCTTTTCTTTCAATTTTGCGTAGCATTCATCCAGCGCTTTTCGTGCGCGAGCGCCCATTTCGATAATGTCATCCTGGCTAATCACCAGTGGGGGAGAAATGACCATTCTGTCGTAGACATGACGCATAATCAGATTGTTGGCAAAGCTTCGTTCTCGGCACATGAAGCCAGCAGTGCCTGCATCCATTGCGAATTTGGCACGGCTGTCTTTATGCGGCGTTAGCGCCAACGAGCCCATCATGCCAATCATTTTCGTCTCGCCTACGAGCGGATGATCACCCAGCCCATGCCACATTTCTGCGAGAGCCGGGGCGGCCACCTCTCGGACATGATCGACAATGTGTTCATCTTCAAGGATACGCAAGTTCTCTAGTGCGACGGCTGCGGCGACTGGGTGGCCTGAATAGGTATAACCGTGGTTGAATTCGTCGGATCCGATGACCTCGGCCACTTCGTCACATACGACCGACCCGCCGATTGGCTGATATCCAGAGCTGAGGCCCTTGGCGATGGTCATGATGTGCGGCTTGATCCCAAGTGTCTGAGAGCCGAACCAGTTCCCGGTGCGGCCAAAGCCGCAGATGACCTCATCCGCGATCAGCAGGATTTCGTATTTATCGCAGATGCGTCGAATTTCTGGCCAATAGGTGGTGGGCGGAATGATTACTCCACCTGCGCCCTGAATAGGTTCGGCGATGAAAGCTGCTACGCGGTCCTCGCCGAGGTCAAGAATCGCCTGTTCCAATTCTCTTGCGCGCGTCAGTCCAAAATCTTCGGGGGTCATATCGCCGCCTTCGGACCACCAGTTGGGCTGGTTGATGTGATGGATGTCCGGAATTGGCATGCCGCCCTGCGCATGCATTGGGGTCATACCGCCCAGTGATCCGGACCCAACTGACGAGCCATGATAGGCGTTTTTGCGGCTAATGATGATGGACTTTTCCAGCTGACCCTTAGTCGCCCAATAGGTGCGCACCATGCGAATGTTAGTATCATTTGCTTCTGAGCCGGATCCAGCGAAAAAGACGTGGTTCAGATCACCTGGCGCCAGTTCCGCGATTTTTTGTGCAAGAGCGATTGCAGGAACGTGGGTCGTTTGGAAAAAGGTGTTGTAATAGGGCAGTTCGCGCATCTGACGTGCCGCAACGTCAGCTAACTCGTTCCGCCCATAGCCGATGTTCACGCACCACAGGCCGGCCATGCCGTCTAGGATTTTGTTGCCTTCGCTGTCATGCAGATACACGCCTTTGGCTCGGGTGATAATTCGCGCACCCTTCTTGGCCAATTCGCCACTGGCGGTGAAGGGGTGCATGTGGTGCGCCGAATCCAGCGCTTGCAGTTCGGACGTAGGCAGATGGTTGGTGATTACAGGCATGAAAACCTCTTATGTTTGAACATTTCGAGAATATGTGCATCCCGCGTGGCGTCAATGATGTACCGCCGATGTTGCTGGACGGCGGGCACAAAACTTGATTTCATGATGTTGGATCCGGAAATACCGGGTGTGATACAGGAGTACACCATGAAAAAGATGATGTTGAGCACCGTTGCGACTGTTGCCCTAGTGGGTGCGGCGCTGGCAGATGAGGTGCGCGTTTATAACTGGTCGGATTACATCGACGAAGATTTGTTGACCAAGTTCGAACAAGAGACCGGCCTAAAATTGATCTATGACGTTTTTGACAGCAATGAAGTGTTGGAAACAAAGATGCTGGCGGGATCATCGGGCTATGACATCGTGGTGCCATCAGGCACGTTTCTGCAACGTCAGATCAGTGCAGGCGCTTTCCAAAAGCTTGATTCAGACCAGTTGCCCAACGCTAAAAACCTATGGGATGTCGTCGAAGCCCGAACAGCGCAATATGATCCCGACAATGCCTATTCGATTAATTATATGTGGGGCACGACAGGCATTGGCGTGAATGTTGGCAAGGTTCAGGAAATCCTTGGCGAAGACGCACCGATGGGATCGCTTAAACTGGTCTTCAATCCGGCGAACATGGAAAAGCTGCAGGCCTGTGGTGTGCATTTCCTCGACGCACCGACCGAGATGATCCCCGCCGCACTAAAGTTTATTGGCGAGGACCCTGATAGCCATGATCCGGATGTGCTGGCCAAAGCCGAACCCATCCTGGCGGCCGTCGCACCATATGTCCAAAAGTTCCACAGCTCTGAGTACATTAATGCACTGGCCAATGGTGATATTTGCGTAGCGTTCGGCTGGTCCGGCGATATCCTTCAAGCGCGTGATCGCGCAGCAGAAGCGGAAAATGGCGTTGAAGTTGCCTATAATGCACCCAGTGAAGGTGCATTGATGTGGTTCGATCAGATGGCGATCCCGGCGGACGCGCCTAATTCAGAAGGGGCGCATCAGTTCCTGAACTTCATAATGGATGCACAAAACATGGCTCAGGCGTCTAACTATGTCTATTACGCTAATGGAAACGCGGCCAGTCAGGAATTCCTCGAAGAAGATGTGATAGGCGATCCTGCCATTTATCCGGACGCAGCGACGCTGGAAAACCTGTACACCACTACGCCGTACCCGGCGCGCGTTCAGCGAACGGTGACGCGCATGTGGACCAAGATCAAATCGGGCACCTGAGCCTCGATTGACAGGGCGCGGGGATCCTCTCGCGCCCTATTTAATTTTGTACGGATTATGCCCTTGGCAGATAGTGTTTTCGCCCCCTGGGACGACTCGGATCAAAAGCCGCTGATCCGCTTTCGAAATGTAACGAAGCGTTTCGGTGATTTTACCGCAATTGATAACCTGACCCTGGATATTTTCGCGCAAGAGTTTTTTGCCCTTCTGGGTCCTTCTGGTTGTGGCAAAACAACGATGATGCGCATGCTGGCGGGTTTCGAAAACCCGACCAAAGGTACCATCGAATTGGCCGGCCAAGATATCGCGGGTGTACCGCCAAATAAACGGGCGGTGAACATGATGTTCCAGTCCTATGCCCTTTTTCCGCATCTGACGGTGCAGGACAATATTGCATTTGGATTGCGTAGAGAAAGCCGCGATTCTAATTTCATTAGTGCGCGCGTGAGCGAAATGCTCAAACTTACTAGACTTGAAAAATTTGCCCGGCGCAAACCGCATCAAATTTCGGGTGGACAACGGCAACGGGTTGCGCTGGCACGGTCGCTGGCCAAGGCCCCAAAGCTGCTGTTGTTGGATGAGCCTCTGGGCGCGTTGGATGCCAAGCTACGCGAGGCGACGCAGTTCGAATTGATGGACATTCAAGAAAAGACTGGCACGACCTTTGTCATTGTGACCCACGATCAGGAAGAGGCGATGACGGTTGCAAGCCGCGTGGCGGTGATGGACGAAGGTAGGATCATGCAGGTAACGACCCCCGAAAAAATTTATGAGGCCCCCAACAGTGTCTACGTCGCAGACTTCATCGGTGACGTGAATATTATCCCTGGCACCGCAAAGGCTGCCGGGCCAGATCACTACGAGATTGATTGGGCCGAGGGGCGCGAACCGTTGCACGCGATCAGCAAAAAAGATTTTGCGGAAGGACAATCCTGCCATCTCGCGATCAGGCCGGAAAAAGTGGCTATCCATGCGGAACATCCTGCTGCGGACAATGCGGTTTTGGGCAAGGTTCTTGATATTGCCTATTTGGGCAACCTGAGTACGTATCACGTGCAATTGCCCACTGGTGAGATTATCAAGGCACAAGTCGCAAATACCCGCCGTGTATCGCGCCGTGACTACACCTGGGAGGATCAGGTGTGGGTCAGTTGGACAAAAACGGCAGGCGTGCTGCTGGACCAATGAAGCGTGCGATCCTCATAGCTATGCCCTATACTTGGCTGTTGGCGTTGTTCCTGATCCCGTTTGCAGTCGTCTTCAAAATATCGCTTTCAGACATCGAGCTGTCGATCCCACCTTATACGCCTACGATGAAAGACGGGCTGTGGAATATGTTGTCGCGGCTCGACTTTGAAAATTTTGTCTTTCTGACGCAGGATGATCTGTACTGGAAAGCCTATGTTAGCTCACTCAGGATTGCGCTGATTTCGACTGTGCTTACGTTGGTCGTTGGCTATCCGATAGCCTATGCTATGGCACGCGCGCCCGAACAGTGGCGGCCTACGTTGCTGATGCTTGTAATTTTGCCCTTTTGGACTTCGTTTCTTATCCGCGTTTATGCGTGGATCGGTATTTTGTCGAA
This sequence comes from Tateyamaria sp., assembly GCA_029250205.1. Taxonomy (GTDB): domain Bacteria; phylum Pseudomonadota; class Alphaproteobacteria; order Rhodobacterales; family Rhodobacteraceae; genus Tateyamaria. The sequence continues at coordinate 13,031 of JAQWVA010000049.1, forward strand.
CGAAGGATTCCTGAACAAGTTCCTTCTGTGGATTGGCTTGATAAATGAGCCGCTAACAATTTTGAATACTAACGCTGCTGTCTTTATCGGAATCGTCTACACATATTTGCCTTTCATGATTTTGCCGATCTATTCCGCATTGGACCGGCTCGACGGGTCGCTGATAGAAGCAGCCGAAGACCTTGGGTGTTCACGGATCAAGGCATTTTGGCTGATCACCATCCCACTGTCTAGGAACGGCATCATTGCAGGTTTCTTTCTAGTCTTTATTCCGGCTTTGGGAGAGTTTGTCATTCCGTCTTTGTTGGGTGGCTCGGGCACCTTGATGATTGGAAAAGTGCTATTCGAAGAGTTCTTTTCAAACCGTGATTGGCCGGTCGCATCAGCGGTGGCGGTTGTCTTGCTATTAATTCTTATTATTCCCATCGTCCTGTTTCAGCGTAATGAACAAAAACAGGCAGAGGCCGACACATGACCCGTCTGAGCCTGTTCAATGTCGTGTCGCTGACGTTTGGGTTCGTATTCTTGTACGTGCCGATGCTGATCCTTGTGATCTACAGCTTTAACAAATCCAAATTGGTAACGGTCTGGGCGGGATTTTCCACAAAGTGGTACAGTGAGTTGTTGGCAAATGACGCATTCCTTGATGCGGCTTGGGTGACGGTCAAGGTTGCGGTGCTGTCCTCAAGTATTGCGACTGTTCTGGGCACGATGGCAGCATATGTTCTGGTGCGTGGCGGTCGCTTTTTTGGGCGCACGCTGTTTTCCGGTATGATCTACGCGCCGTTGGTGATGCCAGAGGTTATTACGGGTCTGTCTTTGCTACTGCTGTTCATCGGTATGGGTTTAGACCGGGGCGTTTTGACAATCGTTTTGGCACACACGACATTTTCAATGTGTTTCGTTTCGGTCGTTGTCTCATCGCGGCTGATGACTTTTGACAACTCCTTGGAAGAAGCGGCGCTTGACCTTGGTGCGTCACCTTTGGATGCCTTCCGGTTGGTAACCCTGCCAATAATCGCGCCTGCGGTTATCTCGGGTTGGTTGCTCGCATTTACCCTCAGCCTAGATGACTTAGTGATTGCATCCTTTACATCAGGTCCATCAGCGACAACCCTTCCAATGAAAATATGGTCATCTGTGCGGCTTGGGGTCAGTCCTGAAATCAATGCACTAAGTACAATCCTGATCGCGATGGTGACGATCGGGGTGGTTGCTGCGTCTTTGGCAAGCAAACAGGCAGCTTTGCGCGCCAAGCGCGACGAACAAAAAGCCGCGCGTATGACATGACACGGATACTGTCAGAATTTGCCTATGGCGATGGCCCACGGACTGGATGCTGGTGGGATGAAACTTGTAATTTGCCTCAGTTTGGCCCGCTTGATGGCAGCCAAAGCTGTGATGTAACTATTGTTGGTGGTGGATTTACTGGCGTTTCTGCTGCGTTGCATTTGGCCCGTGCAGGGACATCCGTTGTGCTGCTTGAGGCTCAAGGCATTGGGTGGGGCGCGTCTGGTCGGAACGGCGGGTTTTGCTGCCTTGGCGGCGCTAAAGTGTCAGACGCAAAGCTGGAAAGTCGGTTTGGGCGCAGGGGACGGCTAGAATGGCGGCACACGGAAAAGGCGGCCGTTGATCTGGTCGCGGCGTTGATTGACGAGCTACATATAGATGTTGATCGGCATTCACCCGGAGAAGCGCTTATGGCACATCGAGCCCGGGACATGGCAACCTTTGAAGATGAGGCCAAAGCGGTCATTGAAAATTATGGTGTGACGCCAACGCTTGTGCCACAAGATCAGCTGGCTGCCCATGGCATGGCGGGGCCGTTTCATGGAGCCATGATTACGCCGATCGGGTTTGGACTTAACCCAAGAAAATACCTTGCAGGCCTCGTCCAGGCTGCATTGGCCGCTGGTGTACAGTTTCATGGTAACAGTCCGGTCACCGCGATTGAGGGAAACTGGATCAAGACAGACCGTGCTACGATCAAGTCGGATCGGGTTATTCTGGCCACTAACGGATATTCCAGTGAAGATTTGCCAGATTGGATGCGCGCCCGCTACATGCCGACCCAATCGACAGTTTTGGTTACACGCCCACTCGCAGATCGCGAACTGAACGATCAGGGGTGGACAACAGATGTTATGGCCTATGATACCCGCAACCTATTGCATTATTTTAGATTGTTACCGGACCGTCGGTTTCTAATTGGAATGCGAGGTGGGTTGCTATCGTCGCAACGCGCCGACACGCAGTCGCGGGCCCGCGTGGCGCAAAACTTTCGGTGTATGTTCCCTGCTTGGGCAGACGTTGAAATTACAAACAGTTGGTCGGGGCTTGTTTGTCTTACACGTGACCAGCTTCCTTTTGTAGGGTCAGTGCCCGGCCATCCAGCATTGTTGGCTGGTTTTGCCTATCACGGCAATGGCGTAGCAATGGGAACACTTTGCGGCCAGATCCTAGCGGATCTTGCCATTGGTAAAGTGCCAGCGTGCTACCCTGACGCTATGCGCGTCCCAGCGGCGCGTTTTCCATTTGGAGGGCTTCGCCGGGCGATGCTGCCGCCCGTCTACGCCGCGTTCCATTTACGGGATCTAGGGTACTAGCCTGGCTCCCGCAGGCCTGCGACGTTATTAGCCGTGATCATGTAACCACTTTCGAGAACCAACAGAGTTTCCCCTTCCTCGATCCGCGCTTCGGTGACGCGTGAATAGGACAAGGCAGGTTCAGTTATCAAAACCTCGCCTTGTGCGCTGCTCTCGATTTCGAAAGTATATTCTCCGTTAGGCAATGGATTCCCGCTGGCGTTTAGGCCTGTCCAGCTAAACGGATCAGAACTCGTGGGTATCTGAATGCGCTGAACTTCCTTGCCCTGAGCGTTAGAAACGATCAAGTCGACCTGGTCTGCGGTAATAGGTGGGTTCGGAGAAATCGTAACCGGCGTGCCATCGTACTGTACTGGTCCCTGAACCAAAGCTTCCATTCCAATCCAATTTGCTGCGCTGGACATGTTGTTGGCACCCAGCGTCGTCATCAGCTGCTCCATCAAGTCATTGGTCATGACCTGTTGTTCTACCATGGAAAATTGGGCCAGCTGTGCTGCATATTCAGAGTTGTCCATTGGCTCAAGTGGATCTTGATATTGTGCTTGCGCCGTCAGCATTTGCAGAAACACCTCAAAATCTGAACCAAGCACTCCAGAAGGGTCAGACAGCGCGGTAGGCGTTGAAGAAGGTAGCGTAGGATTAGTGATCTGGTTCAGTTCCATAATGGTCAAAGCCTCAAGTCAACGCCTTGGGCGTTTATCGCCAGGCCTGGTATGTTAGAAATGGCTGATGTGGCTGGCCCCTGATCTTCAAGATCAATTCGCAGGGTGTCGTTGCCATTCGATTGTTGATTATCAGGTTCATCCGACGGATCGTTATTTTGTCCAAAGGCAAAGGCGATATCTTCGTAACCAAGTTCAGAGAACGATTGACCAAGGTCGTCAATATTGCGCCGCATCAGGTCTAAAGTATCTGGCCTTTCGGCAAGAATGTTGACAACGATACCTGCCTCTGTCGCTGTGAGTGTCATGCGCACACGGCCCAACTCAACTGGGTTCAGTGCAATTTCTAAAGGCCTGTCAGGGGCCCGGTGCATTGCTTGTGCCAATTGCTGCGCGACCTGAACAGGCATTTCTGGCCGTGCTGCTAAGGTTTGTGACACTGTGGGTGACGATGATCCATTTGCCCGAAGATCCCAAGTTATTTCTGGGGTCGCTTCGGTTGAGAATCGAACAATCTGTTCCGCGTCAAAGGGTTGACCCGTGGTGATTGTTTGGGGTGTTTGGGCCTTTGGCTGAACAGGTTGCGGGGTTGCGGCCCGTTGTACGAACTGCTCTGAAAGGGTGTCTGTCCGCGCAATCTCTGGTTTTTGCAAATACTTGAAATTTTCGTCATTTTTCATAAGCTTTGCGACGGATGCTGCGCCACCCTCGGGTGTTAAACCGTCAAATTTCGGTGCACTGTTTTTTAACTGTACATCGGGGTGTTGCCTGCTCTTAAAACTGGCATCAGTTAAAGTTGCTGTACCTGTTGATGTTTGTGCGAAGCGGTCGGTTTGTTCATTCTGTGGCTGTCGAACGTTCTGCGCGTCGAGCATGGAAATCCCGGCATGGGGCGCGGGTTTCTGATGGTGCACAAGTGCATCATGTTGCCCGGAAGTTGTTGGCACTTTCGCCAGATCTCCAACCTGCGGCATGGGGATGTCGGATTGATGAGCACCATTTGTTACGAAAGTTGCGACAACCGACTGAACCATCGCACCCGGATGGTACGAGCGAGGTCTGTTAGCCCCTATATCAATGGATGTCGCTGACGCACTAAGTTGTTCGCTCTGGTCACTGTCTGCCACATGGGATTGTGTGGCCAATCCTAGGGAATGTTCCGAGCTTTGTGGATCTGGGTCAACTGCAATTGTGTCAGCTATTACGCCAGGCAGCTCCCCTTCCGGATCGGATTTATCTGGCAACTGGGTTGCAGCGATTTCCGGCAAGGCCGCTTCCGACTGATCCGCTTCGATTGTGGTGCCATTCAAGTTATGTTTGGCGTCAGGGTTGAACACCCTGGCAAAGTCAGACCGGTCCGCTTCGGACGCTGTCGCTGCAGCTTGGCCATCTGATGTCGATGCGCCGTGGGACGGCTTTGGGTTGGATAGATGTGGAAATTGCATGTCTGCCTCCGGCGAATTCTTCCGCGTTTACGCAATATGACTCGGTGATGGTTACTGGTTCTTTACCGATTTGGAGGCATCATTGAAAAAATCGTTCGAATTGAAAGGATATCGAATGGACGTCCAAGCGATCCAAAATAGCGCACCGCCGTCGCGGCAATCAAACGATCACGCACTGTATACTGCAGCACAAAAGCTAGAAGCGACGTTTCTTGCAGAAATGTTAAAGGCCGCAGGTCTGGGCCAGACAGAGTCGACCTTTGGTGGGGGCGCCGGCGAGGATCAGTTTTCTTCGTTTTTGGTTCAGGCGCAGGCTGAAGAGATGGTTGCATCTGGGGGAATTGGCCTTGCCGAAGCTCTGTTTGATGCGTTGAAGGAACGTGAAAATGACACTTAAAACACTCCAATCTACTATAGACTCCCTAGACGACCTACTCGACGCTGAGCGTTCGGCGTTGCTCTCCGGTGATCTTGACGAAGTGTCTAGATTGCATGAGCGCAAAGAAAAATTGATTGATTCGCTCAATCAACTCGATGCCGATGATCATGCCAATCTGACGACACTGAATGCCAAAGTGCTGCGCAATCAAACATTGTTGAATACTGCTCTGGATGGGATTCGATCGGTTGCGCGTCGACTGTCGGCTATTAGACAGGTCCGTCAGTCGTTGAACACTTATGATTCGAAGGGGCGCAAATCGTCAGTCGAATTGGGCGTCGACCGGTCGCTCGAAAAAAGAGCTTAGTCGCGATTGATTCAAATTCGAACAATAAGGGGGAGCGGGTTTAGGGAAGCATTAGTGAAATGAACGGCATGGTCGCTGTGCACTCGATCTGAGTGGCGCAAAGCCCCGCAAGGGAAATGCATTTGTCAGAACGGCAACAGGTCCGTCCCAAGGGGGGGCGGGACGAAAAAACCTGGCGCGAAGCGCCGTGACAATTAAGGAAATGCAAATGTCGAGTATTCTTACAAATAACAGCGCAATGGTGGCGCTGCAGACCCTACAATCGATCAATAAGAATTTGGCTACAACTCAAACAGAGATTTCGACTGGTAAATCTGTTTCGAGCGCTAAAGATGACTCTGCTGTCTGGGCTATTTCGAAAGTGATGGAATCAGACGTTCAGGGATTCAAAACAATCTCTGACAGCCTCAGCCTTGGTGAATCGACTGTTGCTGTTGCGCAGAATGCTGCAGAAACAGTCACCGATCTTCTGACCCAAATGAAAGGCAAAATTGTCGCTGCACAAGAGGGCAATGTTGATCGTGGCAAATTGAACACCGATGTTACTGCTCTTAAGGATCAGATCAATTCGGTCGTTTCGGCCGCTCAGTTCAACGGGCTCAACTTGGTTGATGGTTCTGCTGCGAATGCAACTATTCTTTCGTCGCTTGACCGTGACAGCGCTGGTAATGTGACATCTTCGTCTATCACTGTATCAGCGCAAGATCTGTCTACCAGTGGATACACTGTAAAGGCAGCCTTTGGTGCGATGACTGGTGTGTCTGCGACCAACGACTCGTTTGGCTTCTCATTGGATGCATCGGATGGCACCACTGGTTCCGGTACGGATCTTGGCACCGTTATCATTGATGATCCAACTTATGCTGCCGGCGATAGGATCAACATGTCTCTGGGTGACGTTGATGTCTCTTACACC
>JAQWVA010000050.1:0-8851 GCA_029250205.1 Tateyamaria sp.
CGTTCTGCGGGCGGCAAAACTACCAATCTGCATCACGCACGCCCCCGGACACATGCTGATCACCGATGTCGCGGAAGATGCAGAAACAACAATCTATCAAGTAACCACCAACTAGGAGAGACGACATGAAACGTACCCTTACACTGCTTGCCGCCACGACGGCGCTTGCCGGGCCAGCCTTGGCAGAAGATCTGTCCGTAGTCGGCAGCTGGTCCAGCTTGCCACTGCACAACACATATGAGGCCCCTTTCTGGACAGAGATTCTGCCTGCAGCCGGAGACTTCAACGTTGAGCTGACAACGCATAACGCGATGGGCCTTGGCCTGTCAGAGATTTACCCTTTGCTGGGTCAGGGCGTCTATGATGTGGCCATGACGGTAGCAGACTACGCAGTGGGCGACGCACCCGAGCTTGAAGGCCTTGATGTGCCGCTTCTGGCACTAACCGCCGATGAGGCCCGCGCAATGGTTGATGCCGCCCGCCCTATGGTGTCCGACATCTACCGCGATCGGTTCAACGCCGAAATTTTGGCCATCGCGCCCTATCCGCCGCAAGTCGTTTTTTGCAACGCTGAGATCAACAGCTTTGCAGACCTTGAAGGCCTCAAAGTCCGCGCCTCCGGCCGGATGACAGCCCTGTTCCTTGAAGCTCTGGGCGCTGAAGGCGTCAGCGTCTCATTCGGTGAAGTCCCCGGTGCCTTGCAAACCGGCACAGTTGATTGCGCGGTCACCGGCGCTGGTTCAGGCTATTCGGCGGGCTGGTGGGAAGTCTCAACGCACCTTCTGCCAATCCCTCTGGGCGGTTGGGACCACGTTGTGACGGCGATGAACGCAGACAAATGGGACAGCCTGTCCGAGGCGGATCAGGCAACGATCCGTTCGGAAATCAGTTCGGGTTTTGAAGAGCCTGCCTGGGCCAGCGCTCAAGATGCTTTGGTGAACGACATCGCTTGCCTGACCGGCAATGGCGACTGCCCCTCTGGTGATGCGCGGAGTATGACGCTTGTCGACATTTCGGACGCAGATTTTGAAAACGCGCGTGGCATCCTGATCGGCGAAGTTCTTCCCGATTGGGCGGAGCGTGCAGGTGGTGATTGGGCAGACCGCTGGAACGCTTCTGTTGGTCAAGTTGTCGGCGTGATCATCGAATAATCCCAATCCAAACCAAAGGACGTATGATATGGAACTGACGTTGATAGATACGCTTCGGAAACTCAACCGCGCAATCGCTTTGATTGTCGGTCTGGGCCTTCTGGGAATGGCGGTGTTTGTCGTCGCGGATATCGCCCTGCGTCAGGTCCATGCGTCCTTTGGCGGATCAGAAGAGTTCGCGGGCTATGCGATGGCGCTCGTCAGCTCTTGGGGTATGGCCTACGCTCTGTTGGAGCTTGGCCATATCCGCATCGACCTCATTCGAAGCCGCACCGGGCAGACCGCCCGTGCGCTTTTAGATGTGTTTTCCATGATTGTGATGTCTGGCGTAGTCGTCATGATCGCGGTCAAGTGCTGGCCTGTCGTGGAACGTGCCATAGACAACGGCAGCCGCGCCAACACGCCTATGGCGACCCCGCTGGCGTGGGTGCAAATCCCTTGGTTCGCGGGGTGGGTCTGGTTCGCCGTCATGACCTGTTTGGTCACGCTGGCTGCAATCAGTCTGCTGGTACGCGGACGCGGCGTTGAGACGGAAGCTTTCGTCGGCGCATTTTCAGAGCAGGATAGCCTCTCATGATTACCTATGTTTCTGCGGGCCTGCTGGCCTTGCTCGCTGTGTCTATTCCTGTGGGTATCGTTCTCTTCCTGCTTGGCTTTGGCGTTGATCAGTTTTTCTCGAACTTTCCGCTCACCCGCGCTTTGGGAAATATGGTTTGGTCGTCCTCAAGTTCTGCGACGTTGATCGCCATTCCATTTTTCGTCCTCCTCGGCGAAGTGCTCGTCCGCTCAGGTGTTGCGACCCGCACCTATGCAGCACTTGATCGTTGGGTCAGTTGGTTGCCCGGCGGACTCGTGCACGCCAACGTGGCCACGGCCACGATGTTTTCGGCCACGTCGGGGTCATCGGTTGCGACTGCAGCGACTGTTGCAACCGTCGCCATGCCGCAAGCGGAAAAACTTGGGTACGACCCAAAGTTGTTCTCGGGCGCAATTGCGGCGGGCGGAACCCTTGGCATCATGATCCCGCCATCGATCAACCTGATCGTCTTTGGCTTCCTAACACAATCGTCGATCCCACAGCTATTCCTTGCGGGTCTGGTTCCGGGCTTGATCCTCGCACTCTCATTTCTGATGGCCACCGCGATCATTTGCACGATCCGCCCTGATCTTGGCGGGCAACGGCGCGTCTTTCCATTGGCGCAAATGCTGCGCGCGTTGGTCGATCTGGTCCCGATTCTGATCCTGTTCGGGCTTATCATCGGATCTATCTATCGCGGCTGGGCCACCCCGACAGAGGCCGCTGCAGTGGGCGTCACAGGTGCCTTCCTGATCGCTGCCGCATTTAGTGGCGTGAGCTGGAAAATGCTGCGCGAGAGCCTTCTTGGGACGATCAAAATCACCTCCATGATCATGCTGATCATCATCGGCGCGTCCTTCCTGAACTTCACACTTTCCTCGGCGGGTCTTGGTCGCGAACTGACTGCCTTTATGGAGGGGCTGGGCCTTGGACCGATCGGGTTCATTCTGGTTGTCGTGGTGCTGTACATCGTCTTGGGCTTCTTCATCGAAACACTGTCGCTGATGGTTGTCACGATCCCCATCATTGTCCCGATGGTTATGGCACAGGGGTATGACGCCGTCTGGTTTGGCATCCTGATGATTGTCCTGATCGAAATGGCACTAATCACACCACCAGTGGGCCTCAACCTTTATGTCGTCCAAGGCGCGCGCAAATCAGGCAATATCGGGGAGGTGATGTTGGGGGCTGCACCCTATGCGCTTGTGATGTTGCTTATGGCGTTTGCGCTTATTGCCTTCCCCGAGATTGCGCTCTGGCTGCCAAGTTTGCTCGGCTAGCGTTTCGGCCATCAATTTTACTGAAAAAATGCGGCCCCGAGGGCTGCAAACAACGGAGAACCGTCTCATGTGGCAATTTTGGGTAGATCGCGGCGGCACGTTCACGGACATTGTGGCAAAACCGCCAAAGGGTGATCTGCGGACACATAAACTGCTGTCTGAGAACCCCGAAGTTTATCAGGACGCGGCGGTGCATGGCATTCGCGAAATTCTTGACCTGAAAGCAGACGCCACCGTGCCAACCGGCCTAATCGAAGCCGTTAAAATGGGCACAACCGTCGCCACCAACGCACTGCTTGAGCGCAAGGGCGAAAAGACGGTGCTGTTCATCACCAAGGGCATGAAAGACCTGCTGCGGATTGGGTATCAGAACCGCCCGAAGCTCTTTGATCTCAATATTGTGCTGCCAGAGCTACTTTATGACGACGTTGTGGAGGTCGATGAACGTCTCGACGCAGACGGCAATATCTGCACATCCCTTGACATGACTGCAGCCCGCGATGCGCTTTCCCGCGCTTATGGCAATGGCTATCGATCCGTCGCCATTGCGTTGATGCACAGCTATCGCTTCCCGGACCATGAACAACGCCTCGGCGACATGGCCAAACAATCCGGTTTCACGCAAATCTCGCTCAGTCACGAGGTTAGCCCTTTAATAAAATTGATTGGCCGTGGGGATACGGCGGTTGTCGATGCTTATCTGTCCCCCATCCTGCGCCAATATGTTGACCAAGTTGCTGACGCTTTAGGCGCGCATTCGGGCGGCTGCGAACGGCTCATGTTCATGCAATCCAATGGCGGCCTGACAGATGCGCGCTTGTTTCACGGGCGGGATGCGATCCTGTCCGGCCCCGCCGGGGGTGTTGTCGGCATGGTCCGGTCTGCTGGCGAGTTGGGCTATAACAAGCTTATCGGTTTTGACATGGGCGGGACTTCCACGGATGTTTGCCATTACGCGGGTGAATTTGAACGTTCGTTCGAGACCGAAGTGGCTGGTGTGCGGATGCGCGCGCCGATGATGTCGATCCATACCGTTGCGGCGGGTGGTGGGTCGATCCTGTCCTACCGCGATGGCCGTATGCAGGTCGGTCCGGAAAGTGCGGGGGCCAACCCTGGTCCTGCGGCCTATCGCCGTGGTGGTCCGCTGACCGTGACCGATTGCAATGTGCTTTTGGGCAAACTGAACCCGGATCATTTCCCGCATGTGTTTGGTCCGAACGCCGATCAGCCACTTGATATAGATACTGTTCGCGAGAAATTTGCGGAACTGGCAGTGCAGATCGGTGACGGCAAAACGCCCGAGGGCATCGCCGAAGGGTTCCTGCGAATTGCAGTCGAAAACATGGCGAACGCGATCAAAAAGATTAGCGTTCAGCGCGGCTATGACGTCACAAAATACACGATGAACTGTTTTGGTGGTGCGGGTGGTCAACATGCCTGCCTTGTTGCCGATGCTCTGGGGATGGAACGTATTTTCATTCACCCCTTCGCAGGTGTACTGTCAGCCTTTGGCATGGGTCTCGCCGATGTACGCGCCATCCGAGAGCGTCAGTTTGAAAAACCTCTGGACGACCTTGATGCCGCCGCTGCCTTAGCAAAGTTAGCGGAAAGCGCCCGTGCGGAAGTGAGTGCACAGGGTATTAAAACCTCAGATATCGACATCCTTCAACGCGTCCAGATCCGGCCACGCGGCGCGCAGCAAAGCCTCGCAGTCGCCTTCGGATCAGCCCCAGACATGGAAGCCGCTTTTGTTGACGCGCACCAACAACGGTTCGGCTTTGCACCAGACACAAGCGATCTCATCATCGACGTGTTGGTGGTCGAAGCCGTTGGTCAGACCGGTGAACAGGTAAGCCTACCCGATACGCAAGGCACCGGGTCAGATAAAAGGACGGTATCTGTCTGTTTCGATGGAACGTGGCAAGACGTCTCGCTTGTTTGCCGCACCACGCTTGTCCGTGGTCAAACCGTTGAAGGCCCCGCGATCCTGACAGAGCCGACTGGCACCAATGTGATTGAACCCGGCTGGCGCGCCAGCTGCGCCAAAGGCGGCAACTTGATCCTTGAACGCACTACCCCAATCGCCCGTGCCGAGGCTATCGGCACATCCGTTGATCCCGTCATGCTAGAGGTGTTCAACAACCTGTTCATGTCCATCGCAGAACAGATGGGCGCGACACTCGCCAACACAGCCTATTCTGTGAACATCAAGGAACGCTACGATTTTTCCTGCGCGATCTTTGACCAGAACGGTGATCTGGTCGCGAATGCGCCGCATGTCCCTGTTCACCTCGGCTCTATGTCCGAAAGCGTGCGCACCGTGCTGCGTGAGAATGCAGGCAAGATCTGGCCTGGCGATGTGTTCATGATGAACAATCCCTTCAACGGCGGCACGCACCTGCCAGATGTGACGGTGATCACGCCCGTTTTTAATGCCAGATGTGACACCATCATCTACACTGTCGCCTCACGCGGCCATCATGCCGACATCGGTGGAAAGACACCGGGGTCAGCGCCGCCAGACAGCCGGATTATTGAGGAGGAAGGCGTCGTCATCGACAACTTCCTCCTCGTTAAGCAAGGGCAGTTGCGGGACCCCGAGACGCGGGCCTTGCTTGCCTCTGGCAGGTACCCTTGCCGCAATGTCGATCAGAACATGGCTGACTTGGCCGCTCAGATCGCAGCGAATGCGACGGGCGTTGCAGAATTGCAGAAGATCACCACCCAGTTCGGAATAGAAGCCGTTCACGCCTACATGGGGCATGTTCAGGACAATGCTGAAGAAAGCGTTCGGCGTGTTCTGGATGTTTTGAAAGACTGCGCATTCAGCTATCCGATGGATGGTGGCGCAAAGATCGATGTGGCCGTTAGGGTCAACAAATCTGAAAGAAGTGCGTCGATTGATTTCACAGGGACCTCGCCACAAAGCCCGCTGAACTATAACGCGCCGCTTTCGATCTGTCGTGCTGTCGTCCTTTACGTGTTCCGCACGCTTGTTGGTCGCGATATCCCGATGAACGAAGGCTGCCTTAAACCGCTGGAGTTGATTGTGCCCGAAGGGTCGATGATCAACCCCCGTGCCCCCGCCGCCGTTATCTCTGGCAATACCGAGGTCAGCCAATCCATTGCGGATGCGCTTTACGGTGCCCTTGGTGTGATTGCGGGCTCTCAGGGCACGATGAACAACTTTGTCTACGGAAATGACATGTTCCAGAACTATGAGACAATTTGCGGCGGTACAGGGGCGGGCCGGGGCTTTAACGGGACAAGCGCAGTTCACAGCCACATGACCAACACCCGCATGACGGACCCGGAAGTGCTTGAAACCCGCTTCCCCGTGCGTGTTGATGAGTTCTCTATTCGACACGGCTCCGGCGGCGCAGGTGAGTTTGTTGGCGGTGACGGCATCGTGCGACGGTTGACCTTTAATGAGGCAATGACCGTCACAACGCTCAGCTCACACCGCGTTGTCGCCCCCCACGGGACACATGGCGGGTCCCCAGGTGCCACCGGTGAAAACGCTGTGCAGCGGTCAAATGGCGCGTTTGAGCTGCTGGACGGAAACGATCAGGTGGAATTAGAGCCAGGCGACACCTTTGTCATGAAAACGCCCGGCGGCGGTGGTTTTGGGAAGGCAAACCTATGAAGTTTCATCACTCTGGCTCGGAAATAGACCTTACCGTTGATCACCTTTACGTTGCCGGTTGGACTGGTCGAAATGCCGATGCGGTCCAGCATCATATCGAAGAGCTTGCTGAGATCGGGGTGGCGTCGCCAAGCGAGGTGCCCCTCTATTACCGCGTATCCAGCAGTCTTCTGGTTCATGCAAACACTATCGAAGTGCTTGGATCAGAAACATCGGGAGAGGTTGAGCCGCTCATCATACAAAGTGCTGGTGCCTTGTGGCTCGGCTTAGCATCTGATCACACTGATCGCGGTTTGGAGGCATATTCAGTCGCGGCTTCAAAGCAGATTTGCTCAAAGCCCGCGGCCAAGGAAGTTTGGCGATTGAGCGAGGTCGATTCAGACTTGGACACCTTAATACTGCGCTGCTCAATCAAAGAGGATGGAAGCTGGGTCAGTTATCAAGTGGGCGCTCTCTCGAACATCTTGCCGCTGCAAAAACTGATAAGCGGCTCTGGCATGGGTGACAACTCAGCGATGCTCTGTGGGACGCTTGGCGCAATCGGCGGTGTTAGACCTTCGCATGCATACAAAATGGAACTTGAAGATCCGAATCTAAACCGGCGGATTACACTCGAATATTCAGTTCGTAAGCTGCCAACAGTTCTTTAGAAGAACCAAAGCGAGGATCCGCGTTAACTAGCCGAATGGGGGATCTGGCTTTCCCAGAACCGCAATTGGCGCAGCCGCAGCGCAATCGTGCTTTGTGCGCACCTGAGAATTCAGATTAAGCTGCGGTGAATACACAGCTTTGGTTTAGGTCAACGCTAAGCTGTCGAATGGCTACTTCGGTGACATTGTTTGCGTCGCAACGACAGGCTTGCTGCATGGGCGAGAGAATGCTGCGTCAGCAAAACGCGAAAAGCGAATGACTTGTGTGGGTGGCTCCTATCCTAGCAGTTGATGACAACTGCACTTTGGCACATTCGATGCCGGTGGAGCAGGAGCCACCCACCTCATCCGGTTCGACGGGCCGCATTGCAGCATCGTGAAGCAGCGGTCAACGGCAGCTTTGGGCCGAGGCAAGCCTGCCATGCTGATGTTCGCCTGAAACTTTGCAAAGCCCGATTCTGCGCATTGCTGCCGTTCGCCTCACATCAGGATGCTGCAGTCGCAGCCCGCATTGCAGACCTTCGTTGAGCCAGTGACATATTGCTACAGCGAGTATTGAAAAGGAAAACACGTACTTGCTTTAGAGGCGGCGCTGTAGAGACTGGCCAACAGTTTGGGGGACATATTGTTTATGGGCTTTTGGTGCTAATCGTATTTGAATGGCCACTGCAAGCATCGACATTGCTCCGTATACGCGTCAGGTCAAATTTGACCGCTTACCAAGAAAGGACGTCTTATGGGTGATCCCCGTTACAAGGTGCTACTTGGCGCTTGCTTGACGCAGTTTACCGTTATCGGAATGCTGTTTTCCTTTGGCTTGTTCCTCCCATCCCTAGAGTCTGAACTTGGCTGGTCACGTACTTTTCTGTCCATCTGCTCAGCGCTGGCGTTTTTTGTGATGGGCGTTCTTGCGATGCCGGGCGGGCGGCTTAGCGACGCACTAGGACCACGCATCGTGTTAGCCGGTACAGGCACGCTTTATGGTATCGGTTTCGTGCTAATGAGCCAGGTCACCGCGCAATGGCAGTTACTGGTAATCTTTGGCACTTTTATCGGTCTGGGTCTGAGCAGCCATGACGTAGTCACGCTGTCGACGATTGCGCGCTGGTTCCCGAGAAGGCGCGGCATCATGAGTGGGGTAACAAAAGTTGGCACTGCCGTTGGCCAGATCGCCTTGCCTCCAGTCGCCGCGCTGCTGATCGTGGCCTTTGGGTGGCGCATTGCATTTTTGACGCTGGGCATCACAGCATCAGTCCTGCTGCTAGCCGCCGCGCTGCTAATGCGACGCCCGCCCGCACCGGCGGCTGGAACCCACGGTATCATCACTGGCACCAGCTTTGCCGATGCGCGCCGAGGGTCGTCCGCTCGGGTCTTGTGGACGCTGTGTGCCACGCAGTTCCTATTCTTTCCTACGCTAATATCGGTACCGCTTCATCTTGCCGTGCATGGTATGGATCTGGGAATGAGCCAAACGCTCGCAGCAACATTGCTTTCGGTCATTGGTGCGGCCAGTATTGTCGGGCGTCTAATCATGGGGGCGCTGGTCG
>JAQWVA010000052.1:0-8727 GCA_029250205.1 Tateyamaria sp.
AACCTGGGCGGAGTGGGGACGGGAGCCATTGTGGGGGAGGGAGGATCGTTTAGACATGTACTCGGTTTTTCTGTCTTGTGGGATTCAGCCATTGGGCCATTGCGTTTCAACTTTTCCAAAGCTTTGCGTAAGGAAGACTTTGACCAAGAGCAGACTTTTGATCTGACTCTATCGACAACCTTCTGATCGCGTGTTTGTTTGGAGTCGACTTTTGGTTTTCGCGCTGGCGCTCGCTGTAGGAAGCGCTACGCAACCTTTGGCGCAGGACATTCGAAGTCCTATCCTGACGATCGACAACGACCGATTGTATAAAGAAAGCGCTTTTGGGAAGCGGGTTTTTCAGAAAATTGAAACGCGTAACCGTGCAGTTTCCGAGGAAAACAGAAGATTGGAGGCCATATTGGAGGCGGACGAACGCGCTCTCACAAACCAGCGCTCGAGCCTTGATCCGGAGAATTTTCGCATTCTTGCGGACGCGTTTGATGCGCGCGTTGATGCTATCCGTCAAGAACGTGAGGCGGAACGAATTGCTTTTGGTACCGTTCTTGACGATAATCGTACACGTTTTTTTAGTGTAGCGGTCCCAGTGCTCGAAGAGATTATGATAGAGACGAATGCTGCCGTAATACTAGAGCAACGAAGCGTATTTGTGAGTTCTAATGCAATCGACATTACTCAAACGGCAATAGAGCGGATCGACGCGCAATTGGGCGACGGCACCACCGAGCCAGAATAGCACATACTTGCGACAGAGGACTTGCCTTGCTAGGCATGGGGTGGTCACTCGACCGCAACCAAATGACGACAAAAACAAGGGCACGGCAGACCATGACAAACGACCTGTTGACAGCTGATATTGGATTAATTCAGCGTATCTTGCCGCATCGGTACCCATTTCTTTTGGTTGACAAGGTGATCAATATTGATGGCTGTACATCGGCTAAGGGCATTAAGAATGTGACGATGAACGAGCCGCACTTTCAGGGCCATTTTCCTGGAAAGCCTATCATGCCGGGCGTTACGATCGTAGAAGCGATGGCGCAAACTGCCGCTGTTATGGTGGGCACCTCGCTTGAGATGGTCGACAAAGAAATGCTAGTTTATTTCATGGCCATAGATAAGTGCAAATTCCGCCGTATGGTTGTGCCGGGCGATGTGTTGGAGCTAAATTTGACCACCACACGCGGCAAGGCTGGTAGTAAGGTTTGGAAATTCCACGGTATTGCAGAGGTGGATGGAGAGATGGCCTGCGAGGCCGAATTCACCGCCATGATGGATCTGCCTGCCACATGAGTGACGAGATGATCCACCCATCTTCCATTATCGGGGCGGGTGCCCGTATCGATCCTACAGCGAGGATTGGTCCGTTTTGCGTTATCGATTCAGACGTAGAGATAGGGCCGGGAGTTGAGCTAAAAAGCCACGTGGTTGTAACCGGCACTACCTCGATCGGTGCGGACACGGTGGTGTTCTCGTTTTCAGTCATCGGCGAAGTACCTCAGGATCTGAAGTTTAAGGGCGAGGCGAGCCGACTTGAGATTGGTGAGCGCAACCGAATCCGCGAGCATGTGACTATGAATAGTGGTACTGCAGGTGGTGGTGGCCTTACCAAGATCGGTGATGACGGATTGTTTATGGCTGGGTGCCACATTGCCCACGATGCTTGTATCGGTGACCGTGTCATCGTGGTGAACTCTGCTGCCATAGCAGGACATTGCGTGCTGGAAGACGACGTGATTGTTGGGGGCTTATCTGGCATTCACCAGTTTGTTCGGATTGGAAAGGGCGCGATCATCGGGGCTGTAACAATGGTCACTAATGATGTGATCCCGTACGGGTTGGTGCAGGCTCAGCGCGGTGTACTTGATGGCCTAAATCTGGTCGGCCTCAAGCGGCGGGGTGTTCCTCGTTCTGATATTACGGCTTTACGTGCCGCGTTTCAGATGCTTGCCCAGGGTGAGGGCACGTTTCAAGATCGGGCAGAGCGTTTGAGCAAGGAAACCGACAGCGCATATGTGAACGAAATTGTGGCTTTTGTTATGGGTGACACTGACCGGTCATTCCTGACGCCACGCTGATGTTGGCGCTGGTCGCAGGGCAGGGCGCGTTGCCTGTGGCTGTCGCTTCGGCTCAGTCAAAACAACCTCTGATCTGTGCGCTTGCTGGACATGTACCTGACGGACTGCATGTGGATATTGCTTTTCGGATTGAGCATCTGGGCACATTCATTATCACTCTGAAAAACAAGGGTGTAACCGAGGTTTGCTTGTGCGGTGCTATCATGCGTCCGCAAATTGACCCGTCCCAGATTGATGCAGCAACACTTCCATTGGTGCCTGTAATGGCCAAATCTATCGCAGGCGGCGAAGACAGCGCCTTGCGGGCAGTCATTGGCATTTTTGAACAAGCGGAATTTGCGGTGCGCGCCGCACATGAACTGGCGCCTGATTTAATCCCGCCCCAAGGCATGCTTAGCAAAGTAATGCTGCCGGATGATGCTCATACAGACGTAGCGGCAGCCCTCAGAGTGTCTGCATCACAGGGCGCTGCAGATTTGGGTCAGGCTTGTATCATTCGTGGTGGAGCGGCGCTTGCGCGCGAAGATTCTCGGGGCACGGACGCTATGCTTCGGGGTCTTACAAAAGGCGCACCGCCGTTTATGGGTGATGCAGATCCAGTTTCGGACATAATGGATATGGCAGGCGATTTACTTGGAGGTGTTGCCGATTGGCTGACTGGCGACACGACGCAACCATCCACGCGTGCGGGTCTGTTTTACAAGGGACCAAAGCCGGGGCAGGATACGCGCGTTGACCTGCCAACGATCGGCCCCCGCACCGTCGAACTGGCCGCCGCGGCGGGGCTTGCTGGGATTGTGATCGCGTCCGGCGGCGTCATTGTATTGGATCGCCCGCGCGTCATCGAGGCCGTGAATGCGGCGGGCCTGTTTCTATGGGTGCGCTAAGGGTTTTCATCATTGCAGGCGAGCCGTCCGGCGACGCACTTGGTGGGGCGTTGATGGCGGGCCTCATAACATTAGTACCGGATGTGTGCTTTGACGGGATTGGCGGTCCTTTGATGCAAGCACATGGCCTTTCCAGCCGGTTCGACATGTCGGAGCTCAGCGTCATGGGCATCGCCGAAGTCTTGCCCAAATACCGCCATTTGAAACGTAGAATTGCTCAAACTGCACAAGAGGTTATTGATACCCGACCCGATGTTCTGATCACTATCGATAGCCCTGATTTTTCGCTGCGGGTGGCGAAACTGGTCAAGGCAGGCAGCAACATTCGGACAGTGCACTACGTGGCCCCGACTGTTTGGGCTTGGCGGCCGGGCCGGGCGCGCAAGATGGCGCAGATGATCGACCATGTGCTGGCTTTGTTTCCGTTTGAGCCACCTTTCATGACGGCCGAAGGGATGGCATGTGACTTTGTGGGTCATCCTGCAGCAACGGTATCACAAGCAACAGAAACTGAGGCTGCAGAATTCCGAGCCAAACATGGTCTGGCAGAGGCCGCACCCTTGGTGCTGGTTCTGCCCGGTTCGCGGCGTGGAGAGATTTCGCGTATGTCCCCTGTCTTTGGTGCAGCGCTGGCCCAAGTCGCTAAAGATCAGCCGGGGATGCGCATGGTCTTGCCTGCGGCCCAAGCTGTGGCTGACAATGTTAAAGAGCAGGTGAAAAGCTGGCCGTATCAACCAATTATTCTTGATCCGAGGGAAAAGACATTGGCCGATGGGCTGGTCGAAAAGCGCGCGGCTTTTCGGGCCGCTGATGTCGCACTCGCAACCTCTGGCACGGTCGCGCTTGAGCTTGCGGCCGCCAACACTCCAATGGTCAGCGCCTTTGATCTGCATTGGCTGAGCCGTGCAATCATCAACCGGATGGTGACCACAGACACGGGCAGCCTGATCAACCACGTGACAGACAGCCGTGTTGTTCCAGAGGTGATTGGCAAAGATTTTAATGTATCCAATGTTTCAGCGGCGTTGAATTCATTAATCGAACACCCCACAGGTCAGTTGGCGGCGATGCACCAAACAATGGGCGCATTGGGACGCGGTGGAGAAGATCCAGGTTTGCGCGCAGCGCGTGCAGTTATGGCCGGACTGTCTTAGTCGAAACAATATCAATTGTCCTGTCGCGATTGACGAAACACTTTAAACGTCATGAAATTTCCGACGCGTTAAAATATTTTATGTCAGGCGGTATTGGCTGAGTGAAAATTATCGCGCCCCTTCTTTTTTTCACCAAATCTGAGTAATTCTACCGTTTGTTTATGACGCAAGATTTCTATTTCAAAAACAATTGATGCCTGAAATATCATGTGTTTGAAAAGGGATAGCCCTTAGGCTAGTGGCGATCAGCCCATCTGCACCAACGTGTGACGCTTCTTGCCAGCCGACAGTTTGAGAGGTGTTGCCAGCGCATCTGCGTCTATCATCAGGCCTGCATTGCTTAGCAGCTCGTCATTCATGCGCGCGCCACCTTCGGCGATCAGGCGCTTTGCCTCTTTGCCGGAACCGGCCAAGCCTGATTTTACGATCAACTGCACGATGCTGATGCCGTCGGCAATGTCTGTTGCGGACAACGTAAGGGTGGGCAGGTCCTCACCCACGCCGCCATTTTCAAAAACTTCTCGCGCTGTAGCAGCGGCAGCGGCTGCAGCGTCCGCCCCATGCAAGAGTGTCGTAACCTCGGTGGCAAGTCGCGCTTTGGCGTCGTTTATTTCTGCACCACCAAGCGCGCCTAGGCGGTCGCATTCGTCCACTGGAAGTTCGGTATACAATTTAAGAAAACGACCCACATCCGCATCGGTCGTATTGCGCCAAAATTGCCAGAATTCATACGCCGACAGCATTTCTGCATCAAGCCAGACTGCCCCGGCCTGCGATTTGCCCATCTTCTTGCCATCCGATGTCGTCAGAAGTGGGGTGGTCAGCCCATACACTGCGCTTTCGACAACGCGGCGCGTCAGGTCGATCCCGTTCACGATATTGCCCCATTGATCCGATCCGCCCAATTGCAGGGCGCAGCCATAGCGACGGTTTAACTCCATAAAGTCATAGGCCTGCAGGATCATGTAATTGAATTCCAGGAAAGACAGCGACTGTTCGCGGTCGAGCCGCGATTTGACTGAGTCAAAAGAAAGCATTCGATTTATCGAAAAGTGGCGCCCGATATCCCGTAGAAATTCAAGATAGTTCAGATTATCTAACCACTCTGCATTGTTGATCATCATGGCTTGGTTGTCGCCATAATCAAGGTATGCAGCAAACACCCGTTTGATATTGGCAATATTGGAATCGATCTGTTCGGGACCCATCAGTGGGCGTTCATCGGATCGAAACGACGGATCACCCACTTTTGTGGTGCCGCCGCCCATCAGAGTGACAGGGCGGTGCCCGCACTTTTGAAACCAGCGCAACGACATTATTTGAATCAAAGACCCCACGTGCAGCGACGGCGCTGTTGCGTCAAAGCCAATATACGCCAGTTGCACACCACTCATCAGGGCATCGTCAAGCGCCTGCATATCTGTGCAGTCAGCGAGAAAACCACGCTCCTGCATAACATGCAGAAATTCGGATCGGGGTGTATGTGTCATTGTGCTTGTCCTTGGAACGGCTCCGGCGCACTCTATACGAGGGGTTAGGGCAAAGGAAAAGGCCATGGACAGGGTCGCGAGCAAGCTCAGGCAAAAAGGTGCAGTAATCCGTGCCCTTGGAGCAATGTCAGGCACGTCTTTAGATGGTGTCGATGCAGCAGTGCTTGAGACCGACGGCATCATCATCAAGGGATTTGGGCCTGTCGAATACCTGTCGTACACAGTTAAGCAACGTCAGGTTTTGCATGCTGCTCTGGGCCATTGGAATGGCGACAGCCTGTCTCGCGCAACAGACGTGGTTATGGAAGCGCATCGTGCGCTGTTGGGGCGTTTTGCGCAGGTCGATCTGATCGGATTTCATGGCCAAACAGTGGCCCATGCTCCGCGTGTTCAAGGCACGTTGCAACTGGGTGATGGCGCGGCACTGGCCGATGGCTTTGGTGTTCCCGTGGTTTGGGATTTCCGAACGGCGGATATCGAACTGGGCGGTGAGGGTGCGCCTCTTGCTCCGTTTTTCCATTTTGCCTGTGCAAAATGGATTGGTGTGCAAACGCCGGTGGTTTTTTTGAATCTTGGCGGGGTCGGCAATATCACATGGGTCGATCCAAACCATGATCAGCCCGAGGTTCCAGGCGCGCTGTTGGCTTTTGACACCGGCCCTGCGAACGCGCCTTTGAATGATTTGGTGCAGGCGCGCTTTGGTGTTCCATTTGATGCAGGCGGTAAGATTGCTGCTCTGGGAACGGTGGAAACTGGTGCATTAGAGTTGTTTCTTGCTGAATCTTTTTTCTCACGGATGCCACCTAAGTCACTGGATAGGAACGATTTTGCAGATATGGTGAGCCTTGTGGCCGAGCTTGGAGATGCCGATGCTGCAGCCACGTTGACGGCCATGTGCGCCGCTGCGGTCGCGGCAGGAATGGAGCATTGTCCCGGGCCGCCAGGGCGCGTGCTTGTCACGGGTGGAGGACGGCACAATCCGGTGTTGATGCAGATGCTGAAAGTGTCTTTGGCGTGTCCTGTCGGACCAGTGGAGGACGTCGGCCTTGATGGTGACATGCTTGAGGCACAGGCCTTTGCCTATCTTGCAGTGCGGGTGGCGCGAGGGTTGCCAACATCCTGCCCGGGTACCACTGGCGTGCGTGCAGCCGTCAGCGGTGGAACGCTCAGCCTGCCAGCGATCTGATCGACGTAAAACTTTCTCTGCCGCTGATTTAGTGACCGAATTATTCCGTAAGGCGAACAATCTACCCTTCAAAATCAGCTGCCATGTGTGTCAGCTAGCGCGGTCTTTCTCACAATCAGACACATGGTTGCCGCGATGGAAGCGACGGCAACCATGTGCCAGACAGTGGGTTATCTGGGGATGTCAAATCCAGTTGGCGCTAGGATAAAGCCTTCAAACTGAAACCCGGGCGAAACTGTGCAACTGACAAGCGTCCAATCGCCGGTACTGCGCGCGGCCTGCCAGTGGCCTTGCGGTACGATTAACTGCGGTGCGCCGGTATCAAGATCCGGACCGAGTTGATGATCGATGGCTGGTCCTGCTTCGTCCTCGCTAAGCGACAGGATTAGTGGGGCGCCCGCATGGTAAAGCCAGATCTCGACCGCGTCGACCTTGTGCCAATGGCTTGCCTCGCCGTTTGCAAGCAGGAAGTATATACATGTGCCTGTGGGACGGCCCTCATTTTCAGCTACCCAAGTCTGACGGTAATGTCCGCCTTCGGGGTGGGGCTGCAGTCCAAGGCGGTCAATGATCTCTTGCGCGTTCATATGCGCAGCGTAGGGTGAGCCGGCAGGGAGGACAAGCGCATGAAAGTGGTGATTATCGGCGGTGGCATTATCGGTGCGGCACTGGCGCACAACCTGCTGCGGGCTGGTGCGGATGTGACGGTGATTGCGGTCGGCATAGGTGCGACTGGGGCCTCTTTTGGTTGGATCAACGCCAGTTTCTACCTTGATGCGGCGCATTTTCGTCTGCGCGCAGCGGGTCTTGAGGCGTGGCGGCGGCTCGATGTGCTGGTAAATTGGTCCGGAGCGCTCTGCTGGGAGAAGACGGGTGCAGCTTTTGGGGATCAGTACGCAGCCCTGACAGCGTTGGGGTATCCGGTTCAGATCATCGATGACGTAGATTTCACAGCTCTTGAACCGCATGTGCCGGCCCCCGCGCGTGCACTGCGATTTAGCGCCGAGGGCATGATTGAGCCAGATCGGGTTGCCCGGACTTTACTTACTGGTGCACGTCAGATCAGTGGTGTGGCCGCAATTGGCATTGCCACGCGCGCTGGCCATGTCACCGGCGTCGAGACAGCGCAGGGCGAGATTGACGCAGACAGGGTGATTGTTGCGGCGGGGTGCCACAGCGGTGATTTATTGAAAACGGTTGGTGTGCGATTGCCTTTGATCGAAAGGCCCGGCGTACTTTTGCGCACGCATTCGGTGCCACCGCGTCTGGCCCACGTTCTGGTTACGCCCGAAGGCGAGGTTCGACAAGATGCCGCGGGTCACATCTGGATGCCAACGGCTGCCCAGCATCAGACGGATGCCGGCACAACAGTTGAGGAACGGCCGGATATTCTGGCTGATCGCGCTTTGGTTAGGTTGCAGGGCCTGTTGCCGAATACGCCACTGAAGTGGGAGCAGGTCATGCTTGCACAGCGCCCCATGCCACAGGATGGACACCCGGTGATCGGCGCGTGCGGGCCCGAGGGGCTTTTTGTTGCGACAATGCACTCTGGCGTTACGCTTGCCGCGATCACAGCAGAGCTGCTTGCGCCACAAATACTGGATCGCACACTAAGCAACGCTCAGTCTGATATGGTAGCGCCCTATAGTCCCGAGCGGTTCCAGATCGCAGTCATGTAAAGCAGTATGCTGCGTACAAGATATTATATTAGGCTCAAAGCTTGCGCGCACGAATTGTTTTCGTGCGCGCAAGCTTTGAGGTTGTTTTGTTCAATTCGGAACGAAAAGACGTTAATCACTTAAGAATACTGCGGCCTGCGTATTCGGCTGTGGCGCCCAGCATTTCCTCAATACGGATCAGTTGGTTGTATTTGGCAAGCCTATCAGAGCGTGCAAGCGAACCGGTTTTGATCTGCCCGCAGTTGGTAGCGAC
>JAQWVA010000109.1:0-54673 GCA_029250205.1 Tateyamaria sp.
TGCCATTTTGCAGAAATTCCTTCGTGTCTTTCTAGGTTGATTAGAGAGCGTCCGAACCGGTTTCACCGGTGCGAATGCGGATTGTCTGTTGGATGTCAGAAACAAAAATCTTACCGTCGCCGATCTTTTCTGTCTTAGCAGCGGCTACGATCGCTTCGATAGCAGTGTCGACCTGGTCATCGTCTAACACGACCTCGATTTTCACCTTTGGCAGAAAATCAACTACGTATTCTGCGCCACGATAAAGTTCTGTATGGCCTTTTTGTCGCCCAAACCCTTTTACTTCAATGACGCTTAGGCCTTGGACGCCAACTTCTTGCAGGGCCTCCTTCACTTCGTCGAGCTTGAACGGCTTAATGATCGCTTCGATCTTTTTCACGTCGTGGCCTCCCATGCCTTTTGAGCCACTTTTTGATCATTTGTCGCTAAAGTCGTCTATGGCGCGAAGAGGGCTTTGCCAGAAGGAGGTTGCAGTTTAGGGCTAATAGATCAAAAAATATGCGATATGCACAAATTATAGACGAAAATGAATCTTGGGGCGGTTGCAAACATGCGGGGCTATTTGTCTTTGTTCAAATGCCCGTCACTAAAGATGCAACAATTTTCATTGGTACTGTCATCGACTTTTAAATTATGGCGTTGCGGTCCCAGTTTGATGCCCGGTTTTGAGTAAAAATGACAGTGTAAAGATGTATCATCTGTGGGGCTGGCCCAAAGCATGTCAACTGGATGTCCATGGGCTAATGCCGCGCGTGCTGGCATTTCTAGTTAAGAAAAACAGCTCAAGCAGCTATAGGCAGTGTACTTTAGGGCGCAGTGAGCGGTGGAAGTTGTTTGGCCTTGAATTCATGATTGTCACTCATGTTTAAAGCCAAGGATTCTTCAAGATGCTCTGAAAATTGACGGTGCTTGGCGGGCAAAAGGCAATTTTATCCCTAAACCATCGGAATAATAGGCGGATGGTAGGCCCGGCAGGACTTGAACCCGCAACCAAAGCGTTATGAGCGCTCTGCTCTAACCAATTGAGCTACAGGCCCGCCATACGGTGCTTGCTAGGCTGGTCGGCGCGGATCGTCAAGACGCGTTGCGCGCGGTCCTGCTTTGGGCTAGCACATGCGCAATCGGATCCGGGCGACCGCAGGGGCAATCATGACAGCAGATAATAACGGACTGACCTATGCTGAGGCAGGGGTAGACATCGACGCGGGCAATGCGCTTGTGGAGCGTATCAAACCAGCGGCGGCTGCAACAAAGCGGCCGGGGGTGGCGTCTGGTCTTGGCGGTTTTGGGGGGCTTTTTGACCTCAAAGCGGCGGGATACACTGATCCGGTGCTGGTCGCAGCCACTGATGGCGTTGGCACTAAACTTAGGATTGCGATCGACACTAGTAACGTGGATGGCGTGGGCATTGATTTAGTGGCCATGTGTGTCAACGATCTGGTGTGTCAGGGCGCTGAGCCACTTTTTTTCTTAGATTATTTCGCAACTGGCAAACTTGAGCTTGATCAAGCTGCGCGCATTATCGAAGGCATCGCCAAAGGCTGCGCTGACTCTGGTTGTGCGTTGATCGGGGGAGAGACTGCAGAGATGCCGGGTATGTACCCAAAAGGTGATTTCGATTTGGCAGGGTTTTCTGTTGGGGCGATGGAGCGGGGGGCGGCCCTGCCTGCTGATGTGGCGGCGGGTGATGTGCTGCTTGGGCTAGCCTCAGATGGGGTGCACTCGAACGGTTATTCGCTGGTGCGGCGCATTGTCGACGATTCGGGGCTGCGTTGGGGCGATGCCTGCCCGTGGGCCGAGGGTACATTAGGGGCGGTACTGCTGACGCCGACGCGGCTGTATGTAAAAGCGGCTCTTGCGGCGATCACAGCGGGCGGCGTAAACGGCTTTGCGCATATCACGGGTGGGGGCCTGACAGAAAACCTACCACGTGTTTTGCCCAAAGGCCTTGGAGCCAAGGTTGATCTGAATTCTTGGGATCTGCCGGGCGTGTTCCAATGGCTCAAAGATCAAGGCCGCATGTCAGAAGCTGAAATGCTAAAGACGTTCAATGCCGGTATCGGAATGGTCGTTGTCGTAAGCAGCGATAGTTTGGTTGAAGTGACATCCGCATTGCAAGACGAGGGTCAAACCGTGGTTCCGATTGGGACTGTCATAGCCGGTGATGGCATCGTCTATTCCGGGTCGCTTTAGTGCACAAACGCGTTGGCATCTTTGTCTCGGGTGGTGGCTCAAACATGCGTGCACTGGTTCAGGATATGACCGGCACGCACGCGGCGCGACCCGCGGTTGTGGTTTCCAATAATGCGGACGCTGGCGGTATCGCGTGGGCACAGGCGCAGGGGATTGCAACCGAGGTCATAGATCATCGCCCCTTTGGCGAAGACCGCGCAGGGTTTGAGGCGTCCATTGTGCAGGCGTTGGCGCCCTACGCCTGCGACATCCTTTGCCTTGCTGGTTTCATGCGCGTTTTGACGGCCGGTTTTGTCTCTCCTTGGGCCGGACAGATGCTGAACATCCATCCGTCGCTTTTGCCCAAGTACAAGGGGCTGCAAACGCATGCGCGGGCGCTTGCCGCCGGGGATAGAGAACATGGGTGCACCGTGCACCTTGTGACGCCCGCACTGGATGATGGTCCAATCCTTGGGCAAGCGCGGATCGACGTGCAACCGGACGATACGCCAGAGAGTTTGTCCGCGCGTGTTTTGACACGCGAGCACAAACTTTACCCCGCTGTTCTGCGTCGCTTTGCGGCGGGTGATACCCGTGTCGTGACGCTCTAGCCACTGTGCTGAGATTGGTGTAAACCCACGCAATCCGATAACCGGGTATACATTAATAACAAGAAGCCCCGAATGAAAACGATTACCACGACCGATGCGCTGGACGCTTACTGCCGAGAAGCCCGTGAACATCCCTATATTACTGTGGATACTGAGTTTCTTCGGGAACGCACCTATTATTCCAAGCTGTGCCTGATCCAACTGGCGATGCCCGGTGTGACCGACGACAATGCTGTTTTGGTGGATCCGTTGGCAAATGGCCTGTCGCTTGAACCGTTGTATGAGCTTTTTCGCGACACGTCAGTGGTCAAAGTGTTTCATGCTGCGCGCCAGGATCTGGAAATCTTTTACGTGGATGCGCAGGTTTTCCCAGAACCTTTGTTCGACACCCAAGTGGCGGCTATGGTGTGTGGATTTGGCGAACAGGTTGGCTATGAGACGCTGGTGCGCAAGATTGCCTCACAGCCGTTGGACAAGACATCTCGATTTACCGACTGGTCTCGCAGGCCGTTGACGGATGCACAAAAAACCTATGCGATTGCTGACGTAACGCATTTGCGTCAGATTTATGAATTTCTGTCGGCCAAATTGGCCGAAAGTGGACGCGCCCGCTGGGTAACCGAAGAGTTGCAGGTGTTGCTTTCGCCGGAAACCTATATCGTCCA
Organism: Tateyamaria sp.; assembly: GCA_029250205.1. GTDB lineage: Bacteria > Pseudomonadota > Alphaproteobacteria > Rhodobacterales > Rhodobacteraceae > Tateyamaria. The sequence continues at coordinate 3,449 of JAQWVA010000109.1, forward strand.
ACCGGAATTGGCATGGAAGCGGGTCAAGACCCGTACAAATTCGGCGCGGTTTCTGGCGGTAGTTCAGGAATTGGCCGGTTTCCGTGAAGCCTACGCGCAGCGCAAGAACATTCCGCGCAATAGAGTGTTCAAGGATGACGCGCTGGTCGAGTTGGCCGGTAACAAGCCAGGCAATCACGAAGACCTTGGGCGATCCCGTCTTTTGTTGCGCGAAGCGCGCAAGGGGGAAATCTCAGATGGCATTTTGGCAGCTGTTGCACGCGGGATCGATATGGACGCAAGCTTGATGCCAAGGCCCGACCGCAGCCGTGAAAAGATGCAGGTAAACCCGGCGCTTGCTGATCTGCTTCGCGTGCTGCTAAAGGCCAAGACGGAAAGTGCTGGCGTGGCCGCAAAACTGATTGCATCTGCTTCGGATCTTGATGCTTTGGCAGCAGGCATGCGCGACGTATCAGCCCTGACAGGCTGGCGCGCAGAGGTCTTTGGTGAGGATGCGCTGCGTTTGTGCGATGGCAAAGTTGCACTTACAGCGCATGGCACAAATGTGCGAATCATCCCACTTGATTGATGCCTTATCGGCGGGCGGTGGTTTGGGCGTTTCGCAAGCCTTCGACACGTATCACGCGCGTCCCAGCCAGCTGTGAAGCACTGAGGCGACGGGCGGCAACGACGGTACGTGTTCGCTCTGTGCCGCCACGGGTCGTGCGAGCCGGACGAATGCCTTGAAGCTGATAGGTCAGCACCCCATCTTCGGCCACGTCGTCTTCGTTTGTTTTGGTCAATCTGACATCATAAACGCCCAACACATCGGCGACTCCCGTTACACGAATGATTGCACCGCCTGGTATGGCTTCTACCACAAGGCTTTTGATCTGATCGACAGGTGTACCAACATAGATGTCCGCCTGTTCTCGCAAACTGTCGAAAAGGCCGCGGCCGGCAGTATCGGGGATCAGCGGGTTAATTTCTTCGGGCGCTGTTTGCTGGACCGGACCGGATTGGGCGCTTCCAAACCAGTTGAGCGGATTAACCCGGCTGTCACGGATGCCGCCGCACGACGTGAGCGTCATGGTGGCAACAAGGAAGGATATGGTCAGAATGCGCATGGTATGCCTGCTGTGTCTGTACTGCGGTCTGTGGTAGCGGATTGGTCGCGTGTTGAAAAGTGCCCATTCAGCAAGAGCACCTAAGGGCTGGACGTTTGGCCCTTGGCCACCTAATTCAGCACTATAAGCAAACGAAACGGGGCATCCATGGCCAGTGCTGCATTCGAAGAGACTGTAGAGGATTTTGAGTTCCTGGAAGACTGGGAAGATCGCTATCGCTATGTGATTGAACAGGGCAAGGCGATGGACCCTTTGCCAGATGCACTCAAAGTGCCTGCAACAAAAGTGGATGGATGTGCCAGTCAAGTCTGGCTGCACCCGGTGATCGAAGACGGGATATTCCGATTTGATGGTGACAGTGACGCGATGATCGTCAAAGGGTTGATCGCTGTTTTGCGAAGCCTGTATAATGGTCTTGAGGCTTCGGCGGTGCTTGATGTTGACGCCCGTGCCGAGATGACGCGGCTGGGTCTTAACGATCATCTTTCAGCACAACGATCAAACGGGCTTCGCGCTATGATCGAACGTATCCGCATGGTCGCCGCAGGATAAGCAAAGGGCCTTTGATAAAGTCTGTGTGAAACGTTCAGAGCTGTTTAAGCGTTGTTTCTAGATCGCCATAGCCCGTAACCCGGCGTTCGAAAGCAAGGCCTAGTTGGTCTGCCGCTCTCTGGGCTTTTCGTGTCAGTGCAGGGTCGTCTGTTTGCGCCTGATAGACAAGTTTGTCGTAGTTGCCAAAGTACATGTCGCGAAGCTCGGGATGTTGGTCAAGGCCCATGGGCTTTATGACAAAGGCATCGAATTGACGGACAAGAAAATCAGTCAGATAAAACGCCGTTATTTCACTTTCGATTTGCGCCGCAAACCTATCATTTCCCTCAAAAAAACTGTAGCAGTGAGGGCCTGAAACCATCTCGATTCCCATGTCATTACAGGCAGATTTAAGTAGCCCGCCGGTGCCACAATCCGCGTAGACAACAAAGATTTTGTCGTAGGCATCACGGTGTTTGGCAACTGCGGTGCGGACGGCCTGCGTTATCTTTTCTGGATAAAGGTGTAGCTTGGCTGGCAGGCAGGTCAGATCCATGTGATGCCACCCATTTGCCGCCTTGAGATCCAGAATTTCGCGCGCCAGCGCGCCACAAGCGATCAAAAGAATACGTCCTTGACCGCTGGCAGGTAGACCCGTTTCAGTAAGACTTGCGTCGTTCAGTGCCATTGCGTTGCATTGCCCATTTGGGGCACCCTTTCGACCCGCCCGGTGCCATTTCTCGTAATTTGTCATATGACAATCACCAGCACGTGTTTATCCTCTCGCGCTAGCCGAAGTGCGGGAGGATGTGGCTAGCCGGCGGCCATCTGATTGTGCTTGCGCGCCACAAAATCCTTGGCCGTTTCAACAGCTACAGCAGCATCGCGGCAATAGGCATCCGCGCCGATAGCTTTGCCGAACTCTTCGTTCAAAGGTGCACCGCCCACCAACACGATATAATCGTCGCGAATGCCTTTTTCGATCATCGTGTCTATCACGACTTTCATGTAGGGCATCGTCGTTGTGAGCAGGGCAGACATGCCCAAGATATCAGGGCCTTCGGCGTCAATCGCCTCCAGATAGTTTTCAACAGGGTTGTTGATTCCCAGATCGACGACCTCGAATCCGGCACCTTCCATCATCATCGAAACAAGGTTTTTGCCGATGTCGTGAATGTCGCCCTTGACGGTGCCAATCACCATCTTGCCAACCCGCGGCGCGCCGGTTTCAGCCAGCAGCGGCTTTAGAATGCTCATGCCGCCCTTCATTGCGTTTGCCGCCAGCAGCACCTCGGGCACAAAGAGGATACCATCACGGAAATCTGCACCTACGATCGTCATGCCGCCCACCAGTGCCTTGGTGAGAACATCATAAGGTATCCAGCCCCGTTCCAGCAGAATATTGACCGCTTCTTCGATCTCAACCTTAAGACCGTCATAAAGGTCATCAAACATCTGTTGAACAAGTTCATCGTCGTCGAGTTCGGACAGTATGATATCGTCTTCTTCTGACATGGAAGTACCTCTTAAGACAGGTGTACGCACCTGATGCCTATGATCGCGTTATGGTTCAAAATGTCACAAGAGAACTTTTCAAATTACGACATCGTCGGCGCTGTGTGCGACGTGGTAGGAACAAATTTGGACGTGTGCTGCCTAGGGATCTATTTTTCATCTCTTTTACGGCCTGAGTTCACTTTGTGTTCTGTATTGTTCAACGGAATAAATTGGCGGTAACCGGTTAAGGATAAGGTTTGGTGCGAGTTAGGATTTTGGCGACCAAACCACCGATCGCTTTGACTGCAGCTGAGATATTTCAGCGCCCCTTTCGCGGAAATTCATCAGTTTGTTCCGCCAAGGCCTGCCCAGTTCGCACAGGCACTTATTCTATGCGCTTCGGCTGCGGCTGCGTCGGCTACGTCGGGTCGACGTTGGCGCATTTCCATCGGTCCCATCGCTGTCCGAAGAAAACGGGCCCAAAGCAGCGACGATTGCGTCCAGCGTTGGTGGCGCCTGCTTGGGCCGGGTGTCGAGCGCCTCGCGCATCAAACGCAGGTGGGCGGGCATTGTGCCGCAGCAACCTCCAATAATCCGCGCGCCGCTGTTGTGGGCAAGGGCGGCGTAGTCGGCCATCAGTTCGGGCGTACCATCGTAGTGAATATGCCCGTCATGGTATTTCGGAACACCAGCGTTGCCCTTTGCCACTACGGGTATCTTTGTGCCGGTCGCGACAAAGCCCTGGACTGTACGCAGAAGGTCAGACGCGCCAGTGCCACAGTTAGCCCCAAAAGCCACCGGCGGATTGGGCAAGTTGGCTACAAGGGTCGCCATGTCGGTGCTCGTGATGCCCATCATGGTGCGGCCTGCGGTATCAAAGCTCATTGTTCCGGCCCAGGGCATGTCTGCAAGCGCGAACCCTTCGGCTGCTGCGCGATATTCCTCGGCGGCTGAGATGGTTTCGAGCCACCCAATGTCGGCGCCGCCCTCTTTCAGGCCTGCCGCCGTTTCGTGGAACATTTCGACCGCGTCGGCGTGGCTGAGCGTGCCAACAGGTTCCATGATGTCGCCCGTGGGCCCAACAGATCCTGCGACAATAACGGTCCGGCCTGCCTGATCAGCCACATTACGCCCGATCTCGGCGGCGATGCGGCTAAGCTCAAAGGCACGGTGGCCTGCATCGTGCAACTTTAGCCTTGATGCGTTGGCACCAAACGAATTGGTCAGAAAAATGTCGCTGCCCGCGTCGACCGCACCTTTATACAGCTTCACGATGTTTTGTGGGTGCGTCTCGTTCCACAATTCAGGTGCGTCGCCGGACATAAGGCCCATGTTGAACAGGTTGGTTCCGGTGGCGCCGTCGGCGAGCAGAGTGCCCTTTTCCGCCAGCATGCGAGTGAGAAGGTCGGCCATAATGGTCCCTGCGTTGGTTGTTCTTGGGTCCAACTGTCACGCGACGCGCGATGAAGCCAGTTCATAATCTTCATCAAGATGATGAAGTTGCTTTGTATTGGTGGTCGCTAACTCTGGGGGAAGGTGGATCGCGCGGGTCAGATCAGCAAGGCCAAGCATCAATCGCAACGGACCGGGCGCAGCGACATAGCGGGGCACCCAGCGGGGGGCAAAGGCTGATTTGAATTGGCGCAGGCCGTGCCCGCCTGACCGCGTAACAACCTGCATCGCCGCCCATCGCCAAAAAACGCTGTGCGGGTTTGGGCAGGCAGGTGTAGAGGCGAGGCTTAGGTCATCGGCACCCGCCGCTCGTGCGGCCAAGATCGCGGCATCGACCAGTGCATGCATGGTGCCATCGGGTGCACCATCTTTGTGGCGCATTAAGTCAAGACACCAGCTGCTTTGTCCCCTGTGCACAGTGATGAAGGCTAATAAAGTGTCGTCAAGATATGCGCCAGCGACCCATTGGTCTTGCACATATGATTTGGCATAGCGCCCCATGCTTCCTCCGCGGGCAGTGCCGTGGTTGCGTTGCCAATCGGCATCTACCCGGGCAAGGGCGGGATGCGGCAGGGAAACATCGGCTTTGATCACGATTCCTGACTTGGCAGCGGCCCGCAATTTGCGCCGTAAATTGCGGCGGGCGGGTACGTTTGGATCATAATTTGAAACGCAGACCAAGGCGTCGTCTGCGATGTGCAGAACTGACCAACCCGATGCACGTGCCGCGATGGCCAGCGCCACGTCGCATTTGTAAATCATTGGCAATGTAGCCCTCGCATAGGCTGCTTTTTCCAAATGCTGCAGTGCGTGCGTGGACGTTCCGGCCAGTGGGTCGGCAAAAAGGGTGGTCGTTTGTCCTGTTGGCCAGAGAGCCAAGGTGCTTTCGATATCTGTTAGGACCGCGCCGCCATTCTGATGCACGACTGCCACTTCTGGGCGACGTGTGCTGTCGCAACGGGTGGTAACGATGCAGGGGCTCGCCGTGCGCTGTGTGAAGGGGCGCATCAACGCCAACAGCGCCAGCCCGGCGGGCAATGCGTAATAGATAATTCTGTAGGCGATGATCGCGGTTAACAATGCTTCGGGTGTCGCTTTGGGTAGGGCGGTGAGTAACACCAACTCAAACGGTCCCACGCCACCGGGCGCGTTGGACACGAGAGCCGCACCAAGCGCGATCAGGAACAATGGAAGAAAAGAGGCAAAACCAAGCGTCGTTTCGGGCAGAAAAACAAAAAGAACTCCGGCTGCGAAAATGGTGTCCAGAGCCGTCCAGCCGATGATCGCGGTCGCCAGTGTCAGGCTGGGCAGCCACAAAGCACGGCCGCGCCAACAGAACTGTGGCCAGCGGAAAACGATCACCGCGGCGCTAAGCGCTGCTCCGATTGTCAACACTGCGGGGACAAGCGTCCATGCCGGTGCGGGCAGAAACATACACGCGATGGCTGTCACCACACTCCAGGCAAGGACAAAGCTGAACGAAACAAAGGCCGATAATCGCAACGCTGCCGCAATGCTGAGGCCAGGCAGCATTCGCCAACGCGCCAGTGCTCCAGTGAACAATCCTAGCCCGAGCGTTTGGCCCAATGCTATGCTGATCATGCCAGACGCGTGTGCCTGTTTATCTGGAATGCGACTGTTCAAAGCGCGATGCGCCAGTGAATCGTATTGGCCAACGGACCAAAAGCTGCAAATCGCGAGGCAAAGTGCGACACTCCACTGAATGGCAGTAATGTCCGATACACGGCCCGGCAAGCTGCTAAGATCGGCCGCAGTCAGCTTGCCTGAGAGCAGTACAAAGCAGCCACCAACTACAATTACAGGTATTGCGACCCGCAAAACAAATTTGACGCAACCCCACAGTGTCAGATGTCGCATGACTACCCCTGCCTTTGTCCGGCCTCACCACGGAGTTGACTACCGTACTCAGGTAAGTGGTTTGTTAATTGCTGTACGCATGGGGTTAAAAAGTAACTAAAAAGCTTGGCAAGCCATCAAAGGCCTTGGAACGTTTTGATGCTGACAAGCTACCAAGCTCTTATTCGATTTCTTCCATCAATTGCGCCTTGGCCAAGGCCATCAATGCTGACATTTTACCACGGATCGTCGCCTCGTCGGCGAGCGTGCCAAGATCGCCAGACACCTTACGATATACATCCTCGTCGCCGGCTTCTTCGAAGTCAGACTTGACCACCTCAAAAGCATATTTAGCAGCGTCCTGTTCTGATTTGCGCATCAAGGCTGCTGCCCACAGACCCAATAGTTTGTTACGGCGCGCATCAGCCTTGAACTGCATTTCCGCATCATGGGCGAATTTATTTTCAAATGCGTTTTCACGATCGTTGAATGTGTTCATGGTTTCAGTCCTCCAGGGGTTATCCCACCGCTATCGACATGAGGGCGTGCATGCCGCCGCGCAACCCCTTTGCTTGCGGCACACCCGCTGATTGCTTAAGAGAGCGACAGATCGGGCAGACTCAGGCCCTGATAGCACCGAAAGGATGCCCATGGCGCGACGCAAAAAGATTTACGAGGGCAAGGCAAAGATCCTTTATGAAGGTCCAGAGCCGGGGACAATCGTGCAGTACTTCAAGGATGATGCCACCGCTTTCAACGCCCAGAAAAAGGACGTGATCGAGGGCAAGGGCGTTCTAAACAATCGCCTGAGCGAATTTTTCATGACTGGATTGGGCCAGATCGGCGTGCCGACGCACTTTATTAAGCGTTTGAACATGCGCGAACAGCTGGTGCGCTCATGCGAGATCGTGCCGTTAGAAGTGATCGTGCGCAACTATGCGGCCGGAACCATGAGCCAACGACTTGGGATCGAAGAGGGCACGCAATTGCCGCGCCCCATCGTCGAATATTGCTACAAAGATGACAAGCTTGGCGATCCACTGGTCACCGAAGAACATATCGCGGCCTTTGGTTGGGCCAGCCAGCAGGATATGGACGACATTTTAAGTCTAGCCCTAAGGGTAAATGATTTTTTGTCGGGCATGTTGCTGGCCGTGGGAATTCGTCTGGTGGATTTCAAGATCGAGATTGGTCGCGTCTATGACGGTGATTTCATGCGGTTGATCATCGCCGATGAAATAAGCCCCGACAGTTGCAGGCTTTGGGACATCGAAACGGGCCAGAAACTGGACAAGGACGTATTTCGGCGCGATTTGGGCGATCTTAAAGATGCCTACACCGAAGTGGCGCGCCGTCTTGGCGTTATCCCAAGGTCGCCCACGCCCGTTACCAAGCCGACGCTGATCAATTGAGCCGGGCTTTTTTTCGAATTTTTGGAACAACGGAAGGTCCACGATGAAGGCCACAGTACATGTTATGCTAAAGACAGGGGTTCTGGACCCGCAGGGCGAGGCTGTGCGCCATGCGCTGGGTGCCATGGGCTTTGAGGGTGTGAACGGCGTGCGGCAGGGCAAGGTGATCGAACTGGACTTGGCTGAGGGCACATCAGAGGCTGATGTGGCGGCAATGTGTGAGAAGTTGCTGGCTAATACAGTCATCGAATCCTACCGGGTAGAATTGGGCTGATGCGCGCAGCGGTGGTGGTTTTTCCCGGCTCAAATTGTGATCGCGATCTTGCGGTTGCATTGGAAGCGGCGGGTGCAGATGTAACAATGGTTTGGCACAAGGACACAGGCCTGCCAGATGGCGTTGATATTGTTGGGGTGCCGGGTGGGTTTTCTTTTGGTGATTATTTGCGGTGCGGTGCTATCGCGGCCAATTCACCGATTTGCCAAGCCGTAAAAGCTCATGCAGAACGGGGCGGCTATGCCTTTGGTATTTGCAATGGATTTCAGGTGTTGACGGAAACTGGCATTTTGCCCGGTGTGCTTTTGCGGAATGCAGGTTTGAAATATATCTGTAAATCTGTTGGCTTGAACGTTCAAAGTACTCAGACGATATTTACCGAAGGGTACAGTACAGGCGATGTCATCGATATTCCGATTGCACATCACGATGGTAATTATTTTGCTGATGAGACAACGCTGGATCGGCTAGAAGGCGATGATCGCGTGGTTTTTACCTACACGGAAAACCCGAACGGATCACAGCGAGACATTGCTGGAATCGTGTCAGACAACCGTCGTGTGCTTGGCATGATGCCACACCCCGAACGCGCGTCGGATTCTGGTCATGGCGGGAAAGATGGACAGGCGTTCTTTCGCGCAATTGTAGGCCAATTGACCGCTGCCTGAGGTGTAAGGTTGAGCAAGCACTACGTGCGGTCTATGCTGTGTGTTATGGCTATCCCTCCAGCACTCCGCGGCAGAAAAACTACAATAGCACTTACCACAAGCTGGCGGGTTCGTGCGGCACTTGCGGTACTGATTGTTGCGGCCATCGTGACTGTCGCGCTGACCAACAGGCTGCTGACCGACAGATTTACAGAAAACACGCGCAACCGAGCCGAACTACGCCTTGCCCTGTATTCTGGCAACCTGCTTAGCGAATTGCGCCGCAGCGCCATTGTGCCGCAATTGCTGGCGCGCGATCCGACACTGATTGGGGCGTTGAACTCTGCCGATTATCAGCAATCCACCCAACGCCTTTTATCCTTTGTGGAAGAAATTGGTGCTGCTAACCTGATGCTGCTGGATCTTGACGGCAGAGCGGTTGCAGCAACGAGCCGTAATGTGTTGGGGTCATCACATCGGGCCGAGGCATATTTCATTGAGGCCCTGCGCGGATCTGAAACGATTTTTACAGTGACACCCAAGGAAACGAATGGGTTTAATTTTGTTTACTCGCGCCGGGTGACCGCAGGCGGAGATTTGCTGGGTGTGATCTCGGTTGAGGTGGATTTGCAAAAATTTGAGCGTGCCTGGGCGGGAATTTCGGCGGCTGTTTTTGTCACAGACAGCACAGGTCAGATCGTTCTGTCCACAGAACCGCGTTGGCGCGGCCTTACAGAACAAAGCGCCCTGGTCCGCGAAACCCCACAAAGTGCAATCGATCGCGTGATCCGTAAAACCGCTGATTGGAGAGCACTTCCGCCAGATGCATATTTGCAGGGAGAGGGTGCAATGCGGTTGGAAGCTCGTATCCCGTTCCGGGGCTGGCACATAACATCTTTTACCACGTACGCTTCAGTGCGCGAACGGGTGAATGGGGTTCTAGCGCTCGAAATCATGGGTTTCGCTATTTTGCTGGCCCTAGCATTTTATGCGCTAAGCCGACAATCGGCGCTTCGGCTCGCGCTGTTCGCAAGAGAGTCGGCAGAGCTTCGCCGGTTGAACGCACAGCTGCAGCGAGAAATCGCCGAGCGGAAACGCGTGCAAGAAGACTTGGCTGTGGCTGAGCAAACCCTCGAGCAATCTTCAAAATTGGCCGCTCTAGGCGAAATGTCAGCTGCCGTCAGCCACGAACTCAATCAGCCTCTGGCAGCAATGAAAACCTATCTGGCCGGCGCACGATTGCTGCTGCATCGCAACCGCCCCGAAGAAGCCATCGTGAGCTTTGGGCGGATCGATAGTCTGATCGAGCGGATGGGCGCGATTACCCGACAGCTAAAGTCATATGCCCGCAAGGGGCAGGATGCGTTAAGCCCAGTAAACATGGGCGATGCGCTTGCCGCTGCTCTGTCGATGATGGAACCACAGCTCCGTCAGCGCCGTGTCTTGATCAACCGCATGCTACCGCCGTTTCCCGCCATGGTAATGGGTGATCAGATGCGGATCGAACAGGTGATGGTCAACCTGTTGCGCAATGCTATCGATGCCACCAAAACAATGAGGGAACCGCAGGTCGACATCATTCTTTCAGTTGGCGAAACGGCAACACTGACAGTGCGCGACAACGGGCCGGGGGTTATTGATCTGGATGCTCTCTTTGAGCCGTTTTATACCACTAAGCAGCCTGGTGATGGGGTTGGGCTGGGGCTTGCTATCTCGTCTGGTATTGTCAACGATTTAGGTGGGCGACTGACCGCGCGGAATGGTCAAGCGGGCGGTGCCGTTTTTGAAATGCAATTGCCGATCCTCTCTGAGCCTTCCGCTACTGACAACACGATTAAAGCGGCCGAGTAGGCCTGGAGAAAACCGATGACCCAAGCCATGAAAATTGCCATTGTCGATGACGAACGGGACATGCGTCAGTCGATCAGCCAGTGGTTGGCGTTGTCTGGGTATGACACTGAAACATTCGCCAGCGCCGAGGAAGCGCTTAAGGTCCTTGGACCGGAATACCCCGGCATCGTGATCTCTGATATCAAGATGCCAGGCATGGATGGGATGCAGTTCCTTAAAAAACTAATGGGAAATGACAGCGCCTTGCCTGTGATTATGATCACTGGCCACGGTGACGTGCCCATGGCGGTCGAGGCGATGCGCGTCGGAGCCTTTGATTTTCTTGAAAAGCCATTTAATCCGGACCGCATGTCAGAACTGGCCAAGAAAGCCACTGGCGCGCGCCGTCTGATCATGGACAACCGGGCGCTGCGCCGCGAATTAAGCGATGGTGGCCAGCTCATGAAAAAGCTGATCGGAACATCGCCCGTCATGGATCGGCTGCGCGAAGATATTCTGGATCTGGGGCAGGCGGATGGCCATGCGTTGATCGACGGAGAGACAGGCACCGGAAAAACTCTTGTGGCTCATGCATTGCACGCGGTGGGTAGCCGGGCGGGTAAGAAATTCGTTTTGGTCAGCTGTTCAGCTTGGGAAGAAGACGCATTGGCCAAACGGCTTTTTGGTCCGATGCTACCCGAGGATGCGCAATTGCCTGCAATTGAAGAGGCGCGCGGCGGCACCCTTGTGCTGGAGGACATCGAGGCGATGAGCCAAGGCCTGCAGGCTCGTTTGTTAAGCGTAATCAACGAACAGGGTACTCCGGCAGAAACTCGCATTATCGGTATTTCTAACCTGCAAGAAGCGGGTCGCACGTGCGAGGACGCGCTGCGCCCAGATCTTTACTACCGGCTTGCCGCGCTCAAGATTACCTTGCCGCCCCTGCGCCAGCGCGGTGAGGATATCTTGATGCTGTTCACCCGCGTCAGTGATCAGTTCGCAGATGAATACGGATGTGTGGCACCCAAGATATCTGCACAGGAGGCAGCCCAGTTGTTGCAAGCGCCATGGCCAGGCAATGTGCGGCAACTGATCAATATTGCTGAGCGGGCGGTGTTACAGGCGCGCCGCGGCGCGGGTTCGATCGCATCTTTGTTGATGAGCGACCACGAAGAAATGCAGCCCGTCATGACCACCGAAGGAAAGCCGCTTAAGGAATATGTCGAAGCTTTTGAAAGAATGCTGATCGATAACACCATGCGTCGCCATAAGGGTGCTATCGGAAGCGTCATGGACGAGCTTTGTCTACCAAGGCGGACATTGAACGAAAAAATGGCCAAATACGGACTGCAGAGATCAGATTATTTATCATCCGCCTCTCAATCAGGCTGAGAACGGCGCAAATACCTTATTGGTTGTGTAAATGTAATGCGTTTGGCCGGCATTTTTTCAAAAAGATACTTCAGAAATCATGGCCGAGCTGGACCAAACATGCGATTGCCCATTGTCATTGGCACCGTTCTAGCCTTATCTGAAGCGACGGGGCAGAGGCGCTATTGCGCCCTGTGTCCTGAAGTATTGAGTTTCGCTGTTAGACGGACCTGACATTGCTTGTCACACCTCTAATAGACCGATTGGGTCGTAACCGACCAAGAGATGCTGACGTGGACCGAGGTCTATCGCAGCGAATAAACGGATACGTACTGCCGAGGAGGCCTGCGTATCGGAGAAAACCGCGATGATGCGCGTTGATGAGATTGACCGTAAAGCAGTGGCCATAGCTGGCCAAACATGCGGCGCATCGCTTATCGCCCAAAATAGACACGACCCCAAATCCGAAGCCCCCCCGGGTGTGCCGGATGCGCTGTTGTGCAGTGAAAGAACATGCCAAAGAAAATGCTTATCGATGCCACCCACGCGGAAGAAACCCGCGTCGTGGTGGTGGACGGAAACAAGGTTGAGGAATTTGACTTTGAATCCGAAAACAGACGCCAGCTTGCTGGCAACATATATCTTGCAAAAGTAACGCGGGTTGAACCGTCGCTTCAGGCGGCGTTTGTCGATTATGGCGGAAACCGACACGGTTTTCTCGCATTTTCGGAGATTCATCCGGATTATTACCAAATTCCAGTTGCCGACCGCGAAGCTTTACTGGCCGAAGAGCGTGCCTATGCCGAAGCGCAAAAGGTGCGTGACGAAGAGGAAGAAAAGGTCGCAACCAAACCCAAGTCATCGCGTCGCAGGTCGTCTTCTAAATCCAAGGCCGTGGCAATCGAGACTGACGATGCGACAGCATCGACCGAGATCGAGGGTATGCAGACCATAGATCTGGATGAAGAATTCGACAAAGCAAACGCTGAATCTACTGTGGACACCAAAGGCGAAACACCGGTAGAGGCGCCTGTGCGCGCAGAAGATAACGCGCAAGAGGCGACATCCGAGGATGTTCCTTCTGAAGCGGAAGCTGACACAGTGGCCGACGCAGGGAAGGTATCAGAGCCAGACGCAAATGCCGTACCGGATGGTGTCGAGGACGCGATTAGTGCTTCGGATGCGGACGTGGACCAAGCCACAGACGCGGCCGCCAAGGATGAAAGCATCGAATCTGTAGCTGACGAGGATGACGAAGAAGACATTCGCCCGGTACGTAAACCGCGTCCGCGCCGCTATAAGATTCAAGAAGTTATCAAAGTGCGCCAAATACTGCTGGTGCAAGTTGTTAAAGAAGAGCGCGGCAACAAGGGTGCTGCGCTTACCACGTACCTGTCGCTGGCCGGCCGCTACTGCGTTTTGATGCCCAACACGGCCCGTGGTGGCGGAATCAGCCGCAAGATCACAAATGCGGCTGATCGCAAGAAACTTAAGGAAATTGCAAACGAAATTGACGTCCCACAGGGGGCAGGACTTATTGTGCGTACAGCTGGTGCGCAACGGACCAAGGCTGAGATCAAGCGCGATTACGAATATCTGTTCCGTCTGTGGGAGCAGATCCGCAAGCTGACACTTGAGTCAATTGCACCCGCTAAAATCTACGAAGAAGGGGACCTGATCAAACGCTCGATCCGCGACCTTTACAATCGCGAGATTGACGAGGTTTTTGTTGAAGGCGAACGCGGCTATCGCATCGCCAAGGATTTCATGAAAATGATCATGCCGTCCCACGCGAAAAACGTGAAGCTTTATACAGAAAGCCTGCCGTTATTCGCGCGTTATCAGGTAGAAACCTATCTGGGTGGCATGTTCAATCCTACGGTTCAGCTGAAATCAGGCGGCTATATTGTAATCGGTATCACCGAGGCACTGGTTGCGATTGACGTGAACTCTGGTCGGTCCACCAAGGAAGGGTCGATCGAGGAAACTGCCCTTAAGACCAATCTTGAGGCAGCCGAGGAAGTCGCGCGACAGTTGCGGTTGCGTGATCTTGCAGGGCTGATCGTCATCGACTTCATCGATATGGACGAACGACGCAACAACACAGCTGTTGAAAAGCGGATGAAGGACAAGCTCAAGACCGACCGCGCGCGCATACAGATGGGCCGTATTTCGGGTTTTGGTTTGATGGAAATGAGCCGTCAGCGCCTTCGGCCAGGCATGATCGAGGCTACGACGCAACCCTGTCCCGCCTGCCATGGCACGGGCTTGATCCGCTCTGATGACAACCTTGCGCTGTCCATCTTGCGCCAGGTCGAAGAGGAAGGCACGCGCCGCAGGTCACGCGAAGTGCTGGTTAAATGCCCAGTTGGCATTGCTAATTTCCTAATGAACCAAAAACGAGAACATATTGCCCAGATCGAGACGCGCTATGGGTTGTCAGTTCGTATCGAGGGGGACCCGCATCTTGTGACCCCCGATTTTGCCATCGAGAAATTCAAGACAGCAACCCGTACGGTACCTGTGGCGTCTGCACCTGTGGTGTCGGTTGATACGTCAATTATGGATCAGGTAGACGAAGACGAGGCTGACGACGTCGATGCTGTAACAGAAGACGTACCATCGACCGAGGATGGAGAACTCAAACCAAAACGCCGCCGTCGTCGGCGCCGTCGCAGCCGCAATAAGTCATCTGCTGGTGAGGCGGGTGACGCCACTATGGTCAGTGGAAGCGCAGAGGAAGCGCAAGCGTCACAAACTGTTGATGCGAGCCCCGACGCAAAGGCCCAAGCATCTGACGCGCCAACATCTGACGCCCTAACATCTGATACCAAAGCATCAGAGGGCCCAGAGTTAGAGGCAACGACAGAGCCTGTGACAACCAACGCCGAAGAGCAGGTGGTTCCACCCAAAAAGACGCCGACCCGGACGCGCAGCCGTTCAAAACCGGCCGCTAAATCAACGTCGAAAGCGGCCCCAAAGGTATCAAAAAAGGATGTAAGCGCTGAAACCAATGCCGCTAACGTTGCTGAGCCTTTGGATGATGAAGCACCGGCAAAACCGGCACCTAAGCCACGTGCGCCGCGAAAGCGTACCGCTAAGGTGAAAACGACAGCGGCAGTCGCACCGGACGCTGACCCTGACGATACCGGCCCAAAGGTAGCAGCCGAAACCCCAGTCGCGTCGCCAGAGCCAGTGTCTGTCAAGCCGATCACTGAACCAAAGGCTGCAGTGATGCCGGAGCCCGAACCGATGCCCGAACCAAAACCAGCAGCAAACGTCACTGCGACGATAGAAGACCCTTCCAAGCCCAAAAGGCGCGGCTGGTGGTCTTTGGGTAAATGATAAAGAAGGACGTGCCGAATAAAGTATGACGAAACACCTGAAACCTTGTGGGTCATCTAACGTGTTGATGACCTTGATTTCAAATAGCTTTAGGTAATTCGATCTTTTGGCAAAAATGCTTTGGGGCGCGTCCTTTATCCTTTTCGGATCACATAAACCTGCATCGAGCCTTGCTCAGTCGCTGAAACCAGCGTGTGTCCGGCCTCAGCACAGAAATGCGGTACGTCGACGATCGCTGCAGGGTCGTCTGCCTGTATGGTCAACTCGTCCCCTAGTTTCAGAGTCTGCAAACGCTTGCGCGCTTTGAGCACCGGCAAAGGGCACAACAGGCCCAAGGCATCCAATATTATTTGATCTGACATACCTGCCACGTAGTACGGATGTTTCAGTCTGTCCACAGACATGTGACCTTTGCCCCCGTGACGCACCGTCTGGTATGGGATAAGCGTGCCAGTATGTTCGGAATTGACATCATTGACGCCAGCCTGATCCCAGCAATGGGCATTGCACTTATTGCGGGCATCATAAGCTTTCTAAGCCCCTGCGTTTTGCCCATTGTTCCGCCTTACCTTGCATATTTGTCCGGGATGACTGTTGGCGAATTGTCTGACAGCCGCAGTGCGCGAAACCGGGCGACAGTTGCCGCACTGTTTTTTGTTTTAGGCTTATCGACCGTTTTTATCTTTTTGGGTTTTGCGGCATCGGCATTTGGTTCATTTTTTTTGCAAAACCAGATTTTGTTTTCACAAGTATCTGGGGCCGTCATCATTGTTTTTGGGCTTCATTTTTTGGGCGTTTTCAGGATCGGGTTACTGGATCGTGAGGTCCGTATAGATGCTGGGGACAAGGGTGGCTCGTCGTTTGGTGCATATGTTCTTGGTCTGGCGTTTGCCTTTGGTTGGACCCCCTGTATCGGGCCTCAACTAGGGGCGATTTTGACCCTGGCAGCATCCGAAGCATCCGTTACGCGGGGCACTTTTCTTTTGGCGGTCTACGCGTTTGGACTGGGAATTCCGTTTCTGCTTGCAGCAATGTTTATGAGCCGTGCTCTGACGGTGATGAACCGCCTTAAGCGTCACTTGGGCTTAATTGAAAAGCTTATGGGCGGGCTTTTAGTCGTTGTTGGAGCCGCGATGCTTTTGGGGCTTTTCACACGATTTTCTTTCTGGCTGCTCGAGCGATTTCCATCCTTGGCGACGTTGGGCTGACATCGCGGTCCTGAAATTACGATAAAGCATCATGCGAAATAGTTGAGACATCGTGCATCACCTAACGCGTTGAAATCTTGGATTTCAGGCAGCGTTAGGTGATGCAGGTTTTTTGCATTGTGCTCTAGGCACGAGACGTGCGCGGTTTCCATGTGGTATGGTTCAGCCATCGGCGCGGTTGTTACAGTGAAAATTCGTCAGATACCGCGTCAAGCCGTTAAGATGTGTGGACCGATTCGCCGGGTTGCAGTTCGCCCAAATGCCAGTCACCGATCTTGGCGCGGATCAGACGAAGCGTTGGAAACCCAACATGAGCCGTCATGCGCCGAACCTGACGGTTTCGACCTTCGGTGAGGGTCAGTTCTAGCCAGCTGTCTGGGACGGATTTGCGCGCACGGATCGGAGGATCCCGACTCCAAAGGCCTGAGGGGGCTGAGATGGCCTTAGCTTTCGCTTGTTTTGTCGGACCATCTTTCAGAATGATGCCTGAGCGTAGCGCGTCGAGGGCCTCAGTTGAGATAACCCCTTCGACTTGGGCCCAATAGGTTTTCGGGGCCTTATATTTTGGATGTGCGATGCGCGCCTGAAGGGCGCCGTTATCGGTCAAAATCATCAGCCCTTCGCTGTCGCGGTCGAGCCTGCCTGCCGGGTAGACATCAGGTATTTCGACGAAGTCTGAAAGAGTGGCCCTTGGCGAGCCCTGAGTACCCTTATCGGTAAATTGCGATAGAACACCAAAAGGTTTGTTAAAGAGAAGAGTAGTCATCTGTTGTGTGGTTTCAAAGTGATAAGGCGCAAGGTGGGCGTGTGTGCGCTGACTGTGATGTATTTAGCGTACCATACGTCATTACTGCAGCGGCTCAAGGCGGGTGATGCCAACAGCGCCTGCGCGGGCCAGCCCCTCGTCAAGCGACATCGGGATATATTCGCCGCGCCGCCAAAGCTGTGCCAGATCGTCGTAGTGGCGTGATAGCATGTGACCCGATTGCCCCGTCGAGATCACAAAGACCGACGAATCGGGATCGGCGAAATCGTATACACCTCGATAGCCGGCGCCGTGCACATTTTGGAATGGGTTTGGGTCAGTGCCACTGGTGCGGCCACGCAGTAGTGTGTTGTCGCCGCCTGAGGTTGATTGGCGAATGTTCACAAAATGCCGCAGCAACGGGACCTCGCCCAAAACCTGATGATCATGTGTGGCTTGGTGTGCATCGCCCCATAGCAGGCTTTCTAGCTGGTCGCCCCAGTTTTCTGCAATCCAGACCAGTGCATCGTCTAGTGCGAGCCTGGCCATGTCGGGACACGTCTCAATTGGGGCGGATTGGCGGATGTCGCACCAGACAGCAGCTCCGTCAACATCACGAAACACACGTTCGACAAACAGCGGTTCAACATGTTTTAGCGTGCTGGCCAACGGACCTAACTCGTCACGGACCAGCCGATCTTGTAGGGCGCGCAGCCAAGCGGCGTAGATCAACGGTTCTGGCCAGTGTTCATTCATTTCTCCGTTCCACTCGGCTAGCAGTGTCAGAGCACGCTGTCGTTGTCGGTCTGGCGTGCCATCGGGTGCCGCTTCGCCAGTAAACCACAATTCAGATCCGATCAGCGTAAGAAGCGAACGTGCGGTAAAGGAAACAGTGTCGAGCTGCGCTTCGATAAAGCTGTCGCGAGTATGCACTTCGCGGGCTTGCATTAACCTTTGCCAGCGTTGGACCCGCTGGGTGTCGCCCCAGTCAAAGCTTACGTGGTTGGGAAATGGTCGGTCGACGGTTTTGTTGTTGGTATTTCCAAGAATGCCGCCCATCGGTGCGACAAAGCCGGGATTAGACGCGTAGGGCATGCGCCCCTGCCAGCGGTTTTCGGTCCGCCAGCCAAAACTGGGCAAGCGTCCCTGACTTTGATGGTTCAGATTGCGCCGCGGGATAGCCCCGATGGTTTTCATGGCGATGCTGCCGCGGTCTGCGAGGGTAAGGTTTTGGGCAGGCGCGATATAACTTTCGCTCGCGGAAATCGCTTGGGCGACGGTTTGGGCACGCATCACACCCAAGGCTGCCTGAATGGATGTGTCGCGAGGGCTGAGCACTGTCCAGCTAAGCGCGGCGACATGACCCGGCGGCGTCACCGCGCCAAGGCTGGCAAAGCTGCCGGGCAGGACGGGGCCATTATCCGTCCAACGCAGGGTTAATGTGACCGGGTCGGCGTCGGCTATCCGAACAATCGAGCTGCGGGTTTCAAACGGCTTGAAGCCTGTTGGTGTTCGGTATTCTTCGGGTGCTTCTGGATTTACCTCTTCGATCAGTACGTCCTGATCGTCCACATAGGCTGAGGTGAGGCCCCACCCAAGCCTATCTGATCGACCGGTAAGAACCACTGGCATGCCCGGGATTGTGCCACCAATCACGCCACCAGTGCTTAACTCGAGCCGCGCAAGGTACCAAATTGATGGCGCAGATAGACCCAGATGCGGGTCATTGGCCAGAAGTGTGCCGCCCGAAGCAGAACGAGACGCCACCGCTGCCCAGGCATTGGACGCACCCGCCAAGCCCCGTGATGGAAATGGAGAAAGCGGGTGCAGATCATCGTCTGCGACGGCAAAGCTGCGCGGTGCATCTGGGATCAGCGCGGCGTATTCAGGCAGGCTCGCGATGCCCGGTCCCGGCACATTTGGCAGAATGTCGGCCAGCCGGGCAGGGTCATCAAGCGCCAGTGACATGCGGGCGCGCAAGACTTCTTCCTGCAGGTGGCCCGACAGGCGCAGGCCCATCAGCTTGGTAATGGCGATGCTGTCGGCAGGTCGCCACGGCGCGAGCGGTGCATTGAACATAAACATCTCGGGTGCGCCACGCCCAAGCGCCTGCGCATTGATCTGATCAAGGCGCGCATTGACGCCTGCCGCATAAGCATTGAGTGCAGTCAAGGTTGCCGCATCAAGCGCGTCTATTGACTGGACCGAGAGACGATAGATGTCGAGACGCCGCACAAAGCTGTCGACTTCAACTGTGGCTGTCCCAAAGAGTTCTGATAGCCTTCCTTGAGCGGTCCGCCGCATCATCATCATCTGCCACAGCCGGTCTTGGGTGTGCGCAAAACCAAGCGCGTGAAACACATCTGTGTCTGTCTCGCCGAAGATATGGGGCACGTTTGCATTGTCGCGCACAATTTCGACAGGCGCAGAGATCGCTGGTACTTTTACGGTGGCACTATAGTTGGGCAATGATCGTGATGCGAGGTAGTATACCATCGCAAAGGCCAACACCGTAAGCACGATCGCCGCTGCCGTTGCGCGTACAAGCCATTGAAAGATCATCGCCATCTTTTTGCCTCTTGCCTATTCTGACTGCCATGCACTGACAATTATGAAGCTCTCAAGTTGAGCGCAAGGCACAAGGCAGCTGCAACCAGCTTGACTTGTGCCCAGCCGTGCGGGCGCGTTAATTTAGATGCCTTTCGAGAAAGTCATAGTTGCAATTTCCGATCGCGAAACAAAGTTGCACTGCGATTAAAAGCGCTCTTTCCAGTAGTTATTGGTGTGACCTTGTTGTTAGGCTCCACGGCATAAGGCGTCGTTCAATTGGTGGGCACAAGGTAATCGCGTACCACAAACACTGGCTATTAGGGAATGATCCGGGTATATTTGGAACCTTCAAGTGTCGCGCCAAAGCGCAAACCCGCGCGGGCAAATACAGCTGCCAGCACCGGTGACAAAACCGTAGTCGAATCCGCGGCAACGCTGTCGCCCATGTCTGAAATTACGTACTCAAGGTCTGCTCCTGCCGCCCATCCTGGCGACTGACGGAAGCTGGCCAGCGCATCCTCGGTCATGAAAAACAGAACATGTGCAAATTGTTGTACTCCAATCTGAAGTCCGCCAGACCCTTTTATCACTGAGTAGTAATCAACCGTGACATTATTGACCAAAAGCGCACCACGCCCATATCCGCCACCCAAACCTAGCCCTGCTTCAGTCACAAGTGGCATCACCAACATGCCGTTGGCTTTGGATGCAAGGGCTTCGGTGTTGGGGTACTGGCCATACATCTCTTCCAGAGTGGCGCCAACGCGTGCATCGATCGTGGCCGCACCGTCTCCACCCACACCATTGCCACACGCCGCCAGCAAACTTGTGCTGGCCACCGCACCTATGGCAAATCCTCGACGCGATATATTAAAGTTTGTCATGTACAATCGCCTGTATAGCTTATGTCTGTGTGCCGTTTTCCGGCGTTTGTGAGACAAGCATACGCCGATCTGCACGTGCTGTCACTCACTAGAGCGCGCGCAACTATATCAATTCAGCATTTTCATAACGCCATTCTATGCGAGAAAAAACTGGCAAACCCATTAGACAGGCGTTTGCTTCGCATATTCAGACTTTAACAGAAAGGCAATTTTCTCTCTTTGCGTCAATGATTTCCAAGATTGCTGTAGCGCTTTACTCGCTTCTGGTCATAGGGGTGTCGCGACTGCAGTCAGCACAGCACTAACTTGCAAGGCGCATCTGTCAGTTTCAAAGGCACGAGCAATTCGCTTGCGCATCATTTCATGGATCAACGCAGTGCGCAGTGTAGCTTTTCGGCATTCGGCCTGTCAGCGTCGGCCCTATTGTTTGTCTGTTTGGTTAAATTATTTACTGTTCAATAAGCGGCATCAAACCGCGATAGCACCAACCAGGGGGCCCTCATCACACAAATCGTGCTGTTTGGCGCAAAACCCTGCTTGACGCGCATCTAAGCCGCCCATATTACCCCATCACGCAGTACGCGGTTGTAGCTCAGTTGGTTAGAGTACCGGCCTGTCACGCCGGGGGTCGCGGGTTCGAGCCCCGTCAACCGCGCCACACCATTATTAATTTGCATCTGAAACCGGTGAGTTATTCCTGAATATTTTGGATGTTGCGGTCAACTTTTTTCCCAAAGGCTTGCCTTTGCGGCACGTTAAACGTTTTGAATGTTGCAGCTGTCTGGGCATCATGAACTTTAGGAAATGTTGGCCTGTTCCAAAGCACGCGCTTGCTGGTTACTTGGTCACACATGTGCGCGGTAGTGGCCAAATCTTTCAGCACGCGTTCACCACTCTGTAAATCGGTCTGTGGCTGCCATGTGCACCGCAGGCCGCAGCATCGTCGTCGGCGGCCACGGATCGCTGGCTTACATGTGCTTTGTGACCACTCTGCCAGAGTGATTTGTGGCGTTTGACGAAACACCTGAAATATCAAATATCGCCTAACATTCTTAAAAAAATTTGGTTTCAGCCAGTACTGGATGCATAAATTTTTCGAAAAAAAACTTTAATGACAATCCTGTTTATCTTGGCTCCGCGGTTGACATGAGAAACGCACGCACTGTGGTGGCCGTTTCCTTTGGGTGAGTATCTGGAAAGAAATGGCCGCCGGGCATGGCTTTGCTTTGCATGGTTTTTAGGCGGCTAGCCCACGTGTCGGGGACATCATATTCTTTTCCCATAACTCCATCCTTGCCATACATTATCAGCGTGGGCGTTTTTATCTCGGTGTTCTGGTCGCTTGCATCCAAGGAAAAGTCGATATCGATCGCAGCCCGGTAGTCATTGCACATGGCACGTATGCAATCGGGATCGCGCCAGGCTAACCTGTAAGCATCCAACGCATATATGTCGTAATCTGAAAGACTCCCGCCCCAACCTGCAAGACAGCTTTGATAAAACGCGTCTGGATCGTGTCCAATCAACGTTTCTGGAAAGGGTGCAGGTTGCGCCAAAAAGAACCAATGATAGTAAGCGCGCGCAACGTTTTGGGTCAATTCATCCAACAGGTGATGGGTGGGTACAATGTCCATCAGGGTCAATGACAAAAGCGACTCCGGCGCATCCAGCGCCAATCTGTGGGCGGTCCGTGCGCCCCGGTCGTGGCCAACAAGGTGAAACCTGTCGAAACCCAGCGACTGCATCAGTTCTTTTTGATCGGCGGCCATGTGACGAAAGCTCATATCACGCATTTTTTTTGGCTTTGAGCTTGCGCCGTATCCTCGCAGGTCGGCAGTGACGATGGTAAAATTCTGGGCAAGATTTGGCGCTATCCGGTGCCACATCGCACGGTTTTGAGGAAAGCCGTGGAGAAGCAGCACAGGCGGCCCATCACCAATGATATCAAAAGCGATCGATTGACTGTTCAAATGTGCGATTTGGGACATGGGCCTGCACCTTTTATCAACGGTTTCTGCGAGCGGTCAGCATATGGCGCACTCTCGCGGTTTTGAGCGCCCGAATGGCGGAATTGTGATGTGCGATCATGCCTTGTGGCTGCAGTTGTTGCAAATTTCCAGCAACTGTAAGCGTTGGCTCGTCCTTGTCTAGTTCCGTGCACATATGCCCCCCGGTGGGGCGCATCGAAAACTAAGACAGACGGTCAAGCGGGATATTGAACGCCTGCGACATGTCGCGCGGGTAGACTGCATTGAAAGCAGTCGGGAGGGTCTATATCAGCATTATTGATAAGGCATATGCTAGCGCCGGCAGTTGACGGCATTGATGGAGTGTCCAATGGACTATTCGGAGAAACTTGATGCGGCCCTTCAGCGACTGCACGACGAGGGACGCTATCGAACTTTCATCGACATAGAACGGCGCAAGGGGCAATTTCCACACGCCACCTGGACCAGAGCCGATGGCACCGAAGCACCCATTACCGTGTGGTGTGGAAATGATTATTTGGGCATGGGACAAAACCCTATCGTTCTATCAGCAATGCACGAGGCGATTGACGCGACAGGTGCCGGATCTGGCGGCACGCGCAACATCTCGGGCACAACAGTTTATCACAAACGCTTGGAAGCTGAACTGGCAGATTTGCACGATAAACAAGCAGCCCTGCTTTTCACAAGCGCCTATATCGCGAACGACGCAACACTTAGCACTCTGCCCAAGCTGTTTCCCGGTTTGATTATATATTCAGACACCTTGAACCATGCGTCGATGATTGAAGGGGTGCGGCGCAATGGTGGTGCCAAGCGGATCTATCGGCACAACGACATGGAGCATCTGCGTAGTTTGATGGCAGCGGATGACCCTGCAGCGCCCAAGCTGATAGCCTTCGAATCAATTTACTCTATGGATGGCGATTTTGGTCCGATAGCCGACATTTGCGATCTGGCAGACGAATTTGGGGCGCTCACATACATTGATGAAGTTCATGCCGTCGGAATGTACGGCCCCCGTGGTGGCGGTGTGGCCGAGCGGGATGGGTTGATGGGCCGAATCGACATCATCAACGGGACTTTGGCTAAAGCCTATGGTGTGATGGGCGGCTACATCGCTGCATCTGCCAAGATGTGTGATGCCATCCGGTCTTATGCACCCGGTTTTATCTTTACGACCTCCTTACCGCCAGCGATTGCAGCAGGGGCGGCTGCTTCGGTCGCTTTTCTAAAGACAGCAGAAAACTTGCGCGCGGATCACCAGCAACAAGCTAAATCGCTCAAATTGCGGCTCAAAGGCATGGGGCTACCGATCATCGATCATGGCAGCCATATCGTGCCGGTGATGGTAGGCAATCCGGTGCATACCCAGCTTCTGAGTGACATGCTACTGGAAGAGCATGGCATTTATGTACAGCCGATCAATTATCCCACTGTGCCACGCGGAACGGAGCGGTTGCGGTTCACCCCTTCGCCGGTCCATGGACCCAAAGAAATAGAGGCTTTGGTGCGCGCTATGGACGCTTTGTGGTCGCATTGTGCGCTGAATCGCGCCGAGGACGCAGGCTAATCTACTAAAAGGTGTAAATCCAGTTGCCTTGTGTTACTAGACGATTAACAAATATTGATAGCGAATCGAGTGGGGTCGTTTCGTAGTCATTTTAAGAACGGGGCAGTGGCATGATCGGGCGCAGGGCCGATAAAACCATACAAAATGACGTAGTCGGGCCAAAGGGTTTTGATGACTTCGAGCTTAAGCTTGGGGACATTATGCGCGGTGAACGAGCGACATTGGGTAAATCACTCCTTGACGTTCAACGCGAGTTGCGGATCAAAGCAAGCTACATTGCTGCGATAGAATCTTGTGATCCTGACGCATTTGATACTCCGGGCTTTATTGCGGGTTATGTACGATCCTATGCGCGGTATCTTAAATTAGATTCAGACGTTGTATTCGCGGCGTTTTGCAATGAGAGCGGCTTTTCAGTTTCACACGGCATGTCGGCTCAAGCATCTGTCGTCAAGAAAACCGGCCGCGATGAACGTGCCGCGCGTGGTCACGGTACTGATATATTCAAATCCCCTGCGACGCCTTTTGTACCGACGGGCGAGGCAATCTGGTCCAGAGTTGAACCTGGCGCAATTGGATCGTCGCTTGTGCTCATAACACTCATTTGTGGCATAGCTTTTGGTGGTTACTCTGTCTTGCGCGAGGTTCAGCGCGTACAAGTCGCACCTGTTGATCAGGCGCCCATTGTTTTGTCCGACCTCGATCCGCTAAGCGGAGCTGTGACAAACGCAGCCACGGCTGCGCTGATTGTCGACACGCCGCGCGCAGATGCGCTGGACAGGCTTTATCGCCCCCAAGCGCTTGAATTGCCAGTTTTGGTGGCGCGTGATGCGCCAATTGCAACAATCGATCCGCGCGAAGTCGGTAGTTTTGCAGCGCCTAAGTTGGATGAAGAAGTCATAGTTAGCATAACACCTGTTGGAGTAGTTTCTGACGTTGGACAGCCGGTGCCGCAAGTTGTGGAACAGGCAGCACCCGCGTTGCAGATGGTTGCAGTAAGGCCGGCTTGGGTGCGTGTGCGCGCAGCTGACGGCACCGTGATCTATGAGGGAACGATGCAGGCCGGTGACACTTGGGAAGCGCCCCTAACCGAAGAGCCGCCGACCCTGCGCGCGGGCGAAAGTGGCGCAATCTATTTTGCGATGGCAGATAAGTTTTATGGCCCGGTTGGGGCAGCGGGTGCGGTGACCTCCAACCTCCCGCTTGAAATTGCTGGCCTGAAAGAAGCCTATCTGCCGGTTGATATCAAAACCGACGAAGGCTTGGTGCGCTATGCCGAAGCCAAAGCTGCCGCGATGTTCAAATCTAACGAATAAGCCTGTGCCGCCCATTGCCGCCCAAGCTTTGGGTGTCTATTCTACGGTTGATTTGAAACTGCGATCGGGATGGCCTCATGTCGCTGAACCACATACGTCCATGGCGCAATATTTATAGACGCGAAAGCCGAAAGATCATGGTTGGCACCGTTCCAGTGGGTGGTGACGCCCCGATAACGGTTCAGACTATGACAAACACTCTGACAACTGACGCTAAGGCGACGATCGCTCAGGTACAGGCAGCGGCAGAGGCGGGCGCAGATATTGTTCGCGTGTCGGTGCCGGATCTGGAGTCGTCCAAGGCTCTGAAAGAGATCGTGCGAGAAAGCCCGGTGCCTTTGGTTGCAGACATCCATTTTCACTACAAACGCGGTATCGAGGCCGCCGAGGCAGGTGCAGCCTGTTTGCGGATTAATCCGGGCAATATTGGCGATGAAAAGCGGATCAAGGAAGTGATCAATGCTGCGCGCGGCAATAATTGTTCGATCCGGATTGGCGTGAATGCGGGATCTCTGGAAAAACACCTGTTGGATAAATATGGCGAGCCGACGCCGGATGCGATGGTGGAAAGCGGACTGGATCATATCAAGATTTTGCAAGATAACGACTTTCATGAATTCAAGATCAGTTGCAAAGCTTCCGACGTTTTCATGGCTGCGGCGGCCTATCAGCAATTGGCCGAGGCCACGGATGCGCCGATTCACCTTGGCATCACTGAGGCCGGGGGCCTGACAAGCGGCACGATCAAGTCGGCCATCGGGCTGGGGCAACTTTTGTGGATGGGCATCGGGGATACAATCCGCGTGTCCTTGTCGGCTGATCCTGTCGAAGAGGTCAAGGTTGGCTATGAAATTCTGAAATCGCTCGGGTTACGCCATCGTGGGGTGAATATCATCTCTTGTCCGTCTTGCGCGCGTCAGGGTTTTGACGTGATCAAAACGGTCGAAACGCTGGAAGAGCGCCTTGCCCATATCAAGACGCCGATGAGCCTGTCGATCATCGGCTGCGTTGTGAACGGACCGGGCGAGGCGCTGATGACAGACGTTGGATTTACAGGTGGCGGTGCAGGTGCCGGGATGGTTTATCTTGCGGGAAAGCAGAGCCACAAGCTCGACAACACACAGATGGTCGAGCACATCGTTGAACAGGTCGAAAAGAAGGCTGCCGAACTGGATGCTGCCGCTGCATCCGAAATCGAGGCAGCCAAGTAGGGGGTGGCGCCCCTGATGTAAGTATCGCCCGCCTTGCAGCTTTTGTATGGACTAAATACCTAAAAGACCGTGCATCATCTTACGTGTTGAAATGTTTGACTTCAGGGACCGTCACGTAAGGCTCGTTGTTCGCAAGACGATCTAGAACGTGACGCATGGCCTAAGTGCGACATCCTGCGGACGTCGCATGATGTGACGACTGCCGTGAAAGTGCAGCGTTAAAAATCCTATCAGCCGCGTTTTTCGTTCACGAGTGCCAGCATCTCATTGAAGGGAAGATAGCCGCGCAGCAATTCATCTTGCAGCACAAAGGTTGGCGTCCCCGATATTTTTAGGCGCTGCGCCAGCGCACGGGTCTGTGCGATTTCGCGGCGCACGTCATCTGATTTCATGTGCGCCTCGATGGCGTTTGCATCCATACCAAAGCTGGATGCAATGCTTCGTAGGCTGCGCAGCGTTATGGTTCCATTTTGCGTCATCAACGCATCGCCTATTGCCTTGTAGGCTTTTGGCCCCGCTATCTGTTTGGCAGCCACGGCGAATTGCGATGCCAGCACTGATTGTTCGCCAAGGATTGGGAACTCTTTAACGATCAGTCGGATGTTTCCGTCTGCTTGCATCAGCTTGGCCACTTCGTCATGGGCGCGCTTGCAATAGCCGCAGCGATAGTCGATGAATTCTACCAGCGTAATGTCCCCATTAAGGTTGCCGCCGACATAGCTGTAACCGTCATCGAATATGTCGCTGGCGTTGTCCGTGACAAGCGACATATCAGCATTAGCCTGTGCCTTGGCCTGACGTTCTTCAAGAACCGCGACTGCCTCCATGATCACTTGAGGGTTGTCCATCAAATATGCGCGCACCTCGGCACGAAAACTGGCACGTTCATTGTCGGTCATTTGCGTCAGGTCGAGTGCAAGAGCAGGCAGTGCCACACCAAGTGCAAGTGTCAAAGCGGCGAGTAGGCGAAACATGGTGTTATCTCCGTTTCTTGATGGCGCGTTCCGAAGCAAGGAGCACATCCTGAGCGCGTTGCCAAGGGCCTGACCCGACCAGCAGGAGCTCTATCGCTCGTTTTGCATGTATACCTGCGTCGCCAAGCCGACCCCGAAGAGCATATCGTTCGGCAGTGATCAAAGAGGCCATGCCGCGTTGTCCTGTCTTGGCATAGGCAACGCTGAGATCGCGCAGCATCAACCCGTCGCGAAAGTCGATGGACCGCGCCCTTTCTAGTGCTGCGAGCGCTGCTCGGGTGTTCCCGGATGCCAAAAGCGCCCGCCCGTGACCCGCTTGCAAAAGCCCGTTACTGGGTCGCAGGCGGACCGCCTCTGTGGTTGCCTTGGTTGCCGCAGAGAATTGCCGCGTTTCCATCAGGATTTGACCTTTGAGATCGTATAGAAACGGATCTTTGGGTGCACGTGCGATGGCCTTGTTGATCGCGCTTAACGCTTTTTTGGTGTTGGAGTTGCGGTGCTGCGCAACAGCCTCGCGCATCAAAGCCACATCGCCGTATCCGCTGTCGCCCAGACGATTTAGGGTCCAGCCGGGGCGGCGCTGAAAGGCGGTCAGTTTGCCCTTGGCGCGGGCAAACCAGTAGTCCCACGCGCTGGTATCGCCAGAGCTCTCGCCATAGGCTGCAACATAGCCTTCGATCGCGCGCAGTCGATCACGGCTAAGCGGATGGGACCTTATATACGGGTCCTGCCGGACTTCGGACAAGCTTTCCTGACCGCGAAACAATCGGAACACATCACGCATACCGGATACCGGCACACCGGCGCTGCGCATGTATCTAAGCCCGCTTTGATCGGCCGAGGATTCTTCTGCCCGAGTGTGACGAAGAAAGGTACGTTCCGCAGCACTCTGCGTACCAATAGCCAATCCCGCAGCTGCTTTTGAAGCGCCGGATGCGGCCGCCAGAACCGCCAGTGCGGCTCCAAGCCCAGCAGCCGTACGGGCGGCACCGAGGTTGCTGATCCGTCGCGTAATGTGGCCGTTGGTAATATGTGCTGCCTCGTGGGCGATCACCGCTTGCAACATGGCGGCGCGGTCCATGCGGCCAATCAAGCCTGAGTGAATGTAGATCGCGTCATTGCTTACGATAAACGCATTCAAAGAGCTGTCGTTGACCACCAGAATCTTAACCCGCGTCGCACTAAGCCCTGCGGCCTTGAGCACAGGAGCGGCTACTTGCGACAGCGCATATTCCATATCCGCATCGCGCAACAATGATACTGCGCAGGCGGGCAATGCGAACGCAAGGCTCAGTATAAGGATTGACGCCAGTCGCGTCAGGGTATGAAACACCATAACGCGATCATAGGAGACCCCATGCGAACCTCAACCCGAAGTGATGTGGATCCCTTCATTGTGATGGATATAATGGAGGCCGCGCGCGCCGCAGAGGCCGCTGGTCGCCATATAATTCATATGGAGGTGGGTCAGCCGGGCACTGGCGCGCCACAGGCGGCAACCCGCGCATTGACCGAAGCGATGAAAAAAGGCCCGTTGGGGTACACCGTGGCCCTGGGCTTGCCCGAGCTGCGGGCACGGATCGCACGCCTGTACGGCGAGTGGTATGATCTGGACCTAAACCCCGATCGCGTGGTGGTCACATCCGGTGCGTCCGGCGGGTTTCTTTTGGCGTTTAACGCGCTTTTCGACAGCGGTGACCGTGTCGGCATCGGCGCACCAGGCTATCCCAGCTATCGTCAGATTTTGCGCGCTTTGGGGCTACAGCCGGTTGATTTGCCCACGTTTGACATCAATCGTCTGCAGCCGGTGCCCGCAGACTTCGCAGGATTGGATCTGGCCGGGTTGCTGGTCGCATCACCTGCCAATCCGTCAGGGACCATGCTTGATATGTCTGCGATGCGCGCTTTGGTCGATGCAACGCAGGAAACTGGGGCAAGCTTTATCAGCGACGAGATTTATCACGGTATAGAATACGAGGCCAAAGCGGTCAGCGCCCTGCAAATCAGCAACGAGGTCTATGTGATCAACTCATTTTCCAAGTATTTCTCAATGACGGGTTGGCGCGTGGGTTGGATGGTGGTGCCCGAGGATCACGTGCGCGTTATAGAGCGGCTGGCCCAGAATATGTTCATTTGCCCCTCGCATGCCAGCCAGGTAGTGGCCTTGTCCGCGATGGATGCCACGCCCGAACTAGAGGCCAACATGGATGTGTACCGCACCAACCGTGCCCTGATGCTTGATGGGTTGCCCAAAGCTGGGTTCAACAGGATTGCGCCTCCGGATGGCGCCTTTTATGTCTATGCCGACGTTTCTGATGTGACGGATGACAGTCGCGCTTTTGCCGCCGAAATACTTGAAAAAGCGGGTGTGGCAGTGACGCCGGGGCTCGATTTTGATCCTGTGCGTGGTCACCAGACGCTGCGCTTTTCATATGCGCGCAATACCCAAGATATCAACGAAGGCTTGCGGCGCTTGCGGGCATTCATGGCCAATCGTTGACGCTGGGGATTCCCGATGTCGGTCAGTTGCTTTATGTTCGGAAAAAAGGGCGGTGCAATGCGGGCAATCTTGATCGGACTGATGATGTGGTGGGTGGCAATCGCTGCCACAGCACAAGACTTGTCCGGACTGGCGCGCATTGATCTTGCCAAAAGTGGTATCCGTGATGGCTGGGGTGGCAAGACGACACTAACACTGGGGTTAAGCCAGGGCGTTCCTTACCGCGTCTTTGCGTTGGACGCGCCCCCCCGCCTGGTCGTTGATTTTCGCGAAGTGGATTTCAGCGAAGTGACCGCTGATGCGTTGCTGTCCAAACCGGGCAGGGTATCTGGCGTGCGGTTCGGCGTTTTTCGGCCCGGTTGGTCGCGGCTTGTGGCGGATCTTGTCGAACCAATGTTGCCGCGCAAGGTCGCAATGTCGGTCGATACGGCCACAGGCAGCGCGGACTTATCCATCGTATTGGACAGCGTAAGCAAACAAGAGTTTGCGGCATATACTGTGCCGTCTGTAGATGCCGAGTGGAGCCTTGCTGCTGCGGCACCGCCTGCGTCGCTCGGGGTGGATAAAGACAGCTTTATCGTGGTTCTTGATCCGGGCCATGGTGGTGTTGATCCTGGTGCTGTCCGCGGCCCCACAAGCGAAAAAGATCTGATGTTGGGCATCGGTCTTGCTTTGCGCGACGCTCTGCGACGCACCGGCGAGGTTGAGGTGGTCATGACACGCGACCGCGATGCCTTTGTTTCGTTGCCGGGGCGCGTGGCGTTGGCTCATCAGGTGGGTGCAGACGCGTTTGTGTCGCTGCATGCGGATGCGCTGCAGTACGGACAGGCGCGCGGGGCCACCGTCTATACCCTGTCGGAAGAAGCGAGCGATGTAGCATCAGCGCAATTGGCCGCGCAGCATGACCGATCTGATATCATGGCAGGCGTTGACCTGAGCGGCACAGATGACGAGGTGGCAGGCGTTCTTATGGATCTTGCCCGTATTGAAACTCGGCCTCGGACTGACGCGCTGGCTGCCACGCTGACCTCAGAAATGGCAGCCGCCAACGGGCCGATGAACAAACGACCTCGGCGAGAGGCGGCGTTTTCGGTTCTGAAAAGCGCTGATATCCCATCGGTTCTTATCGAAGTTGGGTTCCTGTCGGACGCACGTGACCTTGCTAATCTGCGCGATCCGGTCTGGCGTGCTATCATGGTCGAAGCCATTGCCGCTGGCCTGCTGAAATGGCACTACTCTGACCTTGCCAAGCAACCATTGGTGCGACAATAACATCGGCGCGTTACCGCTGCTGATTTTTTTGACGGCCTTTGTGCAGTCGCGTATAGATCAACCTCAGTGAAAAGCGGATAAACACAGGTGTAGGCGGTCATGTTCCGATTTGTTTTGTCCTTCTTTGGCGGGATTTTTTCCGCTGTTACCATGGGGATGGCGATGGTCGCTGTGTCCATTGGTGCTGTGTTATGGATGTACGGGCGTGACCTGCCTAGTCACGACTCGCTTGCCCAATACCAGCCGGCCACGATCAGCCGCATCTATTCTGGCGAGGGCCGGATCATCGACGAATTTGCGCAGGAACGCCGCTTGTTCGCGCCGGCTGAAATCATTCCCAACATGGTTAAACAGGCGTTTATCAGTGCTGAGGATAAGAATTTTTACACCCATGATGGCTATGACCTGCGCGGGATCGCGGCAGCGGGGTTCGATGCGGTCAGATCCCGGGGGCGAGATGTGCGCGGGGCATCAACGATAACCCAGCAGGTCATGAAGAATTTCCTGTTGTCTGGTGACCGGCGGGCTGAGCGGAAGATTAAGGAAATTATTCTTGCTGCACGCGTCGAAGAGGCGCTGAGTAAGGAGAAAATTCTCGAGCTTTATCTGAACGAGATTTTCCTTGGCCAAAACTCTTATGGGGTGGCCGCAGCAAGCCAAACCTATTTTAATAAAACATTGACTGAACTGGCCCCGCACGAGGCTGCGACACTGGCATCTCTGCCCAAGGCTCCATCCGATTATCACCCGGTGCGCCGCAAGGAACGGCTATTGTCGCGCAGGAACTTCGTCCTCAAAGAGATGATGGAGAATGGCTATATCGATGCGGTTACGTTTGCAACCGAAGCAAGCATGCCACTGCGCTCGGTTCAGAATGGCGACTTTGCCAGCTTCAAGGCGGAATTGCCGCCACGTGACTATTTTACAGACGAAATCCGCCGTCAGCTGAGCGAAAACTTTGGCGAGGGTGAGTTCTTTTCAGGTGGTTATACAGTACGCGCAACCATAGACGCCGAAATGCAACCTGTCGCAGCTATGGCGTTGCGCCGCCAACTTGAAATTTATGACCGAAAGCAGGGGGTGTGGCGCGGCACCGGCAAACAGATTGACGCCGAGCAGTTGGGCAATTGGCCGATAGCATTGGCAGGCTTATCCGTTGCACGCGATGTGAAACTAGATGGAAAATGGCGGCCTGCTGTTGTGCTGGAAATTGGCGACAGACAGATGCGTCTAGGCATTGAAAGCTGGACAGAAGACGAACCCAAGGCCGTTGTACCGCGCGCAGACATTGACTGGGCCAAGGGCAGCTTTCGCGATAATTTTAAACTTGGGGACGTGGTGCACGTTCGGACATTTATGGATGAAAATGGAGAAAATTTTCTCCGTTGGAGTTTGCGGCAAATTCCGCGGGCGCAGGGCGGATTCGTTGCGATGGACGTCAACAATGGTCGCGTGATCGCGATGCAAGGCGGATTCAGCTACCAACATTCCGTTTTCAACCGGGCCACACAGGCCAAACGGCAGCCGGGGTCGTCTTTTAAGCCTTTTGTTTACGCAGCGGCGCTGGACAGTGGTTATTCGCCTGCAACCATTGTCGTTGACGCCCCAATCGAGATCGATACGCCGCAGGGCCTGTGGCAGCCGCGGAATTCGTCCGATGAATATTATGGCCCCACTCCGCTGCGCACCGGGATTGAGAAATCACGTAACCTCATGACAATCCGGTTGGCCGAAGAGGTCGGAATGGACGTTGTTGCCGAATATGCCGAAGGTTTTGGTGTTTATGAAAACATGGGTCCGTTTTTGGCAAATTCGCTTGGGGCCGAAGAGACCACGCTCTATCAGATGGTGTCGGCCTATGCGATGTTTGCCAACGGGGGCGAGCGGGTGCAGCCGACGCTTGTGGATCGGGTGCAGAATCGGTTCGGTCGCACCGTATACCGCCACGATCAGCGCATTTGCCAGGATTGCACTCAGTTGGCGAGTCTGAACACAGGATTTGGTCCCCGCATCATATCGTCGCGAGAGCGGATCATGGATGCAATCACCGCATATCAGCTGACCTCGATGATGCAGGGTGTCGTTGAACGCGGCACGGCCTCTCGAACGGTAAATTTGCCGGTTCCAATTGCGGGCAAGACCGGAACCACAAATGAAGCCAAGGATGTCTGGTTCGTAGGCTTTTCAAGTAATATCGTTGCAGGGTGCTACATCGGCTATGACCAACCCAGCGGCCTTGGAAAGGGTGCGTCGGGGGGCGGTATGTGCGGCCCTGTGTTTTCCGAATTTATGGAGTCTGCGATCGGTAAATTTGGCGGTGGTGATTTTGAGGTTCCCGAGGGCGGGCGCTTTATCAAGATCGATCGATTCTCCGGTGCGCGGCTCAGCGACGACGCCGAAGGTGAAAATGTGGTGGCAGAATATTTCCGGGATGGCGAAGAGCCAATCTTTGGCATCACATTTGATGGCGGCTTTGCCATGGGGTCGGATCTGCCTTTGGTTGAAGAGGTGCAAACATCCGTCCGTCAGGTAACAACCTCAAGTGGCGAACAAGCGGTGGTCGGTGAAAAGGCAAACTTTGGCACGCTTAGTTCTGGTGGACTCTATTGAGACACACATAAAGCGCTTCGGTTCGGGTGGTGAAATATTCAAGCGTTGCAATTCAAAGAACTTAGCGCATCACCGCAGTGCTTGGTTGCTGTTGCGCTGAAGCTTCTCTTGAAGCGGGCGGGGGGCTGGTCTATCACCCAAGCCTACAACTTTCAAAGGCCGGTAACGCATGCGCGCAGAAGTACAAAACATCGTGGCAGATATCGAGAAATCCGTTACGTTGCTGGCGCAGCGTCTTGATGTCGAAACAGCGCAGCACCGACTTGAAGAATTTAATGCACGCGTCGAAGACCCCAACCTGTGGGATGACCCGGCGGCTGCCCAAAAACTGATGCGTGACCGGCAAATGTTGGTAGATGCCATGCAAACCCATGATCGCATCAAACAAGATCTGTCTGACAACATTGAGCTGATTGAACTGGGTGAAATGGAAGAAGATGACGAAGTCGTCTCTGACGCTGAAGCTGCCCTTAAGTCACTGGCATTAAACGCCGCCCAAAAAGAGCTTGAGGCGTTGTTGGATGGCGAGGCTGATGGCAATGACACCTTTCTTGAGATCAATTCCGGAGCAGGCGGCACAGAGTCCTGCGACTGGGCTGCCATGCTCGCACGTATGTATGTCCGCTGGGCTGATAAAAAAGGCTACAAAGTCGAACTGCAATCCGAGAGTGCCGGCGAGGAAGCTGGCATCAAATCGGCCACTTACAAGATCAGTGGCCTCAATGCCTATGGTTGGATGAAATCCGAAAGCGGCGTGCATCGGCTGGTGCGTATCAGCCCGTTTGACAGCGCGGCCAAACGCCATACGTCATTCACCTCTGTGGGCGTATATCCAGTGGTTGACGACAACATCGAGATCGAAGTGAACCCTGCTGATATTCGGATCGATACCTATCGGTCGTCTGGTGCTGGCGGTCAGCACGTGAACACTACAGATTCCGCTGTGCGCATCACGCATGCGCCGACTGGCGTTGTGGTGACCAGTTCGGAAAAATCGCAACACCAGAACCGCGACATTGCAATGAAAGCGTTGAAGTCACGTCTTTATCAAATGGAATTGGATCGTCGCAACGCAGCTGTGAACGAGATGCACGAGAACAAGGGCGATGCGGGCTGGGGCAACCAAATCCGATCCTATGTTTTGCAGCCCTATCAGATGGTCAAAGACCTGCGTACGAATTACGAAACGTCAGACACCAAAGGAGTGTTGGATGGCGACCTGGACGGGTTGATGGCGGCGACGTTAGCACTTGACGTGAGCGGCAAATCCCGCGCCGAGGCGCAAGGCGACTAGGGTCAGGAACCTGGGCAGTTCGGGGAAACCGCTAACCAGCATGCTGAATGGCCAGAGGTCTGAGGTAAAGCGCTGGAATTGGCGTTGACTCTGCCGCCGCGCTTTGACCGACTGGGTGTTGCGGGTGAAATGCGCACAGTTGCGTGGCCGGAGGATGCATGATCGAAGACGGAGCCTTGGCACTGCGCGCCAGCATGGATGCGGGGCAGATATCGGTGCAAGACCTTATGACCGAGACCCTCGCTCGGGTTTCACGGTGCAATGACCGCGTCAACGCCATCGTTTCCTTACGTGATCCAGATATTCTGATGGCCGAGGCGCATGCTGCCGATCAGGCGGCCGCAACGGGCTGGCTGCATGGCATTCCCATCGCGATCAAGGATCTGGACGATGCGCGCGGCCTGCCATCCACCCAAGGCGGCGTGCCCGCCCATGCTGCAACAGTCGCCACGAACGATGCGCTTTTTGTGGCGCGGTTACGTGCTGCCGGCGCCATCATTATCGGCAAGACCAACGCGCCTGAATTCGGGCTCGGATCGCACACGGTCAACAGGGTTTTCGGGGCAACCCGTAATCCATATGATACCAATCTGAGCGCAGGAGGATCGTCGGGCGGTGCGGCCGTTGCACTGGCTACGGGTATGCTTAGCGTTGCGGATGGCTCTGACATGATGGGATCACTGCGCAACCCGGCAGGGTGGAATAATGTTTATGGCATGCGCCCAAGCTGGGGTCTGGTTCCGCCAAATCCGGAGGGCGAGGCGTTTTTTAAAATGCTGGCCACCCACGGGCCGATGGCACGTTGCCCGCGCGATCTTGCCGCCCTGCTTGATACCATGGCTGGCCGCGATGCGTTTGTGCCGCACGGGTT
The DNA here is from genome assembly GCA_029250205.1 of Tateyamaria sp. GTDB lineage: Bacteria > Pseudomonadota > Alphaproteobacteria > Rhodobacterales > Rhodobacteraceae > Tateyamaria. The sequence goes on from JAQWVA010000109.1 coordinate 39,767, forward strand.
GGACCAGGCTCTGAGCTTGCCCCAGATCGATCGGGGCACATCGAACCTGCGCATCGGGTGGCTGGCAGACTGGGACGGTGCAATGCCAACAGAGGCGGGTGTGTTGAATGTCTGCGAACAGGCACTCGGCCAGTTTCAAGAGCTGGGTTGCGCGGTTGAACCGCTTGCAGCACCTTTTGACCGGGATATGATTTGGGCGTCTTGGACAACGTTGCGCAGCTTTGCTCTCGCAGGTTCGATGGGCGCGCTGTATTTCGACGAACGCAAGCGTGCTGCTCTGAAGAGAGAGGCTATTTGGGAGATTGAGCGCGGCCTGAACCTAAGCGCGATGGAGGTTCACCGCGCCAGCGAAATGCGTTCCGACTGGTTCAGAACAGCCGCGACCCTGTTAGACACATATGACGTTTTAGCGCTGCCGTCGGCGCAAATGTGGCCCTTTGACATCACGCTGGAGTGGCCGCGCAGCATTGGTACGACCACGATGGATACCTATCATCGCTGGATGGAAGTTGTGATTCCCGCGAGCCTGATTGGCCTGCCCGCAATTTCGGTGCCTGCAGGCTTTGGTGGACCACATGATATGCCCATGGGCCTGCAATTGATCGGTCGCCGGGGATCGGATGCGATATTATTACAAGTGGCAGAGCTTTGGCATCAGGCGACACAGTGGCCTGCTCAGAGGCCCCCTGCCAGCATGGCATGACGCAAATGACGGTTAATTCATTTGGCTGTTGGTTTGGGCGCTAGTGATCTTTGTGCACCTCATAGGGCGTAGTATTCTGATTGTGCTACGTTTCTAAGCATTCTCTACCGTGCACTTTCAGCGCGCCATGCTAGGGGTGCGACACAGTTAACTCACGGCCCATCGCTACCAGTTGGGCCCTCAGTCCGGCTGTTTCTGGGTGTCCTGTTTCCAATGCGAAAATAAAGGCATGGGTCAGATAAAAGCCGCGTGCGTCCGGGGTCTTTGTTGCCAATGCTGCCTGTTTATACAGAGCTACAAGGGCAGGGGCATCGCCACTGTCATGTGCTGCGCGTAACTGCGCATCCAGATCGGTCATTGCGCGGCTGAGGCACTTGCGCGGTGTTGCGCCAGACGACTAGCGACCCAGTCGTGAAACAGATGTGTCGGGCCATCCATAGCAGGTGAAAACCGCCCACCGTCAAACATCGGGGAATGGCGCCCTCTTTGCATGCCTTCCACGACAAATATGTCTTCTTTGAACACGTCCTTCCATTGTTCTGTATTGCGCGTTCGCAAGGCTGGGTCAGTGTCGGGCACAGCATAGTATAGATGGACGTTTTCCACCGTTTTGCCCGGCCCTTGTGGCATCAGTATGATTGCAAATGTATGGTCGCGATGCACGCCGAGCAGCACGTTGGGGTAGGCGGAAATATACTCGGCTGCCGTGTCCCATTTGTCGCTCAGCCCCTCGAAATCCGGAAATCTTTGCCCGGCTTCGTCTTTGAGTTGGCGATAAACCCACGTGCCTTGCCCGGAGAAACGCTCAGGTGCTTCGATATGATAATGATCTTCGAGGCGGGAATAGCTGTTGAGACCGGGATGGATCCAAGGCAGATGGTAGCTTTCGCAGAAGTTTTCGACTGCCAATTTCCAATTGCAGGCGACCTCGAGTTGGAACCGGCTGTCGGCCCCCCCATGATAAAGAGGTTTGTCAAATTCCGCCCACCGGTCAAGCAATTCGGCATTGGCGATCTCGAACTTTGGCGCATCGCCCGATATGTTGATCCATACGACATCCATCCAGATGTGGCTCTTTACTTCGACCAGACCCAGCAGGGATCTGTCAATGCCATCGGCGGTATTCTGACCCGGCCCACCCACATGCGGCGTGGCGACAAGGCGTCCGTCAGTCGCGTAACACCAGCTGTGATAGGGGCAGCGAATGGCACCTGCGATATTGCGGGGTGCATCGACTAGGATCATACCGCGATGGCGGCAGGTATTCTGAAAGACACGGACAGTGCCGGAGGTGTCACGTACCATCAGCAACGGCATACCGAGAAACTGGACAGGCAGAGCGTCGCCTGGTTCAGGCACATCAGCGGCTACAGCCAGCCCGGCCCACCCCTTAACGAGCAAGGCTGCGCGCTCTTCTTCAAAAACGGCGTGATTGATGTAATGCGCATTTGGCAGTCCATTGGCCCGCTCAATAGGCCTGCGCACGGCGCTGAGATCGGTTTTGTCCATGTCCCCCCCCCCCGGGGCTGCTGCTTTTTTATCATAGAAATAGCGGCATGCGTCGCATGTGTATTTTCGACCAGAGTGGTTCTATTGCGACATGGTGCGACGTGACACAAAGTGTACACTCAAGCATGTTAACGGCTAAAATGTTCAACCGGTGAGAATGGCGGTGGTCGTGTATCAGTGACATCAAGTGAAAAGAGTGATCACAGATTGTGCGGGATACCGACCCAAACGCGCCGGTTTTTAACAGGCGGACAGTACGGTTGATCCATGGAAGGCAGAGCAAATCGGCTAGTGCTGCGAGCAAGACGGTGGCTGCGCCGGGTAGAGGCGTTAAATTCCGCCTCATTGCCAACATCGTTTGCTACTTCGGATGGTGATAAGTTTCCTTATTCAACGAACGTCAGACACTTAACATCGTAACATCGGATGAACACTTTTGAATGTTTGTTGTGATTAAGAAAGTTGGGACATCACAACTCTACTTATAATAGACCAACTAAAATTATGTCCAATTATGTTGAAATAATATACAGTTAAGTGGGCAAGGTTGTATTGCTTTTTGTATCTGTAGGGGTATTCTCTGGTATCGCTTTAGCGTCAGGCCTGATGCTAAGTAGCTGCAGTATGGTACAGCTTGGATAACAGCCCTTGTGTTAAGACATGTGTCGGGGTTGTAAAAACGAGATCAAAAAAGATCATGACCAAAAAGCGCAGATCACCGCCCGAATTGCGCAGTATGTTTGGCTCAAATCTGCGCAAGCTAGCGCAAGATTATCCTTCCATATCTGAACTTTCACGGCAATTGGGCATCAATCGGACACAGTTTAACCGGTATCTTTCTGGGGAAAGTTTTCCTCGTCCGGATGTGTTGGGTAGGATTTGTGACTTCTTTGGTTTGGATGCGCGCATTTTGCTTGAGCCCGTCGGAATTGTTGGTAGGACCGACGATCCGCTGTCCGGCCCTTTTCTAAGCGAATTTCTTGGTGGCGCGTTCAAGTATGTTCCAGAAGACATGTTTCGGTCTGGTTTTTACCGGTTTTCGCAGCGCAGCTTTATTGATCCTAATCGATTTGTAATCGGACTGATCTATGTGTTTCGCGAGGAGCACGCAACTTTTATTCGGGGTTTTGAAGCGCGTGATGCAATGCTTGAGCAAGGATTGCCAGATTCTAAGGTTACACGCGAATTCCGAGGCATGGTATTGCGCCAAGAAGATGGAGTGGCTTGCTTGGTTTCAAAACGTGGTGGGATGTCTGGAACATACAGCTATTTTAGCAAAGTTACGTCATTTGAGAATAATTATTGGTTGGGCTATACTACCCACACAGCGCGTGACCGCCCAGAAAATCAGCGAGTCGTGCGTGTTGTGTGCGAACACTTAGGTATCAATTTAGGGCGGGCGCTATCAGCAGCAAGAACTTGCGGGTATTGTTCTGCCGCAGAACTGCTACCTTTTCATCAGCGTCTGTTGCAGACCGACAAACCGTTTTTTTAATCTCCGCGGGGCAGAGCAGCGACACCTGTCCGCGCAACTTCAGTCAAGCCCAGCGGGCGCATCAGATCGGCGAACGCGTCTATTTTCTCTGGTGCGCCGGTGATTTCAAAGACAAAGCTTTCCAACGTACTATCGACGACGCTAGCGCGAAAAATGTCGGCCAGACGAAGCGCTTCGACGCGTTTGTCACCCTTACCTGCAACCTTGAACATAGCTAGTTCCCGCTCAACAGAGGGCCCCTCAACGGTCAAGTCGTGCACTTTATGTACCGATACGATCCGGCCGAGTTGTGCCTTGATTTGTTCGATAACCTGAGGCGTACCAGCCGTCACAATGGTGATCCGGCTCAGATGACCCTGATGATCAACTTCGGCTACTGTAAGGCTTTCGATGTTGTACCCCCGCCCGGAAAATAGGCCGATCACTCGGGCCAGAACTCCGGGTTCGTTTTCGACCAAAACGGCCAGCGTGTGCTTTTCAACTACATCCGAAAATGTTGGACGCAGGTTATAGGCGGAATGGCTGCTGGAGCCTTTTTTGAGATTAAGAGCTGACATTTTTCAACTTTCACTTTGGTTTCCTGCGCGATTTTCGTGATGAAAACCGGTGTGTTACACCAAGACCGATCCTTTGGCATCAATCACACCCTGAGTGTCTGCTTCACCCAAGAGCATTTCGTTGTGCGCCTTTCCTGACGGAATCATCGGGAAACAGTTTTCATGTTTTTCGACAAGGCAGTCGAATAGGACTGGACCGTCATGATTCAACATCTCCATGATTGCATCATCCAAGTCCGCTGGGTCAGAACATATTATTCCTTTGGCCCCAAATGCCTCTGCCAGCTTCACGAAGTCGGGCAGGCTTTCTGACCAGGAGTGTGAATACCGCTCGCCATGCAGCAATTCTTGCCACTGACGAACCATACCCAACCGTTCGTTGTTGAGGATGAACTGTTTGACCGGCAGATTGAATTGCATCGCTGTTCCCAGTTCTTGCATGTTCATCAACCAGGACGCTTCGCCTGCGACGTTGATCACCAAAGCTTCGGGGTGGCCCATTTGCACACCGATAGAAGCAGGAAAGCCGTAGCCCATCGTGCCCAGTCCACCTGACGTCATCCAGCGGTTTGGGTCTTCAAAGTTCAGGTATTGGGCGGCCCACATCTGGTGCTGGCCTACTTCGGTACAGATATAACGGTCATGATCCTTGGTCAGCGCTTCAAGCCGTTGCAGTGCGTATTGCGGCTTGATCGTTTGGCTAGACTGCTTGTACTTCAGGCAATCAATCGCTTTCCATTCTTCGATCTGGGTCCACCATTGCGATACAGAAGCTGCATCGGTCTTGCGTCCGCGTGATTTCCATACCTTAAGCACATCCTCAAGAACGTGGCCCACATCGCCCACGATCGGAATATCAGCCTTGATCACCTTGTTGATTGATGAAGGATCGATGTCGATATGGGCCTTTTTTGATTTCGGGCTGAATGCATCAATACGTCCGGTAATCCGGTCGTCGAACCTTGCGCCGATGTTTATCATCAGATCGCAATCATGCATTGTCATGTTTGCCTCGTAGGTTCCGTGCATTCCTAACATCCCCAACCAGTGCTTGCCGCTTGCGGCATACGCGCCAAGCCCCATCAGTGTTGATGTAATTGGAAATCCGGTGGCTTCTACAAGTTCGCGCAAAAGCTGGCTGGCTGCCGGTCCCGAATTGATCACGCCACCGCCGGTGTAAAAAACTGGGCGCTTTGCGCTTTCTATCGCGGCTACGAGCTCTTTGATCTCGTCCATGTCGCCCTTGACCTGTGGCTGGTAATGCGAGGTCGAAGGTTTGGGGCTTTGGTATTCACCAGTCGCAAACTGCACGTCTTTTGGAATGTCCACCAACACCGGACCGGGACGCCCCGAGGTGCAAACGTGGAACGCTTCGTGCATGATTTCGGACAGGCGATCGGTCTCTTTTACCAGCCAGTTATGCTTGGTGCAGGGGCGGGTGATGCCAACTGTATCTGCCTCTTGAAATGCATCTGAACCTATCATGAAAGTAGGCACTTGGCCTGTCAGAACGATGATGGGAATGCTATCCATCAAAGCATCGGTTAAGCCAGTTACGGCATTCGTTGCGCCGGGGCCCGACGTCACAAGGCACACACCGGGTTTGCCGGTGGCGCGTGCGTAACCTTCGGCCGCGTGCACGGCCCCTTGTTCATGTCGGACAAGAATATGCTTGATCGAGTTTTGCTGAAAAATCTCGTCATAGATCGGTAGCACGGCACCACCTGGGTATCCAAATACCGTGTCGACGCCCTGATCGATGAGGGCTTGGACGACCATTTTTGCTCCGGTCATTTGACGTGTCATATCCGCGTGCTCCGATGTTGCGGTTGTATACTGCACATAAAAAAGCCTCCGATTTTCGGAGGCGCATGGGTTTGGTATTGGGTTACCGTTACCGGCCCATGCGCGTTTGTCCTCCGATGACGACTAGCTGTCTCATTTCCCTCAGGCTTTCGTTAAGTGTTACAGGAAACTATGCTTGCTCTCAACAGCCGTCAACAGGCAAAATGAAAGATAAGTGTCCCTTGATTAAAAAAATAAGACATTTTCTTGCGCAAAGGCAGGGCAAATTGAAATAAGAGCGAATTTTACTCGCAACAGCTGACTATTTTTGTTTAAGTAGATTCAATCAGGGCTTTTGGGGTGCCAGGGCGTTTTGTTGACCCCCAAAACGTATTTTGGACACATGAACCGCACCCAGCACTATATCCACTTAATCTTTGGGATAAAGCATTACGAAATCGCATCCAAAACACGGTCAAAGTGCATTTCCTGTTCCTTGCAGCATTCCATGCTCTAACGCATAGCGGGTCAGCCCCGCGGTGGATGATATTCCCAGCTTGCGTTTGAGATTCTTGCGATGTGTTTCCACCGTCCGCACAGAGATATCAAGTGCAAGAGCAACCTCTTTGTTAGACATCCCTTGGGCAAGTTGTAGCAGGATGGTCTGCTCGCGACCCGTCAATGCGCCGGGGAAGTCACTGGATTTAGGTGCAATTGCGCCTTCGGCTCCGGTGCACAGGTACCTGTCGCCCTTCATTACCGCTCTGATCGCGTCAACGATCTCATCGGTCGGGACGTCCTTGAGAACATAACCCATCGCGCCGTGACTGAGCGCAGTCGAGATATATTCAGGGTTATCATGCATAGATAAGATTAGAATACGGGTGCCGGGACGGCGTTCTAACACCAGTTCTGTGGCGGTCAGCCCGCCCATCTCGGGCATGTTGAGATCCATCAGGATAACATCTGGGCTAAGCCCGTTCAGTTGGTCAAGAACTGCGCGACCATTGCCCAACGTGCCGACGACTTTTATTCCGTCATGATCTTCCAGCACTGATTGGATGCCTTGGGCGACCATTGGGTGGTCATCGACGATCAATACACGAACGGTTTGGGTCATGCGGTTGAGCGCTCCTTGTTCTGACGGGTGTTTTGCGGAGACAGCAGATGGGTTAAGGGCACTGTTGCCTCGACCGTGCAGCCACTTTGTGTACCGTTTGATGTAAGGATTCGAAATGCACCGTCAAGCTGCTCGACTCGTTCCTGCATATTCCGCAGGCCGATGCCAGTTGAGCCGCCGCTGCGTGCGGGGTCAAGTCCGGTACCGTTGTCTGAAATGCGCAAGGTCGCACCGCGCTTGTGGCCGCGCAGATCTACGGACACGCGCGTGGCTTTGGCATGGCGCTCGATATTGGTCAGGGCCTCTTGGGCGATCCGGTACAGCGCAATTTTAGCATCTTGATCGAGCCGATTGCGAAAGACCACCGTTTGGAAGTCGGTTTGGATCCCGGTGCGCTTTGAAAAGTCGTCGACAAGCGTTCTTAGTGCTGGACCCAGACCAAGATCGTCTAATACGCCAGGGCGCAAATCGTGGCTAATTCTGCGAACTTCGGAAATGGCGTCACCAAGGGTGTCGATGCCGTGATCTAGTGGCGCGCGCGCTGTGTCCAGCCCTTTGTCGAGACGTCGCAGTGCAGTGTCGAGAGCATATCGCACGCCCACCAATATCTGGCTGATTCCGTCATGTAATTCGCGCGCGACGCGACCGCGCTCTTCTTCTTGTGCGTCGAACACGCGTTGCGTGAGACGCTTTAGCTTGGCATCCGCTAACCGGCGTTCGCGAATGTTAAGCGCCATTCCGGAACCGAATACCATCAGCAGGGCGGCAAGCGTTATTGCTAGTATATAATAAAACGTGCGTTGCACCCGCGCTTCGACTTCAGCGCGCGCCGCAGCAACGCTGGTCAGCACGTCGTCGATAAAGACACCGGTGCCCACCGCCCATCGCCACGATGGAAACGAGGTCACATAGGTAATCATCTCGGCCTCTACGCCAGAGGACGGTTTGGGCCAAAGGTGTGTTAGGTATCCATCGCCTTGGCGGGCGATGTTGATCAGGTCGGCCACCACCGGTTTGCCCCGGCTGTCTGTCAGGCTGAGATGGTTGTTGTTGATCATTTCGGTTTGGCGTGGGCTGACAAGGTTTATTCCGTCATAGTCATAGACGAAAAAAAACCCTTCATCTCCATAGATCATCGCTGACAAGATTTGAGTGACTTGGTTCTTGGCGTCTTGGTCATTTGGCGCGGCAGAGCCGTAAATAAAGTAGAAGCCATTGCGCGCTTGGGTCACGTAGTTTCTTAACTCGCGTTTTTTCGCCTCGATCATCTGGGTTTCGAGGGCCTGTATCTCGCGTTCAGCCAATGCGCGTGATTGGTTGGCCACCAGCACAGCAATTGCCGCTACTGCAAGGATTAGCGGAATTGCTGCCACCAATGACAGCTTTTGCGCATAAGTTAAGCGCGGGAAAGGTAGGTGCGAACTCACATTGACTCGATACGCTGAAAGGACCGCGAATCAAAGGGTAGACGATAAAAATGGCTGCGCTAACATTTTCAAATAACTGCAGATAATTTGCAAGCTGGTGCAAAAATCTCATTAAATCGGGCGATTTGCTATATTTCTACGCAGTACTAGGTATTTATTTTGAGCGCATCATCGGTACGGTGACGCTACGCAAAACGCTCCGTCCGTCCTTTGATAGGGCTGGCGCCATAATTGGGAGGAATATATCTATGGATCGTCGTTCTTTTTTGAAGACATCTGCAATGGGTGGCACCGCAGCCGCCGCATCGACACTTGCTGCACCAGCTTATGCACAAGGCAAACGCACACTTACAATGGTAACGTCATGGCCCCGCGGCTTCGCGGTTCTTGATGACGCTGCATCTTATCTTGAAAAGTTTGTATCGGACATGTCCGATGGCAACCTGACCATCGACAAAAAGGCGCCGGGCGAACTCGTTGGTGCTTTGGAAGTCTTTGACGCTGTATCGTCGGGCCAAGCAGACATGTACCACTCGGCCGACTACTATTTTATCGGTCAACACCCCGGCTTTGCATATTACACGGCCGTGCCTTTCGGCGGTACTGCACAAGAGGTGACGAACTGGTACGAGCATGGTGGCGGTCAGCAAATGCACGACAGCCTTGGCGAAATCTTTAACCTCAAAGGTCTGCTGGCGGGTAACTCTGGTTCGCAGTCCGGTGGCTGGTTCCGCAAGGAAATCAACTCGGCTGACGACTTTAACGGCTTGAAGTTCCGTATGCCCGGTCTGGGTGGCAAAGTCCTGGGTAAACTGGGCGCATCCGTACAGAACATCCCCGGTGGTGAACTGTATCAAGCTCTGTCGTCGGGTGCCTTGGACGGTCTCGAGTGGGTCGGCCCAATGGCAGACGAACGCGCCGGGTTCCAAGAAGTTGCCAAAGTTTACTACACCGCTGGTTTCCACGAGCCAGGTTCGGCGCTTGCCGCCAACGTCAACCTTGACGTTTGGAATGACCTGACACCGCAGCACCAAGCAATCCTGCAAGGTGCGAGCCGTGCGGTCACATACTATCAGTTGTCCGAAACACTTGCGAACAATGGTGCCGCTCTGGCCCGTCTTCAACAGCAAGGTGTCAAGACGCTGCAATTCTCTGACGATGTCTGGGATGCGTTTGGTGCGGCCTCTGCCGAAGTCATGGACGAGAACATGGGCGATAGCATCTTTGCAGACATCCGTAACTCTTTCGAAGAGAGCCTTGCCAACTCAGCAAGCTGGATCAACAAATCGGATGGTTACTATCTTCAGCAGCGTATTCGCGTTCTAGGCGGCTAAGCCGCATCGGTTTGACAAAAAAAAGGGGCCCCATGTCTCGGGGCCCCTTTTGAGACATCAAAAGAAACAGGTAAGTTGAGCGCGCAAATGCGATCGCGGCCTGTGCCGGGGGAGTTCCATGGAAAACGAAGGTGCCATATCGATCGGCCAAGTGCTGTCTGCATTGGGCGGGGGCGTTGTCTGGGTCTTTCAGGAACTGGCAATGGCCTTTTACAATATTGCCTATGCTGTATCTCATCCTGGTTTATGGCTGGACTGGTCCAATAAAGAAGCGGTGATGCGCTTTGTTTATTATGGTGGGTCCACCGAATTCTTTTTTGCCGTCATGGCCGTCGTACTGGTGGTGACTGTGGTTGGCATGGTCCGCAACGATTTTCTTTGGGGCATGGTGCGTGTGCTCGAAGGGGTTTCAAACGGTGTCGGTCGCTTGTTCGCTTGGGCGGGCCTTTTGATGGTTCTGCAACAGATTATCATCGTATTCCTGCAGCGGATATTTACCCGTCCTGATATTTCTATCGGGTTTGGTATTCCGCTTCAGTATGACATTTCGTGGTTTGCGGAGGAATTGAAGCTTTATAATGCTTTGGTCATATGCATGTGTGTGACCTATACGTTCGTGCAGGGTGGCCATGTGCGGGTTGACTTGATCTATTCCGCCGTCAGCCACCGAACCAAGCGTGTCATCGATATGTTCGGTTCGCTGTTTTTCATGATCCCAACCGCTGTGCTGATCTGGATGTACGGCTGGTATTTTCTTTGGCGCCACCTGATCGTCCCCAAACCATCGGCATCGGATACGTTGGATCGGCTTTTGCTCAAGTCACGGGCAATGCGTTGGAATGTGGAAACCATTGGGTTCAGCCCGAACGGCTTCACTGGCTACTTTCTTTTCAAAATCCTGTTGGTGGCATTTACAGCGCTCGTCTTTATTCATGCAATCGCGTTCTTCTACCGGTCTTACCTTGAATGGAAGGAAGGCCCGGAAAGCGAAGGCAAGTACCTTGATCGCGACAGCCTGGGTGAGGGCGAAGAAGCCTATGAGGGAACGCACTGATGCATGCGTTGAACACGAGCATAGCGGGGCCGTTTGGTCGGCCTGCAAGCTGCGAACAAAAGTAGGGGCAGAAAACCATGTTATTTGGACTTGATGGCGTCGAAATCGGCCTCATTATCGTATTCGTCTGCCTTTTTGGGGGCATCCTGTCGGGCTTTCCAGTGGCTTTCGCCATCGGCGGAGCTGGCGTAATCTCTTTTGCCATCATCGCGGCGCTGGACAGCGCAGGTCTATTGATACACCAAGCGATTGATCAGTCGAGCGCGGCTTATCGCGACCTGGTCAACAGCGGGATAAAGGCCGACAGTATCAGCACCTTCCGATACCCAGATTTGCCTAGGCTTGGCGAGTCTGTCTTTCCGCGTGGCTGGGAAGTGGCGCTTGACCGTAATGTTTCATTCGTCGTCAATCGCATGAACGAGCGTGTTTTGGCAGGCCAATCTATTGAAACACTGCTCGCGGTTCTGATGTTTGTCTTGATGGGCATTACTCTTGAGCGGTCCAAGATTGCCAATGACCTTTTAACCACAATGGCGCGTGTTTTCGGCCCATTGCCTGGTGGGCTTGCGGTATCAATCGTCGTGGTGGGTGCCTTTCTGGCAGCGTCGACCGGCATCGTTGGGGCGACCGTTGTCACGATGGGTCTTCTTGCTTTGCCGACAATGCTGCGCAACAATTATTCACCGGAAATCGCGACTGGCGTGATTGCGGCCTCTGGCACGCTGGGACAAATCATTCCGCCCTCGATCGTGATCGTTTTGCTAGGAACTTTGGCGGGCGATCTTTACTCAGCCGCTCAAGAGGCGCGCGCTCAGGCGGCGGGTTGTACCGACGCGCTAACCTATCTGGGAGAACCGGCGGTTGTTTCTGTCGGTACGTTGTTCCAGGCTGCTTTGCTGCCGGGGATCATGCTGGCGCTTCTCTACGCGCTTTACGCCTTTGGCTACGCATTGATGAATCCGGAAAAAGCGCCTGCTGTGCCAATGGGTGCGACGAATGCAGACCCGATAACACGCGGTGAAGCGTTTACTTGGTTCTTAGGTGCGCCTGTATTGCTTGTGGTGGGCACGATTTTGCTAGGAAACCTCAACGTTGTGGGAAGCCAGTCGATGACTGTCTCGGCGTTTTCAGACATCGGTGAGATGGCCAGCCTGCGCACCAATGTGGGCGACGATTGTAAGGCGTCGATGATTGTTTTGCATGGCCAAGAGGCGTGGGACGCGGCCATCAACCAGCAAGAAGAAATCGCAGCAGCAGGCGGAGTTCAGCAATCTGAGCGCCTGTCGGAAGAGGAGTTTGCAGCAGCCGTGCAGGCCAAGGTGGATGCTGCTGCCCCGATTGGGACTGGAACTGCCATCTTGCTCATCCTGTTGGGCTTGATCCTGACGACGGCTAAGGGCATTTCGCCTGGTCGTGATGACCGTCCGCTGATCATTGGTGCATTAGGAATTGTGTTGGCTTTGCTTGTCGACATCATCTTGCTCGCACCAACTACGTCGGCGGGTGGCTATGTCGTGCTGATGGCTGTGCCTTTTGCGATGGTCTTGTACGGTGTTGTCGAAGGGGTGAAACGTTGTGCAAAGAACGAACTAATCCGAGTTGTTTTCCCTCCGCTAATTCTTATCATTGCTGTGCTCGGTTCGATTTTGGGCGGCATTACAAATCCGACACCTGCCGCCGCTTTAGGCGCAGGTGGTGCGATCATGCTCGCAGCGTACCGCAAACTGACGGATTCGGACCGAAGCCCCAAGGTGATTATCTGGTCAACCCTAGCGATCATTGTTTGTATTCTTGTTGGGGTGAACTTTGACCTGCGGATCAATCAAAACGACGTAAGCTTCCAATCTTGGGTGGCGTTCTTTGTGGCCTATGCCGCTTATCTTTATGCGCTCTTTGGTCTGCTCTTTAGCTGCTATATTCTTTACACGTCGGGTGTTCTGACTCCGGTGGTGCGAGAAACAGCTAAGGTGACGAGCATGGTCTTTACCATCCTCATCGGGTCGCAGCTGCTGAACTTGGTTGTAATCTCCTTTGGTGGTGAGCATTATATCCAGCAATTCCTCAAGTCTTTTGATAACGAGTTTACGGTTTTCCTGATCGTGATGCTGGTTCTGTTTGTGCTTGGGTTCGTTCTGGACTTCCTCGAGATCATCTACATCGTCATCCCAATCGTAGGACCTGTGATTTACGGCGGAACGTTTGACCCGAAATGGGTGACCATCATGATCGCGGTGAACTTGCAGACCTCGTTTTTGACGCCACCGTTTGGATTTGCATTGTTCTATCTGCGTGGTGTCGCCCCCAAAGAGGTCACAACAGGTCATATCTACCGGGGTATCATTCCATTCGTCCTGATCCAGGTTGCAGGGCTGGCGTTGCTTTGGACCTTCCCGGGGATTGTGACATTGATCCCGGATCTGATCCCGAATTAATGAATGGCTGACCGATCTTTTGAAAAATGAAAAGGGCGGCCTGAACGGGCTGCCCTTATTTCATTTTTGAGATGGCTCTGCACTCCGGTCCTTGGACATGGCCTAAATATACCGAAAGCTGAATTGATCTTCTTGTTCAGGTCGTTGGGCGTGTGTCGGGGAGCGAGATGTTTGCAACCTGCTCGGCAATTGGGTCCGTGGACAACGGATGTGTGTCGGGATGAAAGTTGTCAGGGTCGGTCATCCTTTGCCATTGGCCCCCGGTATAGACTTCCAGCCCTGAGAATTTTGATTTGTAGCCCATCTTTTGGCTGCCTGGGACCCAGTAACCCAGATAGACGTAAGGCAGACCTGCCTCTTGCGCTATATTGATGTGATCGAGGATCATGTAAGTGCCCAGTGATCGGCGTTGTTCGTTTGGTGCATAAAAGCTGTAAACCATACTCAGGCCGTCGCTCAGCACGTCAGTCAGACTGACGCCAATCAATGATTTGCTTTGTTGATCGATATATTCAATCACCCGACTGCGTATTGGCGTTTCTTCGACCATGGCCGCGAACTCAAAGACATCCATATCCGCCATTCCGCCATCTGCATGTCTATCGTCCAGATAACTGCGGAACAGTGCATATTGGTCTTCTGTTGCCCAAGGAGACGTCGCATTACGAATAAGATCGGTATTTCGATTCGACGTGCGTCGCTGCCCTTTGGACGGTTTGAATTCTGAGACCTCAATACGCGCTGAAAGGCATGCAGAACAGTCGGCGCAAGAGGGGCGATAAAGCACGTTCTGCGAACGCCGAAAGCCCTGTTGGCTTAGACTATCATTGAGTTTATGTGCGTTTTCGCCCTGAAGCGCAGTGAACAGTTTACGCTCCATACGCCCGTCCAGATAAGGGCAGGGCTGGGGCGCAGTTACGTAAAACTGCGGTGCAAGAGGCAAAGTATGTCGCATGGTGATCCCGACCGAAGTTCGTAGAAGATAGCAGCAAGAGATCGGCTGACAAGGGCGTAATCTATTCAATCAAGGATTACGTCGGTTTAGTGCCGCGCTTCCCATGATATGATCGGTCAATCCTCGCCCCCGATTGGATGACGCCATCAACACCACGGAAATCAGTTGCAGCGGTGCGAAAGCCCAGCTGACAGTGTAACCGAGTGTATGAAGAAACGCGCTCTGTAAATCGAGGATCGCGCCATGTGTGTCGCGAAGCTCGATGCCCATCATACGCATGCCCCACGTGGCAGATCCACTGGCCAAAGTGATTGTTCTGTAAATAAACCCCACTACTGCCATCAGACCAAAAAAGAAGAATATTGCTGTGAACGCAGTGAACGGCACAATCAGCATGGCAGTCAGCGCAATTAGAACAGTGTCAATCACCCAAGCCATCAGCCGCTTGCTTGCCACCTTTTGGTAGAATTCGGGTTGGGTGATGGGATCGGCAAGATGCATGTTTAACTCCGATATTGGGCGGCCGTCGCCCCGGT
>JAQWVA010000122.1:0-5205 GCA_029250205.1 Tateyamaria sp.
CAATCGCCTCGGCAAACAGCCCGGCCCAGTCCGAGCGCCCCCACTTGTCATGCGCGGCCTGCATCAGCGCCGGTGTACCGGGTGTTCCGACCGACCGACCGCCGACGACGGCATCGAAAAACCCCATAGGTTCGCCATCGTCGGTCTGGAACAGCGTCGGTGTCGCCTCCAATGGCGCGGTCTCGCGCCCGTCCAGCGTTGTGAGCGATGATCGTACTGCATCATACCAGACCAAAAACGCGCCGCCACCCAACCCAGAAGATTGCGGTTCCACCAGCCCAAGCACGGTCTGAACCACCACCATTGCATCCGCGGCCGTGCCACCTGCGGCAAGAATGTCTGTCCCGGCTTGCACCGCCAATGGGTGCGCTGCTGAAACCATATAGCTTTGCGCAACAACTGGCTGACCCGCTGCCTTGGCCCTCAGAGAGCCAGCAACCACATCGGATTGCGCAGCCAGCTGTCCCGTCGTTGCGGCCTCTGGCTGCACCGCATCCGCTGCCTGCTGGGCCGATGCCTTTATTGAGATTAGAATGCATACAACGATCAAGACATATCGCATCAGTTTCTCCTTGGCCCAGACAAGGTTTTATCGCTAAGAGCCTTGCCTAGAAAATACGTCGTTTCCCGCAGGGTCAAAGCATCGACGGCACCACCTGATCAGGCGGGCGATGACCATCAGCAAATGTCTTGATATTGACGATCACTTTCTCACCCATCTCGATGCGGCTTTCGCGGGTTGCTGACCCCATATGCGGCAACAAGACGACATTGGGCAGCTCGCGCAAGCGTGGGTTCACAGATGTGCCATGCTCATAGACATCAAGACCCGCACCCGCGATCTCACCTGTGCGCAGCATCCGTGTCAGGGCATTCTCGTCAATCACCTCGCCGCGCGACGTGTTCACAATTACAGCATCCGGCTTCATCAACTTGAGCCGGCGCGCGTTCATCAAATGAAAGGTCGAAGGCGTGTGCGGGCAGTTGATACTTAACACGTCAACCCGCGCAACCATCTGGTCTAGACTGTCCCAGTAGCTGGCTTCCAGCTCTTGCTCAATCTCGGGGCGCAGGCGTCGGCGATTGTGATAATGCACCTGCATTCCAAAGGCCGCAGCCCTGCGCGCAACCGCCTGTCCAATCCGTCCCATGCCCAGGATTCCCAAGCGACGCCCCCCCACACGCCCCCCCAGAAAGGCGGTCGGTGCCCAGCCGTCCCACTCGCCACTTTGCATAACGGCAAGCCCTTCTCGCATCCGGCGGCTCACTGCCAGAATCAACGCCATGGTCATGTCGGCCGTGTCGTCGGTCAAAACACCCGGTGTGTTGGACACCAATATACCACGCTGGCGTGCCGTCGAGACGTCGATATTATCGACCCCTGCCCCATAATTAGCGATCAGCTTCAAACGGTCACCCGCCTGGCCGATCATCGGGGCGTCAATCGTATCGGTTATGGTCGGCACCAAAACATCCGCCGATTTCATTGCCTCGACAAGCTGTGTTCGACTCATCGGGACATCATCATCCCGCAGCCTGACGTCAAACAATTCGCTCAGACGAGTTTCGACCTCAGCCGGCAACCGTCGCGTAACAACAACACTCAGACGTTCCATTGGCATTGCGGCACTCCTTACGCTTGGCCTGTGGACCATTTAAGGGCATGGTGACGGATGTCGGCAAGAGGCACAAGAACCTCTGCCATGTCTAAAGGCAACAGATGAGCAAAACCTTCTCTATACGACGGGCATACCAGCACATTTTGACTATTTGTGCGGTGCTGATCCTTGGTGGATCAGCGTTGGCACGCGACATAGGCCCTGTAACGGACCTGCCGTTGCCGCGTTTCGTGTCGCTCAAGGCCAGCAAAGGCAATGTTCGGCGCGGCCCATCGTTGACTCATCGGATCGATTGGGTGTTCCAGCGGCGTCATATGCCACTGCGCATTATTGCAGAACATGGCCATTGGCGCAGAGTCGAAGACCGTGAGGGGCTGGGCGGTTGGATTCACTATTCTCTGCTGTCGGGCAAGCGTACGGTCATCGTCCAACAAGCTGAGTTGATGCTACGCACTCGCCCCGACGCAGGCGCATCTGTAACCGCAGAATTAGAGGCTGGCGTCATCGCACGGCTTGGCAAATGTGGTCCCGAATGGTGCAAACTTGATTCTGGCGGGTTTCGCGGCTGGGCGCCCAAGGCGCGTCTCTGGGGCGTCGAGATAGCCGAAATCCGCGAATAGGCATCACCCACCGGTGGCTGCGATAAACTCTACTATCAAATGCGCCAACTCCGGGCCAACGTCCTCTTGCAGAAAATGGCCTGCAAGCGGCAGGACCACGTGAGGCTGGCCGACAGCCCCTTTCATCCTGCGCTGAAACACTTTGTCCATGCCTGCCATGACCTTGTCATCCGCTCCAAACGCCGTCAGCAATGGCACTTTTAGTCGCTTTAATACCTCCCATGCAGCGCGATTGGGTGCAGCGGCTGGATCGTCCGGCTTTGATGGCACTAGCGTTGGAAACTGGCGCGCACCTGCAACATAGCGGTCATCAGGAAAGGGAGCATTATAGGCATCGACCTCTTGCGGGGTAATCTTGCGCACAGTACCGCCGTAAACGATACGTCCTGAATTGAATACAGGCACCGTCTGGGAATATTCTCGCCATGCCTCAAATGCGGGACCCATAGGGTGATCGCCTGTCGGCAGCGCCGTATTAGCCACGACCACTCGGTCAAAGCGGTCCGGCATTTCGGCCAGCAGCCGTAGCCCTATCAATCCACCCCAATCCTGGCAGACCAGAGTGATCCCGTGCAGTTCCAGCCCCTCAAGCCATGACTGCATCCAATCCACGTGACGTTGATAGGTATAGTCGCTGCGCTTGATTGGCTTGTCATACTTGCCAAAACCGATCAAGTCAGGCGCCACGACACGCCGTCCGGCAGCAACAAACACCGGGATCATCTTGCGATATAGGTAAGACCACGTTGGCTCACCGTGCAGGCACAGGATCGGCGGCAGATGCCCTGGCCCTTCGTCTAGGTGGTGCATGCGAAGCGTGCCGCCTTCAGTGTCCGGAATTTCGCTGTAGCAAGGCGCAAAATCATACCCTGAAAGATCAGAAAAGGCGGCATCAGGGGTGCGTATAGACTTCATGCTGTCCTCCGTTTGCGATACGGCAGGGTCAAAGCACAAGTAATCCGCCTGCCCTTATGAAAGGAAACTACGTCAGATGCACGCAATGTCCTACTCTCGTTTTGGTCCCGCCGCTGAAATCCTCGAGAAAATCACGATACCAACGCCGACGCCGCAGCCCGGCGAGGTATTGGTCGAACTCGCGTTTTCCGGCGTTAATCCATCTGATGTCAAATCGCGCGCAGGCATGGCACCCGGCGTGATGAAACCCGCCTTTGAACGGATTGTGCCGCACAGCGACGGCGCAGGCACCATCGTTTCCGTCGGCGAGGGTGTGGACCCAAGCCGAATGGGAACCCGCGTTTGGATCTGGAACGGCCAATGGCAACGCGCCTTCGGCACTGCTGCAACGCACATCTGTCTGCCCCAAGACCTCGCGGTTGCCCTACCTGATTCGGTGACGTTCGAAACAGGGGCCAGCCTTGGCATCCCGGGGCTAACCGCCTGCCACGCAGTCTTTGGGGGGGGCACGGTCGCAGGCCAAACGGTTCTGGTTCAGGGGGGTGCTGGCACTGTCGGCCTTCTTGCGGTGCAATTGGCCAAATGGGGCGGCGCAAAGGTTATTGCCACAACCGGCACGCAAGGTGCTCAGGCCGCCAGGACCGCAGGCGCAGATGCGGTGATCGACTATACGATGCCAGACCTTGGCTCGGCCATTCTTGATGCTAATGATGGAAAATTCATCGATCGCATCGTCGAAGTGGAATTTGGCATAAACGTCAGCACTGATGCAGCCGTGATCAAGCCCAATGGCATCATCTCGGTCTATGGCTCAGCAAAGGAAATGGCACCAGAACTGGATTTCCGCCCACTTTTGTTCAAAGCTGCCACAATCGATATCCAGTTGGTCTACCTGTTGCCTAAGTCAGAACGTAACGCTGCCATCGCGGGTTTGCATGAGGCTTTGGGTTCCGGTGCCATGTCTATCCCAGTCGCAACTACGTTTCCGCTGGCCCAATGCGCACAAGCTCATGAGGCCGTCGAGGCAGGCGGCCGGAGTGGGGCGGTTCTGATTGACGTGCAGGCCTGACAGGTCACGACTTGTCACAGCGCCTACATCAATGGGCATAGTCCGCTTTTTGGGCATTAGGGGCTTGCGCGCGTGATCCTCTCAGACTAATTAACCCATCACGTTGGGATGTAGCCAAGTGGTAAGGCAACTGTTTTTGGTACAGTGTACCGTAGGTTCGAATCCTACCATCCCAGCCAACTTTCTTAGAGATACTCAAGAAAACAAAGGCTTAACCCAGCCCGAAACGACCTGTGTGTCACAGCATTCTGAAATTGTGACACAGGGTGTAACACATGGCCTTGCGCGCTACCCCCAAAAGCGGTGCGGTTCAGCCCGACGAAAACCCCGACAAAAACCCAAATATCACGCCGGCCCTTACTTGATGCGTAGAGGCCGGATGTTCTATTTCCGCAAACGCCTACCAACAGGACCATCAAATTCCGCTCCAAACAAATTTATCTGTCTTTCCTTGCGAACCCATCTCCCCCTCGACGCCGTGAAGCGTGCCGCAAGGCTGCTCTCGGTCTACGAGAAAAAGGAGATAGAATTCGTGGACGCCGTGACCAAAAAGAACTTGAGCCCTGAAATGACCAAAGCGGTGTTGATGGAAGCTATGCGTAGCGAATTGAGCGAGATGATCGCTGAAGAAAGCCAAGCGAGTCCGCGGTCTGATGCAGACATTGATCAACGGGTTGCGGCGCTTGAAACGGAAAACCGGCAACTGCGTCGAGCGGCACGCAACAAACAATGGGGGGACATGCAAACCATTCTACAGAAAGCCAGTGCGTTGATTTCTGTAGAGCTTCCCGACCCGCTGCCCAATGATCTTGGTCAACGTACGAATACCCTCAAACGTCGCCTCAACGACGTAAAAATTGCCGTTGATGAGGGCGATGATGTGCGCACAGCCTGTCGAGATCTTCTGACGGACAACGCCATAGAGGATTTTGATGCTTTTGTTCAAGCTCCAGTCTCATTGGCGCAGGCAAAAGCCAAAACC